>NZ_MCGV01000001.1:1281648-1922472 GCF_001705235.1 Clostridium pasteurianum
AAATTCATATACTATATCTAGACTATCTATTATACAAACAAAATGTGGTATTATTCCTTCAGACCTCATATAATCTAAATTTCTAGCTCCTGTGATAACCACTATCTTATCATTATATTCCTTTAAATAATGCAAATTTTTACTTAATGAAGGTCCAGAAGAAACCACAACAGCAGTCTTACCCTTAAACACATTTTTTATATTCCTAATATCATTTGCTTTAATCATATATGGTATATTACTAAAAGTAGCTTTAAGTATGTTTTCTGATATAATATCAAGTGTGTTTTTGTTTACAATAGCATTATTAAACGCTTTTTTTACTCCCTCAATACAGCAGTTTACAAATTGCTCGTCAATTTCCCTGTATCCGGGACAAATTATTACATCCACAGCATTTGAAAAAAACAAACTCTTTATATTACTTTCAAAAACATCATCTACGCTGTTTGCATCACAAAGTTCAATGTTTATATTATCATTATTTAGTACATCACACATATCGCTTGCACTTAATGCACAGTCTAATATTGAAGTATTGTTTTCTAATACTATAAGCTTACTGCCCCCTATAGAATCTAAAATTTTTCTTACACAGTTCCCCATTCCAAAGCCTATTAATATGTATACCTTATTATTGTCTTTTATTTTACCTGCAAATTCATCTATTCTTTTGTCTTCATAGTCAAAATATAGCAATTTTCCACCCTTCTCTAAAACTCCAACATTGCCATTTTCAATTTTAATTCTTTCACCATCATCTTGCCCTAATTTTATATCTATTTTGTGCTTTTTCTTTAATAAAGCTACGTTATTGCTATGAAACTCCATTTTAACACCTCTTATATTTAGTTTACAATATGGAGAAAGAATTGACCATATAAAGATCAATTCTTTCCCTAGTCAAATCCTATTGTTCAGTCTTGAAGTAAAATCTATATTGATTATTTATATTTTGATCAACATTCAATATTGGATTACCTTCAACATCTGTTACGCCCTTTATCACTACTGTATATATTTTACCTTTCTGAAGTACATTTGCATTTGGTTTTATTATTATATTCTTTTTGTTCCAAGGCTCACTTACAGAATATGCACTTTCAGATATTGGCGTACTGCTTCCATATTCATATATTTTCACTGTATCCTGAGACACATTACTAAGTCCATCTTCTTCATCACTATATCCAGCATCTACAATGAAGCCACCATAACTTCCATCTGTTTTTATGTCCGTTATTAATGCTCCAGCATCTATAGATGAACCTGTATTGTTTACACCTGAATCACTTTTATTTATTGTGAGCTTTGGTGCCGGTCCTGTTGTAAAATTTACAGTCTGTGGATTACTTACTATATTTCCTGATGCATCTGTTACATTTCCTACACTTAACTTATATACACTATTTGACATAAAGTTAGCCAAATTAAAGCCAGACATTGAATTTACTATTATCTTATCCTTTCCATTTCCATTAGGATCACTATCATCTATAAATTCTATTCCCTTATTACCATATCTATCCTGCTGTGATAAATCTATAGTTACTTCTCTTCCTGTATCCTTATCTATTCGAGTTAATTTCACAAGATCATTTGCCAAATTTCCTATTCCTGCATATACAGAACTTCCTGCTGCATTTTTCTTTATAACATCTTTATCGTTAAACTCTATAACTATACTGTTGTCATTATAAGATACATTCTTATCTCCATCTTTTACTTGCGTAAGTGAATATAAATTTCTATAATAATCACTTGCAGTATAAAATTTACTTATACTTGGTGCCAATGTATCCTCTGTTTGAAAATAGAATCTATATTGACTGTTTACACCATTATCTTGATTTTGTATTGGATTACCTTCCTCATCTGTTACGCCGTTTACTACAACTGAATATATCATACCTTTTTGAAAGCTGTTTGCAGTTGGTTTTATTATTATCTTATTTTCATTCCAAGACTCACTTACAGAATATGCACTTTGAGGAAGCGGTGTATTACTGCCATATTCATATATCTTTACTGTGTCCTGTGATACATTTTTGAGTCCATCACTCTTATCACTGTAACCTGCATCCACAACAAATCCACTGTAACTTCCATCTGTTCTTATATCTGTTATTAATTGTCCTGCATTTATGGATGATCCTGAATTAGTTACTCCTGAATCGTCCTTATTTATTGTAAGTGTCGGTGCCGGTCCTGTTGTAAAGTTTACCTCCTGTGGATTACTTACTACATTTCCTGACGCATCCGTTATATTTCCTACACTTAGCTTATACACACTATTTGGCATGAAGTTAACCAAATTAAAGCCAGACATTGAATGCACTATTATTTTATCTTTTCCATTACCAATTGAATCACTATCATCTATTAATTGTACTCCTTTATTGCCATATCTATCCTGCTGTAATAGATCGATAGTTACTTCTCTTCCTGTATCCTTATCTATTCTTGTTAATTTTACAAGATTATTTGGTAAAGTTCCTATTCCTGCATATACAGAGCTTCCTGCTGCATTTTTCTTTATAACATCTTTATCATTAAACTCTATAATTATGCCATTATCGTTTTGATGTACATTTTTTTCATTATTATTAAGCTCATTCTGGTCATTTATATAACTTCCTTGAAAATTATCAAAAGTATAAAATTTATTTATACTTGGTGCTGCTGTATCTCCAGTCTGAAAATAAAATCTATATTGATTGTTTGTGCCATTGTCAGTGTTAGTTATTGGATTTCCTGCACTATCTGTTACTCCGTTTATTACTACCGAATATATTTTATCCTTTTCAAGTTTATTTGCAGCTGGTTTTACTGTTACTTTCTTCTTATCACTTGAAAGATTTACAGTATAATCATCTTGTGAAAGAGGCGTATTACTTCCATATTCATATACCTTTACTGTATCCTGTGATACGTTCTTAAGTATATCATCCTCATCACTGTAACCTGCATCTACAACAAATCCACTGTAACTTCCATCTGTTCTTATGTCTGTTATTAATTGTGCTGCATTTATAGATGATCCTGTATTAGTTACTCCTGAATCGTCCTTATTTATTGTAAGTGTCGGTGCCGGTCCTGTTGTAAAGTTTATCTCCTGTGGATTGCTTACTACATTTCCTGATGCATCTGTTAAGTTACCTACACTTAACTTATACACACTATTTCCCATGAAGTTAACCAAATTAAAACCAGACATTGAATTTACTATTATCTTATCTTTTCCATTTCCTTTAGGATCACTATCGTCTATAAGCTCTATTCCCCTATTACCATATCTGTCCTGCTGTGATAAATCAATAGTTACTTCTTTTCCCGTCTTATTATCTATCCTTGTTAGTTTTACAAGATCATTTGGTAAAGTTCCTATTCCTGCATATATAGAGCTTCCTGCTGCATTTTTCTTTATAACATCTTTATCATTGAACTCTATTACCAAATTATTGTCATCAATTCTTACATTTTTATCTCCATCTTTAATAACACCATCTTCACCATATAGATGTCCATTACCACCCCAGCCTTCATGAATTTCACTTATACTTGGTGCTACTGTATCTGCTGTTTCAAAGTAAAATCTATACTGATTGTTTGTACCATTATCCGTATTATTTATTGGATTTCCCACACTATCTGTTACTCCATTTATTACTACCGAATATATTTTATTCTTTTCAAGTTTATTTGCAGCTGGTTTTACTGTTACTTTCTTCTTATCACTTGAAAGATTTACAGTATAATCATCTTGCGAAAGAGGTGTATTACTTCCATATTCATATACCTTTACTGTGTCCTGTGATACGTTTTTAAGTATATCTTCTTCATCGCTATTGCCCGCATCCACAACAAATCCACTGTAACTTCCATCTGTTCTTATGTCTGTTATTAACGCTCTAGCATCTATGGATGAACCTGTATTGGTTATACCTGAATCATCCTTATTTATTGTAAGTGTCGGTGCCGGTCCTGTTGTAAAGTTTACCTCCTGTGGATTACTTACTACATTTCCTGATGCATCCGTTATATTTCCTACACTTAGCTTATACACACTATTTGGCATGAAGTTAACCAAATTAAAGCCAGACATTGAATGCACTATTATTTTATCTTTTCCATTACCAATTGAATCACTATCATCTATTAATTGTACTCCTTTATCACCATATCTATCCTGCTGTAATAGATCGATAGTTACTTCTCTTCCTGTATCCTTATCTATTCTTGTTAATTTTACAAGATTATTTGGTAAAGTTCCTATTCCTGCATATACAGAGCTTCCTGCTGCATTTTTCTTTATAACATCTTTATCATTAAACTCTATAATTATGCCATTATCGTTTTGATGTACATTTTTTTCATTATTATTAAGCTCATTCTGGTCATTTATATAACTTCCTTGAAAATTATCAAAAGTATAAAATTTATTTATACTTGGTGCTGCTGTATCTCCAGTCTGAAAATAAAATCTATATTGATTGTTTGTGCCATTGTCAGTGTTAGTTATTGGATTTCCTACACTATCTGTTACTCCGTTTATTACTACCGAATATATTTTATCCTTTTCAAGTTTATCTCCAGTTGGTTTTACTGTTATTCTTTTCTTATCATCTGACAGATTTACAGTATAATCATCTTGCGAAAGAGGTGTATTACTTCCATATTCATATACCTTTACTGTATCCTGTGATACGTTCTTAAGTATATCATCCTCATCACTGTAACCTGCATCTACAACAAATCCACTGTAACTTCCATCTGTTCTTATGTCTGTTATTAATTGTGCTGCATTTATAGATGATCCTGTATTAGTTACTCCTGAATCGTCCTTATTTATTGTAAGTGTCGGTGCCGGTCCTGTTGTAAAGTTTATCTCCTGTGGATTGCTTACTACATTTCCTGATGCATCTGTTAAGTTACCTACACTTAACTTATACACACTATTTCCCATGAAGTTAACCAAATTAAAACCAGACATTGAATTTACTATTATCTTATCTTTTCCATTTCCTTTAGGATCACTATCGTCTATAAGCTCTATTCCCCTATTACCATATCTGTCCTGCTGTGATAAATCAATAGTTACTTCTTTTCCTGTCTTATTATCTATCCTTGTTAATTTCACAAGGTCATCTGATAGATTTCCTATTCCGGCATATATAGAGCTTCCTGCTGCATTTTTCCTTATAACATCTTTATCATTGAACTCTATTACCAGATTATTGTCATCAATTCTTACATTTTTATCTCCATCTTTAATAACACCATCTTCACCATATAACTGTCCATTACCGCCCCAGCCTTCATGAATTTCACTTATACTTGGTGCTGCTGTATCTGCTGTTTCAAAGTAAAATCTATACTGATTGTTTGTACCATTATCCGTATTATTTATTGGATTTCCTACACTATCTGTTACTCCATTTATTACTACCGAATATATTTTATTCTTTTCAAGTTTATCTCCAGTTGGTTTTACTGTTATTCTTTTCTTATCATCTGACAGATTTACAGTATAATCATCTTGCGAAAGAGGCGTATTACTTCCATATTCATATATCTTTACTGTATCCTGTGATACATTTTTGAGTCCATCACTCTCATCGCTGTAACCTGCATCTACAACAAATCCACTGTAACTTCCATCTGTTCTTATGTCTGTTATTAATTGTGCTGCATTTATAGATGATCCTGTATTAGTTACTTCTGAATCGTCTTTATTTATTGTAAGTGTCGGTGCCGGTCCTGTTGTAAAGTTTACCTCCTGTGGATTGCTTACTACATTTCCTGATGCATCTGTTAAGTTACCTACACTTAACTTATACACACTATTTCCCATGAAGTTAACCAAATTAAAACCAGACATTGAATTTACTATTATCTTATCTTTTCCATTTCCTTTAGGATCACTATCGTCTATAAGCTCTATTCCCCTATTGCCATACCTATCCTGCTGTGATAGATCAATAGTTACTTCTTTTCCTGTCTTATTATCTATCCTTGTTAATTTCACAAGGTCATCTGATAGATTTCCTATTCCGGCATATATAGAGCTTCCTGCTGCATTTTTCCTTATAACATCTTTATCATTGAACTCTATTACCAAATTATTGTCATCAATTCTTACATTTTTATCTCCATCTTTAATAACACCATCTTCACCATATAACTGTCCATTACCGCCCCAGCCTTCATGAATTTCACTTATGCTTGGTGCTACTGTATCTTCTGTTTCAAAGTAAAATCTATACTGATTGTTTGTACCATTATCCGTATTAACTATTGGATTTCCTGCTTGATCTGTCACTCCATTTATTACCACTGAATATATTTTATTCTTTTGAAGTGCATTTGCAGTTGGTTTTATTAATATATTCTTTTTATCTTCGGTTAGACTTACTTCATATGAATTCCTTTCTATAGGCGTGATGCTGTCTTTCTCATATATCTTTACTGTATCCTGTGATACATTTCTAAGCTCACCTTTATTAGCATAAGTATAGCCTCCAAGCTCTGCTTCATCCCTACCATAAGTATAATCTCCACTTACAACAAAACCACTATAGCTGCCATCTACATTTACATCAGTTATCAATTTTCCACCATCAATTGATGATGCAGTACTTTTTATATTGGATTTGTCACTGTTTAGTGAAAGTATTGTAGCTGGATCTGTTGTAAAATTAATCTCCTGTGGATTACTTAAAATATCACCTGATGAATTAGTTATATTTCCTATAGTTAATTTATATTTACTATTTAAATTAAAGTAGCATACATCTTCCCCATCACTCAAAGCATTATTATTTATTATTATTTTATCATGTCCATTTCCCATAGCACTAGTATCATCTACTAATTGTATTCCCTTATTTCCATACGCATTGTATTTTGTTAAATCTACTAATACTTCTTTTCCAGTAACATTATCTATTCTCGTTAATTTTATTAAATCATTTGGTAAATTTCCCACTCCTGCATATACTGAGCTTCCTGCTGCATTTTCCTTTATAACATCTTTATTATTGAATTCTATTACCAAGCTGTTTGAATCCCACTGTACATTTTTTTCTCCATCATAAATAACTTTTGTATCCTGTACACTTCCTAAATAACTTTGTGCTATACAGACATTATTTACACTTGGCGCTACTGTATCTACAGTTTTAAAATAAAATCTATACTGATTGCTTATAGCATTATCCTTATTTATTATTGGTGTGTCTTCTCCATCTGTTACTCCACTTATTACTACTGAATATATCTTATTCTTTCGAAGAGTATTTGAAGTTGGTTTTATAGTTATTTGCTTCTTATCGTTTGACAGATTTACAGTATAATCATCTTGTGGAAGCGGTGTATTACTGTCATAATCATACATTTTCACTGTATTCTGTGATACGTTTTTAAGTATATCATCTTCATCACTATAACCTGCATCCACAACAAATCCACTGTAACTTCCATCTGTTCTTATATCTGTTATTAGTTGTCCTTCATTTATAGATGAACCTGTATTGGTTACTCCTGAGTCATTTTTATTTACTGTAAGCATAGGCGCTGGTCCTGTTGTAAAGTTTACAGTCTGTGGATTACTTACTACATTTCCTGATGCATCCGTTATGCTGCCTACACTTAACTTATACATACTGTTTGCCATAAAGTTAACCAAGTTAAATGAAGACATTGAATTTACTATTATCTTATCCTTTCCATCTCCATTAGGAGCACTATCGTCTATGAATTCTATTCCTGTGTTTCCATATATATCTTGCTGAGTTAAATCTATTTGAACTTCTTTTCCTGTATTTCTATCTACTCTTGCTAATTTTATAAGATTATTTGCTAGAATTCCACCTCCTGCATATATAGAACTTCCAGCTGCATTTCTTTTTATGACATCCTTATCATTAAATTCTATTACTAAGCTATTATTATATTGAGTTATATTTCTATCACCATTTTTAACAATATCATATCCATATACCTTTCCATTCCAACTATATCCTGTATAAATTTGATTTATAGTAGGTGGCTGTTTATCCTCGACTTCAACAGTATTATTAAAAAGAATATTCTGTTTTAAACTCTTTTCTTTTGCATTTTTTGCTGCAAGCACAGGAGCTTTTGAAGTACTTTTATTTTTAACGGTTTGTAACGAATTAGTCTGACTTTTTTCATTACTATTCTTTATACTATCTTGCACTTTATCTTGTGGTATGTTTATAACATCACCTGTAGTATTTTTAGTGTTCCTATTATCTTTTAAATTTCTAGTTTTACTTTTATCTTTCTGTTCAGAAATAACATAATTATTACTATTATTATTTTTCTTAACTATATTATATATAGGAGTAAACGCTAAAGAAGATACTTGCGTAGCTATGTATGAAGTGGACATACCAATGCTGTATATTTTTTTCCAAATGTGGCTGAATCTTGCCATTAATAATCATCCTCTCATAAATATTCCATAAAAATCCTCAATATTATAATCGTAATTGTTAATAAAAAGTTAACACTATTTAGAAACATAATTAAAAGTAGTGTACACAATCCATAATTATTTTAAAAATTATTTATAATAGTATATAAAAAAATTGTAGAAGTCATTAATCCTTCTACAATTATGTATATTTGTTATAAATATTATTTTATTTTCTTTTCATATCTACCATACATAATAAGCGCAACTACAGAGAAAAACACCGGCCCAATTATCATCCATAGAGTAGATTTTACATCTGGTTTATCTCCTAATACTGGTTCTATTATGGTAAATACATTCGCAAAGAATACTACTATTGCTACTATAACAGCCGCAGTAGCACCACTTTTATAAGTCTTAAATATCTCAAATGGTTTTTTAATTTCTTTTTTCTTCTTAAATCCTATAAATGCAATAGCTATAAACATATACGGTATGGTCATAGCAACATTTGTCATAAGAACAATGTATGAGAAAAACTGTGAAACTCCACTTCCTCCAAAAGAAATAATAGCAATAAACGCACATACTATTATACCTTGTATCCACATAGCATTTTTAGGTACACCATCCTCATCAACTTTTCCAATAACTTCAGGCCATAATTTATTAGGTGTTCCTTCAATTAGCTGCTTTAAAGGTGTATAAATAAGGGTAAAATATGCACCTAAATATGATAAGAACATTGAAAGTCCAACTATTCTTGCAAAAAT
Source organism: Clostridium pasteurianum (assembly GCF_001705235.1). Classification (NCBI taxonomy): domain Bacteria; kingdom Bacillati; phylum Bacillota; class Clostridia; order Eubacteriales; family Clostridiaceae; genus Clostridium; species Clostridium pasteurianum. Next base: position 1,290,865 of record NZ_MCGV01000001.1, read on the forward strand.
TTGACCTAAGGTGATTGAAGCTGCTTGTCCTACTCCAAGACTTGAGCCTATTGAATACCCTAAATTTTGCATTATTATATATGTTATATTAGCTAAATTAACACTGCTATCATCGCCCAGAACTTTCCAATTCAAAAATGTACCACATAAAAATATACCTACAGAATATCCTATAGCTATAAATATTGCAGATACAATCATACCTTTAGGAAAAGTTGTTTCTGGCTTTTCAGTCTCATCAACCAATCCTCCTACTGCCTCTATACCGCCATATGCAAATACTGCAAATACTAAAAACGACAGTAAATTCATTAAAGAATTATTTGAAGTATTTGGTGAATAAATAAATGTTTTTATTGAGGTAATTGGCTCTGCAAGTTTTCCTCCATGCAAAATTAGAACTAAAACTGCACCCACAAGCAATACAACATTCAAAAGTGCTACAGCCGTTCCGCCAATAGAAGTTACTTTACTTATTTTATCTAATCCCTTTGAAGCAACAAATGTTACTATGAGGACAAATAGAATTGCAAGTATCCCAAGTATTTGAGTTCCTGTAAGCCCTAAAATAGAAATCTTTCCTGTAATATCCTTACCAAATATTAAATTTGAAAGTGGTATCCATATTTCTGTTGCCACACTTACCATCCAAATTACGTATGAAGCATACCACATGAATGTTCCTACAAATGCAAATTTTGCACCCACTGATTTCTCCATCCACGAGTATATTCCGCCCTTTTCATCTTTAAATGCTGCACCATATTCAGCTATTATAAATGCATATGGTATAAAAAATGCTAATCCAGATAATATATACCAAGGGATAGCTGCATATCCCATTTTATAGAAAGCTTTAGAAATATTATTAAAACCAAAAACCGAAGTAAATACCATTAGTACTAACGGTATTAACGTTAACTTTTTTTTGCCTTTCATTTTTGCACTCACCTATCTATAATTTTTTATTATTTTGCATATGGCATTAAAACCATTACACTCTAAATGTATTTTAAACAAAATCACTCAAATGAAAGTTTATTATATATTAATTGCATTTGTTTGTCAATTTATGTCAAAATCATTTTATCATTTACTTCACTATTAAATTTAATTATAAATAATATAAAAACTACTATTATTCAAAAATCATCATCTTTTAATACTCAAAACAAAAAATATCATAAAATTATTATAAAAATAATTTTATGACATTTTCCCAAAATTCCACTTATATATTTTGCAATTTGATTAATTCCAAAAATCAAAATTCATATATGAAGGAATTTTATTTTCTCTAAGTTCCTGTCTCATCTTTGATATTGCACTATCAACTTCCGATCTAACAGCTGCCTGTTTTGCTGTATCAGTAATTATTGATACATTTGCACCGCTAGGATTTTTTAAATTTTTCAAAGAAAATGCTTGTACGTTTGAAAATATTCCAGCTTTCATAAGATCAAGCACATAATCACCTTTAGCATTTCCAAGTCCCATTCCATTGGTAATATTTATTGTACCTGCACCGTTATTTTCATCAAAACCCTTTGAGCAATTATCTACTGCAACACAATTTTTAAGTGTCCTTACCCCATTAGTCTGTGCACCATACTTCGAAGCCCCAGAACCCATTTTAAATCCGTTACCATTGCCTTTGCATTTTCCGACTGTCATATCGTTATCTGCTGGAAGTCCATGTGCTTTATCATAAGCTCCTGAAAATACAGTAGAATCACCAGCATGATATGCTACACAATATTCATAAGTTATATCACTATTCCCTACTCCAAAGCTGTCCCACGCATCATCTGAATTTTCAGCAGAGACACAATGAGAAAATACTGTACCTGTTCCAAGATAAAGTTTTGCTGCAAAGCCATCTGCATTTCCACCTGCTGTTAATATGTCAAAGTTTCTATAAGATACGCAGCCTATAACATGTGTGTTATCAGGACGTACATCTGTTCCAGCTTTTTCAAGTCCTTTACTTCCTGAAATCTGAAGGCCCGCATCTCCGTTATAGCGTAATACACAATCCTTAATTGTATTATTATCAGGATTTCCTACATTTGTTGCTTTTGGGTTTAAAGGATTAAAGTTTGGCTTTATAAGAATTCCGTTATCATACGCTTTTTCAATTATAAGTCCTTGTATTGTATAGTTTCCACCAATAATTCTAATTCCAACATATCCATCACCAGTTTTTTTAGGACTAGCTTTCTGTGCCGCAGTTCTAAATGAAGTAAAATCAAGTACAGGCGTATATCCTGGTGCCGCTTCTATAGTTACTCCTGAATTATCCTTATCAAGAACAAGTTGACTTGAACAATCAAGATAGTTAGATGCTATTTGAATTGTTTGTCCACTTGTAGCCGATGCAGCTGCTGATTTTAACTGATCAAAATTTGTAACTGTTATAACATCTCCATTCAAAGTTTTTACTGCACTAGAATTACTCTTAACTATCGTCCTGGTACTTGCTGCTAATACATTATTAATAGACCCCTGACAAATTGAAAATACAGATGCAAGCATTACAGGTAAGCAAATTTTTGATATTGTTTTCTTTGTTTTCTTTAACATAATCTAAAATCTCCTTTTTATTATTAAACATAGATTTCAATGTTTAATATTTTAATGTTACATTGAAAAATACATATGTTTTCTTTTATTAAATTGTTTTTTTGTAAAGCTTATCGTTAACATTTTTAAAAAATTAATTACCTGCTTTAAACTTTTAACGCATTGTTTTATGTATAATCTTAAGCTTTCTATTAAATTTTACCATCTAAAGTTAACGTTAACAAATACACAATATTTAATTTAAAGCCATTTTCTTACTGTTTTATACGATTTACATATATTATCTAATTATATCAATTTTTTACGACTTTTTTAGTTAAAAAAAGCACTTACATATATTTATATGTAAGTGCTTTCATCTGCAAACTTTTAATTTTTTAAAACAAACGCAAAAACCCTTTGAGTAATAAATACTCAAAGGGAAAAATATTCACTAATTAAGCAACTGTGATATTTTCTGCTTGTAAACCCTTAGGTCCTTTAGCTACATCATAATTAACTTTTTGACCTTCTTCAAGTGTTTTGAATCCATCTGCTTGGATTTGAGAATAATGTGCGAAAACATCGTTTCCGTCTTCTCCTGTAATAAATCCGTATCCTTTTTCTCCATTAAACCATTTTACTGTACCTGTCATTTACTATTACCTCCAAAATTTTATTGCTCTTAAACTCATTGTAATAACTCACCAATAAAATTTCGATTTAACTACTAGTTTTACTAAGTACCAATTGAAATATATCGTGCTGCATTATTTACTATTAAATTTAAGCTCAAAATAATGATAACACACTTTAATTAATAAATCAAATTTTACTCAATTTATATATAATAAAATTATGTTAACAAAATTTTTTCTAAATTCATTGCCCAATAATAAGTCTTTTTGCGTATTATTTTTTATTGTCTATATATTATTTTGAATATGTACAGTATATATAGAGTTTTAGCATAGTTAGACTTTCTTTAAACATGTTCCAAAACACTAATTCAAAGCATCATGGTACATATATAAGTTAATCGTCCAACTAAAAACCCTATATATATTAAATATTTTTCTTATTACGTAGAAATATAACTTATATTAGTCTCTCCAAATATGCCACATTGCATTATCTGTGCCTCTAGCAAATACATCTGTCCTGTTTCTACTCCATGATACTGCCGCTGGATCAGAAGTTATGTTGCCACCAAGATTACTCCACCTGCTCCACCTAGTTCCATTCCATGACATTGTCATTAATCTATTACTACGATCTCTAGCAAATACCTCCAGCCTATTAGCTGCTCTAGAAGAAACTGCCGGTGCCGAAGTAATTGTTCCCCCGAGGTTCTGCCATCTACTCCAATTTCTTCCGTTCCACCATATATGCATTAATCTATTACCCTGTCCACGTGCAAAAACATCTATTCTGTTACTTCCCCAGGATACTGCTGTTGGTGCTGAAGTTAAGTTTCCACCAATACGCTGCCAATCGCTCCACCTTGAACCGTTCCACCATTTATGCCAAAGAGCGTTATCTGTACCACGTACAAATGTATCAAGCCTATTAGGTGCCCATGAAGCTGCTGCTGGAGATGATGTTAGCGTTCCACCAAGGCTCTCCCAATTACTCCACCTTGATCCATTCCAGAATATATGCCACATTGCATTATCTGTGCCTCGTGCAAAAGCATCTATTCTATTTCTTCCCCAGGATACTGCAGCTGGTGCTGAAGTTATTGTTCCCCCGAGGCTTTCCCAATCACTCCATCTTGATCCATCCCACCATTTATGGTACATAGCTCTATTGCTGCCTGCTGCAAAAGTATCAAGTCTATTAGCAGCCCATGATGAAGCCCCAGGTGCTGATGTTAAAACTCCACCAAGACTCTCCCAATTACTCCATCCTTGACGTGCATAAGGTAATATATTGTTGTCATCCAGTGGCTCTTCATTCCAATCATCATTTTCTTCAAAGTAAGGGTCTTCCTCATATTCATAATCGCCAAAGTCTTCCGGCTCATAATAATCATCGAAATTATAATTTTGTTTTAAATTTCTGTACAAAAAAGGGCAACCGTTCCTAAACCTATTATAAGGGCAATTAAAAAAATTATTTCTATACATTGAATCCTCCTTATGTTTGTTTGCTAAGGGCTATAAATCCCTATTATTACATTTTATGAGTTAGGCATGGCAAACGTTACACAATTTTTGGATACAGAATATAATCCGTGTTACAAAAAATTCTCATTAGTTAATAATGTGTTCAATATATTCTTCCTGAAAATTATAATATTCCAAATAGCTTCCTTTTGTAAAATGGATTAACATCCTTAATAGCATCTTTAGCCCAATCATCCATACCTACCATATCAAGAAACATCCCATTGAGATATGGTCCCGCTATCTCGGAAATGCCGTTAAATATATCTTCTTTTTCACCATTAAAATCAACTATCATTAAGTAACTTTTTTCATTATCTTTTATCATAAGTCTTAAATATGCTTTTTTAATTGATTTCTGCTTCTTCATATACTCCTTAACAGCTTGTATCATTTCATGTGGATAATCCTTAGGTTCACCCAGCATAACCTTAGTATCCTTTTTCACAGTAGACTTTTTTACTGATGCTGCTTTAGGCTCATTTAATTCTTGTTTGTATTCTTCAATCATTTTTTTGTTGTTTTCATTTATGCGAAGAGGAATACCATTACAATTAATTACTATACCTTCTATTTTTTCAGATAATGCTAATAAGTCATCATAGAACGCTATATTACCACTCCATGAATTTTTATCATATACCTTTTCAAATTCTGTCCAATCAGTAAAGGCTGGCAGCCAGTTTGCGTTATCATCCCCTACTAAATTCGCAAACCGCATGATAGCTCCTTCTTTTATAGTTCTATTTTCTGCTTCATCTGGTACAGACGGTTCTTTTTCTTGAAGTTTCATTGGCACTAAATATTTAGCATTAAGTACCTCATCAAGCATTTTATCCTCTAAGCTATGAAGAACTTGCTCCTTGCCTTTATAATTATTTTTTGAATATAACATTTGAAAAAACCTAATCATCCCATGCTGCAGCTTAGGATTTGTCACAGGAATATTTATATCAGGTGTATTGCTCCAATCAGTAGGAGGCAATATATTATCTCTATCAATTTCCGTATTATATTCACCATTATCAACTAATATCTTTTTTATTCCTGTTCTATGAAGATTTGCAAATTCTTTAATTATTTCATCAGAAGTTATCTTCTTCATTTCAAGCATTATTAATTGCTGCATGAAATAATCTTTAGCTCTTTCAGCATACTCTTCTTTTGAAAATAGCCACACTCTATCGTTATCATCTATATAAGGATAATTTGTATTCTTATCATATGCAATATATAATTCTTCAGCATCTTTTATTCTCTCATTTAGTACACTAAAAAAGATTTTAATTTTTTCATCGAAATTATCATTAATAAATGCTTTTTTATCTCTATAATATTTTGAAGAATAAATCAAAAATATTATCTCTTGTATTTCTAGTTTTTTTAATTCTTCTACCGATGTTTCTTTTTTTAGTAAAAATAAATTTCCTATTTCATCTTTTCTTTCGTCATTCATATGAACACACCTCAATATTTATTATTAAAATAATTTTAGCACTAAATATATATGTTTTTCTATATTCAGACAAACATATGTAAAATAAGCCTGTATAAATCTATAATACTAAAATTTATACAGGCTAAAACAATCTATTTTTAAGATATTTTACTTATTAACTTTTCCACCAATTGATACTAAGCTAGATTGATAATTGTCAATTTTATTTTCTAGTACTGGATCTTTTATAGCTGACGCATCATCTGCATCTGTGAAATTATAAATCAAATCTCCGCCATCAGTTCTTCCTGCATAAGTAGTAACATTACTTTGTACATCTTCTGGTGAATCCGGTTGATATTTATACATTATTGAGCTTGTATCAAAATTATTATAGGTAGTTCCTCCTACTAAAGTCTTATAAGTACTAGGGACAGCCTCATTTCTTGAAGAAGCTAAATATGCATCAAATTGAGTAGAATCCTGCTGTGCATATATAAGTTTTTCAGCTCCTTCTATTTTGTTGTTATATGCCTTAATCATGCCTCCTGCTTCTCCTGAGAACCCTCCCTTAGTGTTATTAAATATATCTGTACCTTGAAGTGAAGATAACATTGGGTGCTTGCAGTCTCTAAAGTAGTTAGCTTCTACAAATGCTGAGGCTCCCTTTGTAACGCCAACTCCATATTTTGCATTACCATCAAAATAGTTATTATAAACATGAACTGAACCAACTCTTATACGTGGATGTCTTGAATCTGAGTGATCAAACCAGTTATGGTGATATGTAACATAGTAATTTTGAGTATCCTGCATACCACAGAGTGAGCATTTGCCAGAGTCATGAAAATGATTATATGAAACTGTAACAAAACTTGAATCCTGTTTTATATCACAGGATCCATCGCCTTTTACCTGGTCAGCATCATGTCCAACTGCACCATAGAAAAGGTCGTTATTATGAATCCAGATATTTCTATTATCAGTATCAAGTGATATTGCATCATCACCAAATAACATAATTCCTACATTTCTAAGCTCTACATTTCTAGCTCCCCTTATAAGGAACCCCCATCCATATGCTGTAGCATCTTTACCTACACCTTCAAATGTAACATTGTAGCATCCCTTTAATTGTACATATGTGTGGGTATTAAGACCAGTAATATCAGCTGCTTTAATTTCGCCTACCATACGAATAATAAGCGGCGTTTTATCATAACCCTTTTGACGTGCAGCTAAAATATTTACAAGTCCTGTACATGTAGTTTTTGTTCCTTTTGCGTTTGTTACAACATCTTCCGTTACTGTATTTACATTACTTGCTGAAATATAAATGATTTCAGCTCCATTCTTTACAGTACCATCATCATTATATCCACCTGAGCCTGTCCCCATTGGTGATGCTGAAGAAAATGCAAAGCCTTCTCTTTTATTTGCCTTTACGCTAATAGTTTTTGTAACTGCTTCTTTTGAAATATCCTCTGAATTATTTACAATAGGAACTACTTTAACAATATAGTTTCCTGCTGCTAAGCCCATTACATCTGCCCTAAAACATGCTGGATATCTTCTAATTAAATTATCATCTAAGCTTTTATACTCAGAGTCTGAAGCAGCTTCTGATTTATAATAAACATCGTATCCTGAAGCACCTTGCACCGGACTCCATTCTACACCTGCTGATTCCAAATTGCCTTCGCTGCTCAATATAGATACTGATGCTGTTTCTACTCCACCAGCTGAAGCCTTTGTAATAGTTTTACTTGTATTAGTAGTTGTTACTACCGCAGAACCCGTTCCATGCTTACTATACTTTGAAGCACTGGCACTAAATGTTGGTGCAGCTATTATTGATGCAGTTAGCACAAACATCATTGCTCTCTTTGAAAACGTTTTGATTTGATTCTTATCTCTAAATTTCTTTACCATTTTATTAATCTCCTTATTTACTTTTTCTTTATGTTTCCGTTAATCTTTATTATTACTCAAATCATTGAAATTACTAAGTAAGCAGTTAAGTTAACGTTAACATTAATCTAATTATTGCAGATACTGTAAGGAATGTCAATATATAATTACAATATTTTAGAGTTTATTCCGTTTAATGAATTATTTTACATAATATTTTTTTACTTTAATAGGGCTGTTGCACTAAAAAATTATTAGTCTATAATTTTTAGTGCAATAGCCCATATCATAATATGTATACAGCTTATATACTATTTTTTATTATCAATCTCAACTTCAAAGAAGTCCAAATTCCCAACTTCATTTTTCTGCTTTATTTCATCCAATACCCATCTAGTTTCCGTTCTTATAAACTTCCAGTATTCTTCAAAATAACAAGCCTCATCATCCTGTCCCTGTATTACTTTTTTAGTTTGCTCATTTATAGTATAATCTATTGCACTTGCCTCTATATCAACCCAGAGCACATCTCTATTAATACCATTATAATCCTTTAATCCTATTGGCTTTTCTCCAAGAAGTGTCATATTCTTCAAAATATTTTTTTTCTTTCTTAATATCATCCGATCAGTTTGCCTTTTATGTTCGCTATACAGCTTCTCACTCATATATTCCTTGGCTAGATCCTGATCTCTCTCTGCCCACGCAAGCTGCACTTTATAAAATGCTTCCTCTACGTCCTTTTTTATACCATTATAATTCCAGTTATAATCCTTTCTAGATAAACTTTTTATAGCCTTAATGCTCTCACTTTTCTTTTTATTTATTTTAGCTTTATACATAATCGGTCCAGACACTGCTATTATTGCTATTACAAGTATTATTCCAATAACTATTGCATCAGCCACTGGATGGCTTGTGCCGCTATGATAGCTACCTCCTGACCTACTTTCATGCCAACCTCCAGAAGATGATGAGTGTCCACCTCCTGATGAGTGTCCGCCTCCTGCTCTTGCAAAAACAGTTGCTTGTCCACTAATCATAAAAACTAATACTAACATTATCAATATTCTTTTCATGAAATTACCAAATCGAAATCCATTCATGTATATTTTCCTCCTATCAACATCTTTTAATGCATGCCTAGCACTTTACTAAAAGTCCATAAACTTCCTATTTAATACTACACATAAAAATAGGCAAAATCAAATCCGTATTTATAAATTTTCATATGGCTTTACAAAATTTTCATAAAAATAAATTATAATCCATTTTGCATTTTTTATTTTAAATAAATCCATTTATGTGTTTTTTATAATATAAATTTCAACATAATATTAATATTTTATTATAGCTACTTATAGTATTATATTATTTACTATGTGACATATTGCTTTCATTTCCAAATTTCAATCAGGATAATGTATTATATCAAAGGGCAATCTATAAATGAGGTTAAATTATAAAAATTATTATTTATGGAGGCGTTTATGTATGGGTTTATTTGATGGACTTTGGGGAAATGATGATGATAATAAAAAAGAAGATAATGATAAGGATAAAAAACTTTGTCTTCACAAAGAAGAGCTTGACATTAACAAAAATAAAGTACAAAAAGGTGAAGTTGAACTTGGTAAGGAAATTATAGAGGAACATAAAGCTGTGGATGTTCCAGTAAAACGTGAAGAAGTAGTAATTGAAAGAAAAGCCTTAAACAACGAAGCAAGCGATGCTCCTATAACTGAAGGAGAACCTATTAAAATTCCAGTCAGCGAGGAAAAAGTTGATGTCGGTAAACATACAGTTGTAACTGGAGAAGTTTCAGCTCATAAACGTTCTATAGAAGACAAACAGCATGTTGATGAAACACTAAAAAGAGAAGAAGCCAAAATAAATAAAACTGGTGATCCTAATATAATAGAAAATAAAACCGAATAAATGTTGCGAAGTAATAGTATTTTGAAACATTAAATACTATTACTTCTCTAAAAATAAAAGCAATGTGCTTCATATATGATTCTATTAATAATAACTAATATATTGGAGGCTATCTTATGGAAAATAATTCATTGCAAAATGAACAAAAAGTGCATACTTATAAGAATGTAATTTCAGGAATATTAATAGGATGTTTAATAGGAATATTTATTGGATTTCTACATAGAACTGGTATTTTTACTATTTCATTACTTGATACTATATTTTCTATTAGTATCCCATTTCACGAAATCCTTTCAGGCATTTTATTAGGTAGTATACTTGGCAGCATTATAGGTTGGCTTTTAGCTATATTCTCTACAAAAAATACAAGTATCAGCCCAAGAGAAATTCACACTGATAAAAGAAATGTAACACTACCGATAAAAGAAGAGCAGCTTGATATAGCAAAAAAATGGATTCAAACTGGAGATGTAAAAATATATAAAGAAGTGTTTTCAGAAAATAAAAACTTTACTATCCCCATTGAACACGAAAATCTTGTAATAGAAAAAAAATCTCTTGAAACATCTTCCCAAAATAAAGATGCACCAAAAGAAATAATAAAAATACCACTAAGTGAAGAGCATGTTGAATTTTCAAAACATAGAGTGGCTTTAGAAGATGTATCTATCTATAAAAAACAAATAGAAGATATTAAGCATATTGAGGAAACTTTAAAAAAAGAGAAATCCAATGTAAAGGTTTCTGGCTCTGCAAAAGTTACAAATAAATAGGATATGCTGCATTAAAATAATGGAATTCTAACTTGAATGTCTAAAATTCCATCCTTTAAAGATGCATCTGTACTTCCTCCCATTTGCTCTGCTAAAAGTTTTACTATAGATAACCCAAGTCCTGTGGTTTTACTCCTAGCCTTATCAGCTATGTAAAAGCGGTCAAATAACCGATTTATATCAATTTCAGTACCTTCCTTTACAAAATTCCTAAACGATATTACAGCACTTTGTTCAGCCAGTATCTGTACATCTATATTACTATCAGCATGCTGAACACAATTTCTTATGAGATTTTGAATTATTCTTATAACAGCCTCTTTATCCCCCATTGCAAATACAGGAGGATCCTCATAAAAATTTACCTTCAAATTATTTTTTTCAAAAATTGCAACAGCTTCTGCAATACACTCTGCAGTAATATTTGTAAGATTAAGCTTTTCTATTTTAAATTTTGGTTCTGCATTTATAAGATATGTATACTCAAAAAAGTGCTCAATAAGAGCACCTAATTCATCAGCATGTTTTTGTGCGATTTTAAGTTTACCTCTCTCATCATCTGTCAATGTTCCTTTGGCTATGAGCTGCTGATATCCTTTTATAGCAGTAAGCGGCGTCCTTAAGTCATGAGAAATATCTGAAATCATTTCTTTAAAATGTTTTTCCTCACGAATAGCCTCAAGACGAAGATTTTCCTCCTCTTTGAGACATCTATTTATATTAGAAGCTAAAGTATTAAGTTCTTTATTAAATAATGCTAAAGTAAGAGGCTTACGAGTATGTTCTGTAAGCCTTTTAGTTAAATCTTTATTAATGCCACGTAATTGCAGCTTCAAAAATGCAATATATAAAATAGATAGTATACTTAATATAATCAAAATACAAACTACAATTACTAACATTTTAATCAACCTTTCAATTACTTAATTTCTGCTCTCCTAAATGCATAGCAAGTAATAGCAATCATTATAATTATACATATTAAGCTAACAATAAATGCCCTTGCAATATCTCCTGCTCCTGTATTTAGTGCCATAAAAACATATTTACTTCCATATGGAGTGCATTCAATAATATTTTTAAATGTTTTAGCGCTTGCTTCTAATTTGCTCATCTGTGAAAAAAGAATTGTAATGCCATAATATACAGCCACGACAACAACTGGTTTCTTAAAAACAATAGCAAATGGTATACAAAGGCCTAGCTGTGCAATATATATAAATACCAAGGCAAACATAATTGCTAATATTTTAAATCCTTGTAATAAAGAAATAGCTTTACCACCTTCAGTTGTAATTAAATTTAAAAAACCAACTGATACTCCACCCATATTAAATTTATAACCAGTTTCAATTGCAATACCTGTTGCTATAAAATATGGCAGTAAAATAACAAGGCAACTTATGAAAAATACAATGGCTTTACTAATAACAACCTGACATCTACTATTTCCATTTACAATAGCTTCATGAATTGTTCTATTATCAAAATCGCCACAAATAAAAACACCTGCAAGAACAGCTCCAAGAATACCCATCATATTTGCATCAGAAAACAGAAATCCAATTCCCGTTGTACCCGTATTAAGTTTTCCTTTCTGTATTAAATATGCCATTATAGTCATAGTTAATGCACTTATAACTGTAATTGCAAATATAATTTTAATTGCCTTTGATTTACGTAACTTGAATAAATCGGCCTTAATTAAATTATACATTTTCGCCACCTCTGGCAACAGATACAAAGTAATCCTCAAGTGTATCGCCTTCACTCGAAAAATTTGTAACTATAATTTCATTTTCAAAAAGAGTTCTTGCAATCCGCTCTTTTTCATCTGCATAATCATATAGTTTAATTGATTTGTCTGACATAACTTTATAGTTTGTTGTCTTCAGCTTCATTTCTAAAACACTAGCTAATTTTTCTGGTTCCGTTGAATTTATGAGAATATAATGTTTGCAGCTTTCTTCAAGCTCATCAAGTGTCAGTCTTTGCTTGATTTCTCCTTTGTGAATGATTATATAATTAGTTGCAGTCTGGTACATCTCCGGTAGGTTATGGCTAGAAATTAAAATTGTCATTTGCTTCTCTTCACATAATTTCTTTAATAAATTGCGAATCTCAACCACGCCTATTGGATCAAGCCCATTTATTGGTTCATCCAAAATAAGCAATTCTGGATTACCAAGGAGAGCAATAGCAATTCCTAGGCGCTGCTTCATACCAAGAGAAAAGTTTTTTGCTTTCTTTTTGCCTGTACCTGTAAGATTAACAAGTTCCAAAACTTCATCCTCAATTTTTTCATCTGGAATACCTTTCATAATTCTATGAAACCTTATATTTTCTTTCGCCGTCATGTTAGGATCAAGACTTGGATACTCAATCATGGAACCAAGCCTTTTTCGTTCAACCTGTAAAGCCTTTTCACCAGTATGCCCAAAAAGTTCAATACTTCCGCTAGTTGGAAAAGTAAGTCCTGTAACAAGCTTCATAAATGTAGATTTTCCAGCACCATTTCGTCCAATTAGCCCATATATTTTACCAGACTCCATAGTCACTGATACATTATTTAAAACAGTAACACCATGATAGCTTTTAATAAGATTCTCTGTTTTTAAAACATATTTAACCATTCTTGTTCACCTCTGTCCTTCCTACAATACACAGTATAATGTCCAAAGGTTTAGAAAAAGTTAAGTTACTCACAGAAAGTGTCAAGAAAAAGATAATTCATTCTTTATATAGACGATAGCCAAGTCCCCATACCGTTTCAATATATTTTTCCTTTGAATTTGCCTTTTTTAGTTTATTTCTTAAATTACTTATATGAGTTTTAACTGCATTGTCATCACCAAGATATTCCTCTTGCCATATTGATTCATAAAGATTAGCTTTTGTAAATACCTTTCCTTTATTCTCCATTAGCATTTCTAATATCATGTATTCTTTAGCCGTTAATTCTACTAAAACATCATTTACATTAACACGCTTAATAATATTATCAAGCACCATATCCTTGTACTTAAATGTTTCCCCTGCTTGTGCTTTGTTTCGTAAGCGTCTTAAATTAGCTTCTACCCTTGCTGTTACTTCACCTAAATCAAATGGCTTCGTAATATAATCATCAGCTCCAAGCTTCAAAATATCTATCTTTGTGCTAACCATATCCTTTGCAGAAATAACTATAACAGGAGTTTGACAAAATTTCCTCATTTCTTTTAATATTTCATCTCCACTTTTATATGGAAGCATAATATCAAGCAAAACCAAATCATATTTTAAACTTTTAATTTCCTTTATGCCTTCTATACCTGTATAGGCTGATTTCACATCATAACCCGCATCTGTCAAAGCTTCTTTTAGCATTAAATTAACATCTTTATTATCTTCAACAATAAGTATGGTATTCATAGAATCCCCCTTAATAGCTTTAGTATATAACTTCATTATACACTGATTATTTTAGCAATATATATACTTAATCATAAAAATAAATACGCATAGCAAAAATTAATATCTCTACTGTGCGTATTTTATATAATATCTTAAATTTGTATATTTACAAGCCAGAATAACCTATTATGCTATTTTAAACTTTGATACCATTTCGTTAAGATTTTGAGCTAACTGTGCCTGATTTTGAGCTGTTATTGCTACCTGTTCTGTTGCTTTTGATACCTCATCGACACTTGCTTTTATTCCTTCAGCATGTTCAGATGATGCTTGCTGAGTTTCAGCCATACTTTGAGAAGCGCTGCTTACCTGATCTACTGTAGCAGCAAGCTCTTCCGACATTGCAGCAATTTCCTCTGATACTTTACTTATAAAATCAGCATCATCATAATACTGCTGTCCAACTTTATTGAATGCTGTAAACCTCTGAAGTACATCTTCATTTATAAATTTCAACACTTCATCACTATTTGAAGAAAGATTCTTAAATGCCTCTTGTACTTTGGTTATAGTAGAATCGATCCCAGCTACAGATTGAGCTGATTGTTCTGCAAGCTTTCCAACTTCATCTGCTACTACAGCAAATCCTTTACCTGCCTCGCCTGCTCTTGCAGCTTCTATTGATGCATTTAAAGCTAATAGATTTGTCTGCTCTGAAATGCTTGCTATAGTATCTGCCATAACTTTTATATTATCAACTACTTTTCCCTCTTCTATAGCTTCAACTATTTTATTTTTCTTTTCTGAATATAAGTTTTTAGTCTCTTCTGTAGACTTTTTAACATATTCATTACTCTCTACAGCTCTATTTTTTGAATCATTTGAGCTATTACTTTGGTCCATAGTTTTTGACGATAATTCATTTATACTTGAATTTACTTCTTCTACTGATGCATTTATTTCCTCTGAAGAAGCACTCATATTTTCAATTCCTGACACAATATTACTTACAGCATCATCTATACTAGCTGCCTTAGATGATAATTCTTCAGAAGTAGCCGAAAGTTCTTCACTTGCAGCACTCATATCCTCGGCATTACCCATAATTGTTTTTACAAGTCCTGCAACATGTTTCTGTGAAGAATTAAGAGAAGCTCCTACTTTTCCAAGCTCATCTTTACGTGTTATTTCAATAGGTGTTGAAAAATCAAATTTACTAAAACGTTCTGCCATTTTTTCAATTTTCTTAAGTGGTCCGTTTATATGGTTTGCCATAAGTATTCCAAGTATAATTGAAAGCGCTATACTAAGAATAATCACACCTATTGATATGTATACAGCACTAATAAAAATCTTCTGACTGCTATTATAATCATTATCAGCTAATTTTAAGTTAAGGCTTATTTCACTATCTAATACAGAAAAAGCTAATTTTCTATTTTTTGAAACATCTTCATAGTAAGCTTCAGCCTCATCATAATTGTTCTGCTTAACCAATTCAATAAATTTTTCCCTTGATGATCTCCACTTAGCTAAATAATCATTAAGTTTAGAGTATTCTTCCCTATCCTGTTCTGTAACAATTGTAGATTTATATTCACTTAATAACTTGTTATCCTGAACTTTCAAATCATCAATTTCTTTAATAACAGTGTCTATATTATCTTTATTCTTTTCATTTCTTAAATATATGATATCTGCTCTTATTTCTGTTAGATTTGTCTTTAATTCTTTTAACTCATTTGTACCCTTTAAATCAATGTTATATATATTTTTTAAATTATTATTTATGCTTCTACTTCCATTTATACCAATTATGCCAACTATAAGTGTTAGTAAAGAAACAATTATAAATACTAAAGTCAGTTTTTTAAATATTTTCATATCCGATATTACTCTCATATTTTTCTCCTTTTATATATTTTTATTATAGGTGCTTGCAAAATTATATAAATACTTACATGCTGGCTTTAAAATAATATATATTTATAATTCTCATTAATTCTCATTTTTAATTCTCAGTGCCATTACTTTATATAACAATTACAAGCTTAAAATTTTGGGTTATTAACCTTTAGTAATTTAATTTTGTAGTTTCCAAATTTTCCAGCAGCTTTCTACCATAATTCACCCCCCAATAAAGCTAAAAATGAACTAAATACCATAATCGAAAGAATGCGCTACCAATGGAACAAAATATGCAATTTGTTTCATTAGTAACGCATTCTATAAGTACTTTTTAATTCATAATAAGCAAATAATCAAAACTATATCACTTATAGTAAGATGATATGCAAACTTTTTTTGTTATATTATAGATAATTCTGCAATATAAGGTTCTATATTGTCTTATAAAATGGTATAATAAAGATGTTAATGAAACAAATTGCATATTTTGTTTATTAATTTTTTAATGTTATAAAAATCCTGAACTTACTATTTTAACTGACCTAACAAAGAAAACCTTTAGAATTATTTAAAATCCTAAAGGCATAAATTTTTTTAACAAATTCATAAAATAAATCTTAATTTTTCAAATGATTTTGCAACTTTTATTTTTATTTTTTACAATAAATTTTAATTGCCTCTGACATAAATGCTGCTGTTCCTTCACCAGTTTTGTCAATATTTTTCTTAAATCGCTCATCGGCCAAATACATTTCTCCAAGACCACTTAAAATTTCATTTGTACATTTATAAAATCTTTCTGTAATAAAATTCTGCCACTTACTTACAAGCGCCTGAACCTCCTCACTATCTGGAGCCTTATCCTTATTATCCGCAAAAGCTTTTAAAATTTCTTTGCTTTCTTCATTTATTTGCTGCCAATTTTTCTTACTGTAATTCTTAGTCTTCTTCTCACTTTCAGCATAGGCATCAGAATTACCCCATCGCTCTTTAACTTCCTTCTCATATTTTATCTTCATATTTTCAATCTCAGTCATATCAAATTCATTAAAACTCATACTACCCTCTCCTCCTATTGTTTTATCTACAAGATTTATTAATCTATCAATTCTCTCACGCTTTTTAATGAGCAGTTCTTTGTGCTCCTTTAACGCTTCTGTTTTATCAAATTTGGAACTTGTAACAATGTCCTTGATTTCATTAAGTGGGAAATCTAACTCTTTAAAAAATAATATTTGCTGAAGAAGTGCAATAGCATCCTCATCATACAGACGATACCCCGTCTCAGTGATTTTACTTGGTTTTAGTAAATCTATTTCATCATAATAGTGAAGTGTTCTTACAGTTACTCCTGCTAATTTTGCAACCTCATTTATCTTCAATTCCAAAAATCATTTACCTCCTTTAAAATATGAGCAGTAGGTATTACGCTAGCTTCAAATATAGTTTTACCTTGTCTAATTGCTTTAATGTTCATACTTTACCTCTTTCCGTCCCAGGACAATTATAGAATACACTATTACGGTACGTTAAAGTCAAGCATATTTTTTGCAAATAAAAAAGTAGCTCACTTTTTATGATATTATATAAAGTGTGTCACTTATCACATATAGTTATAGTAAAAACTGATTTTATTTAGGGGGATTTATATGAAAATATCAATATTTGAAGTAGCACTTTTAGGATCAGATGATGCTGATTGGAAAAAATTAAAACAGCTAGACCCAGTTGAAAATATAGAAAAATACATCGATGTTATGAATGATGAACTTATAGAAAAAGCTCAAAACGCAGACATGATTATTTGTAATAGTGGTAATTATATGAGTGGAACTCTATCTAAATTACCTAATTTAAAATATCTAGGACTTATGACAACAGGCTATAACCAAGTGGATATGGGATATGCTCGAAAAAACAATATCACTGTAACCAATATACCTACATATGGTACAATGTCTGTAGCACAACATATTATGGGATTATTGCTTGAAATATGCTCCAAAGTTGGATTTTACAACGAAGCAGTCAAAAGAATATACTGGCAGGATGAAAATCAATTTATGTTCCGTATCGGAAAACAATTTGAATTAGCTGGAAAAACCATGGGTATATTGGGTCTTGGTAATATTGGATTTGCCCTTGCAAAAATGGCACATGGTTTTGGTATGAACGTAATTGGCTATACAAAACATAGAAACCCTAGTTTCGATGATGATTTTATTGAATATGTTGATAAGGAAACCTTATGGTCCCGTTCAAATGTTATATCTTTAAATGCAACTCTAAATGAAGAGACCATTAAAATCATTAATGATGAAACCATATCTAAAATGCAGGACGGAGTAATTATCTTAAATGGAGCAAGAGGGCAAATGATTGATGAAGAAGCTCTTGCTAGAGGAATTTACAGCGGTAAAATATATGCTGCTGGCCTTGATACCTTAGCCAAAGAACCTCCAAAACCAAACAATCCACTATTAGGTCTTCCACAATGTATAATCACACCTCACATGGCATGGTCAACTAAAGAAGCAAGGAAGCGTATTGTAGATATTGCTATAGATAATGCTATAAATTACATTAATGGTACTCCTACTAACGTAATTTAACAAAAATACAAGGGTGAGAATTTATTTTTATTTCCACCCTTGCATTTAAAATATTTATATAAAAATTGATTTTACTGTTATACTAAATAAACATCATTTTCACCTTTATCATTAATATAATATATTTCAGTCTTATTGTTTTTTAAATCTATAAACAAACTGCATTTTTTATCATCCTTACTCCAGGCAAGTTTAATTTCATCTTTAGGAGAATCTACAACTTTAAAATCTCCATCAAATGCATCATACTCATTTCTAAATCTAATAAGCTTTAATAACCTTTGAACTACTTTCTTTTGAATTGCCTCTTCTATTTCCTCTGTGCTGAAGTTATGACGATTAATTTCTCGCCTTTCACCAGTACTCTTTGCACGCTCAAAATCATTTTCTCCAGCAAGCAATCCAACATAATACACTTGCGGTATTCCTGGTGTAAAAAATTGAATAGCTCTTGCAGCTAGATATGCATCATCATCACAGTTTAAGGCAGAATAATATGAACATTGAATTTGGTGAACGTCAAAGCCATCTTTATCCTTATACTTATCTGTTAAAATACGGCTTAAAGTTGCCCCTCTTTCTACGCATAAATCCACCACTTTTCTAGCAGCTTTACTATCAATAAGATCATCCATATCAGGTTTTACTGGTATACCATCATGACAGTCAAGAGTTGTAAACTGCTTATTAGGCCGATTTTTTAAATACTCACAAAGTTTCTCACTTGATTTATTTATTAGTGTATCAAGAACAGTGTATGGCAAAATAAAATCATAAATCCAAAAGCCATGCTCTGCTAGTTTATATTGAGTTTCATACTGTGAATGTACTTCCGGTAAAAGTTCTATTCCTAAAGAATTTGCCAGTTCCATAATCCAATCTAAAAATTCATATATATCCGGTTCTACAAAAAAACAGCTTGTTCCAAGTTTCTTTATAACATATCCCACAGCATCTAATCTTACTATTTTGATACCATGCTTGCTAAAATTAACAAAGAAATCTTTAAGCAGCTCTTTTACCTTTTCAGATCTTATATCTAAATCTATCTGCTCTGATGGATCTGTTTTTCCAAAAGTTGTCCATACTTTTTCTTCATCATAAGTTTCCTCTATTTTGAAAGTAGAATACGGACGCCCTCTTCTAAGAAATATCTTTTCTATATCTTCTTTATTAGGTTCACCATTTTGCCAGAACTTATCTAAAGTAATAAAGAAATCAGCATACTTAGATTTTCTTCCTTTCTTTAGAAAATCCTGAAAATACTCCGACTTTCTAGAGATATGGTTAACCATTAAATCCACTAATATATCAAAGTTTTCACCTATAGAACTTATATCCTCCCATGTGCCAAATTTAGGTTCTATCTCGAGATAAGTAAGCGGCGCAAATCCCCTATCACCAGAGGACGGAAATGGCGGTAAAATATGAACACCTCCGCTGCAAATATCTAAAAAATTTTTTAATAAAACACTATTAAGAGTTTTTAAATCTCCGCCCAAGGAATCTGCATAAGTAATAAGTTGTACTTTATTTTTTACTGACATGCAATGTACCTCCCATTTATAAATTATATATAGCTTTAATCTCTTCAAGCTTAGGTAAGTCTACTACTGCTCCTAAATATTTTAATTTATAAGCACTAACTGCAAATCCCAGATTCAATGCCTCTCTTATAGTGTAACCTTTAACGATAGCTGCATAAAATCCAGACCAAAATGCATCTCCTGCCCCTGTAGTATCCACAACTTCTGATGCCATAGTTTTAAACTTAATAGTTTCAACCCCATTAGATACTATAGCGCCATCTTTTCCTAAGGTCATTATTACAAGTTTCGCTCCAAGTTCTAAAAACTTCTGTATCTGATTTTCATAAGTATCCTTACCAAATAATCTCTCTGCATCATCTTCAGAAGGCTTAACTATATCTACTTTATTAATTATACTTTTAACATAAGCTACTCCATCTTCGCCCTTTTCCCATATCATAGGATGATAATTAGGGTCAAAACATATAACCATTTCATTTTTTGCTGCTTCTTCAATAATTTTTTCTATTGCTTCACGTACCGGAAGCCTAGATATTGGCCAGCAAGAGAAATGAATTATCTTTGACTTTTTTAAAACTTCTTTAAGCTTTAAATCATAATTCAAATGATAATCTGCATCTCTATAAAATATTGGGATTGGACTATTTTTACTTTTGTTAACTACTACCATACTAGTAGAATAATCAACTTCCTGTATATAGCTTGTATCCATTTCACATTTTTTTAAATGGTTCAATAAAAATTTTCCTAATCCATCTTTTCCAACTGAAGAAGCTATAATTGAATTTATTCCTAACCTTTTCACATTCATAGCAATGTTAGCAGGAGAGCCACCAAAAAACCTATTGTATGTACTGCATTCAAAATTTTCTCCATAATCAGCTGATATCATATCTATAAGCAATTCTCCTATAGTTATAATATCATTTTCTTTATTCTTAAACTTTATACTATCATCAAATTTAATCATTATATCCCTCCAATCCCTGCCATTATTAATTATTTCATTTTGTATATTTTTATATTAACACTTGGTATTTCAGTTTTACCGCCTTCCAAGGAACCTACAAAAACGCCACTATTTAACCAAGCATATTTTCCGTGAGGAGCCTGAAAACGCGGTGTTGTTTTAATTAAAGCTTCTGATGCTTTTAAATTAATATAGCCCTCATTTTCTATAGAAATACATACGCCATCATCCGTTTGTATTCCGTATTTCGCCAAAGCATGTGCTGAACCTTTATCGGTAGTTACATTCCAATCATATCCGCCAGGTAAAATCTTACCTTTGATTTTATCCCCAGAAAATGTACCTCCTACAATAGGAATTAATCTTAAATATCCCTCGCAAGTTTCTCCAACATCTTTAGTTTCTGCTAATTCTACCGTAAGCTCCATAACTAATTCAGCTTCTAGTAACATTTATCCCCTTCCTATTCATCTTAAATTTTTAGTTTCACCTGGATTTATTTCAATAGGTATCTCATTAAAATTTATCCACACCGAAATTGCGGAAGGGTTATAAACAAACGTACAATCCGATGAAAATCTTAATCTATTCCATGCTGCAATATAATCTATAATTTCAATATTTGTAGCATACCAAATATCATCTTTACCACTTATATACTCACAAAGCTCCTCTATTACCTTCCAATTACTATCTAAATCAAATTCATAACTATGACCCCATAAATAAAAAAGTCCTAATTCAAAAAAATCTCCATCTACAAAGCGTTTTGCAATTTTCATTAGATTAGGGTTACTGTGATGACACGTTGGATTCCACTCTAATGGATCTATAGGCAAGCTAAAATTCTCATTATTATTAACCGTTCTTGAATACTCAATGCCTAAGCCTTTTAGCACTTCTAAAACTTCTTTGTTATATGTTCCATAGGGATATGCCATTCCCCTTACTGGATATTTAAATAGGGCTTCATGGTTCTTTTTATCTTCAATAATCTCTTTAAGCATAAGCTCTCTTGGTATATCTGTAAGTGAAAGATGGGTTAATCCATGAATTGCAATTTCATGTCCTTTATATAATTCGAGTATACACTCTATATTCATTCTTTTTATAAGTAAATCATTTAACATAAAGCTACCTAATTCATTTTGCAAACCCGAGTTTAAATTAAATGTTGCTTTCAAATTGTACTTATTGAATATTTTAACAAGCCTCATATCTTGAGTAATTCCATCATCATAACTTAATGTGAATGCTTTTCTTCTACCCTTTGGAAAAAGTTTATTTATTCTAATCATAATTATCAGCTCCTAAATTGCCCATTCAATTGCTTTTTCGATATATTCATTCCAGAATGTCCAATCATGTGTACCAGAACCTTCCTCATAATCATGTTCTATATTTTCTGAGGTTAAAAAAGCGTGAAACTTTCTATTTTCACTTAATAAAAAATCCTCCGTTCCACATGCTATATATATTTTAGGAATGTCTCTGCCGCTTCCCTTTAAATTATGAGCAATTGCTTCTGGATCTTTGTCACTTCCAATAAGCTTATTTAAATCGCCAAAAACTCTAGTATAATATTTATAATCCGCAACTGGATCTTTATAATCCTCCGGGATTCCTGCAATATTATAAGTTATAAGTGCAGATGATAGTGCAATGATACGTCCAAAGGTATCTGAATATTTTAGTCCATTTCTAATTGCTCCATATCCCCCCATGGATAGCCCGCCTATGAAGGTATCCTCTTTTTTATCTGATAAATGAAACATTTTTCTTGTGACTTCTACAAGTTCTTTTCCTACAAATTCTCCATATAATGCTCCCATATCAATATCATCTATGTAAAAACTATTCTCCCCTGTTGGCATAAATACTGCTATATTGTGCTTTAATGCCAACTCCTGAATTTTACTTCCTGAAATCCAATCATGCTGACCACCAGAATATCCATGTAAAAGGTAAATAGATTTCATAGGTCCATCCGGTGGTGCCTCCATTATTCCAGGGATCGTAACAGTGTCTACTGGTAAAACAGCATTAAAATTAACTAATCTCTTTAAAGATTTCGAATAAAAATTTATTTGTAAAAAAGCCATTTTCTCTCCTCCTAATTATTTATTTAGAGCCTTTGATAATGCATCTATAAAGCCGCTCCTAGCCTGTTTACTAATCTCCGCATCGTTAAAAATTGAATCAAAGCCATGAAAACATCCTGGATATAAGTGAAACTCAACTGGAACACCAGCTTTGGCTAATCTCGAAACATATTCTAAAGTTTCATCTCTAAAGGGATCAAGCTGACCTATAAATATATACGCAGGGGGAAGTCCCGTCAAATACTTAGCTCTAGCTGGAGCTGCATAATAAGATATCTCATTTGAATCCTTATCTCCTAAATACATTTTCCAGGCAATCTCATTAGCTTCCCTGTTCCATGCCTTTGGTAAATTTTCTTCATTTATTTCATGACTTGAAAAAGTTACATTTCTATCATCTAACATTGGGTACAAAGGTGCCTGAAATGCTACCTCTATTTCACCTCTGTCACGTACCATAAGTGCAAGTGCTGCTGTGAGTCCACCTCCAGCACTAGCTCCTGCAATTGCAATTCTTGAAATATCTATTTTTAATTTTTCTGCATTGTTAATTGTCCATTTAAGTCCAGCATAACAATCTTCTATCGCCGCTGGATATTTATGCTCAGGTGCTAACCTATAATCAATTGAGATTACAACACAATTGATTTCTGTAACAAAACATTCACACAAGGCATCATCCCCATCAGGATGTCCCATCACATAGCCACCACCATGAATCCAAAACACTACAGGCAAATTTGTATTTTTTCTATTATTCGGTTCATAAATCTTTACTAATAGTTCTGATTCTGGACCACTAATCATACATGTTGTTGTTAGTACATTAGGCAACTTTTCTATAGTTGGAATTGTGAGTTTTCTCATCATATACAAATCCTTGTTTAAATCAAATTTTATATTGTTTTGCAGCATAGGCATTAATTCTGGCAAAACTCTTTTTTCGTATGACATAAATTCACCTCATTATAAATAATTAAAAGGTTCTTTTGCATCTATAAAATGTACAGGAACACCATTAAGCATTGGAAATAACCATTTAGCCATATATTTCATTCCTGCCTCTTCACTGCGCTCATGACCCAAAACAAGCATTGCCTTATTCATTCCAAGTGATGCTGCATCTCTTACGTATGGGCATAAGGTCCATTCTGTTATATCACCGCATACCATAACATCTAAATTTTGTTCCTTCATTAACTTCATTGGCATTTCTTCTACACCTAACCCTAAGCTTCCACCTCCAACGAGTATTCCAACTCTTTTGCATTTAGTATCCGGAGAACCAACTATTTGAATAACCTTCATATCTAGTTTTTCTTTAAAAAACCATGATAACTCTCTTAAGCTCATCTCTGGTATCTCATAACAATGTGGAAATTGTAACCCCTTAATTAAATAATCCTCCCATACAATTTCCTTTATTAAACCAGCATAAATTAAATCAAAAGGTGCCGCATGCATATGATCATGAAAACGCCAAATAGCGATACCATGCTTGTCAATAAGTTTCTTTTTTTCTATATATACTGGATCATCTTTTACCCATTCTATGCTATCAATTCCCGTATAATAGGTTGGTTCATGAGTAATGATAAAATTAGCACCTTTATTAATTGCTTCTCTAATTACATCTACTGTAGCCATAAAGGTAGTTACAACTCCTGTAACTTCTGTATCATAGCTGCCGCTCATAAGCTTGTCACAAGTTTCTTCGAACTTAACTCCTCCAAATTTGTTTAAAATTTCACTGACAATTTCTTTTACCTTCATCAATATAACCTCCCCTAAGTTTATGGCTATTAACCTTTAACTGCACCCACAACAACACCTTTTATGAAGTACTTTTGCATAAATGGGAATATAATTATTATTGGTAACACACCTATTACCGCTAAAGCCATTCTTATTCCATTACTTGGAAACTGAACTGCTACATTTCCTACTGCACTAGCACTTCCAGATTGCAAGAATTGAATATTATTCATAGTTGTAACAAGTAAGTTTTGTATACTATAAAGATTTGGATTAGTAATGTAATATAGTGCGTTAACCCAATCATTCCAATATGCTAATCCTGTAAATATTCCAATAGTTGCGATTGCTGGTATTGACAGAGGTAATATTATCTTAAAAAATATTTTAAATTCACCAGCTCCATCTATTTGTGCCGATTCTATAAGAGAACTTGGAATATTGTTACTATAATAATTTCTCATTAAAAAAACATTAAATGCACTCATTAAATAGTTTGGAAGTATTAACGCAAATATTGTATCCTTAACATGAAAAACTCTTGTCCACATCATGTATGAAGGTGCCACTCCGCCGCTAAATAGCATAGTAAAAAGAACAATAAAAGAAATTAATTTTCCATATTTAAAATCTATTCTTGATAGTGGATATGCTAGCATTGCAGTTATAAAAATGCTTATTGTTGTTCCTACTACTGTAACAAATATTGATATTCCATATGCTTTTACAATTGTTCCAGCTTCTTTCATAATATAGTTATACGCATCAAGGCTAAATGCTTTTGGAAAAAAGCTGTAACCATATTTCACAAGAGCAGTTTCTTTTGTAATAGATGCCATAATAATTAGAACAAATGGTGCTAAACACAATATAACAAGCACAATTATAGTTACTTCCGCAAAAATACTAAACGCTTTTTCTCCTCTACTTTTTATATCTTCCATTTTACATCCCCCCTAAAATAATGAATTTGATTTATCTGATTTTCTTACAATTCCATTGGCAAATAACACTAAAACTAATCCTATAATTGATTGATACAATCCAGAAGCAGCTGCCATACCTGTATCATTAAGCTGCATCATAGCACGATATACATAGGTATCTATTGTCTGTGTAGTACTATAAAGTGCTCCTGAGTTCATTGGTACCTGATAAAATAATCCAAAATCAGAGTTCATAATTCTTCCTACAGCCATAAGAGTCATAATAATTATTGTAGGTTTAAGCATAGGAAGAGTTATGTATCTTATTTGTTTTAACTTACCAGCACCATCAATTTTAGCTGCTTCATAAAGGCTCTTATCAATACCAGCTATACTTGCCATATAAACAATAGAAGCATATCCAACATTTTTCCATAAATAAACTACTACCAAAATTGCTGGCCAGTATTTAGGTTCTGAATACCACGAAATACCCTTAGACCCTAATGCATGTAAGATTGTTTTATTTATAAGTCCTGTATCTGAATTTAAGAATGCGAATCCTATATAAGACACGACTACCATTGAAATAATACTTGGTAATATCAAAGCATTTTGATAAAATTTACCTAATACCTTTTTTGTTAATTCAGTCATTAATATTGCAACTATTATAGAACAAACTGTTCCTAATATAATAAACACTAAATTATATAAAATTGTGTTTCTAGTCATAATCCACGCATCTTTAGTTTTAAATAAAAAAGCAAAATTTTTAAGACCAACCCATGAACCACCAAACATCCCCTTCGATAGATCTTGACTTTTAAAAGCAATAACTGCTCCTGCCATTGGGATATAGTTATTAACAATGAGATATAATAATCCTGGAATTGTAAGCATTAATAAAGGTAATGAACTCTTAAAACTTTTCTTTTTCTTTTTTACTTGTCTTTCCATATTCATTTTCCTTTCTGTTTTATAAATGAAGTAAAAAGCTCAAAACTTTTTACTTCATTTATACTTAACATTATTTTTTATTCTTAGAAAGCCATTGATCTAGCTGTTTTTGTTTTTCCTTAACAATTGTATCCATTCCTGCTTCCTTTAATTTCTTAATGAAATTTGGAAGTTCTGTATCAGGGTCTAAACTACCACAATTCAATCCTGGTAAATATTGATTAATTACATTCATAACAGCAGAGTATTCTGTTTTTACATTTGAACTATCAAAAGTAAAACCAAATGCCTTAGACATAGCTGAATTCTTATTTTCCTTTTCCATAAGTTTCAAATCATCTGTGCTTTGTCCTTCTAGCGAGTATTGATTAAATTGATTTCCTATAATTCCGCAACTAAGTGCAGCAGTATATGGTACTGAATTAGAATCTTTACCATTAGGATATTTCAAATGGTCCTTATCTGTTTTTACATAATCCTGGCCTTCTATTCCATAAACAAGTAGGTTTACTATATCTTTGTTAGAATATGTTAAGTTCAAAAATTTCATAGCTGCTTCTTGTTTTTTACTTGTTGAAGCAATTCCCCAGCTAACAGCATTAACACTTGTAGTTGATAAATATGGCTCAGCTAATCTTACCATGCCCATTTTCTTTCCTGTAAGTGCTGAAATTTGAGCTGCTGATTCTTTTCCTGCATAGCTTGCAACATAGGAGAAACATTTATCCGCTGAAATAAGTTCTGTAGCTAAAGTAGTTGTAGTTGCTGCATCCTTAGAAAGATATCCTTTATTGTACCAATCTCTAGCTATTTTAATTTTTTGTTTAAATGCATCAGTTTCATAATAATCTTGTACTTTAGTGTTATTTCCCATTAAAACGGCTGTTGGCTTAAATAAATCATCAGTAAGATAATCTACATCGGTTAATGTTGCTAAAACACCTGAATATCCTTGATTTGTAGGTGCTATTGGAATCATACTAGGATATTTTTCTTTTACCTTTGCAAAAAGTGCATTTAAATCATCTATGCTTTTAATGCTATTTGGATCAACTCCTAAATCCTTCATTATATCCGTTCTATATACTAAATTAGGAGCAATTGCTACACCCTTATATGATGGAACAGCATAAGTTTTTCCATTAGCCTCCGTAGTCTTTAAAAAAGTATTTCCAACAATCTCTTTGGTTTCTTTTCCATATTTATTTAGCAAATCATCTAGTGGTAACAGTTCATTTTTAGAAATATATTGATTTAAATCTCCAAGAGTATGAAATACATCTAATTGTTCACCACTTTGTATTGACAACGATATTTGCTGACTATAATTTGAAACAGATAACGGTTTCAACTTAACTTTAACATTAATTTTAGGTACCGTAATTTTATCAATAGCACTTTCTACAGTTTTCAATTGGCTGTCATCTGGAACCTTATTAAAAGTTACATACGCATATACAATCTCATCTGGATTACCTTTTTTACTTTCTGTAGAATTTTGAGAACTATTACTGCCGCAACCAGCTAGCATTGAAGTACTAAGCACTGTTGCAAGCAAAATTCCTAAAAGTTTCTTTGACCTTTTCATATTATTTCCCCCTAATTTCATTTGATTTTTTATTATAGTTAAATTATATTCATTTTTTTAAGTAAACGCTTTCAAAAATACGCACTAAACTTTTAATTTTAAGTGAACATAAAGCGAAGTAACAATGATGAAGGAACGCTAAAAGAATTCTATACATCTAAGGTAAAAAAATCATAAAATCTTAAGACATTTCAATAACTCGCTGAAAAAATGTTCAAATAAATTGACATATCTAAGTATTTTATGATTTTTTTACCAAGATTCATTAAAATTCTTTTAAATTGTTCCTTCATCATTGTTACTTCGCTCCTACAGGAATACAAGGAAAAAATTCCTCCGTACCTACGGAATTTTATGGCATAAAGCTTTGTGGTACTAGGATTTTTATAATATAACCACTTCCATTTCCACTAGTGGAAATGTTCTTTTCTAAAATGTAGATTTTCCAGAGCAAAGCGCCGTAAAATTATCTTTCACACTATTCCATTCTACAAATCAGCTTTCCTCTTTTCGGAATAAAACTGGGCTTACACCTGTTATTTTTTTAAAGACGGTTGAAAAATATGAAAAATTATCAAATCCTACCTGAGAAGCTATCATACTAATACTAATATCGCTGCTTCTAAGTAACCCCTTAGCTTTCTCAATACGGTAGTTGTTAATATAATCTTTAACAGCAACACCAGTTTCTGCCTTAAAAATTTTAGCCAAATAATCTGGTGTTAAAAAAACGCTTGCAGCAACATCTTTTCTTGTAATGTACTCCTTATAATTCTCATATATATATTTCTTTGCTTTATCTATAATCGTATATGATTTTTTAACTTCTTTTGCATATTCAACAGTTTTCGTTGTAATAAAATGAATCCACTTTAACATATCAAACATAGAATTGTTAGCATTATTACTTAAATTTTGTGACACTTTATCAGAAAATAAATTATGCGCTTGTATCTCATTCTTATATAAAAATGCATATATAACCTGCATAAAATCTTGATGTATAGAGTACATAACAGAGGAATCTAAGTTTTTTCTTGCCACCAGCAATTCTAGCTCGCCTTTCATATAATTAACAACTTTAATTTTTTCTCCCTTTTCTAATAAATCACTTAAAATATTTGTATCAATACCATATTGCCCTTTAGTATTAAAAATATCTTTATCACCATATAAAAATACATTGTTTCTAAACACTATATTGTTTTGATCCATCTCCTCAAGCTTTACCCTAATATCAGCTAATGAGCTCATAGTAGTTATATCACTTATGTAACAAGCAGCTCTACACTTTAAGTATTTATGACAATTGTCTATAAAACTCAAGCATAAATCTTTTATTTGCTCGGTAACTTTGCTACTAGGTAATATTATTAAAACATTATGAGTTCTGCTATTTACATAATACAAAACATTATCAAAATCCAGTTGGCCTAATATAGTTTCGGTTGAAAGCTTTTTAAGTGCATATTCAAAAGTTTGACTATTCATTAATACACCTTTATTTTCTGATTTAATTACACTGATAAGCAATAAATAATAATTATCATCTACATTTAATTTAAGATTTCTAGTTTCTATTTCCTCCTGTATTGAAGCACGGTCGTTTGAAATTCCCAAAAACAAAAGTTCTCTCCAAAAGTTTTCAAGCATTATTTTTCTATTGTTCAGCCAATATTCACCATACTCACTGTATTCATTGAGATGCCTTTCCTTTTTAATTTTTTCTACCGCTTTAGCAATAGCTACTTCCGTTTTATCTATATTAAAAGGTTTTGTTATATAACTTATAGCGTTATACTCCAGTGCAGTTGATGCAAATTCAAAACTCTCATGACATGTTAAAAAAATGAACTCACTTTTGTACTCATTTTTTCTTATCCATTTTAAAAAATCAATTCCAGAACCTTTTGGCATTTCTATGTCACAAATAACAACATCAGGCACACTTTTTTCAAATAATTTCTTTGCCCCCGCTACATTGTATGCTGTATCAACTTCATCAATGCCCATTACCCCCCAATTAATAGAATCTCGAATTGCTTCTACAGTGAGTAAATCATCATCAATTATTATCGCCCTCAATTACATACCCTCCATCTCTAGGAATTATAATCTCAACTCTTCCTCCAGTTGCCTCCTCATTAGAAATTTTTAAAAGATTATCTTTTCCGTAAAATATGGCTAAAGTTCTTTTTATATTAGAAATTCCAATTTTGTATCCATCTGAATCATCCGTATTATATGATCCATTTACCTTATTTAAAATATCCTCTGGAAAACCTTCACCGCTGTCCTCTATAACTATTTTTATAGCTTCATCACCTTCAAACGTGCAGTACTTTACATTAATAAAAACAGAAAGAGTTTCCTCAAGTGTCATTGCATGTTTAAAAGAATTTTCAACAAAAGTGTGAATAAGAAATTGTGGTATTTTTTCTTTCTCAAGAGAAGGTTCCACATCAATAACATAAAAAACACTGTTAGGGAATTTAATTTCCTGCATATAAAAATAGCTTTTTACATACTCTATTTCCTCTTTTATTGATACTAGTATCGTACCTCCTTTAAACATATATCTAAGATGATTTGATAAAGCGTCTATAAACTTTCTTATTTCTTCATCTTTATTTTTATACGTCAAACTATGTATAGTAGTTAATGCATTCAAGAAAAAATGTGGCCTAATCTGCATATGTAGGTATTTTAATTCAGCTTTTTGCAGCTCAATTTTCTTTTCGTATTCACTTATTTTTAAAGTTTTGATTTCTCCAATCATTAAGTTAAAAGACTTATTTAGAGTTTGGAACTCAAATAAATTTCCTGGGTACTTTACCCTGTAATCAAAATTTCCTTTCTCAACTTCTTTTGTTCCTATAATCAATGCTTTTACAGGTTTTATAACCTCTTTGTTTAAATAATAAACTACATACAACAATAATAGTAATGAGCTAGCACCCAAAATAGCAATAATCCACTGAACATAATTAAGTCCAAGAAATAAATTTTTTTCTTCTATAATTGAAAATAGTCTAGCATAACTTGTTTCTATATTATATGAATTTATAATATATTGTCTACCACTACTGCTAATACTATTCTTATTAACTGGCAAAGGATAATTTATATTAGAAAAGCTTGCATTTCCCGATTTTATTAAAGGATTTCCTTTTTTATCAGACAATACTATCTGCTGACGTATATTAGAATCAGATTTATTAACAAATTTCATTAAAGTATCCGAACTGATAAATGCAGCTATTATATTCCCAGAAAAATTATATGCTTTAAAGAAAACTATCTTATCATTAATCTTTATTGGAGCCCATAAATCCTCTAAAGTGTATTTTCTTTTATATAAATTGCTTTTAATACTTTCGCTTAACTCCAATTTGTCAAGATAACTGAGTTCCTTATTGTAACTAGATAGTAAAATATTATGTTCAATATTATAAATTACAAAAGCATGTGCATACTTGTTATTACTTATTCTTTCTGTCAAAATGTCTTGCAATTTCTCCTGTGAAAAATATCTTAATGATTCATTTTCACTGCCAATATCCAATATTTCACCGACATTGGAAGCGATTTCATTGAGATCATTTAATGTGCCATTAAATGAATTGTTTATATCATTTATATATATTTTAAGTTCATTTTGAGATGAATTTATAGTATTTGTTCTAACTACATAGAATGAATATATATTATTAATTATTAAAGTTAACATTAGTATGAGCATTACTATAGTTGCTGCTAAAGCGGCCTTAAACACTAAGGAATTTTTATATTCACTTATATATTTTCTCATATGAATAATCACATCTCCAGTTTATTTAAGTATGATTTTATATTGTTAATGTTAGTATGTCAACTACCCTAAGTAATTTTTATAATAATATTATACGCTAAATAAAGGTACTCAAATTTACTTATATAATCTGGGTACCTTCTAAGTATTTTTAGTTTATAAAATTTATTATTCTTAAATGTATAATAGTAATAGCTAAACTAGCTTAATAATCTTCAACATCAAATTTTCTGTCTTTAAAGTAATATTTTCTATCATCATACGTTATTTTTCTTACAACCCTGCATGGATTTCCTACTGCAATAACATCATCAGGTATATCCTTTGTAATTACACTACCAGACCCTATTACAGCATTATTTCCTATTTTAACACCTGGATTTATTATAACATTTCCGCCTATCCATACATTATCTCCTATTATTACCTTAATACCATATTCATATCCCGAATTTCTGGGCTCTGGATGAATTGGATGACCTGCTGTATAAACCGATACATTTGGTGCAAATAAAACATTTTCTCCAATTACTACTTTACCTACATCTAATATTACACAATTGTAATTTGCAAAGAAGTTATTTCCAACCTCAATATTTTTGCCATAATCACAATGAAAAGGCTGTTCCACATGAATGCTCTCACCTGTTTTACCAAGTATATCTTTAATCAATTTGTTCATTTTGCTCTTTTCATCAGGACGAAGCAAATTGTATTCATATATTTTGAGCTTATTTTTAATTCTTTCTTCCTCAAGCCCATCCAACCATGCTTTGTAAGGTAGTTCTGATAGCATTCTTTCCTTTTGATTCATGTTCAGCTTCCTCCTTAACTTTTATATAAATAGCTGATTTTATATCTATATTATTTGATCTTTAAATATATTAGTATGTATTAATCATCCTTAATTTATTAGTAATCGAATCATACGCAAATCCAATTATCATTCTATAATAATATGTTATCGCATTTTTCGTAGAGAAGGGCAGAAAAATTTACCTTGCTTTTACTTTAATCAGGATAATAGTATTTAGGGAACAGTTTAAATAAACACTCTATATATAATAAGCAAAAAGTAGTAATATATATAATGGATATAGGTTTTCATGAAAGATTAGGTGAATTTGTATACCTTACTCTTAATCTGATCATTATTAATTTTTATAAAAAAGAAGGAAAATCACGTGTTTAAAAAAAACAAAGACAATAAAGCTTTGCTTCAAATTTTTATTTATATTGCTTTAGTAATAATCTTTTTAATAGAAGATAACATCAACCTTGGAGGGCATAGAATTTATTGTAAATTGGACGATATGATTCCTTTTGTCCCCATATTTATAATACCATATTGCCTGTGGTTTTTACTTATTGCAGGAACATGTATTATTTTCTTTTTTAAATCAAAAATTGATTTAAGAAAAACTTTTTTATCAGTTAATATATGTATGGCAATTGGTTTATTAGCTTATTTCATATACCCAAGTTATATAACACTCAGACCAACAACTTATGGCAAAGATATTTTTTCACAGGCTATAAAGCTTTTACAAGAAGGTGATTCACCATCAAGTGTATGTCCAAGTTTGCATGTTGCTGTTTGTATTTCACTTTGTACAGGTATTATGAATTCAATTTGCTTTAAGAATAACC
This sequence comes from Clostridium pasteurianum, assembly GCF_001705235.1. Lineage (NCBI taxonomy): Bacteria > Bacillati > Bacillota > Clostridia > Eubacteriales > Clostridiaceae > Clostridium > Clostridium pasteurianum. The sequence continues at coordinate 1,324,883 of NZ_MCGV01000001.1, forward strand.
TAAAGGTAAAAATTCTTGTAATAATTCTTAGTTTTTTTATTTGTATTTCAACACTTTTTGTAAAGCAACATTCTATAATAGACGTTTTCTGGGGACTAATACTTGGCTTTGCTTCATACATATTTGTATATAAAATATACTTTAATGAAAAACTATTCCCTCAACATGTAAATAAAAATATTAATAATAATTTACCGTATAAAAACAGTAACTTTTAAAGCCGCATTAAAAATCTGATACGGCTTTTATTATATTGAAATAATTTATTCTACGTTTTTTAAAACTTTTTTTGCTTTCTCCAGTGCCACTTCTACAACTTTATCCATATCATAATATTTATATTCGCCTAAGCGCCCACCAAAAATAACATTATCCTGAGTTTCAGTAAGTCCCTTATATTTTTCATACAAAGCACTATTTTTTTCATCATTGACAGGATAATATGGCTCATCACCAAGTTTCCATTCTGTGCTATATTCACGACTTACAACCGTTTTAGATTGATTTTGGAACTCAAAATGCTTATGTTCTATAATACGCGTATACGGAGTTTCTCTATCCGTATAGTTAACTACTGCATTACCCTGAAAATTAGGTATATCTAAAACTTCCGTTTCAAATCGTACGCTTCTATACTGCAAAACACCAAATTTATAATTAAAGTAAGCATCAACAGGTCCTGTATAAACTACTTTTTCCGCAATACTATCCCATTTATCTTTATTTTTAAAATAATCTGTATCAAGTTTTACTTCAATACCAGCTATCATTTTTTCAATCATAGCAGTATACCCACCTATGGGTATTCCCTGATAAAGTGCATTAAAATAATTGTTGTCATATGTAAATCTTACAGGAAGTCTTCGTATAATAAATGCTGGTAATTCCCTGCACGAGCGCCCCCACTGTTTCTCAGTATAGCCGCGAATAAGTTTTTCATAAATATCTGTACCAACTAAATTAATAGCCTGCTCCTCTAAATTTTGTGGATGCTCTGTAAAGTTAGCACTACGCTGATCCTCTATTTTCTTCTTTGCCTCATCCGGAGTTACAACTCCCCACATTTTATTAAATGTATTCATATTAAAAGGTAAGTTATAAATTTCTCCATGATAATTTGCCACCGGGCTGTTAGTATATCTATTGAATTCAGCAAATTGATTTACATACTGCCATACCATTTTATTATTAGTATGAAAAATATGAGCTCCATATTTATGCACATTAATGCCTTCAACTTTTTCTGTATAAATATTTCCCCCAATATGACTACGCTTATCAATGATTAAACAGCGTTTTCCTTGCTTTTTCGCTTCATTTGCAAAAATAGCACCATATAGTCCTGCACCTACAATTAAAAAATCATATTTATTATTCATAAAATTTATTCTCCTAAAATATTTTTTAATTGAATCCCACTATTCTTTGTGATATTTTATATGCTCCTAAAGAAATTTTACGTCCTATTCTACCTGGTAAATTTATTACCCGACCCATAATTCCATATCTAAGATTATTATAAAGTTCTAAGTCTCTATCCTTAATGTATTTCCATAGTTCTTTTTCTTTTTTCAAATTTTCTTCAGTACCTGAACGTATCAATAAGATAGACGATATTACTGTAATAATTTCCAGGTAATTGAACATATAATGTTGAAGCTTTAAATTTTCAATACTACTAAGATTTACTTCTTCCATCATAAGCTTATTTACTTTTATCTGCTGATCAATTCTCTTTATCATGACACTCTCGTGAACTGATTGATCTTCTCGCCCAATAAAGTATCTATAAAAATCAACATTTATATAAAACATCTTCTTTACATATTCAAGTGGTACATATACAAATAGATTGTCCACATAAAAAGTATGCTTAGGCAATTCTAATTTGCAATCCCTCAAAAGCTGTGTTCTATATATAACAGAATGCATTAATATATACTGACCTTTGCGAAAATGCTTAACATCATCCCATGTAAAAACTCTTCCCACGGGAAGTACATTTTCGTATTTCATAACTTTCTTATATCTTGCACCTTTTTTTTCATATACAAAATTACTAATAAACATATCAAGAAGTTCTTCACTATCAGTAAAGTCTTTAATTGTATTTAATATCTTTTTGTATGCACTAGTATCTACCCAATCATCACTGTCCACTACTTTAAAATACAAGCCAGATGCATTTTTTATACCAGTATTTACAGCTTCACCATGTCCACCATTTTCTTGATGTACAGCTTTTATTATAGATGGATATGTTTTTGCATATTCATCTGCAATTTCTGCTGTTTTATCTGTTGATCCATCATCTACTATTATAAGTTCTACGTCATCGCCACCTTGCAAGATAGACTCTATACAATGTCTCATATATTGCTCAGAATTGTAGCAGGGAACTACTACTGATAATAATTTCATATTCACACTACCTTTACTATTTATCCTGTTTTTTAAGACTATTTTTTCAAATATCAAAAAAACTTCACAAAGAAATAGCAAATTTTACAGTTACATCAATGAGAAATTATGGGAGAATTTAGCCTCCTATAATTAAATGTATTTCTCATAAAATCACTTAGATAAAATCTGCTATCATTATTATTAATACACGCACGTTAATTGCTAAAATAATAAAACTAGTATAGCATAATGAATATTATTTTACAACCTGAGCCATTTTTTTAGTTTGTTTTGCATTTAATCTTTTATAAACTGAAAAATAAACCCATGCAGCATTTATAAGCAATAATGAACTTGTAACAAAAAATACATACCGTATGCCTAAGTAGGCAGATACTTGTCCTCCTAAAATAGAACCTCCAAATACGCCTAAGTATTGAGCCGACATACTGAAACCAAAGATTCTACCTGTAAGAGAATCAGGTGTAAGCCTCTTAATTAATGTATTAACTGAAGGTACAAGTCCTGCTGTTGCTAATCCTAATAAGAATCGAAGTCCCATTAACTGCCATGGATTTTTTACAAATGCCTGTGGTATAAAAATTATGCCTGCCCATAAAAGTGCACACAGCATAACCTTATGTGCGCCAATCTTATCAGAAAGTTTTCCCAGCCTTGGAGCCGCAATTATACTTGCAAGACCTGATGCTGAAAATGCCATTCCTGCTATTAACGCCACATGACTGCTCCTAGATAACTGAGTAACGTACACTGTTATAATAGGTTCTATAGAATATAATGCCAAATTTAATATAAAAGCTGTTACAAACATTATTATAATTAATTTTCTGTTTGGAATAATTCTCCATACTTCCTTAGTACTAAGAACTTTCTTATCTTCTCTATTAAATGATTCCTTTACAAAAAATACGCTTGTAAAAAATGCAATAACCATAAGTGCCCCTGTTATAAAAAATACATTTTGCACTCCAAAGTTTTCTTCTATATAACCACCAATCATAGGACCAAATAGTGTCCCAGAAATAGATGCCGTCGAGAGACAGCCTAAAGCCCATCCTGCATGCTCTTTATCTGTTTGAGTTGCAATTAATGTGGTGCAAGCCGTTGTATAACCAGCTATAACTCCCTGCAGCCCCCTTAATCCTATAAGCTGATACACATTTCGTACAAATCCCATACTACAAATAACTATTGACATACCAAAACTTGACCTAAGGAGCATAGGTTTTCTACCGTATTTATCAGCTGCACGCCCCCATACTGGAGAAAAAATTGCTAAAGTTATAAAATTAATACCAAAAGCAATTCCTGAAAATCTCTCAATCATCGCAGTATTTTGAACTCCAAGATGTCTTATATAAAGAGGCAGTATCGGAGCAATCTGACTCATTCCTATACTTGTTACAAACACTCCAAACCAGCAAACTATTAAATTTCTTTTCCATAACTTCATGCATATAAGCCTTCCTTCTTTTATACTTCAATTATTGTAAAAAGCTTAACAATAACATCTTAATTTTATATTAAGAATAGGCTTTATACCATGCACTATATTAAACGCCATGGATATTTTTGCTGTAAAATTCAGATGGACTTATTCCCTCCACTTTTTTAAATATTCTACTAAAATAAAATTCATCATTAAATCCAACCTCATGTGCTATATCCTTCACCTTTTTATTTCCTTCAATCATAAGTTCTTTAGCTTTATCAATTTTTATCTTATTAAAAAGACCAATTACAGTATATCCCGTGCTACTTTTAAAAGCTCTTGATAAGTAAGCTGGTGACAACTTAACTCTGTCTGCTAATTCAGTTAACGTTAATTTATTTTTCATATTTTCACGCATATATTTAATAATATTTTCAACTTTTAACGTTACTGAATAATTATGATTTTCTTTTTTTTCATTTTGATAAATTTGAAAAATCAATTGCTCGAGTAATACCTTTGTAACAAACTCATAACTAGGTAATTTTTCATTCCAACTATCAGTTAGCCTTCTAAATAAATAATTTATTTCATAGCAATCTTTTACTTCCTGCATTGAACTTAATGGTAATATCTTAGTTCTATTTTTAATATCCCACTTATTATTGCTGAATAACACATTTACAAAACTAAAATGAATAGATATAAAATACAAATGATTTTTAAAATCTGATTCTATAGACTGAAGAGTATCCGCAGGAATATAAAATATCACACCTTCTCTAGCTTTATATTTTCTATTTTGTATAATAATATTACCATTTCCTCCGGTAATAAGAATTAGTTCATGGTGTTCAAGTGTCCTTGTAATTTTAGGCTTATACTTCCATTCTTCATTAGGCTGCCTTCTGCCACAATAATGAATGTAAAAAAAAAGATTACTTATACTCATATTTTCCTCCGCAATACGAACTTCCTTTTAACTCCACATTAAATTAACTTATATTTTTTAAAACTATTATAAATTCCGCCTTCATCATGAGTATCTGTAACATCATCAGCCACATTTTTTAACTCTTCCTTAGCATTTCCCATTGCAATACCAGTATTTACATACTGTATCATTTCAGCATCATTAATTCCATCTCCATACGCAAAAGTATCTTCTCTTTGCAAATTTAAATACTTTAATAATGTTTCAATTGCTAGTGCTTTATGAATCCCTGGAATTGATAATTCCCCGCTATTTTTTCCAAACGCCGGTACTGTACTTGGAATTACATTAAACTTTCCTTCAAATTCCTCTTTTATAGTTTCAATTGGTATAGGTGATCCTAAAAATGACACTTTATTTATATCGTCTCTTATCAAATTCTCACCCTCAATTAAGCATTCGATAAATGGATTCATCCCTTTGTCTAATTCAGCTCTTTTTTTAGAATCCAAATTATTATCTCCATATATGATTTTTCTTAAATGATTCTTGCAATTTTGACTTGCAAATAACCCTCCATTGGATTCTAAATAAAAATCAATATTATTTTCATTAAAATATTTAACCAAATGCTTAACATCCTCATTCTGCACTTTTTTATGCATTATTACTTTATTATCAAATTCAATGTATCCTCCAGATGCAGCTATAATTCCATCAAACCCAATCTCAATTATATGATCAAATAGTTCTGCCTTTGAACGGCCTGTACACAAAAATATATAATGCCCATTCTTTCTTGCTTTTTTAATAGCTGCCGCAGCTGAATCTGGAACAATATCATTGTCATTAACAAGTGTTCCATCTACATCCATAAAAATTATCTTTCGTTTCATTTTATCCCCTCATCTATTAACGTTTTTAATATTATATCATAATTTTTGTATACTACTAATATAACTTTTTATAAAAAAAGAAAACCCTGCTTCAATAGCAAGATTTTCAATATACTTTAACATTAAAAAATTACACTAAAAACAAACAACTGGAGTGCCTGCATCTATATTATTAAAGATAGTCTCTGCTAATTCAGGTGGACAATTTACACATCCATGAGATCCACCATTAAGATATATGCTTCCACCAAACTGTCCTTGTCTCCAAGGTGCATCATGAAGTCCGATTCCGCCATTAAATGGCATCCAATAGCTAACAGGTGAAGCATAGCCCTGGCCCTTCAAAGTAGCATTTCTTTCTTTATATTTTACGCTGTAAACACCTGGTGGAGTTGCATCATTAAGACTTACATTTCCTGTAACAACATCTCCCTGAGTTACCAATGAACCATTTTTATAAAACCACACATGCTGTTTTGACAAATCAACTTCTACATAAGTATTTCCAATATCATTGGCATCATGCGATGCGGCTTTTTGACTGTATGTTGGCTGTTCTGTTATAGTCTGTCCTTTTTTTATAGCATCATTCAAATTCTGCATTTCCTTATTAGTATTAACAAGCCAACCATAGTCACCACCACTGACACTTACAGTATTTCCTGAAGATGTAGTAAAGCTTCTTGTTTTTCCAACTGTATTATACTTACCGAAGATTCCTTTTAAATATGTTTTTTCTTGATTTTGATCAATTGTAACGTCAAGATTATCATTGACATTAAGCCACTTATTTATTTCAGAACCATCTACGCTTTCTTTTTGATTTCCAAATTCATAAGTAACCTTTGTAGCCACATATTTATTGAGGAGTTCCTTAGTTGTATTAACTTTTGGAGATTTTGAAGTATACTTAGGACTAACATAACAGCCACTAGTCTCCATGTCTATTGTAGATTGTTGATCTAATACTGCCTTTTCTGCAGCCTTATACAAAGCATCTTTATTGACCTTATTTCCCATTACTTCATTTACAACTACATAACCTTTATCTGTATACTTAAAACTAGGACTTTTAGGTTCAACTACTTTACTCCCAGCAACACAGGAAAGTTTATCTATCTTTTGTTTTAATAAATTAGAATCATATGAAACTCCATCTGTCATTTTTGAGTTACCTGAACTAAATACTCCTAAAATCCATTTATAAGGATTTTGACTATTTTTAAGTTTTTGATATTCACTACCAGAACTATATTTCACATTAATATCCTGTGATTTTATAGTCTCAGTTTTTCCATCTCTTTCTTTTATAGTTAATGCATAACTCTGTAGTGCAGATGCCATCTTAGTCTTTGTTTCACCTACAGTTTTTCCTGAGACACTAATTCCATTAATCTTGGAACCAAAATAAAAATGGCTTTGAAAATATTGTGCTACTCCAATATAAATAACAATTAAAGCACAAAAAGAAATTATAATACCTTTAGCAACTTTATTGGATTTGCTTTTATCTTTTTCCATTTCCGTAATATCCATCCCCTTTTATAACTACAATAATAATTTTAATTTTGTATTTACTTTTTTTAGTTTAATAAATTAACACATATATTTATATATTATGTGGGGACACTCCTTCTTAAAACAATATAATAGCAACTTTTATTAATTATTTAATAAATTAATTCTCTTAAAAAGTGCTCTGCATACTTAGGTTTCCCATTTTTCTTTTATTTTTTCCTAAAAAAACTTTTTAATTCTGCTCTTCATGTATTCTGATTCCAATTCCATATGATATTTTTTCCTCTTTAAAATATGAAATACTTTCTACCACTAATCAGTTTACCACATTTTAATAAATAAATTTCTGATTTTCTCACATAGATTGTCCACTATATTTTATTAATATTTCATTTCTAAAAGCCATAAAATGAATATCTAATATATCCTACTATACAACTTAATCTTTAAATATAAGAAGGTGGACATGCTGAATCATTCAATATTACTTAAACTGAAAGATTCCATGTAATCAATATTTATTACTAAATTACTTTTTCACAAATCGCTTTCTAAAAATCTCCCCCTTAATTTATTCAAATGTTTTTCGTAAATATTATCATTTGAATAGTCGTTCCTCTCTCTATTATATACTTTCTTATAGTACTATGAAAGTATCTTAGTACTAATTTTTTATTAACAATAATCAATAATTATTAAATTTAGTATATTCTAAGTATTATAAGATTAAAATAAAAGCCAAGTTGCCTGCTTGACTCTTATTTATAATATTAAAATTATTTACTTGTATTATTATTTGTTCCACCTGTAGTAGTATTTGCATTCCCGGCTGAACCATCTGTTGAGGTCTTAGTATTTGTACTTCCATTTGTTAAAGATTTTGTGTCATTACCTCCACTTGCCGAACCCGAACCATCTGTCGTACTGTTAGTATTTGTATTTTTACCTGCTCCCCCTGTTGATGAATTTGAATTAGGGTTTGTACTTGTTCCTCCTGTTGAATCCTTGGTACCAGTATTTCCACCTGTGCCCTTTGTTGGAGTATTTTCACCATTCGTACTCGTCCCTCCTGTTGAAGATCCTCTTCTCGCATTTCTGTTTGTGCTACCTGCTGAAGTTCCAGTACCGTAACCTTTATTAGTTCCACCTGATGGCTTCTGTGTATCAGCATTACTCTTGTTAGCATCAGTGCCTGTGCTGGAAGTTTGAGTAGTACTAGGCGATGTACTGTTAAAATAAGACTTCACTAAAATTCCAACAATAACAACTAAAACAATTGATACAGCCGCTATTATTGCTTTCTTATTACCAAATATTGCTTGAACTTTTTTCACTATATTTGAAGTTGATCCATTCGTATTTTTAGGACTATGTAACATTGAAGATAGACCACTATGTTTTTCTACAGAATCTATCTCCCTGAAATTTTCAGGTGAATGCAGTACAATAGTAGGCTGCTTATAATTTTCCATATAAACTGTAACTGAAAATTTATCATCCTTACCTAAAAAAGGTATAAAAATATCTATCATCTTATCTTTTGCTGAAGAATCAAACTTTAACCCCTTTGTTATTTTGGCATCTGCAATCCTTATGCTGCTTTGTGCACTTTGTATGTTTAAACTTAACTCATGAACTATTTTCTTCGATAAGTTGCTAACAGTAACTTTGTATGCATAAACTTTTTTATTATTTAATTTTATAGGTGTACATCTTCCTATATTACATAATATCCTAGGTGCTAAATTTTTAAAACGCTCTACTAATAGTCCTGATATAATTGATATTATTATAGTAACAATTGCGGTTTTAATAATATTCATCATCTTTATTTCGCTTCCTTGCTTTTCCAATTTCTTAATAAATTATAAAGTAGATAGATACTTGTGTCAAACTAAAAATTAATTATACTAAACTCAAAAATTTAATTAGTCAAAACGAATACACAAAAGCCTATGAATTCATTACAATATAGCATTTATCAATGATCTACGAAGTCTCTATCTATTTCAAAATTTATTATATGCTTGTTCAATTTCATATAGACTTAACAAAAATTTAACTTTTTTATATAAGTAAACAATATAATAAATAAACCAGCGATTTAATCAGTAAAAAACAATATTAAAAACCCATACCAAATTTCTTTAGTACGGGTTTTTAATATTGTGATTGCCATCTTACACTTTTTACACGTTCATTTTTATTGCCCTTTTTATATCATCTAACATATCCATAGGTTCTATACTTGGCTCAAATCTTTTTACGGGATTACCTTTTCTATCAATTAAAAATTTAGTAAAATTCCATTTTATAGTATCGCCTACTAAGTACTCTGGAAAGTTTTCTCCTAAAAATGAATACAGCATTCTATCCGAAATATTATCTTTATTAAATCCCTCAAAAGGACATTTACTAGTTAAATAATCAAATATTGGATCCGAATTAGTACCTCTGACATCTATTTTTTGTGAAAGCTTAAAAGTTACTCCATAATTTAATTTACAAAATTTATTTAAGTCACTGTTACTTCCCGGAGCCTGGCTTGCAAATTGATTACATGGGAATCCAATAATCTCAAATTCTTCATTGCTATACTTCTTATATATTTTTTCTAAATCTTCTAACTGCGGTGTAAATCCACATTTACTTGCTATGTTGATAATTAATATTACTTTATTTTTATAATCTTTAATAGCCACTTCTTTTCCATATATATCTTTAAATTTATAATCATATATACTCATATTTTTTCCTCCACTATTTATAATAATTTTTCTATATCATTTTTTATTTTCTCTGGAACTACTGTAGGCGCATATCTTCTTATAACATTTCCGTCCCTATCTATAAGAAATTTAGTAAAATTCCACTTAATTGCACTTCCTAATATCCCCTTTGCTTTTTCCTTTAAAAATTTATATATTGGATGTGCATTTTTCCCATTAACATCTATTTTTTCGAACATAGTAAAAGTTACTCCATAATTCACTAAACAAAATTCACTAATTTCTTTATTTGTACCTGGATCTTGGTTTGCAAATTGATTACACGGAAATCCAAGTATTTCAAAACCCTTATCCTTATACCCCGCATATAAGTCTTCTAAACCCTTTAACTGTGGTGTAAATCCACATTTACTTGCTGTATTGACAACTAAAATAACCTTGCCCTTGTACTCATTCATATTTATTTCTTTTCCATTCATCTTCCTTGCACTAAAATCATAAAATTTCACGGCCATACGCTTCCCTTCTAATATCGATTTTGTTGTTTTAAATTTATAAAAATTAAATTTTGCTCAATCTATTAGTGTAAAAAACAGTTACTTTAATTTTCATACTATCTGAATCTCTTAAGCATGGTATCTAATTTAACTTTTAAATCAATTGCCTCTTCTTTAGTCAATTTAGACTTACAGAACATTTTTTCTGGGACTTCAACAATATCATCTTTTAACGTTCTTCCCTTTTCCGTTAATTCAATGGCAACAACCCTGTCATCTTCTTCTGTCCTATACTTTGTTATTAACCCCATAGATTCTAATCTTTTTAAAACAGGAGTAAGTGTCCCCGAGTCTAAATAAAGTCTTTTTCCCAATTTTTTAAACGTTATTTTTTCATCTTCCCACATAACAAGCATTGTAATATATTGTGTATAAGTAAGATTAAATTTATCAAGAAGTGGTTTATACAATTTTATTATTTCTCTTGATAACGCATAAAGTGGAAAACATAATTGATTTTCTAATTTTATTTTGTCGTATTTATTCATAATATACCCCTTATAATTTAACGAAATCTAATTGAGTCAAACTGTTTTATATTACATATATCATACTTTCATTTTTATATTTTGTCAAGTATCATACCTGAGGTTTGGGCAAATTAACATTGAAAGGAAAAAATTCCTCCGTGCCTACGGAATTTTAGGCATAAATTACATAGATTAAATTAGTAAATCACTAATTAAACAAGTAAACTTTCAATAAGTTAATATATTATTTTTTCGCAGTGAAGCGAAGAAAAATTTACCTTGCTTTTATCTTAAGCAAAGTAATAGTATTTTGGGAACAATTTAAATAAAATTCAATAAGACTTGCTTCAAATTATAAAAAGACTTAGAAATTTTAATTTGTCTGAGCTTTCTTTCAGCGAGTTATTAAAATTTCTTAGTATTTTTATAATTTGGAGCTTAGTCTTATGATTTTTATTTAATGTTTCAAAATACTATTACTTCGTAATATTTCTTATTTAATTATTTTACGTACATTCCGCCAGGAGTTTCTGATAAATTCACTATGATATTTTTCTTCTGAGTATAGGCTTCTAATATAACTTTATGAGTTTCTCTACCTATACCTGATTCTTTATATCCTCCAAATGGTGCTCCGGCTGGAAAAGTATTATAAGTATTAACCCACACACGTCCAGTCCTTATTCCCCTGGCTACTCTTATTGCTCTATTTAAATTAGTTGTAAACACTCCCCCTGCTAGTCCGTAATTACTATCATTTGCCAAATCAATAACTTCTTTTTCTGTTTTAAATTTTATTACAACACCAACCGGTCCAAATATTTCATCTCTTGCTACCCTCATATCATTTGTAACTTCTGTAAGTAAAGTTGGTTTCATAAAGTATCCATTTTTAGCATCGCCTTCAACAAATCTTTCTCCTCCAACAGCCACTTTGGCTCCTTCTTCTTCGCCTATTTTTATATATTTAAGAATTTTTTTGAGTTGAGCTTCACTAACCTGTGCCCCCATTTGCGTATCAGGATCTAAAGGATTTCCAACTTTAACTTTTTTAAATGCAGCTATTGCCTTTTCCATAAATTCATCATAAAAATCTTCTTGTACAAATATTCTAGAACCTGCTGCGCAAACTTGTCCTTGATTAAATAAAATTCCAAGTTGAACACCTTCTAAAGCAAGCTTCATATTTGCATCACTAAAGAAAATATTAGCTGACTTTCCGCCAAGCTCTAAGGTAGCAGGAATAATACGTTCAGCCGCAGATAATCCTATTTGTCTTCCAACTGCTGTTGATCCTGTAAAAGCCAATTTATCAATGCCCTTATTATTTTGCAAATATTCACCACTTTTTGATCCTTTTCCTGTTATGAGATTAATTACACCCTTAGGAACAACATTTTGTATTAATTTTACAAGCTCCAGCACACTTAAAGAAGTTGTACTTGATGGCTTAAAAACCGAAACATCACCAGCCGCTAATGCTGGAGCTAATTTCCATGCCGCCATTAAAAATGGGAAGTTCCATGGAACTATTTGTCCAACAACTCCAACTGGCTCTCTTAATATTATATTCAACGTATTTTCATCCAGCATTGATGCATTTCCTTCATCTGAACGAACAACACCAGCAAAGTATCTAAAGTGATCTGCAGCTAGCGGTATATCAGCACCTAACGTCTCTCTAATAGGTTTTCCGTTATCCATTGTCTCTACCGTTGCTAAATACTCTTTATTTTCATCAATTATATCAGCGATTTTATTTAATATTTGTGCTCTTTCTGCTGGACTACTTTTACTCCATGTAAGAAAAGCCTTTCTTCCAGCATTGACAGCGTCATCTACATCTTTTTTAGAAGCATCCGCAATTTCAGCTAATAATTCACCATTGGCTGGATTGTAAGTTTTTATTGTAGCTTTATCTGAAGAATCCTTCCATTCTCCATTAATAAACAATTTATATTTTTTATCCAAATTAATATTCATAATAATCCTCTTTTCTAAAAATTATTTTTAGTACATACTTTTATTGTACACAAATAATAATTTTTTTCAAGAAAAAATAATTATTTAACAATATTAATTATCAATATCACTATACATTTTTTATTTTAAGCCAAAATTCCATATAAAGATGGAAACTTTGTTAATAATTTATTTTATAAAATATTTACTCTAATTCACCTAAACATTGTAGATTAAGCATCATCAAGAATTTCATAACTGTGACTTACTTAATTATACTCAAAAACTCCTCTTCGTTTAAAAATTTTATATTCTGCCCTCTTGCTTTTAAATCCATTGCTCTTTTAAGCTTATTGCTCATCTCCTCCATTCGTAAATCTTTTATAATATCTTTCATATTAGTTACTAAAATTGTTGTCTTTTTCGTAACAGAACTTCCTGTATTTCCACCTAATCTTCTAACTAATCTCATTGCTTCATCTCTTGACATAGAGTCAAGCCTTCCTGTAAACACCACCACTTGATTTTTAAATTCATCATCTTTTAATCTTTCAAATATTCTTGATTTTTTATGAGCATATATTCTATTAGAAGTTTTTATTGCTATTCCTTTAGTGCGTGATGGCTTATATCCTGTACTATCTACATTTCCAATAGTCACTCCTACTAATTTAGATATTTCATTAACATCATCACACTTTAATTCTTTTGATATATTAAGGAGTATGTTACCACATGCAAGTGCATCATAAAGTGCATCATGGTGCTTAAACTCATATCCCAAAAAATCATTTACTGTATTTAATTTTGCATTATCAATTCCTAAATAAAAGTTTCTGGCAAGCTTCATAGTACAAATATACTTAAATTCAGGAAGCTCTATATCATAAAGCTCTGCAGTTTTTCTTAAAACCGATATATCAAATGAAGCATTATGTGCTATTACTAAACTTCCATTAAAATAATGTTTAATTTTCTCCCATATCTCATCAAATTCTGGCTCATTTTCAACCACGGCTGGTCTTATTCCATGAATTCCAATATTAATTGGCATGAACCTCATTTCCTTAGGTCTTATTAAATGATATACTTTTTCTACAACATGTCCATTTTTTATAACAACAATACCGATTGAGCATGGACTACTTCTTTTTTCATTTGCAGTTTCAAAATCTATAGCTATAAAATTCATTTTTTCCTCCATAACATTACAACATTCTAATTCATTATAATAATGCATACGCTGCTAATCAAATTATAATTGTAACAAAATTTAAAAGTGGCAAGCACCAATCTAATAGTTTTGGGCTTACCACTAATCTATAATATAATTTACTACTAAAATCCTATACTACATACTTTCATGGAATGTTCTCTTTATAACTTCTAATTGCTGCTCCCTTGATAAACGGCTGAAATTAACCGCATATCCTGAAACCCTTATTGTTAATGTTGGGTATTTATCAGGATTTTTCATAGCATCAATCAGCGTCTCTCTTTTAAGAACATTAACATTCAAATGATGTGCTCCTTGAACAAAATAGCCATCTAGTATAGAAACTAAGTTGTTAATTCTTTGATTTTTATCCTTTCCAAGCGCATCTGGAACAATAGAAAAAGTATTTGAAACTCCATCCTGGCAAATGGCATTATACGGTATTTTAGCTACTGAATTAAGTGATGCTAAGGCTCCATTTATATCTCTTCCGTGCATTGGATTTGCTCCTGGTGCTAGTGGTTCACCTTTCTTTCTTCCATCTGGCGTTGTTCCAGTCTTTTTACCATACATGACATTCGATGTTATTGTAAGTGCCGATAATGTATGTTTAGCATTTCTATAAAGAGGATGTTTCTTAAGTTCACTTGAAAATTTAATAACTAATTCTACTCCTAAATCATCTGCTCTATCATCATCATTACCGTACTTAGGGAAATCCCCATTCACTTCAAAGTCTACCGCTATCCCTGCTTCATTCCTAATTGGTTTAACTTTTGCATATTTAATTGCAGATAACGAATCTATTGCAACTGAAAGACCTGCTACTCCAAAAGCCATTAATCTTTCAACTGCTGTATCATGAAGCGCCATTTGCCCTGCCTCATAAGCATATTTATCATGCATAAAGTGTATTATATTCATTGTATCAACATATATTTTTGCAACATATTCTAAAACTTTAAAGTAATTTTCTTTTACCTTTTTAAAATCAAGAATCTCATCATTCATTTTTTCTATTTCTGGAACTACCTTTATTTCTTTTATTTCATCTATACCGCCATTAATAGCATATAATAATGATTTAGCCAAATTGCACCTAGCTCCAAAAAACTGCATTTGCTTGCCAAGTTTCATAGCTGATACACAGCAGGCTATAGCATAATCATCTCCATAAATTGGTCTCATAATTTCATCATTTTCATATTGAATAGAATCCGTCTTTATTGAAATATCCGCACAGTATTTCTTAAAGTTTTGGGGTAACTTGTCTGACCATAAAACTGTTAAGTTTGGTTCTGCAGATGTTCCAAGATTAATTAATGTATGAAGATATCTAAAAGAATTCTTCGTAACAAGTGGTCTACCATTAATACCCATGCCACCAATTGATTCAGTTACCCAGGTTGGATCACCGCCAAATAATTCATTATATTCTGGTGTTCTTAAATGTCTAACTAATCTCAATTTGATTATCAATTGGTCTACAATTTCCTGAGCTTCTTTTTCTGTAATTAAACCTTTCTCTAGATCCCTTTCAATGTAGATATCTAGAAAAGTCGAAGTTCTCCCAAACGAAGTTGCTGCTCCATTGTTTTCTTTTACTCCTGCTAAATATCCAAAATATAAATTTTGAGCCGCTTCCTTTGCATTTGCAGCTGGCTTTGATATATCAATTCCATACTTTAATGCCATAGATTTCATTTCACCTAAAGCCCTTATTTGCATTGACACTTCTTCTCTTTTTCTTACTAATTCATCCAGCATATCACCTTGAAGCTTATCTAAATCTTTTTTCTTTTCTTCTATAAGATAATCTATTCCATAAAGTGCAACTCTTCTATAGTCGCCTATTATTCTTCCCCTCCCATAGGCATCTGGAAGACCTGTTAAAAGTCCTGCACTTCTAGCTGCTCTTATTTCCTTTGTATATGCATCAAATACTCCTTCATTATGAGTTTTTCTATATTTTGAAAAATGCTTTTCAATATCTGGATCAAGCTTATAACCATATTCTTTTAATGAACTTTGAACCATTCTCATTCCACCAAATGGATTTACTATTCTTTTAAGCGGTGCATCTGTTTGAAGACCAACTATGACCTCATTGTCTTTATCTATATATCCTGCATCGTAACTATCTATTCCAGACACTCTGTCTGTTGCAACATCAATTATTCCCTTTTTAACCTCCTCAACAATTAATGCATAAGCCTTATCCCATACTTTACTTGTTTTTTCCGTTTTGCCCTCTAAAAAACTTCCATCTCCCTCATATAATTTATAATTTTTTTGTATGAAGTTTCTTACATCTATTCCATCTTGCCATGTTCCTTCCTTAAATCCTTCCCACTCATTGAACATCTTTTTTCCTCCTTGTAAATTGTAAATATTTTAGAATTTCAACTTTATAATTTTATTATTTTTATATAATTATAGCTTTCCCAAATTTAATAAAAATAGATGAAACAATAATATTGCATGTCAGTAAATAAAGGTCATAAATCTAAGAGACTAATTATTAAAAGACTAAGAAGTTTCAATAACTCGCTGAAAAAATGCTCAGACAAATTGGAACTTCTAAGTCTTTTAACAATTAGTCTCCAAGATTTATTGACCTTTATTTAAACTGCCCTGCAATATTATTGTTTCATCCAAACAGTGTTTCAAGGAAAAAATTCCTCCGTCCCTACGGAATTTTAGAACTTTACAGAAAAATAAATTTCAAACTAAAGCTTAGTTTTATGCAAGCTTTAATTTCAGATTTTCGGCAGCAAAGCGGAAGAAAATCTTCCTTGCTTTTACCTTTTATGTTCAGTAACAGTAGTTTGGAAACGATTTAAATAAAGCTCAATAAGACTTTGCCCCAAATTATAAAAAGACTTAGATGTTTGAATATTATCATACACGAGGTTTGGGCGAAGCCCATTATCCTTCTTAATCCAATATAGGCACTCTCTAAATTATATGAGGCTTTTGTTAATTATAAAATGCTAATATGAAGTTGTTAGAGTGTTACTATAGAAAATACCTATTACTAATTAAGAATGATAATGGGTCTTTGACCCAAGCCTCAGTTATGCTTAGTCTTATGAACTTTATTTAACGTTTTAAACTACTGCTACTGAACATCTTTTCTATAGATTCAGGTTTTACAGGTTTACTAAAAAGATAGCCCTGTGCCTTGTCGCAGCCATACTCTTTAAGTAAATCTAATATTTTTACATTTTCTACTCCCTCAGCAACCACTTCAATATCAAGATTGTGTGCTAATGAAATTATAGTCCTTGCAATTTCAGCTTGTTTTTTATTTTCACATATATCTAAAACAAATTCCTTATCCATTTTCAAAACATCAATTGGAAGTTCCTTTAGATAATTTAATGATGAATAACCTATACCAAAATCATCTAAGGATATTTTAATACCACTTTTCTTTATAGCTTTTAGAATTTCTACTGTATTGTCTATATCCTCCATAACCATAGTTTCAGTTATTTCAAATTCTAAATGTTTAGGGTCAACACCCTCTTCTGAAATTATATTATTAATACTATTTACAAGATCGTTTTGCTTAAATTGTCTTGCTGAAAAATTTACAGCCATGTTTAAATTTTTATAGCCTAAGTCATTCCATTTTCGTATTTGCTTACAAGCAGTTTTTAATACAAATTCACCTATTGGAACAATTAGTCCGGTTTCTTCAGCAATTGGTATAAAGTCTATTGGAGATATAATACCCTTTGAAGGACTTTCCCATCGTATCAAGGCTTCAACTCCAGATATGGTTTCTGTTTTTAAATTCATTTGTGGTTGATAATACACTACAAACTCACTTTTTTCTAATGCCCGTCTTATACTATTCTCAAGCTTAAGCCTTGAAATTACTTTATCATTCATTGATGTATTAAAAAATGCATATTTATTTTTACCAGAATTCTTTGCACTGTACATAGCAGTATCCGAATTTTTCATTATTGTAGTTATATCTTGTCCATCTTTAGGATAAATTGCTACCCCAATACTAGATGAAATATAAAACTCCTGTCCATTTAAAACAAATGGAACTTTAAACATATCCATTATTTTATTTAAAACTTTATTTATTTCATTATTATCTTTTATAAAGGGTAGCAATATTGCAAATTCATCACCACCAAGACGAGAAACAATATCTACTTTACTAACACACGCAAGGAGTTTTTCACTCACATTCTTTAGCAATTCATTACCATAATTATGACCTAACAAATCATTAACATTTTTAAAATTATCAAGATCAATATATAATAGTGCCAACCTTTTATTATTAGTATTTGCTTCATAAAGTGCTGCTGAAAAACTATCGTATAATAAAGTTCTATTTGACAAACCAGTTAAAGCATCATAGTGTGCCATATAATTTATTTTTTCCTCAATTTTTTTCCTCTCTGTAATGTCCATGTTAGAACCAGATATCCGAATAGTTTTTCCATCATCATTCCAACTGATTTTACCCTTACATAAAACCCATCGGTACTCTCCATATTTATCCTTTTCGCGAAATTCACATTCAACATATGGAGATTTTTTAGTAATACTATCTTTAAATAGTTTTCTAACATATTCTCTATCATCAGGATGAATCCTACTATGAATTTTACTAATTTCATCTATTGGATTGTAAACTCCTGTACTATCGGGCGCTCTATAAAAAGAAACCATATTACTATCCATATCACTATCCCAAATATCAATATTAGAACCTTCTGTAGCTAACCTAAAGCGTTCCTCACTTATGCGTAAAGCTTCCTTACTTTTATGAAGCTCGGCATTATACTCTTTAAGCTCCTCATCAGATGCAATAATTTCTTGATTTGATATTTCTAACGCTTCATAAGTATTCATTAACTCTTCATAATTGTTTTTAAGGTTTCCTACCATCTTTTCGAAAGTTCTTGATAATCGGCCAATCTCATCTTTTAAATTAATATTTACGGAATTCACAGTATATTCTCCTAATGAAATACGATTTGCTTCTACTTCTAAAAGTTCTATTGGTTTAGTAATATGTGATGCCATTAATATAATAGCCTCAATTACAATAAGCATCACTATTAATATAGTGGCTAACAAAATCTTAGCAAACCCAATTAGTTTCACATTTATTTCTTGCTTAGGAACCTGAATTACTAAATACCAATCAGTTTTAGGAACTCTAGAATAAGCTGCATACTGAGAAACACCATTTGATATAAACTTTCCAGATCCTGATGTACTTTTTAACATATTTCTTCCAAAAGTCTTTAATGAAGTATCAATATTTTTACTTGTAAATATATTTAATGTATTTGCTACCTTCTTATCAGGATGAATAACTACTAATCCATCTTTTCTTACTAAAAATGCATAACCAGTTTTCTCGATTCTTATTGATAATATGTGCTTAACTATATCATCAACAGTAATAGAAGCAGCAATTACACCCTTAATATTTCCATCCTTTATAATAGGTGCCGCAATTTCTACTACACGTTTGCCTGTATATAAAGATATAATAGGATCAGATATAACGGTTTTTCCCTTTAAAGCTTGCTCAAAATAATCACGATTTGCAATATTTACACTTATACCAAGAGCACTATACGCATTACCTTTTGTATCTGAACAAAGTATATTGGCATAAAGAGGATTGTTTTTAATTTCCTTACGAAGATAATCCATTATTTCTTCATGAGTACCAGAAACTATTATTGGCGATCTAGCATAAGTTGTTATTTGCTGCCTGTAAACATCAAACCACAATTTTACGGAATTGCTTTCATCTTCAGCAGTTTTAATTAATTCAGATTTATTATCTTCCTGTATTAGTTTTTTTGCTTGCATATAGTTCATACTGCCAAGTGTAACAAGTGCAATAATAAGAATAGGAATTATAATAGCTAAAATTTTTAACCTTAAGCTTTTCATGGTTATACCTTTTACCCTTTCTATATCCTTAAAACTATATTTCAATTATATAATTAAAATGCAGAAAATTAAAGTTAAAAGATACATTTTCAGCTTTTTTGAGTTATATTGTTTAATTATTGTATTATTTAGCTGTAAAAGCAAAAATACTATGTATTAATAATTCAATCAATACATAGTATCCTTAATTTTATAATCTCAATGTTGTATAAATATCCCTAGTAAACAAAAGCAAATTAATAATACACTATTTTATATTATTACCTTCTCTAACAATAGCAATACCACTGCTAGCTCCTATTCTACTTGCTCCAGCATTAATCATATCCATAGCAGTTTTATAGTCTCTGATTCCACCTGAAGCTTTTACACCTAAATCTTCACCTACAGTTTTTCTCATAAGACTTACATCCTCTTTTTTAGCTCCACCAGTAGAAAAACCTGTTGATGTTTTAACAAAATTAGCTTTAGCTTCTTTAGTTATTTCACATGCCTTTATTTTTTCTTCATCAGTTAATAAACATGTTTCTATAATTACTTTGACTAAAGCCTTTCCCTTAGCTGCATTAACTACGCCCTCTATATCTTCTTTAACTAAAGAATAGTTTTTATCTTTTAATGCTCCAATATTTATAACCATATCCACTTCATCTGCACCATTTTTTATAGCATCAGCAGCTTCAAATTCCTTAGCTTCTTTAGTCGCTGCGCCTAGTGGAAATCCAATTACTACACAAGTTTTAACATCGGTTCCAGCAAGCTCATTACTTACCAGCTTCGCATGACATCCATTTACACAAACAGATGCAAATTTGTATTCTTTAGCTTCCTTGCAAACTTTCTTTACCTCATCTATAGTAGCTTGAGGTTTTAAAATTGTATGATCTATATATTTTGCTATATTCATTTATATCCTCCTTAATTACTAACGAGCTCCTTTTTCATATGGTAAACCATCAGACTTAGGAGCAACTGATTTTCCAACAAAAAGAATTAAAACTATAATTGTTAAAATGTACGGAAGCATAGCAAGAATTTCTGATGGAACAGCAAAATGTCCTCCACCTAAAATAACTGTTAAAGCCTCCGAAAATCCAAATAACAAACAAGCTCCATAAGCTCCATGTGGCTTCCACTTTCCAAATATGACTGCCGCTAAAGCTATAAATCCCTGACCACTAATAGCCGTTTGCGTAAATTGATTAATAATAGCCAGTGTCATTGCTGCACCACCAAAACCTGATAAAATACCTGATACTATTACACAAATATATCTGGTCTTGGTTACGTTAATTCCCATAGTATCTGCAGCTGCCGGATTTTCACCAACTGCACGTATATGTAGCCCCCATTTTGTCTTATAAAGAACAAACCATAAAATTATTGTTAAAGCCAAAGCTAAAACAACTGTACTATCTAAACCATCGAATATCTTAGGCAATTGATTTTTAACTGGAGGTGTCATAGCTGCTCCTTTAAAAAATAATCTACATAAAAACACTGCAACACCTGGTCCAATCAAATTTATAGCAATACCAGAAATAGTTTGATCTGCATTAAAAGTTACAGATGCTATTGCATGAAGAAGCGCAATTATTCCCCCGGCAATACCTGCTGCAAGAAAACCAATCCATGGATTATTAGAATAATATCCAACTGATGCACCTGTAAAAGCTCCTATTACCATCATACCCTCAATTCCAATATTTACAACCCCAGAGCGCTCTGAAATTACGCCCCCTAAAGCTCCAAAAATTAATGGTGCAGAATACATTAAAGTTATTCCTATCAATAGCCCAATGCTACTTAACATCAATCTCACCTCTTTTTAAAAGTTTATCAGCTAAAACAGGTACAATTTTAGTTAACGCTACGAAAAATACAATAGTACCTATCATAATATCAATAATTTCCGATGGAGCTCCTATTGTAGATTGTATAGCTCCTCCTCCATAAATCAATCCTCCAAAAAGTAATCCTGCAAAGATACATCCTACAGGTGAACTACCTGCTATTAAAGCAACTGATAACCCATTAAATCCATTGTTCTCAAAAGCAGCTAAAGTTGATATACAGTGAGGCTGAATTCCTGTGATAATTAATGCTCCCGCAAGTCCTGATAGTGCTCCTGATATAACCATTGATTGAATAATATTCTTATTAACATCTATACCAGCAAATTCTGCAGCATATTTATTAAAACCAACTGCACGGAGTTCATATCCTTTAGATGTTTTATATAACAAAAACCATATTGCTACAGCCATTATAATCGCTACTATAATACCAATATTAAGATCAGTTTTAAGTACAACGTCAGAAATGAACTTATTTTTTGATAATGCAGCTATTCCTGCATCAGTATTTTTCCAACTTCCAAGTATTGTTGTAAAACCAGATTTGTTTATTGGATAAGTACTTGTTGAACTAGGCTGATGAAATCCCTTTAACCCAACTACAAAATTACATAAATACAAAGCAATCCAGTTTAACATTATACTCGTTATAACTTCATGTATTTCAAATTTAGCCTTCAAAAATCCTACAATTCCTCCATACACTCCTCCTGCTGCTAAGCCTACAAAAATTAAAATAGGAATTTCTAAAAATGCTGGCAGGTTCAATTTAATACCAACCATTGTAGCTGCAATTGTTCCTATAATATATTGTCCCTCAGCTCCTATATTAAATAGTCCTGTTTTAAAAGCAAATGCTACACTTAATCCGGTTAATATAATTGGTGTAGATTTTATAATAGTATTCGATATGTATTTAGGTTTTGAAAAGACACCCTGAAAAAGTGCACTAAATGCACTAGCCGGATTATACTTTGCAATACTAAGTACTATTGCTGCAACAATGAAGCCCAAAAATATAGCAATTACTGTTGATGTAAATGGTTTTTTAAGCATTTTTACTACTGTTTTCATTATGCTTACCTCCTGCCATTAGTAAACCTATTGTATTTTCATCTACTTCACCCTGCTTAAAAGTTTTTACAATAGTTCCATTATAAATTACAGCTATAGTATCTGAAACATTCATAACTTCATCAAGCTCCAAAGAAATTAAAAGAACTGCCTTTCCTTTATCTCTTTCATTAATTAAAGTCTTATGTACATATTCAATTGCTCCTACATCCATACCACGGGTTGGCTGTACAGCAATAAGTAAATCAGGGTCATTAGCTATCTCTCTTGCTATTATAACTTTTTGCTGATTTCCTCCTGACAAACCTCTAACTTGAGATAATTCACAGTTATCAGGTCTAACATCATATTCTTTTATAAGCTTTTTAGTATGTTCCACAATTTTATATCTATTTAAAAATCCTTTTTTACAATATGGTTCACTATTATGTTTTTCAATAACCATATTTTCAGCAACAGTAAAATCTAATACAAGTCCACGTTTTTGTCTATCTTCATGTATTGTTGAAATCTTATGCTTAATTACATTTTCAGGTGTTGTATTTTGTATTTCTTCTCCACCTATCTTAATCGTACCACTTTCACATTTTGTAAGACATGTAATTGCTTCAACTAATTCTTTTTGTCCATTACCATCAACACCGGCAATACCAAAAATCTCTCCCTTACGTACTTTAAGAGACAAATTTTTAATAGCATCCAGTTTTCTCTCATCCTTGACTACTAAATTATTAATTTCAAATATAGTTTCCTTTGGATTTGCGTGAGTTTTATTAACAACCAAGTTAACTTTATGACCTACCATCATAGTAGCAAGATTTTCTTGGCTAACCTCACTTACTTTAACTGTATCTACATATTCACCCCTACGAATAATAGTACAAACATCAGATGATTCCTTTATTTCCTTTAATTTATGTGTAATTATTATAATAGTTTTCCCTGCTGCTATAAGGTTACGCATAATTTTTATTAAATCCTGTATTTCTTGCGGTGTTAATACTGCTGTTGGTTCATCTAAAATTAATAAATCAGCTCCACGATATAGAGCTTTTAATATTTCAACACGCTGCTGCATACCAACAGAAATATCCTCAATCTTTGCATCAGGATCTACTTCAAGGCCATACTTTTTAACAATATTAAGTATTTCTTGACGTGCTTTTTTCATATCTGTTATGCCAAATTTACTAGTTACTTCGCTACCTAAAACAATATTTTCTGTTACCGTAAAATTATCAACTAACATAAAATGCTGATGAACCATTCCAATACCATGTTCAATTGCTACACTTGGATTCTTTATATTTACCTTTTTTCCATTAAGATAAACTTCACCTTTATCAGCTTTATACAATCCATAAAGTATATTCATAAGTGTACTCTTTCCCGCACCATTTTCGCCAAGTAGTGCATGAATTGTACCTTTTTTAACGTTAAGATTGATATTATCTAAAGCGCAGAATGTACCAAATGTTTTTGTAATATCATGCATTTGAACTGCATATTGTTCGCTGATTTCCATATCAAAACCTCCTTCTATTAAATTTACATATAATCAAACTATTCTTTAACCTAGATAAACACTTCCAAACTTTAGTTTATTTAAATTTGGAAGTGCTTTTGCTTCAATATTTATTATTTTTTGTTATACTTGTCATAACTCTTTTGGTCATATGGAACAACTATTGAACCATCTTTAATTTTATTTTCTAATTTCATAGCTGCATCATATACTTCTGGACTTAAGTTTTTGTTTTTAGTTGGAATTCCAACAGCTCCATCTTTCAATCCATAAGTATAAGTTTTTCCTCCGATTTTCTTACCATCCATAGCATCCTTAGAAACTTTAGCAACAGCAACATTTACTAATTTTAAAGATGAAGTTAAAACATTGTTAGGAGCAAGATATGATTGGTCACGATCAACACCAATTACATACTTATTAGCTTCTTTAGCTGCATCAATTACTCCTACACCTGTACCACCAGCTGCGTGGAAAACAATGTCATCTCCAGAAGAGAACATCTTTTGAGCAATTGCTTTTCCCTTTGAAGCATCTGAGAAACTTTCAGCATATTGAACATCTACAGTGATAGGTTTTCCTAATTCTTTTGATGCATAATCTACACCTGCTTGATATCCAAACTGGAATTGATCAATTACTGGGCTTTTTATACCACCAACAAATCCAACTTTATTAGTTTTAGTTGTCTTTCCAGCTATGTATCCTACTATAAATGATGATTCTTGTGCTCTAAAAGTAACACCTGTTACATTGCTTGGTGTCTTATCTCCATAAGAATTATCTATTATAGCATAGTTAACATCTTTATTAGTTTTTGCAGCATTTAACACTGCATCTGACATTGCAAATCCAACGCCCCAAATTAATTTGTTATTACTATCAACAAGTTTATCTAGGTTAGTAACATAATCTGATTCTTGTTTTGATTCCAAATAACTAACTTTTGCTCCTGTACTCTTAGAAAATTGTTGTAAGCCTTCCCATGAAGATTGATTAAAAGACTGATCACTTATACCACCTGTATCTGTTACCATTGCAGCTTTGTAGTTTTTAGCTGTGTCCTTCTTATCAGTAGTACTTTGACTACTTCCACATCCTACTAATGAGCCCATTATAAGAGTGGCTGACATTACTAAAGCAATAACTTTTTTCATAATTTTTCCTCCTCAAGAAATAGTAATTAATATATTATTTTGATATTTCAAGCGCAATCTTCATCATATCTGTAAAGCCTACCTGTCTCTCTTCTGCTGAAAGCAATTCATGCTTTACATAAGATTAATTAAAACCTTATGACTACTATACTCAAGTTATTATTTGTATTATTCTCTAATTCATACTTTTTATTATCTTTAGAGAAGTTTTTCTAACACTGATTCACCAATTGTATTTTCAGGCATTTTTATTTCAAAATTATCCGCTATAGTGGCTCCTATAGCTGCAAAACTATTACTTGTTTCCATTAATCCATCTTCAATCATAGATGGCGAATATGCCAAGAATGGGGCAAATTCTCTCGTATGATCAGTTCCTTTATACGTAGGATCATTTCCATGATCTGCTGTAACTATTAATAAATCATCTTTTTTTAATTTTTTTAATACATTACCCAGATTAACATCAAATTTTTCTAGTTCCTCAGCATAACCAATTGGATTTCTTCTATGTCCCCAGAGTGCATCAAAATCAACCAAATTTACAAAACACAATCCTTTAAAATCTTTATCCATCAACTCTAATGTTTGCTCCATACCATGAACAGAACTTTTTGATCTATGTGCCTCTGTTATACCTTCACCATCAAAAATATCTCTTATTTTACCGACAGATATTACATCTAAACCATTATCTTCCAATACATTTAACACAGTTTTTCCATATGGCTTTAAAGCATAATCATGTCTATTACTTGTGCGTTTAAATTCACCTTTTCTTGGTCCAACATATGGTCTAGCTATAACCCTTCCAACCTTCCATTCATCTTTAAGAGTTAGTTCTCTTGCAATCTCACAACATCTATAGAGTTCTTCTAGTCCAAAGGTTTCTTCATGACCACAAATTTGCAATACAGAATCTGCTGATGTATAAACAATCATATCTCCTGTTTTCATTTGATGTTCACCAAGTTCGTCTAATATTACTGTACCACTAGCACTTTTATTTCCCACAATATTGTGACCGGTTCTTTTTTTAAGTTCCTCTAAAAGTTCATCCGGAAACCCCGTATCTGTAAATGTTTTAAAAGGAGTATTAATCTTTAGGCCCATCATTTCCCAATGTCCTGTCATTGTATCTTTGCCTAAACTTGCTTCTTTCATTTTCATAAAATGAGCCAATGGTTTTTTAACTGCATTTACATGTTTTATAGAATGTAAATTAGCAAGTCCTAATTTTTGTAGATTAGGAATATTAAAACTTTCTACAGATTCTGCTATATGACCTAGCGTATCAACACCAACGTCTCCATATTCTTTTGAATCACTCATTTCTCCAATACCGAGTGAATCTATTACTATTGTAAAAATTCTGTTATACTTATTCATATCTCATCCTTCTTATAGAATTAATTTTCATTAAAATTATAAATCTTTTTCAGTAAATGACATTGGCAATAGTTCTCCAATATTAGTTATCTTCTCTATTTTATGATTAGATAGTACTATTGGAGTATTTTCTTCTAACAATTCTACTAAAACTTGACGACAAGCTCCGCATGGTGTTGCCAAAGTCTTACCATTGCTTACTATAGCTATTGCTTCTATATCATTTTTACGATAACCATTTGAATAAGTTTGAAAAATTGCATTTCTTTCAGCACAATTTGTTAATCCATAAGATGCATTCTCAACATTTGCACCTATAAAATGCTTACCATCTTTAGTCAAAACACAAGCTCCAACCTTATATTTTGAATAAGGTGCATATGCATTTTCACATGTTTTAAAAGCTATATCTATTATATCTTTATACTTAGCTATATCTTCCATATATATCATCCTATCCTATTTAGTCATTTTTTCCTTATCAGCTTTTATCAAATTTCTAATTCCCTCAATTGCAACTTCTATTGATGTTTCCGTATCGTGAACCTGTATATTTTCTAATCCAGCTTTTTGGCGTTCCTGGTTAGCAATTGCTAAAAATACTGATCCAACTCTTACTTTTAAATAACTTCCAACAACAAACAATGCAGCTGATTCCATTTCAGAAGCTAATGTTCCACATTTTAACCAAGCATCCCACTTATTAAGTAATTCATAACCAACTGGTTTAGTTTCTGGAGAATGCTGACCATAAAATGAATCCTTACATTGAACAATTCCAACGTGATAAGCCTTATTTAAAGATTTACACGCTTCTACTAATGAATTTACCACATCGAAATTTGCCACAGCAGGAAACTCAATTGGAGCATATTCTTTGCTTGTGCCTTCAGCTCTAATAGCTCCTGTAGCCACAACCACATCTCCGCCCTTAACATCTATATCCATTCCACCACATGTGCCAACTCTTATAAAAGTATTAGCTCCGCAATTAACTAATTCTTCCAATGCTATAGCCGCAGATGGACCGCCTATACCCGTTGACGTAACGCTTACTTTAACACCATCTAAGTACCCAGTATAGGTAACAAATTCTCTATTATCTGCTACAAATTTAGGATTATCAAAGTGCTCAGCTATCTTAGCACATCTTTTTGGATCCCCTGGCAATATAACATATTTTCCCACTTCACCTTCTCCCACATTAATATGGTACTCTTTTCCTGAACCTTGTGAATAAATCATGTTATTTCCTCCATTGATCATATATAAATAGTGTCATTATAAATCTATACTACTAACTATAAACTTTAATTCTAAAATTATCACATATAGCATTACATTATCATGTCATTATTTTTCTGTCAAGTTTTTTATATTTATTCTTTTTTTCTGTTTTTTTATTCATTTGTAATTAATAGCTGTTTGCAATTATTAACTTATCAATTTAGCCCCATTAATATTTATAATCTATCATTGCATTAATTTTGCTTTTTACCAAAATTAATGCAATACTATAATACTTATATATTTATTTATCTAATTCATTATAAAACAATCCTGCGCCATCTATAATCTCACATTCGCTAAATAGGCTTGAAACAGCAGCATTATAATTATTTAAATTTTGTGCCTTCTTAATTTTTTTAGCATACTTTTTATTATCAGAAAATATGTAAATCATATATCCCCACAGTTCTTTCATTCTAAGCATTGCATTTCTATTTTCATTATATACTTCTATATATGCATTTAAAATCTCATCATGAAAAACTTTTAATACTTTTTTATCTATATTTGTATTATTTTTTATAGAATTTACTAACCCAGGATTAGCTAATATGCCTCTTCCAATCATAACCTTTTTTAGTTCTGGAAAAGTTTTTATTAATTTATCATAATCATTAACAGTGAAAATATCGCCATTATAGCATACCGAATTAGTACTTAACGCTAATGCATCTTTAAATACGTCTAAATTAGGTTTGTTTTTATAAAAATCTTTTTGTGTTCTAGGGTGAATAATCAATTCCTCTACAGGATATTTATTGAAAATCTTTATTAATTCATAAAATTCCTCGGGACCATCTTTTCCTATTCTAGTTTTTATAGAAATTTTCATATGATTTATTTTAAATATATCATTTAAAAATACGTCCAGTTCCTCTCTCTTTGCTAAAAACCCTGAGCCCCTATTTTTCGAAACAACAGTTCCAGAAGGACATCCTAGATTTAAATTAACCTCATTATAACCTAATTGCTGCAATTTTGTACAAGTAGCAATAAAGCCTTCCGAATCGTTAGTAAGTATTTGAGGCACCACGTTTATTCCTTTGTTGTTCTCGGGCAAAAGATCTCTTAATTCTTTAGTTTTAAGGCTTACACTTTTGTTTGGCACAATGAAAGGTGTAAAGTATTTATCAATATTGTCAAAAAATTTCTTATAGCAATTCCTATACACATATCCCGTAATGCCTTCCATTGGTGCTAAATAATAGTTCATTTAATATCCCCTCGATTATTTATTTTATATCTTTCCTTCTATCTATTATAGAAAAAAATCCACAACATTTCTATTGTGGATTAACCTATGTTTAAAATTCTCTACTTTTAATGTACACATAGTAGTTATGGAAGTTTTAACAAAATAGCCATTATAAAAACTAAGATATAGACTTTCCTAATTCGTTTGTTCTTTCTAAAGCTTTTTTTACAGCAGACATAACAATTCCATGAAATCCGGTTTCAAAAAACACATGAGTTGCACTGATTGTAATTCCAGCTGGTGAATTCATTCTATCCGTAACTTCATAAGGATGCTTTCCTGTTTTTTCAATGGTTAGTGCAGATGCAATCAAATTTTCTAATGCTATTGCCGTTGAATCCTTACGTGAAAGTCCTGATTCTACACCTGCATCAATTAATGCTGAAATAAAATACATAACATAAGCAGGCCCTGCACAGCTATATGCTGTAAATGCATTAATAAATTTTTCATCAATAAACATAGTCTTTCCAATGCTGTTTAGAATTGTTTCAATAACTTTCTTATCACTATCTGTAATTTTTCCATTTAAACTTGCAGCACTATAGCCATGTTTTGCTTCAATCATAGTATTAGGTATAATGCGCACAATCTTATGCTTTTCTCCAAATATATTTTGAAGCTTATCTATATTTATTCCTGCACATATAGATATAATAATAGCATTTTCAGATATTTTATCTTTTATATCTTCTGAAGCCTTTTTAACATCCTGTGGAAGTACTGCAATCACAACAATATCCGCTTCTTTAACAACAGACACTGCATTCTCTGCAGTAGCAATTCCATATGTGCTGCTAAGATATTTTTTTCTCTCATCTAGTATATCATAAACTATAACATTTTTAGGCTCAAAACTTTCATCGGATATAATCCCTCCAATGATGCCCTCTGCCATATTTCCTCCTCCAATAAAAGCAATCTTCTTATCTAACATAAATACTCCTCCAAATCTTATTTTATATTATTATTCCTCTTCATACTGTCCCTGTAATACATATAAATATTCTTCTCCAAATGTTTCAACATATTTTTCTAATACTCTATCAACAATTGGTTTTGCTTCTAAGCCAAGTTCATTTTTTAAAGTTTTACTCATTGAATGTAAAAGATGTGCTGTATGAAAATTAAAATTTCTAATACAGCTGCTGCCTAATTCTTCCTTCTTCTTAGCAAGCTTTGCAGCATCCTCATTAGTCATGGCATTTCCCCAATGGAATTCACAATGATCTGCCCCAAAGCTAAGATTACTTGTTGCCTTCATGTTAAATTTTTCATTATAACCATTAAAAAGAGCCGAATCTATATTAATGCAATAATATTTTCCATAATCCAAAAGCTTATGCTTCTTCCAGCTTGCACACCATTCACATTTTGTAACATTAGTCACATACTCAGGTTCAGTTGCAGAAACTCCAAATTTCATTTTTCCCTTTTCGTCAGTCCACTCACCATAAGCCTGACTATTTACAAAATCTAAAGAATCACCATTTGAAATTGTTCTTTCTGCCATTCTTTTTCCACGTTCACGTCCATAGTTTTCAACGCACTTATAAATTATATCTTTGCCATTTTCCTGAAATCTTTCTATAGTGTACTTTGCAAAGAATGCAAATAGTACTGCATGATGCTCAATAGAGCAACTAACATTATAATTTTCACCCATTTTTATCACTCCTATCCTTACTATATTTATTAGTATACAGTAAAACCTTTAAGTATAGTGGACATACTTAAAGGTTTTATCAATTATTTCTTTTTAAATCTTAATCTGCAAACCGGCAGTCCATCCGCAATAGTTCCATCTAATTTAAATTCCAAATTATCAAATTGTTTAGCAAATGCGTGATCGCCCTCCATAGTAATTTCACACAATTTAGAAATTTCTTCAGCTGTCTTTCCCTGCCTTGACCATTCTGTTACATACGGGCAGTAATGAAAATCAATCGATAACTTTTCATCAGTTTTTTCTACTGTTTCCATTTCATATATGTCTTTATTGTGATCTACTCCAAAACTTGATGCAAACTCTTTAAAATCCGATGGATCCTTCATGCTGTCATACAGTTCTTTTCCATTGTCTGCACCATATTTTGCAATTGCTTCACGCGCAAATGTATCATCAAGTCCACGTTTTTTTGCCTCATCTATCATATTACTTATTGTAGCGGCTCTTCTTGCACTAACATCTCTCATTCCGTTAACTGCTGGATTCACAATCGATGGTTTATTATTTTCAAATGCCATAAATTTCACCTTCCACTATTTATTAATATTTTAGCTTGTCCACAAGAATTTACTTTTTATAAACGTCTTCGCCATACCATTTTACTGATAACTTTGATAAAGTTCCATCAGCCTTTAATTCTTTAAGAGCCTTATCTATATCTTTCTTAAGTTGAGTATCCTTTTTATTTAAGACAAAATATGTTGGTACTTTAGTAACTGTTCCAGCTAGCTTTATATCTAGATTCAATTCTTTCTCAACTGGCTCATAAGCTGGAGCTGGGTATATCGCTGCATCATATTGTCCTGATGCTACCATTTTAAATGTATCAGCTGCATTTAAAGAGTCGATAGTTTCAAGTTTAACCTGTTTATCTGGATGTTCTTTATTATATTCCTGTACTATAGTGTATCTTGCATCATTTGCTGGAATTGGAACTAACTTCTTGCCTACCATATCATCTAAAGTATTAATATCAGTACGTCCTTTTTTAACAACTAATTTTAAATCACTTAATCCAAATGGCTCATCTGGGAAAAGAAATTTTTGTTCACGATCTGCATTTTTATACAAATGGCATGTTCCTAAATCATATTTTCCTGTTTGAACTCCAAGTAACATTGCCCCCTGATCCATCCCACTATATTCAAATTTGTACTGTGGAAGTTTCTTGTTTAATGCCTGAAGAACATCACCATCATATCCAGAAAGATTTCCATTTTCATCAATGTATGTAAATGGTTTTGCATCATTTACTCCTGCTACTTTTATTACTTTAACTTTGCTGCTTGATGCCGTACTGCTTTTACTTGAGCATCCAACTGCTCCTAGTAATATTCCTGATACTAGAACCAATGCCAAAAATTTTTTCTTCATAAATATTCCCTCCAAAATAATAATATATATTTTTTATTAGTTAACCTTTTAATCAAGCAATAACTGTTTTATATTTTTTAAGTCGATTTTCAACAAAGTCAAATAATTTTCCAAAAATAAAACAAACAATAAAATATATTATTGCCGCATCTACATAAACTTCTAAATATTTGTATCCATTAGATGCCTGTATTGATGCTTTTGCCATTATTTCTGTTACCATAACCGTAAATGCCAGAGATGTATCTTTTGTTATTTCTAAAAAAACATTACTAAAATTAGGCACAGCTACTACTAATGCTTGAGGTATTACAATCCTCTTCAAGCATTGAAGTT
Organism: Clostridium pasteurianum; assembly: GCF_001705235.1. NCBI lineage: Bacteria > Bacillati > Bacillota > Clostridia > Eubacteriales > Clostridiaceae > Clostridium > Clostridium pasteurianum. The sequence continues at coordinate 1,357,955 of NZ_MCGV01000001.1, forward strand.
CTGTCATTCCAACTGAATATGCAGCCTCATACTGACCTTTATCTACAGAATTTAATGCTGATCTTATATTTTCCGATAAATATGCTGATGCATTTAAGGTAAATGCTATTAAGGATATTGCTAAATTAGGAATTCCCTTCTGGGACACATGTATACCACTTCTATTAATATAAGTAAGTAATTCTGGGATTCCATAAAAAACAACATATAACTGTACAAGTATCGGTGTTCCCCTAACAAAAGATATATATATTCCCGCTATTTGACTTAAAACTGGAACTTTTTTTATTTTTACAATTGATATTACAAGTCCAACAACCAAGCCAATCATTATTGCGAATATTGTGATAAATAGTGTCATAGGAACTCCTGCTAAAATCTTAGGAAATGAGTCCATTGCAAATTTAGTATCAAAAAGCATACACTTTCACCCCTTCCTTGTTAAAAATCACCTCTAGCCACTTTTTTGTGAAATTTATTATTATGCATATATTCGTATAACTTAATACTCTTTTCAATTAAAATACTTACTGCCCAATATATTAATGCAACTGCAATAAATGCTTCTAATTGTCTTACCCCATAACCATATGATCCAATAAGTTTTGCCTTACCAAGAATATCAATAACTCCTATGGCAAATACATAAGAAGTTTCCTTTAAAAGACTTATAGTTATATTTCCAAAGCTTGGCACAGCAATTGCAAATGCCTGTGGAAAAACAATCCTTCTAACCATCTGAAAATTTGTCATTCCAACACTTAATGCCGCTTCACATTGACCTTTATCCACAGCTAAATAAGCAGATCTCATAACTTCTGACATAAATGCAGCACTATTTAACGCAAATGCTATTACAGCAAAAATGGACTTGTCTATATTATTTATATCTATACCAATCAAAGACAATACTGGAGGAAGTCCATAATAGATCAAGAGAAGTTGAAGCAGCGGTGGTGTTCCCCTAATAAATGCAGTGTAAGCATTAGCTATGATCTTAATTATTCTGCTTTTACTTAATTTCATTGTTGTAACTATTAATCCAAGAATAAATCCCAAAATTAATGATATTATCATAATATAAAGTGTTAACGGCAATGTTTGTAAAATAATGGGGATTGAATGAAATACATATGTAATATCAAATATTTTATTATTCATATTTCTTCCCCCTTAATGTAGTATTCGCTTTAAAAACTGTTTTGTTCTTTCCTCTTTAGGTTTCGTAAATATTTCTGCTGGAGTGCCTTCTTCAACTACAATTCCATCTTCCATAAAAATGACTTTATTTGCTATATCATGTGCAAAAGACATTTCATGTGTAACAACTATCATAGTTATTCCTTCCTCCGCAACTTGTTTCATAACTGAAAGTACTTCACCAACAAGCTCTGGATCTAAAGCAGAAGTTGGTTCATCAAACAATATAACTTCAGGATTAAGTGCTAATGCTCTAGCAATACCAACGCGCTGTTGTTGTCCACCTGAAAGTTGAACTGGATAAAAATCATATTTGCCCTTAAGACCAACCTTATCTAAAAGTTTTTTGCTAGTTTCTTCTGCCTCACTTTTAGACACTTTTCTTGCAACAACTAATCCTTCCATTACATTTTGAACTGCAGTTTTATTCTGAAAAAGGTTATAAGATTGAAAAACCATAGCTGTTTTCCTTCTTACTCTTAATATTTCATTTTTTTTAGCATTTTTAAAATTAACCTTTATATCCGCTAGAGTTAATTCTCCATCATCTGCTTTTTCTAAAAAGTTAATGCATCTAAGCAGTGTAGTTTTTCCTGATCCACTTGGACCTAAAATTACAACAACTTCGCCCTTCTCTACTTTTATACTGGCTCCTTTTAGTACCTCATTTTTACCAAAAGATTTATGAATATTCTTAACCTCAATCATTTCATCACTTCCTTTTAATTTCATTAATTATTTGTAATAATTTATTATATTTTTTGCTAATTTCAGCCTATTTTCTTCTTGTTTTGTCTTTAATCATATATTATAAAACATACTTTGTCAATATGTTTACTAAAAAATCATTTAAGTCATGTGCCACAGCTAAGTTGGTGGCTTGATTAATCCCTATAAAGGCATGATAGTGGCAACACTACTGGCGCTTTGAAAAAACCGCCAATCACAAAAAATCGGGTTTTGTAATGTAAACCAAAACCCGACTAATAAAAAACTTAATTATCAATATAAACCTTAATACTCACCTTTACTATTTATTGAAGGCTTTTTGTGAATCCTCCTTGAATTTTTCTATTCCTTGGTCAGTTAACGGATGTTTTATCATCTGCATAATAACCTTATAAGGTACTGTTGCTATGTCTGAGCCGGCTTTAGCTGCCTCAATAACATGCATTGGTCCTCTTACGCTTGCCGCAATTATTTCCGTCTTTATACTGTATATCTTAAATATTTCTGCAATATCACGTACAAGCTGCATTCCTTCCATCGATATGTCATCTAATCTTCCCAAAAATGGACTTACATAATTAGCTCCTGCGTTTGCTGCAAGAAGTGCCTGCGCTGCTGAAAATATAAGAGTTACATTTGTTTTTATCCCTTCTTTTGAGATAACATTTACAGTTTTAAGACCTGCCGCTGTCATAGGTATTTTTACAACCATGTTTTTGTGGATTTTTGCTATTTCTCTCGCCTCTGCAATCATCTTTTCGGCATCATCACTTATATCAGCACTTACCTCTCCACTTATAGGTCCATCCACAATAGAAGCTATTTCCTCTACTGTTTCTTTAAAATCTCTTCCTTCCCTTGCAATGAGCGATGGATTAGTTGTAACCCCACATATTACACCCATATCATTTATTTCTCTTATTTCATTTACATTTGCTGTATCTAAAAAAAACTTCATATTATCTTATCCTCCTTTTTAATTGCAATAATTATTAATTAGACATTTAATCAACATTTCCTGTAAATTTCATAAAAATTCTCAAAATATATTTTTTATGTAATCTTTTATTCCTCTATCGTCGTTGATTGATCTATTTTTTTATTTTATGATTTATTCTCTATGTATTCTTTCTAAAGAAATTTGTTTTTATAAAAAGCACTAACTGCCCAATAAAAATATAATTCATTTAACCACTTGCAGAGCTACTAATTGAACACTATACTATAATTTAGATAACATATTTTTTACATTGTATATTAATAAAAACTCATGAAATGAGAGGGTCATATATGAGAAAGAAAGATATATTAGAATTAAAAAAACGTCTAAAGAAAAACGAGTGTACATTTACAAAAATGTGCGGTTGCTATGTAAATTCAGAAAAAAATATTATATTAAAACTTAATGAAACTTTTTTAAATCTAGAAGAAGAAGAGTTCTTTAAATATTTAGAGATTGCAAAAAAAACATTATCAGGAACAGTAGGAAATAACCTTCTAGAACTTAACTTTCCCCTTGATGAAGAAAAGGAAGGCGGCAGACAATATTCATTAATGTCATTAAAAATGAGTCAATTAAAAGATGAATCAATGCTGGACAGTTTCTATAAATTAATTATAGATAACTATGAATATGCAGGTAATTTTTTAATCCTTGTTTTTCACGATGCCTATGACGTCATGACAAAAACTACTGATAACGCAAAATTAGATGAATCTGAAGAAGTATATGAATACATTTTATGTGCAGTGTGTCCAGTAACACTTGCAAAGCCAGCTCTTGGATACATTGAAGATGAAAATAGAATCGGAGCACGTATTAGGGATTGGATAGTTGGTTCACCTGATCTTGGATTTACTTTTCCAGCCTTTATAGACCGAAGTGCGGATATTGATTCTGTCATATACTATACAAAAAATGCAAAAGACCCACATCCAGAATTTATGGAAGAGGTTTTAGGCTGCAGTTCAAAAAAGACTGCGACAGAACAAAAAGAAACATTCCATGCCATTGTTCATGAAGCTGTTGGAAATGATGAAGAAAAAGCTGAGCATTTATTTGGAGAAATTCAAGAAACTATAAGCAACGCGGTAGATGAACACAGTGCTATGAGTGATGATGATAATGAGCCTTTAAATTTAACTAATGATAATATTCAAGACATCCTAGCTGAAAGTGGAATTCCGGAAGAAGTAACTACGAAAATACAAAAATCATACACAGAAGAATTTGGTGATACCCCTCCAAATGCTGAACATCTAATTGATAAAAAAGTCATTGCTGCAAACAAACAGCGTAATAAAGAAATAAGACTTCAAAAGAAAGTAGCAGCACTGGAAGAAGAACTCCAGAAAAGCAAGCAAAATGATGTACTAGAACCAGAAAAAGAATCAGCTCTAGAAGTAGAAAATGATTCTACAGTAGAAATAAATTCTGATTCTGCTTTAGATCAAACTTCTGACTCTGAAACAGAATCCATGGAAGATAGTACTACAACTGAGGAATCTACTGCTCCAAACTATGATGTTGTAGTTCATGTAAAACCTGAGAAAGTAGATCAGATAAAGTCTCAAATAATTGACGGAAAGAAATGTATTGTTATTCCTATTGATGATAATGAACAAGCTAATGTAAATGGTGTTAGCACTTCACTTTAATAAAATTATATAAAGTTGGGCTGTCACACCAGAAATTATTAAATCATGATTTTTATAATTATGACTTAATATATTTAGTGCGACAGCTTTTTTTAATAGTTACAGTTATACTTAATAATCCTAATAAGCTGATTGATAAAACATAGAAAAGTTTACTTATGAGTATCACTCCTTAAAAAAGTTTATTCAAAATACGATAAAATGTATCCGCTTTGTTTGATTTTGGACAATCATCACAAATGTGATGATTGCTTTGCATATATGGGTCTATTATAATATATATAAAAATTGAACACTTGTTTAACTTTATAAAAATGTATAATTTTATTCTATGATTAGATAAATTTATAATTAAGGAGTGTTAAAAATGGAAAAACTAAAAAAAATATTTAATATTAAAGAGGTAAATTCTATTTTAAAAAATACTTTATTTATAGGCATACTCATATTGGTGGCATTATCCATCTTTGAAGGAGTTACATTCCAAGAATTTGAAAAGATTATAAAAGCATATAATTCAAATCTTATAATGATACCAGTATGCTTAGCTATGAATATAATATTAAGTTTAATAGTTTTTGTTGCTGTATCAAAAATTATTAAAAATATAAGTAATAAATTATCTAATAGATTCCAAGGTCTCCAAAAAGGAAACTTTTCTTTTACTCTAAGTGATGATGAAGCTAAAAGTCTAGGAACGTTTGCAGAGCCAATACAATCTTTATTAGACGAATTCCATGGAATTATAGAGGGTACCTATGGTTTAAGTAAACCAATTATACAATATTCTGATGATATTAATTCTTCTGCAAATGAGGCTACAAAAATAGTTGAAGCTCTATCTGAAACAATAGAAGAAATTGCTAATGGAGCAACAGAGCAAGCATCCGAAGCTCAGACGGGAGCTGCTTTAGTTGAAAACTTATCCAAACAGATTGATGTTGTATTTAATAGCTGTAGTTATGCTATCAATGAGAGTGAAATTATTGATAAATTAAATAAAGAATGTTTTGAAACAACAAATATTCTTAATATGAAATCTTCTGAATACGATGTTTCATCTCAAAGAATATTTGCTTCAATTGAAGACCTAATAAATGCATTAAATAAAATAGGCTTATTTGCTGAATCTATAACAAATATCGCTGAGCAAACAAATCTTCTTGCACTTAATGCAAGCATAGAAGCTGCTCGTGCAGGTGAGCAAGGAAAAGGTTTTTCAGTAGTCGCTGATGAAGTTAGAAAATTGGCAGAACAAAGCAGGCAATCTGTAGAAGAAATTAATAGTTTATTGAACAATATTAAGCAAAGTACAAAAAATACAACTGAGGATATGAATTTAATGAAAGCTATTTCTATACAGCAAAAGGAAGCTGTAAGTGCAACTAATATCTCCTTAGATAAAATATCCAAAAGCATTGATTCAATCGTAACTAAAATCAATAATGTTAATAACGCTGTAATACAAATTAATAATGATAAGGATTCTGTAATATCTGAAATAGGAAGTATTTCCGCTGTAACAGAACAAACAGCTGCATCTACTGAAGAACTAGCATCAACAACTCAAACTCAATTAGATATTTTTGAAAAAATGAGAAACACTGCTGATAAGCTTAATAGCTGCACAAAAGAAATGAATGATACATTAAAGAAACTAAATTTATAAAAAGTGAGAAGTAACAATGCTTTGTAACATTAAAAAAATCCTATAAATCTAATGTTACAAAATCACAAAATCCTAAGATATTTCAATAACTCGCTGAAAAAATGCCCAAACCTGCTAAGTAAAGTCAAGTGTTTTTATTAAAAAATTTCAAAGAAATTTTTCAGTAAAATAGGGCAACTTTAAAAGAACCTTCTTACAGAAGATTTTTTTAAAATGCTCTATTTTTATTTTTTTAGTTTTTCAAAATTTCTGAAACTCTAGCATAATATATTCTCAAAAATTTATTTAATCCTGCTATTTTAGCCTGCTTCTTTGCCTTACCCTCTGATTCTTTTTTTATTATATAGTCATACACTGCTGTATCTTTAGTGGGGACTCTACATTTTATGCTTTTCATTATCTCATAACCTGTTTTTCTAAGATATCGAGATCCTCGTTTTGATATTTTTCGGTTGTTTCCATTAAAGTTTCCCGATTGATAAGGTGGTGCATCTATTCCTGAATAAGCCACAAGAGCCTTTGCACTGTAATACTTTCTTACATCACCTATTTCCGCAATAATTCTTGGTGCCAGTCTTTCTCCTACACCGTTCATATTCAAAACAACATCATATTCTGGTAATAGCTTGGCAAGTTCCTTCATTCGTGATAATATTTTATTTAAGGTTATTCCAGTCGAATGGATGCCCTTTATAGTTTCTAAGATGATCATTTTTGTACTTGACATCTTAGAAGGCATAGTTGTGATACTATTTTTAGCGAGAATATATATTTCATGAGCTTTATTCTCGCTAAATTGGTATCCTTCTTTTTTTGTCCACTTCTTATAGTTTTCAGTAAATTTATTTTGGCTTAATTTAATAATATTGTCATAATGCCAGTATTTTTGAACAAAATCTGATAACTTATCTTTTGCAAAGTTAGGTGAATTTGAAGCTAGAAGTCCTGCAATTCCTGGCATTGTTTCATCTAAAAGGTTTGAAAGAATTACTTTAAGTTTTATTCTTAAGGACATAAACTGAAAATATTCTCTTGAAAGAGCTTTAAGTTCATAATATATATCTTCTTCTATTTTATAATTACTTAGTTCATGCCAATTGTCTAAGCCAAATTTCGAGATTGTTTTTGAGTCTAATTTATCTGTTTTACCTTTTCTAATAGATATACTTGCATACTTTTTCATAAGCATGGGATTAACAACAGAAACCCAAATTCCTCTTTCCTGTAGATAAGATACTACTGGAATATGATAATGTCCTGTTGCTTCCAAAATTACTTTACTTTCTTCGTCAAAACTTATAATCTTATCAGCCAGCTTTTTTAGTTCTTCTAAAGTATGTTTAACTTCAAAAGGTTTCTCTAAAATTTCACCATATAATTTGCGAATACAAACTGTACTTTTGTTTTTTGAAACGTCTATGCCAACACTAATCATAATATCGACTCCTTTGCTAAAAATTTTGTCCATCCACTTATTACTACTCATTTTTGTTCGTTACACGGAAGCTAATTATAGTTCCAACCTGCTTAATCGAATATACGTAACAAGGAATGGGTGATAGTTTGAGCCACGGAAGCAAAATTCCAACAATTGAATCATCAGCCCATTTCTTATTATATTAAAATAAGTGTAGGTACTTAATCAAATGAGATTAAGTGTCTACACTTATAGTACAAGACAATTGAAATAACTAAGTATTTTGTGATTTTGTAACAAAGATTTATTAGGATTTTTTTAAATCGTTCCTTCAGCATTGTTACTTCTCTCAAACAGTAGTGCAAGGATAAAATTCCTCCGTATCTACGGAATTTTAGGCATAAACTTGTGTATTCCATTATATCTAAATCCTTATATCAAAATAGTATCATTTATAAATCAGCCTTCATTGTACTCTGCTATCTGTACTTTATACTCTGCTTTTTAGTGCTGCATCCCCATTATTCGCAAAATAACGGAGAATTGCTAATAATAAGTTTACTAATTTCTAGGGAAATTTCATTAAGTGAGCAATCCATCTCACCTCTGAACCATACTTGATAAAGATTAATAATACCTCCAACAAAGAAATTAATTCGAATAAAAAATTCAGATGACCTCTTTACATGATCAGGTGCATCACTATCATTCTCTAAATAATTGACAAAGATATGTTTAAGTTTTTCAAGGAATTGTTCAGCACCATGAGAATTAATAAGTGTGCGATAAAATTCCAGATCCTCCTCCACCCACCTTGAAGTTTTCAAAAGAAGAGGTAATGGATTTTCAAAAAAACTTTTGTATTTAAATTCACCTAAAAATTCCAGCATTTTCTTAAGTATCTCATTTTCTATTTGTTCAATAACTGCCCTTATGTCTTGATAGTGGGCATAAAAAGTACCTCGGTTGATGTCCGCACGTGTAACAATGTCTGTAACTGTAATTTTGTCTAGATCCTTTTCCTGCATTAAACTAATAAATGCTTCTCGTATCAATCGTTTTGAACGTATGGAACTTTTATATTCTGCTTTTTTTCCCATGAGTACGCTCCTTTAAAAAAATTTGTTTAAAATCCAATAAGCTATGTTCCCTTTGTTGGATTTTATACATATAGAAAAAATCTGATGATTGTTTCATATATTCAAGGTTATTATAATATAAGTACAAGTAAAAGTAAACACGTGTACAATTTTGATAAATCATATAATTATAGAAAGGAAGATTATTATGAAAAATTATGACAGAATTCATGCAAGAAAACCTGAAGGAATCGAAAATAGACATGCATTTATTGTAGGTGGCGGTATTGCAGGACTTTCCGCAGCTGCTTTTCTAGCTGAAGACGGCTATATGCCAGGCAGAAATATCACAATTTACGAGCAACTTCCTGTAGTAGGTGGATCTATGGATGGCTCTGGAAACGCTATAGATGGATATGTGAGTCGTGGTGAGCGTGAACTTGAACCTTACATGGAATGTTTATGGTATCTCTTTGGTATGGTACCCTCACTCGAAGAAGATGGACGCACTGTTCTCGATGAAACCCGTGAGTGTAATAAAAATTTACCAATCTATGCAAAGAAGCGCTTATTTGAAAACCAGTTTAACGGGAGAGATATATCCTCCCTTGGAATTACAAAAGCCGATATAGATAATATGATGAAAATGATGTCTACTCCAGAAAATGAAATTGAGGATGTTACTATTGAACAATGGTATACCAAAGATTTCTTTAAAAGCAACCTATGGTATTATTGGTCAAGTATGCTTGCATTTCAACCATATCACAGTCTCATAGAAATGAAACGTTATACCGTACGCTTTATGCAGCACTTAGATGGTGTTGAGAATCTAAAAGGTATCCTTAGAACAAAATATGATCAGTATAATAGCCTTATTAAACCTTTGCATAAATGGCTTGAGGATAAAGGTGTAAATTTCATTACAGATACAACTGTAGATGAAATTCATGTAGAAATTAATGGTGAAAAGAAAACTGTTACGTATCTAGGGATAACTAAGAATTGTAAATGTACTCATGTTCCTGTTTCAGCTAATGACCTTGTTTATTTTACAAATGGCAGCATGACTCAAAACAGCTCTCATGGAGACAATAAAAAAGTTGCTGTTATGGACAGAGATTTAGAATATAGAGGTTGTTTCTCAGTATGGGAAAAGCTTGCTAAAGTAAGCCCTGTATTCGGTAAACCTGAGAAATTCATTTCAGCACCTGATAAGTCTCACTTTATAAGTTACACTGTTACCATTAAAGATTATCCAAAATTTTTTGAATATGTGGAAAAAAGGACAACTAACGTTACAGGTACAGCTGGTGCAATTACATTGGTTGATTCAGCATGGTTCCAATCCATTAATATGCCGCCTCAACCAGTATTCCCAGACCAACCAGAAAATGTTCAGGTATTCTGGGGATATGGTCTAAAAGGTAATGAAGTTGGTGATTACATCAAAAAGCCTATGAAAGAGTGTACAGGCGAAGAAATTTTACAGGAACTATTATATCATCTTGATTACATTGACAAATACGAGGAAATGCTACCTCATGCTAAGATAATTACAACTATGATGCCATATATCACAAGCCAGTTTATGCCTCGTGGTCTGCATGATCGTCCACAAATTATACCCAAAGGATGTACAAACCTAGCATTTATAGGTCAATTTGTAGAACTTGAGGGGGATGTTGTATTCACAGTTGAAACTTCCGTACGTACTGCCATGATTGCAGTTTACCGTACGCTGCAGCTTGATAAGCCTATTATGCCACTTTTTGAAGCAAATCATGATATCCGTATCATAGTTGCCTGCTTAAAGAAAATGTTAGGTGTAGAAACAATTACAAAGGATGAACTTCCAGCTATGAACCCACTAAAGTTGCCAAAAATGATTGACCAATTGCTTAAAGGCATTAATTCCGTTCCAAAGATGAAGGATTATTATCCTGAAATAGATGAAAATGCGAAGTAACAATATTTTGAGATGTTAAATGAAAACTATAAATCTAAGATGATGATTGCTAAAAGGCTTAGAAGTTCCAATAACTCGCTTTGCTCAAACAGATTGAAACTTCTAAGCCTTTTAACAATCATCACCTAAGATTTATTAGCTTTTATTTAAATCATCTCTTCAATACTGTTACTTCGCTAAACTGGAAATGCAAGGAAAATTTTTCTCCGTTTCTCTACGAAAAATGCACTGTAAACATAGTAAATCAATAGAATTTAATGATAACATGTATAATATAAAAATTTAATTAATTCCAAAGATTCATGTCTAAAATTCCGTAGATACGGAGGAATTTTTTCCTTGCACTACAGTGGGATTGAAGTAACAATGCTGAAGGAACAGTTTAAAAAAATCCTAATAAACCTTTGTAAAAAAATCACAAAATACTTAGATATTTCAATTGTCTGAGCACTTTTTTCAGCGAGTTATTGAAACATCTTAGGATTTTGTGATTTTTAATTAGATTAAAATAGCCTATATTTTATACAGAAGGATAATGGGCAAAGCCCAAACCCCAGTTATGATAAGATTCATAGGATTTTTTTAATGTTACGAAGCATTGTTACTTCGATTTAGTATTCAATACTTAATAAACAAAGTGCATCTGCACTAGCTTTATGACCTACATCTTTCATATCCCTAGACTTAAAAGCTTTCTGAATTATATTCATAGGTAATTGACCAAGTCCCACCTCAATTAATGTACCTACTATTACTCTTTCCATATTTAATAAAAATCCATTTGCTGTCATAGTAATAATAATCTCATGACTAGTTTCCCTTACATCAAGAGAGAGTATTTTTTTAATTGATTTCCTTGTTTTCTTATTAGTAGTAAAAGCCAAGAAATCATTTTCACCTACAAGCTCTTTTGCAGCTTCTTTAATTTTAGCTACATCTACTGTTTGATTCATTAAATTAACATACTGTCTTTCAAACAAAGGACGATTAGGAGCATCTTTCTTCCATAAACGATATTCGTAAGTTACACTTTTCATTAAATATCTACTGTGAAATCTTTCATCAACAGGTTCTACTGATAATATAATGATATCATCAGTTAAATATTTTTCGAAATAATCAAAAAGTCCTTTTCCGTCTAACCTACTATCTGGTGCTATAAAATTAACAATTTGTCCTTTAGCATGTACCCCTGCATCAGTATTAACCGCACCAATAACCTCTACCTCTTTTTCATAGAGTTTTGATAATATCAATTCTAACTTACCTTGAATACTCTTTTCTAAGTTACCTTTGGATTTATTATACCCCATATATTTTCTACCATCATAGGCTATCATCATCTTATAATTTTGCATTTAAATCCTCCTTTTTTCTAAATACCAATCAATACATTGTATCATATATAGATATGTTAGTTAATATAGATAAACTATTTAATAATAGAATTAATTACACCTATAGTCAGATACTTCTCCTATTTAAACCTTTGGTTCAATCTATTTTTACCGAAAACTACATCATTTATGATACAGTTCACCGTATCAGTATTAAGCGAGGTTTTAAAATGCTTATCTACATACGCATTTTTTTGAATTTCATTGTAAAAAAACTTAATATCATACCTTTCGATTTTTAAGATACTATTTCAACTTTATAATATTTAATTATTTAATCTCTGATTCACCTATATCCTCTTGTAAGAACACCTTCTCCCATCCTTTTTCCTTTATAAATTCACTAATAATATAATTTTCTTCAATCTTACATGCATGTATTGATACATCTTTATTATGCTTTTCAAGTAATACGTCATATTCGTCATCTAAGCACTATTTTTTCTCAAGTTCATTAAATTACTTCTGATGGTATATTATTCATCTCTAGTAATTGACTTTCTTTATAAATCTTCTTCATCATTAATCCTCCCTAAAATATAAAAACTTCTATATGCAATATAATTACACATAGAAGTTTCTTATAAGTAAACTATTTATTTAATATATCTCTTAAATTGATTCAATCCTGCAATCACTTAACCTAAAGTATTTCATTTAAGAATAATTAAATATACCCTTAATTAATAATTTTCCCTTTATTATTAGCTAGTTTTTCACGCCATTGGCTAAGTTCTTCATCTGTCTGTTTCATACAGTCTACTTTTTCACCTACAATTCTTAAAGGATCTTTCGAACGATAAGAACATGTCAAGTTTCCTGGAAATTTCTTATCAGTTACATTGGGGTCATTTTCAAATGGTCCTGTTGGTTCTACAATATAGACGCGTTCTCTACCTGTTCCTTTTGCTAATGCAGCAGCAAGTCCTGCCCCATTAAGATTTGATGTGAAATAAATATGATTCATCTTAAGTTCATCATTATAATTTGAGTTTCGACCTGCTACAAGCAAATCACCAATCTGTAAATCTGCTCTAGTCCCATGGTAAAAAGGTCCTTTATCATAAGGTTTAGTATTATATGAATTTGATAATTCATAATTTGTTTTTGCCTTATTAGAATCACCTAATTCTTCATAGCATTTTGAGATACTTAAATATATTGCTGGAAAAGCACTCTTAACACTATCATCATTTGATTTTATGGCATACTGTAAAGATGTTTCCATCCATTTTAATCTATCCAAAACATCTTTTTCATGTTTAGCTATATGATAAGCTGCAATAAATCTTTCAAAGTCATTTACTGCTTCATTCCAAGCTTGAAGAAATAGCTCACTTGCTTCTTCAGAGTTACCTTGGTCTTCCATCCCCATTCCCAACATGCATAGTCTTATAATTTTGTTTTTCGGATTAAATTTATTGCTCATTTAGTATCCTCTTTTCTTATTACTATAGTTACATTATCTTAATATATATATAATAATAAATATAGACTTATATTTTCATTTTATACATGCTATAATTAAATTAGGGAGATATATTTAAATAAATAAGAGTAATCTCTCTTTTTTTATGTTTACTTTGCATAAATTAACTCATAATGTAATAAGCATTATTTTTCTAGATACTTAAACTAATCTAGCTCCTATTTATCGCTAATTAATTATCCAATTTCAGTAAAAACATTACTTATTTATGATACGGTTCACTCTAAATAATCCTAAACTTATGCATATAAAAAAACAAAACTAATTAAATTAGTCTAAGTGGCACTGGTAGAGGCGAATCATATCTATCCCCAATCATATCCTCATTTTCTTTTTCTCTATACCTATCACCTTTAGGATTCCTTCCACCAACTCATTTCTAATTGCGTAATAAAGCATAAAAGAAATTCCAAGATCATTCATCACACATTTTTTAACAGATTCTGTACTTAGTCATCTGTACTCTGTTCCAATTTACTATTTTACATCCTTAATCCACTCTTCAGTATGATCTATCAGCCATTGTAAATCATCTAAAAACATCTTTATATGATAACCATCTATTGCAGCATGATTAACTGTAATAGACAAAGGCATTGTAATTGTGCCCTCCGTTTTAGTAAATTTACCTGATTCAAAAATCGGTGCATAATAATTCTTTGCATTTTGAAGCTGCATCGACATACCATTAAAAGCGACCCACGGAATACAAGATACAATATAATTATTAGAAGGAGGTGCTCCTTTGGGCAACATACTGCCGTGACTTTTTCCATATTGTTTTATATCTGAAATATAATTTTTATAAAAAGCCTCAAAATCATCATTATATTCTGTCCAAAGAAATGTTATTGTTTTATCATCATCGTGGAATACTGGATAAAAAGGAGTTCTATAATCAAAGTAGCCTAATACATTATCTTGAATAGCCATAAGGAACTCACGATGTCTTCCCATAGCTCTAGTTATTAGGTATAAATATGCAAGAAAGAACTTTATACCTTTACTTTTTAATGTATTCGTAAGTTTTGTAACATTTATTGTTACGTTAATTGAATAAATAACGGTTGATACTGTTTCTGTAAAATATTTATATGTTTGTACCCTTGGCCATGTCTCCATGTCAATAGTATGAAAATTTGTATTCATATGATCATGCTCCTATCTACATTTAATTTGTAAATATAAAGCAAAGACCACACAAAAATATTTTAGCTTATATTATTCCAAACTAAGCTCCGAACAAGATCTATCTTTTATTTTCATGTAGTCTTTGCACGGAGCTTTGTTTCACAATATATTTTGATAGTTCTACCATGCAAATCACCTCCTTATATGGTTCACTTAAGCTTTATTAGAACTTGCATTTATTTCTTCATCAAAATATCAACAGTATGTGCACTTGCACCAAGAAGTTCTGGTCTTTCACACGTAGAAAAATGATACTTCATGAAAAGCTTAAAGGTTTCTTCATCCATAGCATTCAAAGTAGGTCTCATGTAATCAGCTGGCCCATCTGCTGCAATTATTTTTATTCTTTCTAATTTTACCTCTTCATTTAACTTATTAATATCTTCAAGTCTTACATAATCATATAAATCCTCTGGCTGTGATACAGTATGGAAATCATGAGTAAGTTTGCCAGCATTAACACACCTTAAAATATTATTTTCCTTAAAACCATAAGTTATTACGCTATATTCATTCATACAATATGCAACTAATATAGTACCATTGGTTTTAGTTACTCTTTTTGCTTCCTTCAATGCTTGAACTTTATCTTCAAAAGTATACAAATGATACATCGGTCCAAACACTAAGGTCATATCAAAAGTATTTTCTGAAAATCTTGATAAATCTAAGGCTGATCCCTGATATGCATTTACTGAACTTCCTTTGGCCTTTAAAGTACCTAAATTATGTTTTACAAGTTCAATTGCAGTAACATCATATCCTTCATTTGCAAGTTTAACAGAGTATCTTCCTGTCCCTGCACCTACATCTAAAATTTTTGCAGTCTTGCTATCTTGTAAATACTCATGAATATATTTCATAGAAGTAATGTATTCAACCTGACCATACCTTGTGGTTAATCTTTTGTCCTCACAGAATTTATTATAATATTTTTCAAGTTCCATTGTTATTTTTTTATGTTCATTATCCATTTTAGCCGACATCTATCTCTTATGCCTCTCATCCATTTAATTATTATAAATTCATTATATTCTATATGTACTTTATTATCTAGTACTTTATATTTCAAATGGCTTTGCAAAGAAGCAATCTTTACCTATATTTTTAATAGTTTTATTTTGAAGTATTCTTCCACCAAAGCGATATATTAATGGACTTATAAATGTTTTTGACACTAATTCAAAAGCCTCTTTAGAGATTTCTTTATCATCACGGATATCCTTTGCTATAAGATTTAATGATGCATCAAGTTTTTTATATGTTTTCCCTAATTCGCCGTTTTCCATAAGTGTTCCTGGCGTTACCCCAATTCCACCTAACCATTTAAAATTCATATCCCTTGCAAATAAACTGCATGTAGTAATTGCACTTTTACTTGCTTCAACTTCAGGAAAACCACTATTAGTTATAACAAACATTTTCCTATCTTTATTAGTCAATTTATTTTTATCTTCATTAATTGTTTCCAAAAATTCTAACACAGTACCTGGAAGCGAATTTTCATATATTGGTGATATCAATATTATCACATCTGATTTGTCAACTTTCTCAATAATTGCAGTTTTTTTATTTATCATTTTTTCCAAATAAATTTTAGAGCAGTTCATATTGGAGTCTCTCAATTTACTCTCTAAATTATTGCTAATAATATCAGAACTACTACGCTCACATCTAGGGCTTCCTATTACAATCAATATATTCTTATTCATATCTCTTCCTCCTCTACTCTAAAAAATTAATTTTATCTAAATCTAGTTCGTTCTCAATTATTTCAATTTTTATTTCACTGCCTTGAACAAACAAGTTGCAATTCATAAATGTATTTCTGAAAGCTTTAATAGAACTTTCATTAGTATTATCCGCAATACCAATGACAATAACATAAGGATATCTATCATATCTATTTTTCATAACAGTTCTTCCTTTTTTTGAAGTCTGATATGGTAAAAAAAGAGGTTCGGTTCTATCAATGAATTTTTTAGTAATTGAATTGCACGTACCAAACCTAATAGGTGTAATTATAATAGCAATATCGCTGTTTATATACTCCTTTAAAATTTCATTAACACCATCATTAATAGCACATAAACCTGGTTTTATACTTTGACAGGAATCACACCCCATGCAATTTTTTATATTTAACTTACTTAAATCATTTATGTTAAAAGTATCCCCTCTTTTATCTAAACATCTATTTATATTTTCAATGCATTTCTCATAAAGATCATTCTTTTTATCATATCCGTTTATTAATGTAACCTTCATATTAATCTAATCCTCCATTACTTATAAAATATTTATATAATCAAACTAAAAAACTTTTTATTTTAAATTATAAAAAATAAACTTTATTCCTTACTTTTCATAAGTTCAATCCAGTCAATCATCGTATCAAAACAAAGTTTTAAATTTCCTAAATTGCAATGTGCTTCACCATGCTCTTGTTCCGTAAAAATTCTAACTGCAATGGACTTTGCATTAGTTAAAGCATTAATTTCTAATCCAACTGTACGGTAATCAATAAAATGATCTTTTTTTGCCCCAATAATTAAAACATCCTGCTTAATCTTATCAGCTATATTATAAATCTGATACTCATTCATTTTTTTGAGATATTCAAATGGTGTCTTTGCTTCGTAAGCATACATTCCATGGAGAAATCCCCATTTTACAAGTTCATTACCCTTTTTCATTTTCATTTTTATAATATTATTCAATACAAAATCTAAATTGTGCTTCATACAAAAATTAGTTACTTTCTGTACTTTTTTAGGGCGTTTTCCAATCAGTACATCTGCAAAATTAGTAAATACTGACCATGCAATAACATTCTTAATTCTGCTCTCAAAAGCGGCTGCACGCGGCGCAAGCATACCTCCAAGGGATGCTCCAATTATAGTAACTCCATCTAACTTAAGGTAGTCAAGTACTGCTTTTACTGGTTTTTCCCACTTGTATGTAAAATGTTTTCCTTGAACACGCATAACACCACCCTGTCCAGGTCCTTCAAACAGGTAAGTATCATATCCCATTTCTGCAAAATAAAGCATAGAAAAAAAGAATTCTTCCATATATGAATCATTTCCACCATGAAGAAGTATTGTTCCTTTCTTCTCCTTTTCAGCTTTTGTGAACATTACAGGAAGTACTACATCTTCATAAGGAACTTTATATTGTTTTACTTTTCCGTTTTTAAAATAGTCCGAATAATATTCATAAAAAATTTTTGTTGCCAAAACATAATACTTTTTCTTATCTGGATCACCATCATACATGAAAAATTCACTCATTCTATAATAAGCAATAGCATTTTTCTCTCTTCCTTCGCTAAGTGCCTCATCTCCTATGGCTATCATACTCTTTTTCCAATCACTGCTAGAATGAATATCTTGCGATACCTTCTTCACATCTTCCAGTCTTCCACCATCCCACATAATTACACGATTTAGCTGAAAGTTGAAATTGGAATTTTCATTTAATTTATAGCTTCCTACCTCAAATTTAACCATATAAAAGTACCTCCATTTCCTATATTTATTTTAAAAGAAATGGAGGTATAATTGCTTTCATTTAGCTGCTATTATTCTAGTGTTTTATATACATCACTTAAAGATATTCCAAACATTCTTTTGCAGGTTGCTGCACAATGCGATGAGCTGTCAAACCCTGCCTTTATGCAAGCTTCAGTAATGTTTCTCCCATTATAAATGTAATGAAAGGTTTTATTGATCTTTTGGAATGCAAGATAACTATGTAATGTCATTCCTGTCTGTTCTCTAAATAAGTGAGATAATCGGCTTTTGGATAAATATATTCTATTAGATAAATCATCAATAATTGAATGTTCAATTGTCTCTAATCCGTTAATGTATAACAGAACTTCTTTTATTCTCTCATCATATTCATGTTTATGTAAATTATAAATTTCACACTGCCTGAGTAACCTTGCATCCAATGTTTCTTGATCAACTTGATGCTTCATATATTCCATAAGCATTTTATCAACAACATCATCAGTTATAATGGCATAAGGCTTTCCCTTAAGATATTTTTTATTTATTGAAGCAGCATATCTACTTATTTCAGTAAATATAAAAACAATTGAACCGCCTTCTGTCATTGCACCTGTATGTAATATATTGGGGGCAATACAAATTCCTCTGCATTTTAATTCTTTATTTTCAATCTTCAGCACCATCTCCCCACCTAAGGAAATAATAATATGTGAAGCAAGATGTTTATGTACCTCCGGATTTTTATAATCAGCTAATATCATCATAGGATCATATAATCTTAAAATCTTCGACATTACCTTTTCCCCCCTATAAGGTGATATACATATATTATACACTTTTGCTTTTTATAACACTATATCCTTTTTATTAATTGCAGCTATGCTTAACACTAAAAATAAAACAATATATAAACATGCCGCAGCAGGAATTAACATTATATTATAAGTTCCAGCCTTCCCAACTAAATCATAGGCAAGCATTCCACCTGAAAATGTAAAGTAAATTGCATTTTTTAATACCTGATTTACTATAACCATAATGAAGTAAATACTAATTCCCGCACCTATCATTGCACCATTATTATTAACAAATAAAGATAAAAAGCTTAATACTGCTGAAAATGCTAAAATAGGCAGCATAACAATAGTGTAACATTCTATGTTATAAGGCATGGTTTTTACAAATTCAGAGATGTCTCCAAATGCAAATATTCCTACAATATAGCTGAATATAAAACTTATAATCATAAGTGCTGCAGCATATACAGCAATAAATAGAAATTTTCCAATAACAAGTTCTTTCCTTTTTATCGGAGTCATCAAAGAAAACTTCATTGTTCCATTTGCATAATCTTCTGTAAAAGCTTCTGAAACTACTAATACCATAAATATTGGAATTAGCGGTTTCATTATCATTCCGCCTAAGGTCTCAATTACAAAATTATGTGCTGTCATTTTAAAATCCATATTGGTTTTACCCATAACAGCCATAAGAATTATGGATACGATAATAGCACCTGTTAATATATATACTTTTTTACCGCCCAGAGTTTTTACAATTTCATTTTTTAATACTTTAAACATACTTTCTATCCCCTTCCATTACATTCAAGAAATAATCCTCTAATGATGTCTCACTGCAGGATATTTGCTCTATATCAATATCACTATTCACCAAAAGTTTATTAATATTTTGAAAATTGCCCTTTTTTACTCTAAGCTTCAACCCTTTATCAAAATTATCTATCTTAAAGCTTATTTTATTTTCTTTTAAGATACGTACTGATTTTTCCTTTTCTTTAGTATGAATCTCTATTATTTCTTCATCAGTATTTAAAAGCTCATCAACATATCCCTGAACCTTTAACTTTCCTTTTTCAATGATTCCTATTCTATTGCAAACTGCCTGAATTTCACTTAATATATGAGAAGAAATTATAAATGTCACTTTATATTTTATAGATAACTCCTGTATAAGCTGTCTTATTTCTTTTATTCCTTGTGGATCTACTCCATTTGTGGGCTCATCTAAAATAACTATATTAGGATTATTTAAAAATGCTCTAGCTATACCTAACCTTTGCTTCATTCCTAGTGAATATTTAGATACTTTCTTATGTTTTGCCTCAATCATACCCACCATTTCTAACACTTCATCAATTCTTTTATATGGAACGCCACATAGATTAGCTGTTAACAGTAGATTTTTATATCCTGAAAGTCCTGTATAAAAGCTTGGAGCCTCTACCATAGCCCCTATTTTTTCTATGGCTTTTTCCCTATCCTCTTCTACATTATATCCATTAATTATTACTTTACCTGAAGTGGGCTTTATAAGTCCTAACATACTTTTTATTGTTGTACTTTTTCCTGCTCCGTTTGGACCCAAAAATCCGTATACATCCCCTTCATTCACTGTGATATTAAGATTATCTATGGCTTTTTTACCACCGTACTCTTTAGATAAATTCTGCGTTTCCAATAAGCATTTAACTTTCATACAATTCAGCTCCTCGTTTTCATTTAATGAACATATGTTATCACAGTAGCTCAGCTTATCTACGCATCATATCTTAAATAAGATATATATCTTCCTAAGTAGTACCTTTCATTACGGTTAAGAATAAAAAACTTACGGTCAGGAACGCAAAAGAAGCATTCATCTGCCTGAATGCTTCCTATTTATTCTTAATCCATAGTTCTTGAATAAACATGTTATTTTCAATAGATGTATTAAGAAATGCATTATCGTATTTTGTATCTATAATATGTTTAACTGTATATAATCCAAGTCCTCTGCCTTTGCCCTTTGTTGAAAATCCCTCCTTATATATTTTATAAATTGCAGGTTTTTCTCCAAAGAAATTGTTTTGAATTGCTATAAGCACATAACCATCTTTATTAACAATACAAATGGAAAGCTTCGGATATTCACATTCTGTTGAGGCTTCAATTGCATTATCAAAAAGTATACCTATTATCCTACATAAATCCATGATATTCATAGATACCCCATTAATATCCTCTAATATCTCTACCTTTATATCTACATTCATAGATACAGCTTTTATAAGTTTTGTTGATAGTATAGCTTTTAAGCCTGTAATATTAATATATTTTAACTTATCTATGTTGGTATTATTCCATTGTATATCCTTGTCCATATCTATAACATTTCCATAAAAGAACTCTTTAAGCCCATCCATATCATTACTGTCTATATATCCTTTAAGAGGTGAGAGCATATTCATATAATCATGCTTAAATCTTCTAGTATCACTATACATGCCCTCAATTACATGGGAATATTCTTCTATCTGCTTCTTCTCCTCAACTTCCCTTTTTAGTTCTACTGAGCTTTCAACAGTTTTATCATAATTATATATTATTGAGATAATAAGAATAATAGATATGAGCGGCAGCATTTGAGGTACGAAATTTGACATAGCAAAATCTTGAAGCTTACTCCTATATGTTAGAAAGAAAATTAAGAATATGACTATGGCAATGGGTATACTTATACTAACAATCATTCTAAGTCTTACTTTTTCTAGAGATTTATTTTGCTTAACTTTCATCTTTTTTCCGATTACCCTAGTAATACCCCATACCAAAAATATAATAATTAAGCTTATGATACAACTCATGATTTGATACTTGGATAAATTAACATTGTACTCTTCTACTTTTTCATGTGAAACTAAGAGTACAAAAATATTTGTCAATATACTAATAACGCATGTACTATAAATAGCCATCAATATTTTTATTTTGTTTTTATCTTTGTCATCTCTCAGCTTAACTATAGATATTGCAGTTAGTATTGGAAGTATTATAAGATATGAGCCCGTCAGCAATACTATATTAATTATATAAGAAATGAAAAAAAATTTTCCTAACTCCTTCATATTTATTATATTTCTATAAAAAAGACATACAGAAATGCAGCACAAAACAGCAGGAAGAAAAGCTGGAATTAAAGTGAACTTAACTAATAACTGAGCAAAATACATCATGATAAAAGTCCCCTTTTATATCTGACAGAAACATAGCATTCCTCCCCATTTATCATTATTATTTTATTGTTTTTTCTGTCCACTTCTTCAATCTTGTCCTTATTTACTATATAAGATTTATGACATCTATAAAAGTTGGAGCCTAGCTTCTCTTGTATATCACTAAGTTTTCCATAAAACTCAATCTGACTATTTTCTTCGTGAATTCGTATTTTATGTGCTACCTCTGCAGTTTCGACAAACAGAATATCACTAAGCTTAACCTTTATAGTTCTTGCATCTGTATTAATTGAAATATACTCATCTTTGTTTTTGTCATTATAATAAACGTTATATGCTTTTATAATACAACTATTGAGTCTCTCCTTAAAGTCATCATCATCTTTAATAACATACTCCATAGCTTCAACTTTGTACTTAAAGGCAAGATAGCTCATTTCCAAATGAGTTGTAGTAAATACTATGAATCCTCTTGTATCCAGCTCCCTTATTTTTTCTCCAAGCCTTATACCATTCATGCTGCATTTTAAATCTACATCTAAAAAATATATTCCTATTGTATTATTTTTTTCTACATACTCAATTACTTCCTGCGGGCTGCCTGTACAAAGCGTTATTTTTAAATTCATTTCTTCGCGCAATATAGTATTTTCAATAATTTCTTTTATTTTTTTCCTATGTACTGAGTTATCCTCACAGATTATAACCTCTAACATACCTTATCCCCTTCACCTTAATATAATAGTATCTTAAACTTTACAATTGCATTTTCCATTATATACTATCATCAATCATGGAATTACTCAAATAATTTTACTATCTTTTATGTATATCAATCATGACAAAGGGTACGTGATTAAAAAATCTCCAAACCTAAGTAATTTTATATTACATCAGTTTGGAGATTTATAAAAATTTCATATCTATTATTTATTTATTTCAATTGTGGGAAATTTTAAATCCTTATATTTAGCAAATTTTTCATTGACAATTCTTAAATTTTCTTCTGTATAAAAGCCACCTTGTGTATGAATAATTTCCTTACAATGCTCCTTTCTTCCTTCAGTATCTGTACGGTCACGACTTAATCCATCTTCTTGAATTACAAACTTCCATTTACCTTCTTCTGTCTTTTCTAAATTTCCGCCTGCACCACAAACTTGACATTCAACTGGAAAACATAATCCATCCCATTGTGGTTCCCCTAAAATTAATGCATTTGAATGACAATTTGGACACCATCCCATACCTTCATCACCAAGCCAGCCTCTTTCTACTACTGGTGTGTTTAATGATTTCATGATATTTTCACCCACCTTATGAGCACGTTCAATCATATCATCATGTAATAAACATTGTTTTGGTGCTGGTACTCTTGTTGCTAGATACATATCCACTACTTTAAAGTCATTTGTAAAACATGTAGCTTGCATGCCTTCTAAAGCCATTGATTGCCATGAACGAGTAGATCCTCCAACTGCAATTAATCCTGCGACTCTATCTTTATGCTCGATTGCTCCAATTGATTCTAAAAACGCTGATTCATATGCAAGATTTCTATGCATAAATTTTGTAAATGTCGCTGTTGGCATTAGATCATATGTTGGTGCTGATGCAATTAAAGCATCTACATTTAACATAACATCCATTATTGCCTGTTTATCATCTTTTTTACTTAATGTACACCCAACATTTTTTCCCTTACTCATACCCTGTGTGCAAGCTGTGCATCCTGTACATTCAATAATGTTGTAATCTCTTAAATTAATCATTTTAACTTCTGCGCCTTGTTCCTCACAAGCTAATAATGCTTCCTTTAATAGAATTTCAGAATTTGAATTCTTTCTTCCTGCGGTGATACCTAATACTGTAAAAGCCATAATATACTCTCCTTTTGACAATCTTAATATTTTTCTTAAGTCGTTTTATGATTTTATGTTTTGCCTTTTTTATAAGCTATAAATTTCCACTTACAAAATTAAGTCATTTGTTATAATATAACATGTAAAGAAGTACAATTCATCCAAAATAAGTATTAAAATGATGCTTTAAATTGTTTATTTGTTAGACACTTTTCTAATTCGAATACAATAAGGAGAAACTTATGCAGAAAAAAAATGATTTATATAAAAAGAAATACGAACTTTACAATAGTTTATTTACTCAAAACAGTATAGATGGAATTCTTAACATAGGCGAAAACTTTTTAAGTAATCCTATTTTTATTTTAGATACCAGTTATCGCATTATCACTCGCTCAAATCTGGCAAAACTTGATAACTCAAGTATAGAAACTCATAACGGAGAAAATTACCTTTTACTAGATATTATTCAATTAATGAAAAGAAATAAATGTATTGATAACATATATAATTCAGATAACGCTTTTTTTTATAACTCAGACAAAACTTTAATTTTTTGTTCTATCAGAATTAACAATATTACTGTTGGGTATATATCTGTTTTACAAAGTAAAAGAAAATTTCAGGAGGAAGATTTAGAATTGACTAATATCCTATCTAGGGTCTTTTCCATTCAACTTCAGAAAGAAAATATATTTATCAGTACTTCTGGATTGGCTGAAGAATATTATTTAACAGATTTATTAATAAATAGGATAGATAATATTGAATATATGACCGAACGACTGCACTATATAAATTTTAATTTATCAAAAAACTTAATTATACTTTCAATACCATTTAAACAAAAATATAATGATTATAGAGATAATTTCGGATTAAAGGAATTAATAAAGAATTTTAAAAATATACTAAGAAATTGCATTTCAACATATTATAAAGATACAATTATTTTTCTTATAAGTAATGAACATAAAGAGGTTATTAATGATTCCCTTAAAGAAACTCTTTTAGAATTTTTGAAATTAAATAATTTACGCTGCGGAATTAGTATTGTTTTTGAAAATTTATTAGATATACAAGATTTTTTTTATCAATCTATATACGCCTTAGAGTTATCATCATGTATGAAAATATATAATACTATAAATTATTTTGAAGATTATATAGAGTATTATTTATTTAATATGTCTATGCGTACAACCAATGATTTATATAAAATAAATTTATTAACTTTAGTCCACCCTTGGATTAAAAAACTCATTAAATTTGATGATCAACATAAAACAGAATTATTTAAAACTCTAAAGACTTATCTAAAAAACAACAGAAATGCCAACGATACATCTAGACAACTAAATATACATCGAAGCACATTCTTTTACCGTTTTCATAAAATCGAAAGTTTACTTGGTATATCATTAAGGTACAATAATAACTTATTCAAATTAGAACTATCATTTAAAATTTTAGATTATAATACATTAACAAAAACACAAGTACCAAAGCTTATGTAAATTCTTTTTTTAATTTATATAAATAGAACAGCCTTCCATGTAAAGTTTATATGTCCAATGACGATAAAAATTTATATATAAGCAAATAATTTTCAAGTTTCACATTGTATATATTATATGGAGGAGGTGATAAAAATGCAAATAAATTCATACTACAACAATGCACTTCAAAATCAACAAATGGCAATGCTACGCATAAGCACAGCTAATAGAATTAATAGTGCCAAAGATGATGCTGCTGGATTAGCAATTTCAGAGAATCTCAAAAGTCAATATAACGGTTTAAATCAAGCCTCTAATAATATTTCACAGACTCAAGACCTATTAAATACTGCTGAAGGTGGAATGAACAACAGCGAAGACGTTCTTCAACGTATGCGAGAATTGTCCCTGCAGGCTTCTAATGGTACTCTAAATGATTCAAATCGTGCTGATATTCAAGCTGAAATGAATCAATTGAAAGAACAGTTAGACTCAAATGCTAATGCCACACAATTCAATGGAATTTATACTAATAATGGTACGTTAAAAAATTTCGCAACACAAACTGGAACAGATAGTGACGGAACTGTTTCTACTTCTATTGGAGATATGTCCAGCAAAGGGTTAGGCGTAACCGGTAATGTTTCAACACAATCGGATGCTCTAAAAACATTGGACAGCATTGATAAAGCAATTAGTAATCTTTCTTCTTCACGTGCTAATGTGGGTGCAATGACAAATAGACTTGACTATAGTGCATCAAATGCTAATCAAGCTTCTTCTAACATGCAATCTGCATATTCAAATTATAAGGATGCAGATATGGCACGAGAATCAACTTCATATAGACAGGCTTGTGCACAAGTATATGCAAGCATGATGGCAATGTCTATGCAAATGCGTGGTGAACCAAACAGGTTGTCACTATTAGTATAGCTACTATGAAAGTTTAAAATTGCTAATGCTAAGTTCATCCTATTAAATTATAGAGTAGAGTGAAGGCAAATCAACCGTCACTCTACTCTATTTCTATGCTTTAGTTAATTTCTGTTGTTTTCTTCCCTTGTACTATTTTTATTCCAGCACCAAATTGTTCCTTTGCTAATTATTTATAACGCTTATATTTTTACTGATTTATGCAGATAATAAATATTATTTATGTAAAAGGTGATATTATGACTTCTGAAGAAACAGCTTACATTGCGGGAATAATTGATGGTGAAGGCAGTGTTATGCTTATAAAGTTTCACAATAATCAATTTCCTGCTCCTTGTATATCTATAGCTTCTACAACTTTAGAATTGCTTACTTGGATAAAAAACAAAATAAATGCTGGCACTATAATAAAGAAGAAAAATTATAACACAAAAAAACATAAAGACTCATACACTTATTACTTAAGGTATAATGATGCTATAAATTTATTGGAAGAAATATCTGATTATCTAGTGATTTCCTCGAAAAAGCAGAGGGCTAAATTGATATTGGAAAAATATAAAAAGTTAACTCCTAGGAATGGGAGATATTCAAACAAAATGTTAAAATTGAAAACTGAGTTTTATGAAGAATTTAGAAGAATAAAATAGAGGACTATACCAAATATTATCTCAACGTGATTTTTATAAACATAACTAATTTAATTATATAGGTAAAACCCCACGACATTATGTCATGGGGTTTATTATTGGTGGAGGCGAGGGGACGTAATTATCTACTCTTTCGAAATAGTACTGACTATATTTTAGACATGCTATTGCTAGCAGCCTCCCGGCGTATTATAGAAGCATAATTTAGTTTTAATCTTCTATCCTAGTGCTTCATATTCACATCTGTGAACTTAGAAGTCTATAAGTCGATACACGGCTGGTGAGTTTCCTCCCATACCACTCGGTATTGCCGCCGTCTTTACGCTGCGGTTTCACCGATAAAGCCGGATTATCACTTATGAATCACTTCATAAGGCGACTCTGAATGAATCGAACCCCTGTCCGAAAATGGTACCACCTAAGCATCTCCGAGTGCAGTTCGCATTTTAACATTCCCTCCATGAGGCGCCTACGAACAGGCTCCTCACTTCAGTAGCTTCATAAATTCCGTTCCTTACTCAAAGCTTTGTAAGGCTCGGTTCCCCGCTTTCGACGCCAGATCCTGAGTCGCGGGACTCTCAGGCTGACGTTAGCTGACTACGCAGCTAAAGCTAAATTATTTTCGTTATCCTTTATTTTTAGGCCCATAGTTTTTTAACGCGGGTCCACAGGTTCCCTCGACTCGCTTCCTAGACGACACATCATCCCCGTCGAAACCAAAAGCGCCCCCATATTATTATTTAATTTTAAACCTCAAAGTTATGCACAAATTTAAAATTAAAAGGCACAAACCTGTGAATAAAACACAGTGTTTCGTGTGGATAACGTTGATAAATTTTGTGATTCTTAATCAGTAATAATGATTATATCACATTTAAATTTATTTGCAAGTAAATTTATCACCTACAACGAATACTATAATACTCCTATGAAATGATAATTTCAAGTAGAGTTTTTTTCCCCTACTTCTATTATCTGTTGTTTTTCATTGCTCTATCTATGTCCCTTTTAGCTGCTTTTTCCTTCATAGCTTCTCTCTTATCGTAGCTCTTCTTACCTTGAGCAACAGCAAGCTTTACTTTTACTCTTCTATTCTTTAAATACATTGCAATTGGAACTAATGTATATCCCTTTTGAGCAGTATATCCTAAAAGTCTAGTAATTTCGCTCTTGTGAAGAAGAAGTTTCCTCTTTCTCAGGGGATCTACGTTAAATATATTTCCCTGCTTATATGGACTGACATGAACATTGCATACAAATACCTCTCCATTTCGTATTTCAGCATAGCTATCCTTAAGGTTTGCTCTGCCGTTTCTTATGGATTTTACTTCTGTACCAACAAGTTCTATTCCACATTCATAAGTTTCTTCAATGAAATAGTCATGCCATGCCTTTCTATTATCAGCTAAAGTGTTATTTTCTGCATTTTTTTTAGCCATAGTGTCACCTACTTGTATTTTCGTTTAATTTATGTGAGGTTTCACCTTACACTAAACCTCACATAAATTATATCATACCTAGAAACATAAGTTAATCAATTTATTCCTCTACGTCTTCTTCCGTTTCACTATCTTCATCTGAACTGTCAGTTAATTTAAAATATATTTCATGTGAATCAAGATCTACCTTTTCAACTCTTATCCTAACTTCATCACCTAATTTATATATTTTCTTAGTTCTCTCACCTACTAGACTCAAATACTTTTCATCATATACATAATAATCATCCGTAAGCTCACTTATGTGCACAAGACCTTCAATAGTATTAGGAAGCTGAACAAATATACCGAAGTTTGTTACTGAAGATATTATTCCATCATATTCTTCGCCTATTCTATCTGCCATGTATTCTGCTTTCTTTAGAGAATCTACTTCTCTCTCTGCTTCCTGAGCAACTCTCTCCATTTGAGAAGATTGTATTGCTGCATAGTCAACTGTTCCTATAAGCTTCTTTGACCTCTTCTCATCCATCTGTCCGTTTATATATTCCTTTATGACCCTGTGTATCATTAGATCAGGATATCTTCTTATTGGAGAAGTAAAGTGACAGTAATACCTTGCAGCCAAACCAAAATGTCCTGAACATTCTGGAGAATATCTTGCCTGTTTTAATGAACGGAGAAGAAGTGTGCTGACAACTGTTTCCTCTTTTGTTCCCTTTATTTTTTCAATTACATCTTGGAGCTGCTTTGGATGAACCTCTGCTCCCCATTTTACTGCATATCCAATATTATGAACAAATTCATTGAATCTTTCAAGCTTTTCACTATCCGGGTCCTCATGAACTCTGTAGACAAAAGGAATATTAGCCCAGAAAAAGTGTTCAGCTACAGTTTCATTACAAACTAGCATAAATTCCTCTATTATTCTATTAGCAACAGCTCTTTCGTATGGCCCTATTTGTACTGGTTTCCCGAGTTCATTAAGAGTTATCTTACTTTCCTCAAACTCAAAGTCTATTGCCCCTCTTGCAATTCTCTTTTTATATAGTATTGAAGCTAATTCTTCCATAGCCTTGAAATCTTCATAAAGATAATCATACCTTTTTATAGTTTCTTCGTCTTTATCACGTAATATCTTGGTTACATCTGTATATGTCATTCTCTCATTGGTGCTTATTACACTTTCAAATATATCATGTTTTAGAACCTTACCTGTATGATCTATTTCCATCATGCAGGTCATAGCAAGTCTATCCTGTCTTGGATTAAGACTGCATATTCCATTTGAAAGCTTTTTAGGCAGCATTGGAATAACCCTATCTATTAAGTAAACTGAATTTCCCCTTTTAAGAGCCTCTTGATCCAGTGGATTATTTTCTCTTACATAATTTGAAACATCAGCTATATGTACTCCAAGTTTAAAATTACCATTAGGAAGCACTTCTAAAGATACTGCATCATCAAGATCCTTTGCGTCTTCACCATCAATAGTAACCATCTTTATATCTCTAAGATCTCTACGCCTTTTGTACTCACTCTCTGGTATTTCTTGTGGTATACTAGCTGCAAAATTCTCTACTTTTGCAGGGAATTTTTCTGGAAGTTTATGCTTTTTTATTATGGTAAGTATGTCTACTCCTTTGTCCCCTTTATTGCCTAGTATCTCAATTACCTTTCCTTCTGGATTTCTTTTTTTCTTAGGCCACTGAGTTATTTCAGCAACTACTACATCACCATGTTTTGCTCCCTTTGCACTACCCTTAGGTATAAATACATCTTGAGCTATTCTTACATCATCTGCAACAACAAAGCCAAAATTTTTACTATCCTCATAAGTTCCAACTATTGTTTTATTGGCTCTCTCAAGAATTCTTATTATTTCGCCTTCACACTTTTTACCATTCTCATTTTCTTTTAATATTTTTGCAACAACTTTATCACCATTTAGCGCTCCATTCATATATGGAGAAGGCACATATATGTCAGGTCTTTCTTCATCTGCTATAACAAAACCAAAACCCTTAGCATTTCCTTGAAGAGTTCCTGTTATAAGACCCATCTTTTCTGGCACACCATAATGATCTGTTCTGTTTTTTATTATAAGTCCTTCCTTCGACATATCCTTAAGTAATTTCTTAAATATTTTATAATCAGCTTTTTTTACGTCAAAAGCTTCAGATAATTCTTTTATATTCATAGGTTTGTATGCCTGTTTACGCATAAATTCAAGTATACTTTCCTGTACGCTCATTTATATCACCTCATTATAATTCTTATCAATTATTACTGATATTATTCAACACAAAATTACTAAAATAAAAAAGATACAATTCAAAATATAAAATGAATCATATCTTTATGACATTATCTACTTAAATTGTTTTAGATTCAAAAAAATAAGAATTAGTGCAAATAGTATTGAAGTCACAATTGTAATTCTTGCAAGAAATGCTTCTTTTGTTTTAGACTTATTTTTAGCAAAAAATGTCTCATTTGTACCTGATATTGGATTCATAAAACCATCCATTTTACCCGGCTGTACAAGGACAGATACTATTATAATAACAGCCAATATAACTTGTGCAACTATCAAAAAAGTATGCATGTCAAACCTCCTATAAATTTCCTGCTCATATCCAGTATATACTTAATTTTATCATAAACATTACTATATTACAATAGAAAATAAGGGAAATTTATCAAATTAAATTTCCCCATTCACTGACTATTTTTTTATATTGTAAAAAGCTTTAAGTCCTCTATATTCAGCAACTTCGTCAAGTTCTTCCTCTATTCTTAAAAGCTGATTATATTTTGCAACTCTTTCAGTCCTTGCTGGTGCACCTGTTTTTATTTGTCCTGCATTTACAGCTACGACAAGATCTGCTATTGTAGTATCTTCTGTCTCACCAGACCTATGTGATACTACAGCCGTATATCCTGCCCTTTGAGCCATTTCTATGGCATTTAATGTTTCCGTAAGTGTTCCTATTTGGTTTAATTTAATAAGTATGGAATTTGCAACTCCAAGCTTTATGCCCTTCTCAAGCCTTTTAGTATTTGTAACAAATAAATCGTCTCCTACAAGCTGAACCTTATCTCCTATTCTCTCAGTTAATAGCTTCCAGCCGTCCCAATCCTCTTCTGCCATACCATCTTCAAGTGATATTATAGGATATTTTTCAGCTAAAGTTGCGTACACATCAACCATTTCCTGTGATGTATAAACTTTTCCTTCACCTTTAAGATTATACTTTCCATTCTCATAAAATTCCGTTGAAGCTGGATCCATTGCTATAAACATATCTTTTCCAGGTGTATAACCAGCTTTAGTTACAGCTTCAAGAATAATTTGTATTGCCTCTTCATTGCTGTTAAGATTTGGTGCAAAGCCACCTTCGTCTCCAACTGCTGTATCAAGTCCCTTTGATTTTAAAATATCCTTTAAAGTGTGATATACTTCTGCGCACATCCTGAGTGCTTCACTAAAACTTGGTGCTCCTGCAGGCATTATCATGAATTCCTGAAAGTCTACATTATTATCGGCATGCTTTCCTCCATTCAATATGTTCATCATTGGAACAGGAAGAACTTTAGCATTAACACCTCCAAGATACTGGTATAGGCTTATACCAAGATATCCAGCTGCTGCCCTAGCTACTGCAAGTGACACACCAAGAGTTGCATTTGCTCCAAGTTTTGATTTATTTTCAGTTCCATCAATCTCTAACATTGTTTTATCAATTAAAGTTTGATCAAATACATTCATACCTATTAGTTCTGAAGCTATTGTTTCATTTATATTGTCAACTGCCTTGAGTACACCTTTTCCCAAATACTTTGACTTATCATTATCTCTTAATTCAACAGCTTCAAACTGTCCTGTAGAAGCTCCTGACGGCACAGATGCTCTACCAACCGTTCCATCTTCAAGAGTTACTTCAACTTCAACAGTAGGGTTTGCTCTTGAATCTAATATTTGCCTTGCTAATACATCAACAATTTCAAC
The DNA here is from genome assembly GCF_001705235.1 of Clostridium pasteurianum. Lineage (NCBI taxonomy): Bacteria > Bacillati > Bacillota > Clostridia > Eubacteriales > Clostridiaceae > Clostridium > Clostridium pasteurianum. The sequence goes on from NZ_MCGV01000001.1 coordinate 1,390,684, forward strand.
GTAAGATTTCATATTACAACACCTCTTTTTTTAATTTTAAACAAAAATTCTAACTCTTCCTATTTTGGTCTAAAAGCAACATTATTATTCTTATTTTTTATGCTTCAATAAATAAAAAAGGGGTTATCGCATTAATAAAATTAATTAAGAATTAAGAGTTAAGAATTAAGAATGAATGATGATTTTCTGCCTCTTTGCTCCGGAAAATCTACATTTTATAAAAAATCATTTCCGCAACTAGGAGTAGAAGCACATAAGTTTTAAAATTTTTCATACTGTAACAGAGAAAAAGTTACATTCATTCTTAATTTTTAATTATTTATTCTTAATTATTTATGCGATAACCTCTTCCCTTATATTTTAAATTTGCTTATTAGTCTATTAAACTCTTTCCAGTCATTTCTGCTGGTTTATCAAGTCCCATTTCTTTAAGCATTGTAGGAGCTATATCTGCTAAAACTCCTTCATCTAATTTCTTACCTTTAGAATGATTACTTACATAAACAAATGGTACTGGATTAGTTGTATGTGCTGTCATAGGATTTCCAGTAGAATAATCAACCATCTGCTCTGAATTTCCATGATCTGCTGTTATAAATACAGTTCCATCTAATTCAAGAACTTTTTTAACTATTTTTCCAAGGCATTCATCTACTGCTTCTACAGCTTTCTCTGCTGCTTCAAGAATTCCAGTATGTCCAACCATATCAGGATTTGCAAAATTCAATATAACCATATCGTATTTATCCTGATTTAATCTATTTAAAAGCTCATCTGTAACTTTATATGCACTCATTTCTGGCTGTAAATCATAAGTTGCAACCTTTGGTGATGGTATAAGCGCTCTATCTTCATTTTTATTTGGAGTTTCAACTCCACCATTAAAGAAGAATGTTACATGAGCATATTTTTCAGTTTCTGCAATTCTAAGTTGATTTAAGCCTTTACTACTTACATATTGTCCAAGTGTATTAACAATTGTCTCTGGGCCGAAAGCAACATCAACATTCTTGAATTTTGCATCATATTCAGTCATTGTTACAAATTCAATGTTAAGTTTTTCTCTCTTAAAGCCATCAAAATCATCTTCAACTATTGCCCTAGTTATCTGTCTTGCTCTATCAGGTCTGAAGTTAAAGAATATAACAGAATCCTTATCCTTTATAGTTGCACGTGGTTTTCCATCTTTAACTATAACTGTTGGAAGTACAAATTCATCTGTCTTATTGTCATGGTAAGATGCCTCAATAGCTGCAACTGCACTTTCTGCTGTTTCTCCTTTTCCAAGAACCATAGCATTATATGCAAGTTCTTCTCTTTCCCATCTATTATCTCTATCCATTGCGTAGTATCTTCCTGAAAGTGTAGCTATTTCTCCAACACCTAATTCTTTCATGTAAGCTTCAATATCATTTATAAATTCCTTTGCTGAAGCTGGTGGTTCATCTCTTCCATCAAGAAAAGCATGTACAAACACTTTTTTAATACCTTTATTCTTTGCAAGCTTTAAAAGTCCCTTTAAATGATCTGTGTGTGCATGAACTCCTCCTGGTGATAAAAGTCCCATTAAATGTAGTGTTGAATCATTTCTAAGTACATTGTCTGCGGCTTTATTTAATGCAGGATTTTCAAAGAAATCTCCATCATCTATTGCCTTTGTTATTTTAGTTAAAGATTGATATACAACCCTTCCTGCTCCTATATTTAAATGTCCAACTTCTGAATTTCCCATTTGTCCATCTGGAAGTCCTACACTTAATCCACTAGCACCAAGTTTTGTGTGTGGATATTCACTATACAATTTATCAAAATTAGGTTTTTTGGCTTCCCTTACTGCATTTCCTTCGATTTTGTCTGAAATTCCAAATCCATCTAATATCATTAACATTACAGGTTTCTTTGCCATAACACTATTCCTCCATTCTTTATTACGAAAAACAATTTAGCACTTAGGCTTCAAACTGATTTTTCACATTGCCATCTAATTAACCTTAATTAGCAATTGACAACAGACACTATTCTATTATCAATTCTCAATTACTAATTATAACTTCATAAGATAATCTTAAATAACAACACATTTTTTAATCACTTTAATTTATATGATATGTATTATGATATTTAAAGCATAATACATATCATATATAGTTATACTCTAAAACTACTAAATTTTATAAAATTAGAAGTTAACAATCTGTGAAAAATCTTCTGCTTTAAGGCTTGCTCCTCCAACTAAAGCTCCATCTATTTCTGGCTTAGCCATTTGAGCTTTAATTGTCTTTGGTTTAACAGAACCACCATATTGGATTCTTACTTTTTCAGCAACTTCTTTTCCATAAACAGCTTCTACAGCTTTTCTGATTGCTCCTATTGTTTCATTAGCCTGATCATCTGTAGCAGTTTTTCCTGTTCCTATAGCCCAAATTGGTTCATAAGCTATAACAACTTTTTCTGCCTGCTCTTTAGTTAATCCTGCTAAATCTAATTTGATTTGTTTTCCTACAACTTCATTTGTTACATTTGCTTCTCTTTCTTCAAGAGTTTCACCGCAGCAAACTATAGGATTTAATTTATGTGCAAAAGCAGCTTTTACTTTTAAGTTTATTGCTGCATCAGTTTCATTAAAGTTCTGTCTTCTTTCGCTGTGACCAAGTACTACGAAGTCTACGCCCATTTCTTCAAGCATATTTGGTGCTATTTCTCCAGTAAAAGCACCACTTTCTTCAAAATACATGTTTTGTGCTCCAACTTTTATGTTAGTTCCCTTTGTTGCTTTTAATACTGCATCTAAACATACAAATGTAGGGCAAACAACTACGTCTACTTTAGCATCCTTAACAAGTGGTTTTAATTCTTCAATTAAAGCTACTGCTTCAGATGGAGTTTTATTCATTTTCCAATTTCCTGCTATTATTGGTGTTCTCAATTAAATACACTCCTTAATTTTTATTTCGTATACATTGTATCACAATAATTTGTATTTGTTAATAATAATTATTAATTATTTATCGTTTAATGCAACTATTCCCGGAAGTTCTTTTCCTTCTAAGAATTCAAGCGAAGCTCCACCACCAGTTGAAATATGAGTCATCTTATCTCCATATCCTAACTGATTAACAGCAGCAGCACTATCTCCTCCTCCTATAACTGTAGTTGCATCTGATTCAGCCATAGCTTTTGCAACGTCCTTTGTTCCTTTAGCGAAGTTTTCAAATTCAAATACTCCCATAGGTCCGTTCCAAACAACTGTCTTAGCTTCTTTAACTGCATCAGCATAAAGTTTTTGAGTCTTTGGTCCTATATCTAATCCCATGTAACCATCTGGTATATTAGCATCATCAGTTGTAACTGGTTTTGTATCTGCTTTAAATTCAGCTCCAACAATGTTATCTACTGGAAGAAGAAGCTTTACTCCCTTATCCTTAGCTTTTTGCATCATTTCTTTAGCATAGTCAACTTTGTCTGCTTCAAGAAGTGAAGTTCCTATTGTATAGCCTTGTGCTTTTAAGAAAGTGTAAGCCATTCCGCCTCCGATTATTAATGTATCTACTTTTTCAAGTAAATTGTTTATAACATTAATTTTATCAGAAACTTTAGCTCCTCCTAAGATTGCAACGAAAGGTCTAACTGGAGTTTCAACAGCTGATCCTAAGAATTTTAATTCTTTTTGGATTAAGTATCCACATACAGCAGTCTTTATGAATTTAGTTACTCCAACTGTTGAGCAGTGAGCTCTATGAGCAGTACCAAATGCATCATTTACATATACTTCTGCAAGTGAAGCTAATTCTTTAGAGAATTCATCTTCATTTTTCTTTTCTTCTTTTCTGAATCTTGTATTTTCAAGAAGCATAACGTCTCCATCTTTTAATTCAGAAGCTGCTTTTTTAGCATTTTCTCCAACAACTGTATCATCTGGAGCAAATTTAACTTCACGTCCAAGCATCTCACCTAATCTTTTAGCAACTGGAGCAAGTGTGAAAGCCTTATCTACTCCCTTTGGTTTTCCAAGGTGTGAGCAAAGTATAACTTTTGCACCATGTTCTGATAAGTATTTTATAGTTGGAAGTGCTCCATTAAGTCTGTTTTCATCAGTTATTACTCCATCTTTTAGAGGAACATTAAAATCACATCTAACTAATACTTTTTTGCCTTTAACATCTACATCTTCAATAGTCTTCTTGTTAAACTGCATTATATTCACTCCTATCATTTATTTTACAAATATTTTACAAAAGGCCCAGCCTCATAGCCTTCAACTATAAAACCAGACCTTTTTACTATGTTCTACTTTAAAATATTCAAATTAATTAACTATGAGCTTTTAAACTATTTTGCAATTTTTGCAAAGTACTCTAAAGTTCTAACTAATTGTGAAGTGTATGACATTTCATTATCATACCAAGCAGCTGTTTTAACTAATTGTGATCCGTTAACATCAACAATCTTAGTTAAAGTTGCATCAAATAATGATCCGAAGTTCATTCCAACAACATCAGCTGAAACTATTGGATCTTCAGTGTATCCAAATGATTCATTAGCAGCAGCTTTCATTGCAGCATTAACTTCTTCAACTGTAACATTTTTCTTAAGAACTGAAACAAGTTCAGTGATTGAACCAGTTGGAACTGGAACTCTCTGAGCATTTCCGTCTAATTTTCCTTTTAAATCAGGGATAACTTGTGCTATTGCTTTAGCAGCACCAGTTGAGTTAGGGATGATACTTACAGCAGCAGCTCTAGCTCTTCTTAAATCACCTTTTCTGTGTGGACCATCTAATGTGTTCTGATCATTAGTATAAGCATGGATTGTAGTCATAAATCCTTTTTCTATTCCAAAATTATCATTTAATACTTTAGCCATTGGAGCTAAGCAGTTAGTTGTGCATGATGCACCTGATACAACTGTTTCAGTTCCATCAAGAGTGTCATTATTAACATTAAATACTATTGTCTTTAAGTCATTTCCAGCTGGAGCTGAAATAACAACTTTTTTAGCACCTGCTCTAACATGAGCTTCTGCTTTTTCTTTCTTTGTGAAGAAACCAGTACATTCAAGAACAACATCTATTCCTAATTTTCCCCAAGGTAATTTCTCAGGATCTTTTTCAGCGAAAACTTTAATTTCTTTTCCATTAACTATGAAAGCATCTTCTTTAACTTCAATTTCACCTTTGAATCTTCCTTGTGATGAATCATATTTGAATAAGTGTGCTAACATTTTTGCATCAGTTAAGTCGTTTATTGCAACAACCTCTAATCCAGGAACTTCAAGAATTCTTCTTAAAGCTAATCTTCCTATTCTTCCAAAACCGTTAATAGCTATCTTTGCCATTCTAACTACCTCCAAAATTTTTTTAATATTCTAAAATTATATCTAAAATATAATTATTAGCTAAAACATAATATTGCCATATTTAAATGCAGCACATAATATTAATACTTAAAAATATCATCTAGTCAACATTTTTAAGTATTCTCACCATTTCTCTGGCAGCTCCTTCATCAGTGATGAGAACATTTTTTTTGCCATGTATCTGTGTTGCAATAATAGCTTCTGCTTTTAATTTACTTCCTGCAACAGCTATGATATTTTTTGCATTTTTAATATCTTCGATTTTAAGCCCAAGTGATGGAGTATGATATACTACTTTACCATCTTTGTCAAAAAAATAGCCAAATGCTTCTGCGACAGAGCCATTTTCAAGAATATTTGATATTTCATCATCACTTAATCCTCGCCTTTTGCTCATTTCATCAGCCCTACCGACTCCATAGATAATTATATCAGCTTTACGTATAGTATCAATTGCATTTTTTATGCTCTTCTCGTTAATTATCGTACTTAAAGCTTCATTACTTAAATTATCTGGAACATGTATCAATTTATAACTAGCACCCAATTTATTGGCAAGATTGGCTGCTAAAGTGTTGGCCTCTGTTTCTAAATTTCTTTCCATGCCACCTCTTGCTGGAACAACTACTGCTTTTTGATATGTAGGTGATGACTCATAGTTATCAACTACATTTTTCATAGTCGTACCACCAGTAATCGCAACAATATCTCCGTCTAAAATTATGTTTTCCATAAACTTTGCTGCCGTTCTTCCAAGTTCATTCATAACTGTACTATCTTCATCGATATTCCCTGGCACTATTATAACCTTTTTTATATTAAGTTTTTGTTCTATAAACTCTTCAACATCTGTTAAGCCCTTAAATTCCCTTATAAAATTCTTAAGCTTATCAATTATCTCTTCGCCATCTTTAGTAACTGACATTCCTGGATTATTTACACTTATAAGATTCTGCTTCTTTAAAAAACTTATTTCAGTCCTAACGACTCTCTCGCCTATTCCAATCTTACTCGCAAGTATTCTTCTACCTACAGGCTCATTATACTTAATAGTTCTTAAAATATCATATCTTTTTTGTAAAAGCTCCATAAGTTCAGGAACAATCTTTTGTTGTAATTTTAAAATTTCATGCATTAAACCACCCCGCTGGACATATATAGTCCCAGCATCATAAATCATGTCCCACTAATATTATAAGGTAAAAGAAAAAATTTTTAAATAGTATTTATGAAAAAAATATATTTTTTTCATAAATACTATCTTAATTAACAGTTTTCTAATATCTTTTTCTCTTTGCTGATGATTTTATATCCATTTCCTCTCTATATTTTGCTACAGTTCTTCTTGAAATATTCGTTCCTTTTTCCTTTAAGAGCTCACAAATCTTCTGATCTGATAACGGACTATGTTTATCCTCCCCGTCTATTAAAGCCTTTATGTCATTCTTTATTTTCTGAGTTGATAAATCTTTTTCATCTGAAGCTCCAGCCTTAGATATTCCTGTAGTAAACAAATCCCTTATTTTAATAAGACCTTTTGTATCAATATAAACGTATTTTTCCCTTATAGCTCTGCTTATAGTTGACTCGTGTACATCTAGCTTTTCTGAAATATCCTTAAGGGTCATTGGCTCTAAATAATTAGACTTGCCTTGAAAATACTTCTTTTGGCTTTCAAGAATTTCATTCAAAACATCATACAATGTACTTTTTCTCTGTTCTATACTTTTAAGTAAAAATAAAGCACTGTTGAGTTTTTCTTTTACATAATCAGTATCTTCTTTATTGTTACCACTATTAATTATATTTTTATAAGTGTTATTTATAGATAACTTAGGAACAGAATTATCATTCATGATAACATAAAACTTATTGTCTATTTTTCTTATAAAAGCATCTGGAATTACATATTTAACATCTTCACCTGTATAAAATCCCCTAGACGGTTTAGGCTCAAGTTTTTTTATAAAATCACCATACTCTTGAGCTTTCTGCGGCGTTATGTTAAGTTCACTAGCTATAGCGTTGTATTTATTTTCTGCAATATCAACTAAATGCTTATCTATTATTTCAATTAAATTCTTATCGTTTACATTCTTGTTATACACCTGTAACTTCAGGCATTCAATAAGATTTCTTGCACCAACTCCACATGGTTCTAATGATTGAACTATATCAAGTGCATTTTGTACACTTTTTAAATTAACATTAAGCTCACTTGCTATATCTTCTAGCCTATCAGGTAAATATCCGGTACTATTAAGATTTTCTATTATATATACACATATTTCCTTGATATCATCATCTATCCTTGTTTCTCCAAGCTGGTTTAACAAATATTCTGTAAACGACTCCTTACCACTTATGAAATTAAATGGTGATACTTCTTCTTCATCATTGTTATAAGAGGAACCTCCATGAGTATAATTATCAAAATCAAGATATTTAACAAGTTCTTTATAATCTACCTTACTTGCTTCCTTCTCATAATCTGTAATTTTGTCGTTTTCCTTTCCCTCTAAAAGCGGATTTTCTTCAATTTCCTTTTTTATATAGTCATTTAGTTCTAAATTTGACATCTGAAGAAGTTTAATTGACATTTGCATTTGCTGTGTCATTACAAGTTTCTGTTGTTGAGTTAAATTCAATTCAAAATTTAAATTCATTTTTTTCACCTAAACTCATTATATAACTTAATAGTTTAATTATATCATATTTAACTTTCATTTATACACTGCAATTAAATAAAATATATATTGCATATATTTGCATAAATCAAAAACTCATTTATATGGCATAGATAAACGTCATATAAATGAGTTAAATTCAAACTAAAATATTGCAAAACAAGAATAATATAATTAAAAATTGTAAAACACATAAAATCCTCTACAATTTAATTATCTAACAAAATAATTAATAAAAAATAAGTCCCTTTGTTTAATATTCCTCAATAAAAAATACTCCACAAGCTTGTGTTCCTGAATGAGTTCCAACAACACAGCCAACCTCACATTCAATAAATTTATTTTGGTTTTCTATAAGTCTTTGTCTAAGTATTGGTAAAATATCTTCATTTTCTGCGTCAAGTAATATATTTGTTTCTTTTTTATCCATATTACCATCGTTTAAATAGTCTAAAACCACTCTCGCAGCTTTTTTGTTTCCTCTGACTTTGCTTCTAACTGCCATTTCTCCGTCCTTAACCTCAAGTATTAGTTTTATTCCAAGCAAATTTCCTATTGTACCTGCCGTTTTAGATAATCTTCCACCTTTAATTAAATTATCAAGTTTTTCAAAGGCTAAGGCACTTTTGACATGAGGAATAGTCTCTACTATTTCGCTTTCTATTTCTTCAAAAGATTTACCATCATCTCTTAATCTACAGGCTTTTAAAACTAATACGCCAAGACCTGATGTAACATTAAGACTATCAATAACAGCTATATCCTCCGTTTCAAGCATGTCTTTTGCTATACAGGCTGATTGATAGGTTCCACTCATTTTTGAAGATAAATTTATACAAATAATTTTGTAACCTTCATCAAGATATTTAGAAAAACACTCAACAAATCTCTGAGGTGTTATTTGAGATGTAGAAGGAAAAATATTTTCTTCATCCATGATTTTCGAAAGCTGCTTAAAGTTTATGTCTTTCATATCAAAATACGATTTTCCATTTACATTAACCATAAGAGGCAAAACTTCAATATCATTTTTACTTGCTACATATTGTGGCAGATCGCAAGTACTATCTGTTATTATCTTTACTTTTTCCACACATTCTCCTCCCATTCTATTTCATATTCGGAAAGCCAACCTGTCTTATAGCCTCATAAGCAACTATTGCAACAGTATTCGATAAGTTAAGGGATCTTGTAGTAGTTTTAATCATAGGAACTCTTATACACTTTTCTGGATCACTTTCCCTTATATAATCAGGAAGTCCACAAGATTCTCTTCCAAAAATAATAAAATCGCCTTTTTTAAATTTAATATCATCATAATACACCTGACCATGAGTTGTGGAAAAATAAAATGAAGCATCCTTATATTTTTCCCTTAATTCTTCATAGGAATCATATAAAGTTATATCTAAATATTTCCAGTAATCAAGTCCTGCTCTTTTTAAATGTTTTTCATCCAGACTAAATCCAAGCGGTTTAATTAAATGAAGTTTAGAATTAGTAAGTACGCACGTTCTTGCTATATTACCTGTATTCTGCGGAATTTCTGGCTGAAATAATACTATATTTAAATTTTCTTGTCCTAATATCATGGAATTCCCCCTATAAGTAATTATATATTACTGCAATAACTTATTCCAGTAACATAATTTAAAAGAATAAAACCTGTGTTATTTAAAGTTTGCCTAATCTCTTAACAAACCCAAACACAAGTTAGCTCTTAAACATATAAAATACGACGATATTTAAATTATATACTTAATTACTGTATTATTAAAAGAAAAACTTACATTATTAATAAAAATTTTTTTATTTCATACATTATATACCATGACCTCTTTGCGATAGTATTAACTAAAATCCTATTAATATACTAAATTAATTTTCACCAAATATAAACTTATTTATTGCTTTAGCAACTCCTGAATTATTATTTGTATCCGTTACATATCCTACAACTTTTTTTATCTTATCTTCTGCATTTCCCATAGCTATTCCTAATCCTGCATATTCTAACATTGATAAATCATTTTCATTGTCACCAATACAAATTATATCTTTTCTGTCTATATTATAGAATTCTCCAAGTACTTTTACTGCTTTCCCTTTACATACGCCTTTAGGCATAACTTCAAAATTGTCTTTTCCTGAGCTTGCAACTTCAAATTTATTTAACGCTTCTATTTCTTTTCTTAACTTATTAAGTTTATCTAAATCTTTTGAGTTACATAAACATTTTAATATTCCGCTCCCTTTTTCTTCTATAAAATCCAACATGTTTTTAGGATAAACAAGTTTTATTCTTCGGTCTTCTGGAAGATCTTTATTTAATCTAGTATATGTATAATTATCTTCAAATTCCTTATTTGCTATAACCATATCATAAGTATTAAAGAACATCGATGCATCATATTTACTAACTATTTTATATATTTCTTTTGAATCTTCCTTTTTTAGAGGCAACTCGTAAATAACATCATCTCTATCCTTTTCCCTTATATATCCTCCATTTGATGCTATTACTGGAGCTTTAATACCTAACATATCTGCATAAATTACTGCACTTGTAAAAAGTCTTCCTGTACAAACTGCTATTTTTACTCCTGCTGCATGTGCTCTTTTCATTGCATGTTTATTTTCTTCACTTATCTTTTTCTCATCATCAAGCACAGTACCATCCATGTCAACACATATTAACTTATAACTCATATAATCTCTCCTTCATTTGTACTGCATATGTCTACATTCTACCACACTTTTTTTATTGATAACAATTTATAAATTACATTATCTAAAATTCATAACTTATATGTATATGATCTTCTCATGCATTTACCACTATTATTCCAACACCTTTCCATTCACAAAGATGCTTTAATATTTTTCCTATCTCTTTTGTTCATTGCTTAAGCTATTCTGAAAGCACCTTCACAATAAAGTTGTCAAACTAAATTAGCCAACTATAAAAACCACCATTATTGAAATCCACTTCTTCCCCCTAAATGTTCATAAAAATATCTATTTACAATTATTAATTTTTCTTCAAAAGTCGATTTTGTTTTTTTGTTCCTTTAAGTATTCCCATAAATATCACATCCTTCTCTTATATACTTTATATTAAAAAAGTAGACAATTGGTAGTTAAATCCAATGTCTACTTTTACCTTACAACTTCCCTAAGCAGGTGTTTTTGATGAATGACAATAAAAACAATCTAAGTATCTTATTAGAAAACTTACATTGTATATTTTAGACAAAATATTTCATACTTTTTTTCTTTAATTCTCTTAGAGTATATAAGGCTTCAAATTCCTTTACACCACTTAACTTTACAATATTATATATAGTATTTTCACAACAGGCTTTATTTTCTCCATGAATCATAGTATATATATTATATTGCCACTTCCTACATGACTTTCTTTTATAACAATGGCTTATTTCCTTAAAGCTTGTCATAATTTTAACCACTTGCTCTATTTTATCCTCTGGAACTTTCCATACCACAAGAACATTTGATTTAAATCCTACATTTGTATGTCTAACTATAGCTCCAAATCTGCGTAGAACACCCTTTTTAAAAAACTCATCTATCTTATTCATTAATTCTTTTTCAGAAATTCCAATCTCTGAAGCAATTTGTTTATATGGTTCTTCAACTATAGGAATATCTTCCTGAAGCCTCTTTACAATTTTTATTTCTAAAGTACTAAGCATATCTTCACTCCCTCACTTTAAAAACCGCATTTATTTTAAATACTTTCTCTGCTGGTAATTTTAGTATTTCCTCAATTTTAAGAGTGGCCTTAAGTTCTTCTAAAAATTCTTCAATTTTTTTTTCTGATTTTGCTGTTATAGTAAACCAAACATTATAATAGTTATCGCGTTCATAATTGTGAGTAACTCCTTCATATCTATTTATAATTTTAACAACTTCATCTAAATTTTCCTCTAAAACTCTTAGTGCACACAATACAGTATGATATCCTAATTTTTTAGAATCAAATATTCCTCCTATTCTTCTTATAAGACCATTGTTCTTAAGCTCTTTAAGAATCTGTATCACTGTTTCTTCAGTTATATTAAGTTTCTTTCCAATTTCTAAAAACGGTCTCTCAGTTAGAGGAAATTCAGTTTGAAGCATATTTAAAATTCGAACTTTTTTTTCATCCATTAATTTTGTTCTCCTCATACTCATTATAAATACACCATGTGTCAGAAGCCATAATATCTCCATTACTATAAAAAGCTGCACGCGCTCTACAACCACCACATTTATTTTTATATTTACAAGTGCCACACTTTCCTCCATACTCCATTGTTCTAAGCTTTTTTAAAATAGGGCTTTTCCTCCATATTTCTCCAAACGATTTCTGCTTTACATTTCCAGCAGAAAAATTCAAATATGCACAAGGCTGAACATTTCCTGTAGGGCTAATAATACAATATTTTATTCCTGCAAGACATCCCTTCTTAAACCTAGTCTCAATATTATTTTGCTCTGCAATTCTTACAAATTGAGGAGCACAAGTAGGCTTTATTTCTATATTTCCCTGTGTTTGCTTTAACATTATATCCTTAATTAGATTTTCATAATCATCCTTGCTTAAAATTTGCTCTTCAAGATTTGCTCCTCTACCCGTTGGCACTAAAAAAAACACATGATGAGCTGAAGCTCCTAAATTCACTCCAAAATCAGTTATATCTTTTACTTCATCTTTATTCCATTTCATTACTGTTGTGTTTATTTGAAATGAAATACCAGCCTTTTTCAAATTTTCTATTCCTATAATAGTATTTTCCCACGCTCCAGAATAATTTCTAAAACTATCATGCTTTTTTGCCTTTAGACTATCTAGGCTTATCCCTGCACGCATAACTCCTGCTTTTTTTAGCTTCTGTGCTGCCTCTAATGTTATGAGAGTTCCATTGCTACCTATAACACATCTTAAGCCAATTTTTGACGCATAGCCTATCAATTCGTAAATATCCTCTCTAAGTAAAGGTTCTCCTCCAGAGAAAATCATTATTTTAAATCCTGCCTTTGATATATCATCTATAAGCTTTTTTCCCTCAGTTGTACTAAGTTCTCCCTCTGCCATCTTTCCAGAATCTCTATAACAATGCTCACAATGCATATTACACTTATTAGTAGTATTCCAAGATATAATCATACTAAATCACCTCAAATCAATCCTTCATTTTCAAAAACACCTATTTCATTATTTGTTAAATAGCACGCTGGATCTGACGCCCAAAAATCCCCTGTAACAGCTTCTGCTCTTGCTCTAAAATTCCCATTGCATATAGAAAGCCATTTGCACTTTCCACATCTTCCTCTTAATAGTTTCTTCCTATTTTTAAGTCCTTTAAGAATGGAATTTGAATAATCAGTCCAAATATCTTTGAATTTCTTATCTTTAACATTTCCAAAGGTGTGGTTTGGTGTAAATTGATCAGGATGTACATTTCCTCTATAATCAACATTTGCAATAGCTATGCCAGAACGATTTCCTCCATTTATTTCAAGAAGCTTAAGAATATCATTTTCTTTACCCTTAAATTTATCCTTTGCTTTTAAGTAAAGATAAACAGCATCTGCGTGATTATCCACTGTCAATATTTCTACTTTATTTCCGAGCTCAAGAGTTTTGTCCATAATTAAATCCATCGCTGCTCTGGCTTCTTTATTAGATATGTCTTTATTAATCATTAAACTTCCTCTTCCTGAATATACAAGATGATAAAAACACACCCTATCAATTTTTTCTTCTTTAATTAATTTAAATATTTTTGCAATTTCTTCGTAATTATATTGACTTATAGTAAATCTTAATCCAACCTTTTGTCCCACATCTTTGCAATTTCTAATTCCTTCAATTGCTTTTTCATAAGCTCCATTTTTCCCTCTAAAGCTATCATTTTTTTCTCCTATGCCATCAATACTTATGCCAACATAACTTACACCAACTTTTTTTATTTTTTTAGCAGTTTCCTTATCTATAAGTGTTCCATTTGTTGAAAGCGTGCTTCTTATATTATTTTTTTTTGCAAATTCTATAAGTTCAAATATATCCTTTCTTATTAAGGGTTCTCCTCCTGAAAATATTATTACAGGAACTTTAAACTCACTTAAGTCTGCAATTAAGCTATATGCATCCTCTGTTGAAAGTTCATCCTTATAGTTTTTTCCATCAGAACCAGCATAACAATGCTTACATCTTAAATTACAAGTTTTTGTACAATTAAAAACCACAACAGGTCCTAAATTACTTGTAGTTCCATTTTTCTGATTTTTTGCTTCTTTTACATATCTTAATTTATCTCCGTAACTCTCACTTGAACATAAAAGTTTAGATATTCCTATCATATACTAACTCCTTAGTTTTAAATAAATTTTCTGTAAAGTATATTTACAAAGCTTTGAAATTATTCTTTAATGCATCCCGTATTTACTACTTCCTCTAATACTTTTACTCTACAGATAAACCACCCTTTGGAGATTATTAAAACAAAAGCATTGATTTAAGTTAATTCTAAATCAATGCTTTTACTCTCTAATTTTTAGATCAAACTATATATACCTTTTCCTCTAATTATTATAAAGCCTTCTTATGCAATACCATAATTGCCTAAATAAAAAGCCTAAATTGCACAGTTAGCATTAGCTGAACAATTTAGGTTTTGATTTACTTTATATCTTCTACAAATATGTTACACTCTTCACTCCACATTTCACCTGGCTTGATTGTGGTAAAACCAGAGATGCTCTTGTCCATTTTTACGTTTGGAGAGTTTATAATCGATGATTGAGGTTCTATACATACATATTTTTTATCCCCCATATCATTCCATACTACAAGATATTTATAGCTATCACCCATTTTATAAACTACTCTTAACTTCTTTGAAACATCCTCAATAAAGGCACCCTTAAAGTCTTTTCCGTTAACCTTAATATTTTTCAAAGAATAAAGTGATTCTATTGGATGACATGATGGCACAATACCATCTTCTACATATTTTCTCTGTTCATCATTAAGTTCTAAACTTTCTTCTGTAGGAAGTTTTCTTCCGTCTTGAGGCCAATATTTATCCACAGATACCTTAAGCCTATAGTCCCCTACTTTTCCATCCTCACAAAATGGAACATTAAAAGGAGTATGGTATCCAACTGATACTGGCATTTCCTCACTGCTCAAATTTTTAACACTTGTTATCTGCTTTAAACCATTCTTAGAAAGCTCATATGACAATTTGAATAGAAACTTATGATTAAAGTATTTATAAAATTTATGTTTTTCAGTAAATGCAAACTCAACTTCTACTACTACTTTATCATCAAAAATTTGCTTTTTAGTTAATTCCCATTTTTCGCTCTTGATAAAACCATGTAAATAATTATTATTTTTAGGCTCATTTATTGGAAACTTATATACTTTTTCGCCTAATTTAAAAGTACCATCCTCTATTCTATTTGGAGGAAACAATACTGGAAGTCCATATACTTGAGGTCTTTTTCTGAAATCTGTAAGACTTAAATCTTCTAAAGGAGTTCTTAATATACTGACTTTTTTATCAATATTTTTAAGCTCTACTACATTTCCACCTACATCAGGCACAATAATAGCTTCATACCCTCCTGCTGAAAACTTTACAGCCCAATTGTTTTTCCAAGAAATTTCTTTTATATATGAATTTTGATTCAAACTTTTCATCTCCACACTCATCATAACGTAAGGCATCTAAAAAAAGATGCCTAAGACTAATTTTATTACCTCAAAAGTTACATAACTGTTTTTACAGCTTCCTTTATTCCAAGTTTATCAATATTCTTTAAGTTTTTAGTTACTGCTTCTGTTAATCCTTCTACTTTATTTAAATCCATTTTCCAGTTCTTTTCATATCCTAATACAGTCTTAACTATATTTTCGTATCCTGCATCACTACCATCAAATTTTGACCATAATTCTTTATATAAATCTAATACATCCTGATTATCTGATAATTTAATGTCTTCATTTCCTCTTTTACCTTTATAGAACTCTATTAAAGCTGCTAATGAGAATACAAGTTTCTTTGGAAGTACTCCCTTTCTCTTTTTGTACTCTAATAATGATGGTAAATCTCTAGTTTCAAACTTTGACATAGAATTTAATGCTATGCTCATAAGATAATGTTTTACAAATGGGTTTGTAAATCTTTCAAGTACAGCTCCTGCAAAGTATTTAAGTTCATCTTCTGGTAAATCTAGTGTTGGTATTATTTCATCATATACTGTTTCATGTAAGTATTTTCCCATTACCTTATCTGCAACTGATTCTCCAACTGTATCCAATCCATAAAGATAAGCTACTGGAACAAGTGATGTATGTGCACCATTTAATATTCTAACTTTTCTAGTTCTATATGGTGTAACATCCTTAACGATTTTTACATTTAATCCTGCTTTTTCAAATGGAAGTTCATTTCCTATCCATGCTGGTCCTTCGATTACCCATAAGTGGAAGTACTCTCCTACATCAACTAAATTGTCTTCATATCCTAATTCTTTAAGTACTTCATCTATAGTATCTCTTGGATATCCTGGAACAATTCTATCTACTAATGAACAGCAGAAAGTATTTGCTTCCTTTAACCAAGTAGTAAATTCTAAGCCAAGGTTCCAAAGTTCTGCATACTTGAATATAATTTTTTCAAGTTTTTCACCATTTCTATCAATAAGTTCACATGGGATGATAATAAATCCTTTGTTTTTATCACCTTTAAAGAACTTGAATCTTCTATATAATAATGTTGTTAATTTAGCTGGATAACTGCTTGGACATTTACTATCATCAAGCTTATCATTTTCATCAAAAGCTATTCCTGCTTCAGTAGTATTTGAAACAACAAATCTCATTTCTGGATTTTCTGCAAGCTTTAAGTATTCATCATAATTTGAATATGGATTTATACCTCTACTTACACTTTCAATTACTTCATGCTCTTTAATAGGTTTTCCGTCTTTTACTCCCTGTAAATATAGTGTATAAAGTCCATCTTGTTCATTAAGTTTATCTACTAATCCTCCAGCTAAAGGTTGAACTATTACTACACTACTGTTAAAACCAGCTTCTTTATTCATTTTATTTATTTGCCAATCTACAAATGCTCTTAAAAAATTTCCTTCTCCAAATTGTATAACTCTTTCTGGATATTTTTTATATCCTTTAAAATTACTCCTATTTAATTTCATAACTTCTTCCTCCACCTTATATTCTATATTGTTAACGTGTTCGAAATATGAGATGGCATTCTAACGTCAATAATTCTAATTTATAGTAAAAATGTATTGATTACTTTGATATAACATTTCGAACACGTAAACATCAAATTTTATAAAAAGACTTTAATTTTATTACTCATACTCATTTTAAAAGCTACATTCTGAGTTTCAGGTGAAGTTTAAAAACTTTCACCTAAAATCAAATGCATATTAAATCGTTAAATACCGGCTTTATAACACTTGAGTTTATTAAGTAATATCAATATGTATAAATATTATAAGCAGTATTTTTAACGCATTAGCTCTCTATTTTTTTTACAGAATCTCTTATAATAAGTTCTGTACCTATGTAAATTTTCTTTGCTTCAAATTCGGAATCTTTTATAAGCTCAAACATTTTATTAGCTCCAACTATACCAATTTGCATTGATTGTTTCCTTATTGTTGTAAGCGCAGGTGTCACATATTCACAAAATATACTTCCATCAAATCCAACAAGAGAAATATCATCTGGGACTTTTAGTCCACTCATTGCAACAGCCTTAATAGCACCTACAGCCATATCATCATTAGAACAAAAAACAGCAGTAGGTCTATCATCTAGTTCAAGTAACTCTTTCATAGCTGAAAATCCACTTTCAACATCATAATTTCCACTCTTAAAATATTTGTTTTGAATTTGCATTTTATTATCTACTAAAGCATTTATAAAACCATACTTTCTGTGTACAGATGATTTAAAGCCTTCTTTACCCTCTATAATTGCTATTTTCTTGTGTCCATTCTTGATCAAATATTCTGTGGCAGCATATGCTCCCTCTTTTTCAGCAGAAACTATATTTATAATATTTTTTTCTTCTATTTCTCTATTTAAAACTACCAAAGGTATTTCCTTGTTCATTACATCATATATAAAGGGATTATCACTTTCACTTTGACTTACTAATATTATTCCATCAAATCTTTTTCTGGTTATGTATTTAAAATCACCGCAATTATCAATTCCTTTTATAACTAAATTATAATTTTGTTCTACTACACTGCTAACCCCATCTACAATTTCATGAAAGAAACTCGGGGATGTACCTTTACTAATACTCGAAAAAAAGAGTCCTATATTATAAGATTTATTTAGAACTAAGCTTTTAGCATTATAATTTGGCACATAATTAAATTTTTTTGCTATTTCCAAAATTCTCTTTTTTGTATCTTCGTTTATAACAGGACTATTGTTCAAAGCCCTTGAAACGGTAGTATGAGAAACATTGGCTATCTTAGCAATATCCTTAATTGTAACACTCATTTTTTTAACACACCCTTCAAGTAACAATATTGACAATTTCATAATAACACAATAAGCCCTAAATAAACTACTTTCTTTTAGTATTTTTAAAAATCAATATAGCTGCATAAAGTCTTGTTAACGTTGTCAAGTCTTTATGATATCATTATAACTCAGTATTTATAAAATATCAATAGTTTTTGTTCACGTTAACAGAAACTATTGATATTTTATTATATAGTATTAAGCTTTTGCGTTCCTTGCCTTTAATTCACCTATTATCTTAGAGAATTTAGTATCTGAAAGATTATATACAAGACCTATCATAATTGCTGCTACTCCAGCTGCACATGCAGGATATAAAAGTAATAATCCTTTTATTCCAAGTAAAGTATGTGAGCTTTGATGTGCATTTGCAACATAACCTACTAAAGTCAAACCAAATCCAGCTGTACTTCCTGCTATAGCCTGAGCAATTTTTCTTGATAAGTTGAATACTGAATAAGTAATACCTTCTCTTCTTTCACCATTTTTCCATTCACCATAATCAATTGTATCTGAAACAAATGCCCATGTAACGCCATTTGCTATACTTAATGACATGAAGGAAATAGTTGCAAGTATTATAAACGCAATAAAATGTGGTCCTGGTATTAAGAAATTAACAGCATCAGAAGCAGCACTTATTAAAAATACCACAACTGCTGTTTTCTTTTTTCCAAATATTTTAACTAATTTAGGAAGAAATGAAACTCCAATGACAGAACATCCTATTGTAAAAAAGTTTACGTATGATACCAAATTTGCATTTTTCAAATTATATTTGCAGTAATATACAACTATTTGTGTTTTTATATTATAAGCTGATATCGAAAACAATGTCATAAGAATCAAGGCAAGTAACGCTCTATTATGAAATATAGCATTTACAATTGTATGAATTGTTATCTTTTCTTCTTTTTTAGGATCATGAACAACAATTTCTGTTGTATTCTTATAAGTAGTATAAAATGATACTACTCCAATGCATCCCATAACTGCAGTAACTATTACATATGCAATTCTACCACTACCAAATAAACTTATAAGAGGCATAAATACTACACCTGTTATTAATAGTGCACCAGATGAACCTATTTGTCTGAAAGTAGATAAAGCTGTTCTATCTTGTACATCTTGAGTAATAACTGAACCAAGTGAACCATATGGAACGTTAGTAAATGAGTATAATACACCCCATAGCATATATGTTACGTATGCAAATGCTAACTTAGAACCAGCTGTCTTACCAGGGTTAGTAAAAGTTATAACTGTCATTATAGCAAGTAATATACTGGATATAAACATTGTAGATTTAAATTTTCCATTTTTACCTGGCTTTTTTGAATCTATTATAGTTCCAGCTATTGGATCCATAATGGCATCAAATAGTTTAGTTACTAAGAATATACTTCCTGCTGCAGCTGATGCTATTCCAACAACATCCGTATAAAATTGTAGCAAATATGCCTGACCCAAATCAAACATAAAACCATTGCCAAAGTCGCCCAACCCGTATGATATCTTTTCTTTTAAGGTTAATTTTTTCACAAATTTCACTCCCATTTTAATTATATATGTTGTTATTATTGCATAAATGTAAGCCTTTCCTGTAAAACTAGAAATACGCCTTTTAAATTGTCAAAAAATAAAATCCTATTACATAATAAGATTTTAATACTATAATAAACAGCATAATTATCTTTTTATAATGGGACTATTGTTTAATTTGCTTAAAATAGTTGGCTCATTTCAAGCAAAAATAAACATTAATCCCACAGTAAACTTAATTTATAAAAATAACTTTAGGCTCATAAACAATTATAATCCCATATTAAAATAATTGTTAGCATTGTTAAAGCATATATCTTTAACCATCTTTCCAAGTAACTCCATGTCATCTGGGAATTCACCATTTTCTACCCATTTTCCAATTAAGTCACATAGTATTCTTCTGAAATAGTCATGTCTTGTATATGATAAGAAGCTTCTTGAATCTGTAAGCATTCCAATAAATGTACTAAATGCTCCTAAATTAGCAAGTGTTTTCATTTGTTCTACCATTCCATCTCTATGATCATTAAACCACCAAGCGGCTCCTAATTGAATTTTTCCAAAAGCTTTAGTTCCCTGGAAACATCCAAGTAAAGTTCCAAGAACAAAGTTATCATTAGGATTCAAGCTATATAGTATAGTTTTAGGAAGTGCTTCTTCCCTTTCAAGAGAATTAAGAAGATTTGAAAGAGGTCCTGCAACACTAGAATCATTAACAGAATCGAATCCTGTATCTGGACCCATTTTGTCATACATTCTACCATTATTATCTCTCTGTGCATTTATGTGAAGTTCCATTGCCCATCCACGTTTTGCATATTCTTTTCCTAAGAATTTCATAGTATATGTTTTAAATTTAGTCTCATCTTCAAAACTTACTTTTTCACCTTTTAAGCCTTTTTTAAATATCTTGTCCACTTCTTCTTCAGATGCTTCTAAATATGGTACATAATCTAAAGCATGATCAGAAACTCTTCCTCCAACTGAATGGAAAAATTCTATTCTGCTCTTAAGAGCTTCTAAAAACTCACTATAGTTATCTACAGTCTTGCCTGAAACCTTTGCTAATTTTTTAACCCATGATGGGAATTCTTCTTTTTCAATTCTTAATGCTTTATCAGGTCTAAATGCTGGAAGTACCTTTACATCAAAACTTTTATCTTCCTTAAGCTTTAAATGATATTCAAGAGAATCTATAGGATCATCTGTTGTACATACTGCTTTAACATTAGAATTTTTAATGATTTCTCTTACTGTAAGTCCATCATTTAAAACTTTATTTGCCTTTTCCCATATTGCAGGAGCATTTTTCTGGTTTATTACTTCATGTATATTAAAATACTTTTGAAGCTCTAAATGAGACCAGTGATATAATGGATTTCCTATAGCTGTTTCAAGAGCTTTAACAAATGCTAAAAACTTCTCATAATCAGAAGAATCACCAGTTATATATTTTTCATCTATTCCGCAGCTTCTCATAAGTCTCCACTTATAGTGGTCCCCATAAAGCCATACTTCTGTTATATTTTTAAACTTCTTATTTTCGCATATTTCCTTAGGGCTTATATGACAGTGATAGTCTATTATTGGCATATCTTTAGCATAATCATTATAGAGCTTTTCTGCTGTTTTATTTGACAGCATAAATTTTTCATCCATAAACTTTTTCATCTAATTTCCCCTTCTCGTATAAATATTTTATAAACCTGTTAACGTTGTCAGGTTATTACATTATTATTATAGTCTCACATATTTAAAATATCAACATCTTTTTGCAAACGTGAACAAAAAAAATAGAATCATATGCGAATTATTAAAAGTTTAGCCCTATATAAACTTTCAATTCAGATTTTCGGTAGCAACGCGAAAGAAAATCTTCCTTGCCTTTACCCCCTATGCGAAGTAACAGTATTTTAGAAACGATTTAAATAAAACTCAATAAGCCTTTGCCTCAAATTATAAAAAGACTTAGATGTTTCAATTTGTCTGAGCTTCTTTTCAGCGAGTTATTGAAAGTTTAGCTCTATATAAACTTTCAATTCAGATTTTCGGTAGCAACGCGAAAGAAAATCTTCCTTGCCTTTATCCTCTATGCGAAATAAAAGTATTTTAGAAACGATTTAAATAGAACTTAATAAGACTTTGCTCTAAATAATGAAAATACTTAGTAATTTTAATTTGTCTGAGCTTCTTTTCAGCGAGTTATTAAAATTTCTTAGTATTTTCATTATTTGGAGCTTAGTCTTATAAGTTCTATTTAATGTTTTAAAATACTTTTATTTCGCATGATGCTTTCCAGCTTTCTTTAGGCTTTAAGCTCTTGAATCCAGACACACTATTATCCAATTTTACATTTGGAGCATTTATTATACATGATTGTGGCTCAATACAAGCATAACCTTTATCACCCATGTCATTCCACAACATCATATATTTGTACTCTTCTCCCATTTCATAAACAACTCTTATCTTTTCTTTAACATTTTCAATAATCGCTCCTCTAAAATTCTTTCCATCTATATTTGAATTTTCAAGAGAATAAATATCATCCACTGGCTGCTCTAAGGGTTTAATACCATCACTTAAATAATGACTTTCCACAGAATTAAGATTACAGCTTTCACCTGTTGGCAAACTTCTTTCATTTAACCTCCACTTTTTATTGACAGAGGCTATCAGTCTATAATCATCCTTGCTGCTATCTTTCTTAAATGGAATATTAAAAGCGGTATGATATCCAACACATATAGGTATATTTTCATCACTTAAATTAGTAATACTTGTAGTCTGCTCTAGTCCATATTCTGATAATTTATATTCTATTATAAATGAATATTCATGAGGAAAATATTTATAATACTTATGACTCTTAGTAAAATCAAATTCAGCTGTTATTACAACTTTATTTTGTAATATCTCCTTCCTTACTACATTCCATCTATCACTTTTTATAAATCCATGTATATAATTATTCTTATCCGGTTCATTTATGGGAAACTTATATATCCTGTTTTCAAATTTAAAAGTACCATCCTCTATTCTATTGGGAGGAAATAATACAGGCAACCCATAAACCTGAGGTAATCCTCTAAATTCCTCAAAACTCACGTCTTCCTTTGGCGTTCTAAGTAAATCTACTCCTTTAGGATTATACTTTAATTGTATTATATTTGCACCAACTTTCGGAACAATTACTGCCTCATATCCTCCTGACATAAAACGTATACAATTGTGATCTTTCCATTTTATATTCTCTATTTTCTGAGTATGGCTTACACAATTATTCAATCTTGTCATCTCCAATTTATGATAGTTTTTTATTAAGATTATATAGTTCTTTAAGAGCCTGTACATTTTCTGTACCTAAATAGAATTCTATAAGCTTACGCTCAAGAGGCACAATTATTTTTTCTTCTCTTGAAGATATCATAAAATATTCGTCTTTAATTTTCGATACTTTCCTATTATCTTTGGAAGAAATATATATATCCATTAACTTCGATAATATATCCTCTATTAAACAATCACAATTAAACTTTTTTGCATATGTTAGAGCTTTAGAATATAGTTCTTCCGCTTTTGTTGTATTATGAAGTTTTGCATATAGTTCGCCTAGATTTAAATATATTTCTGATAAGCATTTACTATCTTGATTCAAATTATTTATATTCGCATTTATGATATTTAAAGTTTCTTTTGTTTTCACCATATTATCCATATGTAAATAATTTTCTGCTAGGTTAATCAATATTGTTACATAATTTGAGGTATCATCTTTATCAATATTATCTGCTAAATTAATCAATATTTTTAAACTTCTTTCATATTCATTAAGTTCTACTAAACAAATAGCTTCTTGCAGTAATACCTCATAATACTTTTTAGTATCTATTTTTTTTATTGCTTTTTCAATTTTCTTGCATCCATATAAGGTTTTATTATATTCTTTCAATTTAAAGTAACATAGAGCACTATTAAAAGTAAAAATGCAATAGTATTTTTTGCTCATATTAGTAAAATGGTTTAAAGCAAAATCACAGTTCTTTATATCTTCTTCATACTTTCCAATATAATAATAAACCATTGATAACTTTCTTAAAATAGATATAAGATTTTCTTTACATGTGGTTGTATCAATTAAAGCTTTAGCTTTTTCATAATATATTGCACTATTATAAAAATCATTTGCACTACAATAATAATCTCCAGCTATATCAAAGATAAAGATTTTTTTATTTCTAATATCCCAACTAGCCAAAAATTCTTCTGCTTCACTAAGTTTATGCTCAAACGTACCATCTTTATATATACTTAAATCTGTAAGTCCTTCAATGTATCTATCAATTATTTTATTAGCTTGGGAAACTTCACTTTCCATTAAATAATCTATATTTTCATTAACTTTTATGTTCTTGTTATGGCATATTTTTTTTAGATTCTTTAACATAATTTTAGCAGCATTTTGGGTGAGATTTGCCTTACCATTCTCTATTTGACTTATAAGATTTCTAGTTATGTCATTTCCTGCCAGTTGTTCTTGATTCAGACTATACTTTTTTCTTAAGTTTTTAATTTTATTGCCAATAGGCAGTACTTCATAACTTCCCATGTAAATTCTCCCTTTTGTTTAATTACTGTAACATTCCTTTTTTACCTTATTATAGCATTGAATTTATATAGTGTTAATAGTTTTATAAAAATACTTCATATTTTAGATATATCAAAAAACTTTGAAATAAAAATTGAAATATAAAAAAGCACCCACTAAAATAATAAAAATCGACTTAAAATTTTAGTGAATGCTTTAAATTTTATTTTTCCATGAAAACTACACAGAACTTCATTATTTGGTGCGGATAACAGGATTCGAACCTGCACGGCTAAGCCACTAATACCTGAAACTAAGATATTAATTATACTATCATAGAGTCCCTATTCTAGCGACTTGCACTAATATTATCCGTAATATTACACATTAGAATTAACACTTATCTATAGTGTATATATTTGTTTCAAGAAAGTCAATAATCCTACCATCCATTTTGTACACTAATTACTTTCCAACAACTTATCCCATTGCTATCTGTTGCAGTTAATTTTATTTGTCCATATGTTACACCTTTTAAAGTTACTGAATTACTTGTAGTACCTTGTTTTGTTGCTTTATTAGTATCGCTTACAGTGAAATTAAAACTTTCTGTTGGAGTTGTTCCATCTGAATTTAAAACTGTCCATGTGCCTGTATTACCTACTTTTAAGACCGTAGAACCGTTCAATGTATAACTTGCTGTTGGAGTTGATGATATTACAGTTATACTTACTGTTGCAGTATGATTATTATATGCTACTGTTATTGTTACACTACCTGCCTTTACAGCGGTTACAAGTCCACTTGTAGAAATTGTGGCAATAGTAGTATCACTTGAAGTGTATGTAAATGTTGCATTATTTATAGCAGTTCCATCTTCTGTTACACTAGCAGTTAATTGTTGTGTACTACCTACCGATAAATTAGGAATAGAAGAAGGTGTTACAGTTACAACATAAGTATGAGTTGCCACCGTATGTATAGGAATTTCCCCCTTTTCATCATCACCATTTATAAATCCATCTACTTTACAATTTAATTTCAATATTCCTGTGATAGTTCTATCTATTGCAATTACCTTCCAAGCATATCCAAACTTAATCATTCTATCATTTAAATTAATTAAATTAGTATAATTATTACTCTGTACTGTAATGTACACCTGTCCATCTGCTAATTGCATATACGTTGTACTTGCAGTATCAAATACCTTTGTGTCTACAAATATAGGAGTAACCTTTAATGTATCTCCACACCAATAGTTTAAATAAAAAGGACATTCCCTTATAACATAAATACTATATACATTATTTATGCTTTGATTCAAGGTGATTACAATATATGTAATATTATTATAAGAAATCATATCACCCTGCTTAAGTGGCATAGTAGTATAAAAATATTTAGTGTCAATTTCCTTTGCCTTATCATCTATCTCCTTAAATATGCCACTTACTTTAGTAGTAGAATTATTTAAAATACAACTCTTACCGCTTCTTTTAAGTAAAGCATTAAATTGATTTAATTGAGTATTCATACTATCGCCTACCCTTTGTAAACAATAAAGAAACATTTGAAAAATCCTCTGTTGTATCTGTGGTAGGAATAGTTGCTATTCTGCTTTTAATATCTTGTATTCTGCTCTGCAAAACTTTATATGCTTCACTTGTTGAAAGTCCAGTAGTATCATCAGAAACTTTTCTCATTAAATCTACATCATTTGCAACTGCTTCTAAAACATCAACTACTGTAAGTAATAAATTTCTCTGCATTGTGGCTTTAACATAATTATCTGTAGAGGTTAAATTATTTTCTGATAAATACATTGTATATGTATCATCTTCAAAATAATCTTTATTATTTAATTCTATTTTTAAACGTTCTAACACTGTCATCATTGCCATATTATCATACTTCCTTTCTTATTTATTTAATTTTGAGCATAAAAAAAGTGCCATTTAAGGCACATCTTTATAAATTCAATATTATTTTGCTTATTTATTTGGAATATCTTCAATTATGTCTTTAAATGATTTATATTCTTTATCCATATCCATATTAAGACCATCATCAAACTTACATACTACCTCTAAAGGTTTATTTTCTTCACTGATTTTTTGAAGTGAAGATATATCACTTTCTAATAATTTAATCATATCAGTTATATTATGATATTCATTATCAATACATGAGTGGAAAGCACTTTCAGAAGATAAATCCATCGATAATGTATACTCTTCTTTTTTAAAATCATTTTTATGTTGTACTTCTAAAAATATTCTAAATGATATACTAATAGAAAATATAATTTTATAATTTCCAATACTTGCAGTTCTATTTTCTAAATTCCCTACAAAATTATTTTCCTCATAACTTGATTTTACACTAAACCCTTTAGATTTAAAATATTCTTTGAACTCATCTAACAATTTTTGTTTCATTTTATCTTTTAAATCATTTATTTTAGTTTCAGAATAATAATTACTTTCTAATACATCAAATTCCAATTGTAACTTATTAAATCTCTTTTTCAATTCATCTGTCTTTGATTCTCTTTTTATAATATCATCAAAATCCATACTTATTTCCTCCACAACTTAATTTTTTTAAAATTGTTCAAAACCCTTTAAAATAATATAATCACCACAATTCTTACAATTAACTCTTATTTCATTTAATGTTTTATCTACATCAATATCATCTAAATCATTAATATCATCTAAATCCCCACTTAAATCATGGTCAATTTCTATATCACTTATAGAAAAATCATTGTCATTTAATTTATCATATATATATGAATGTTTTCCAATATCTTGTGGTGTTAATTCGACCACTTTTCCACAATGCTCACATATTACTTGTATTTTCATAACTTTCATCTCCAATATTTTATTTATTGTTACCAGTATTCCACAACTAAATCCAAAATCCTCCTAATATATAGAATATTTTATAAAATTCAAATTTTTCTGTGGGGAAAAAATTAATTAACTATAGAAATGAACTGTAAAATGGGGTAATTGCCATTGTATTTTTATAATTTTTTATAAAAAAAGAAGGTCACTATAAACCCTCTTCATAATTTTTTATTAATTTATAGAAATATTTCTTTTATAAGTTCAAATTCATATATACATCGTTCAAATCATCTTGAGTAATACCTAAATATTTCTTTGTATTTGCAATACTAGAGTGATTTAATGCTTCCATAATTAATGCAAGTGATACTCCACTTTTATACGCCCAGTATCCCCATGTTTTTCGCATAGAATGTGTTGAAATTGGTTCTTTTAATCCTATTGCCTCTCCTGCATTACTTAATATAAACGCCGCCTGTTGTCTTGTAATTGGTTTACTCTCACCTTTACTTGTCTTTCTGCTTTGTATTAAATAATCATTCATATCATAATCATAAGAGTTCAAATATTCTTTTATTGCCTTCTCTAAGTTCTTTGTTATTGGAAATTTTTTATACTTACCTGTCTTTTGCTCATGTAATACAATAAACTCTTTTGGTTTTTTACCGTTCCATACATCTAATATTTTCAACTTTAATATATCACTTATTCTTAATGCACTAGATATTCCTACCATGAACATTAAATAATCTCTTAAACTATGTGATTTCAAATATGCTTTCATCAATTCTATTTGTTTTTTATCCCTAATTGGACTAACAGTATTCATAATTATTACCTTCTTCTCAATATTACTTAATATACTTATATTATACATTATGTCATATTCAAAATCAAGTATTTTATAAAAATTCTGTTAGCCATTTATTCAAGCCATTTCTTATATTACATAATGACATTGTGTCATATTCGTTTTAATAATAATTATTTAATCTATGTATAATATACACCACATCATATAATTATACATCTGCACTTCACTTATTTAATTATCACAATATTTTAATTTTTTAAAAATTTTAACTTATATTTTTAGTCCACTATAAATGGTAACAGTGCAGAAATTTCAAATCAAATAACATATGAGTATTCATTCATACGATTAACCGTAAATATATAGCACTAATTAATAATCATTATTACTTAGTTTTACAATTATTTATTACTATTTTCAACCTCGTTATCCTTTATTCCATCTGTATTAAGTTCCTTATTCTCGACACCATTATTGCTATTATTTCCTGAATTATTTCCCGTAGAACCATCTGTAT
Organism: Clostridium pasteurianum; assembly: GCF_001705235.1. Taxonomy (NCBI): domain Bacteria; kingdom Bacillati; phylum Bacillota; class Clostridia; order Eubacteriales; family Clostridiaceae; genus Clostridium; species Clostridium pasteurianum. Next base: position 1,419,648 of record NZ_MCGV01000001.1, read on the forward strand.
TATTTTCCTTTTTCAACCTCTCTAATTCTGTACTCACATCTGTTGTTAAAGGAGATTTCTCAATTATGCTCTGCTTGCTTATTGCACCCATATTAAACTGTGTCTGTATCTCATTTAATAAATCTTGTCCATTAACAGGTCTACTATAATTAAATTCTACATCTATGTATTCATTATCACTGAATGTAACACCCAATAATCCTAACAACTTATCAAAGTATTCAAACCTTTGTTGTAATCCTCTTCTCATCCACTTTTCATTTAGCATTGCCATTACATCACTTAAACTATACAAAAGTTTTAGTGAAACTTCTGATACATTCGACACATTACTATTACCCGTTGCCACACTTGGCATATGAGCAATTATATTTAATTGTTGTTGCAACTTATCCAAATATAATTTTACTGTAGCACTATCTATTGTAGCATTTTTATAATCAAAACTTCCTGCATCTAAGTTTATCATATATCCACACGCATCACTTGGGATTGTTCCTTCAATTCTCTGTCCAATACTTACTGGCATAGGATTTAAACTTAATGTATATATACTATCAGACATTTTACTAAATATATCTTCAAATTCATCAAAAATAGGTTTTAAATCTTCAAGTAAGCTTCTACCAAAATTGTCATATTCACCTTCATCATTTGAATAATGTATAGGCAATCCACTAATATTACTTTTAGTATCTATTAATTGCAGTTCTCCGCCTTCATTGTTCCATTGCTCTACTTTATCTGTGTAATATACATTATAATAACTAACCTTATTGCTATCCATCGTATAGTATTCAATGAATCCTATATACTCACCAGTATCCTCTGAATATATTGGGTATCCATCTTCAGAATGAATTATTTTACTTACAATGTTTTTATTATTATCTATGTACACATACTCGTAAGAATCTGCATATTTAATAACATTATCCAGTATCTTAAAATCAATATTATTATAATTACCCCTCCTATATATATTTTGATATTCTTTAACTTTATTTTCTGAACCAGTTAACGATAAAGGTTTTCCTAGCAAATATGTACTATGGAAATTAAGAATTGTTTTTGCTTGATTTAATATTAATTTTTTAGTTATATATTCTTGTCCCTTCCATTTCGTATCTTCTCTTTGTGATATCTTATGCCTACCTAGCAGATATTCTATATTATTTACTACATTACTAATTCTAGTTAAATGGTTTCCCTGTTCAACTTCCTGTTCAAACCAATTACTATCACCGCCATATCTGTCTGCAATATAATCCTCTAATGTTTGCATATTATCGCCCCTTCTACTTTATTATTGTTAATAAATAAAAAATAACTGGAATCAATATTACGCTAATAATATATTTCCAGTTATCCGTACCCTTATTTTCTGAACCAATCATAAAATTTTCTAGTTTATCACTTAATTTTTCTATTGTTTCATTTAATTGCTTCATAGATGTATTAAGATTTTTCACCGTAACTTGTTGTGTCGCTGTATCTACCTTAATATCATTAATGTCCTTCTCACTACTTGTTATCCTTTGTTCATGATTATTTAATTTATCCCATATATCTTTATTTTCCATTATTCCTTCTCTCCTTTTATATAAAATTAACCCCTACTTAAAAAGTATAATAATAAGGATTTTTCAAGCTAACTATTGCTAATGCTGTAGCCATTACACTATCATCATGATTAGAACCACTAGCAGCCATTGAACCATTATCATTAATTTCAAAAACTTTCATCTCTTGAAGTACTCTTCTACTATTAATTTTTAATTGCCCTTTTGCAAATAATTCTACAAAATCGTTAATTATAATTGATTTAGTTTTATTGTTTGTATCAAAACCAATATTCCATTGCATTTTATTAAATTGGTCGTATGATTTATATTTTGTCATGTTCATATATCTAAATTCATATCGCAATCTTTCAATTACTGAATGACCTCCACTAGCTTTTTCAACTGTAATTAATGCTTTGTTATAATAAATACCAATAGCATTGATAATTTCAGCCATTTGGAAAGGTTTTAACTTGTTATTATAAAACTCTGCTACTTGTTCCCCATCTTTATTAAGAACTTCTATCACAGAATAATCTTGTCCTACTCCTTCAGATAGATCACATCCAATATAAAAGCGTTCGCCACTCTTGGCGATTTTATATATAAAAAAAGACCTGCCATAGTGATTCCTTAAAATCATTGGCAAATCTATAATATTTTCTTTCTTTATATATGTAGTTTTATTATTGATAATTGCACGTTCTACTTCATCAATTCGTTTGTTATCAAATACATTGCATCCGCTCACAATGAACGCCTGTACGGGTGTAGCTGGATATTCTTGATGAAACATATCTAATCCACTACTAGCAACTTTTAACCTTCTCCACATCAACTGTTCCATAGTAGCACCCAGTTTTAATAATTCGTTTTCTTCATCATCAAGTTCATCTACTGTAAGTAATTTATTATGTTTAGATTTATATATCTTGACTGATTTTTCATAATCCTTTTTAAAAAGAGTACTTCCACCTATCCAATTAAAGAAAAATGATTTATACGAGTTTTCATTATTTTGGGCTTGGAAATATAAATCATGAAATTCATTTAATCCGTTTGCTGTACTCTCAATAATTAATTTACCCTCTGGAGCAAGTGCTTGTGTAATTGAATTTAATTGTTTTTTTGGCATTTTCCAAAAAGAAAACTCACTTAAATGAACTAATTGTAATGTGTCACCCCTTCCGACATCCTTATTTCCTGCACAACTGCAAGTGATTTTACTTCCGTTACACATCTTTATTTCCTGGCGATTGTTTGCAATTGTTTTAGGTTTAAGCCAGCTAGGTAAACTATTAAATTGTTGTTTAAGTTTATCAAAAATTGTATTACATGATTTTTGGTCATGCGATACCAGTAAACATGCCGAATTAGGATATACAATACATTGTCTTATTGCTAGTCCAACTGTGCAAACACTTAATCCCAATTGCCTTGATTTGAGTACTATATTAAATTTGCTTAATCCTTCTACAAATTCCTTTTGCTCTGGTGTAAGAATAAACGGTACTGTTTTGGTATCTTTATTTACTATCTTAATAAAAGCACCTATCCATTCAATTTCATGACCATCTTGCCATAACCATTTTAACTTTTTAGCATTTGAAATACTTAAAGCCATTACTTACCACCACTTTTCTTTAGTGCAGGAATATCAATATTACTTAAGTAATCATCCATTTCATCCTCACCATCTTCAAAGAAGTCACTTTTAGAAAAATCTACCACCCATTTAGCAGCATTAGTATCTCCTTTTTCTATTGCTTTTGTACACATTGCATTATAAATTTCTATAATTTTAACAAATCTTTTTTGTTTCATATATTCTTTAATAGCACTTTGCACATCTTCTCTAATTAACCAGTTTTGCATTGCATTTTCAAATTCACATCCACAACAACTCTTACAATCCTTATTAAAATTTTCTTTAGTCCTATCCTTTTTAGATGTATCCACATACCATTTTATAAAAGGATATATTTTATTACTATTAACGTCTAATTTTTCCATTATTGTTTCTTTTGTTGTTCTAGATTTCATTTAATCCTCTCCCTTCTATTTATTTTGTTCCACTTTGGTGGACTAAGTTTATACGAAACTATAGCATTCTTTATACAAAAATATAATCAACCTTATATAAAACTTATACGAACTTCATACTTTTTTTATAGTTCATATTACTTTTATATAAGGTTGATAGTAGTTTTGTTATAGTTTGATACTACATTGATAATTGAGTTATTATCTATCAATTATAACTGTATTATCTACTGATTATTTATTGATTGTCACTATATTATCTATTGATTATACATGGATAATGCATGTATAATAACACGATTATGTTACGATAATATCACGATAATGTTAATACTTTAAAAGTACTTTAAAAATACTTTTAAAACATTTTAAGTTTCCCTGCAAGGAAATAAGGGTCGCCTTCGTAGTTGACCCCTTTTAGTTATCTTTATTTACTTAGCAATTGGATTTATTTCGGTCACTAAGTTGTATTTCTATAACTTATACTATTAATTGTCCTATAGATTATACGGTATGTACGGGTTAAAGTAACGTCTACAGATAAGTGATATAGCCATTCTTTAAAACCAATAAGAAATAAGAAGAAAGAGTAATATAGGATTGCAGTTAGTAATAGAAAAGTGTGATTTTGTTCCAATTTTCCAGAAAATTTCCGTATCCCCTTTTAGTTATCTACATAATTTATTTTTTACATATTCTTATACATCTGATTGATTAGAACTCTATAATTTACATCCTTATAATACTTCTGTAGATGTTCCTTGTCCAATGATTGTATTACACTATATAAATAGTCCCTATCGTCTTCCTCACTTTTGATACAACCAAATTTATATTTACTCGTATTATTTGTACGAGTATCCTTCTTTAATATTTTCTTAATTATTTTATTTATAAACATATTATTATTCCCCCTTATTTTCTAACTCCCATAATTTCCCATCCAAATTCTATATCTTTATCGGCTGAAATGACTATATTACTTGTATTACGTGTAATAGTATAATTACAACTTTCATAAGGATAAAACTTAAATATATAATTATTTACATATATGTTTTCTTGTAATGCAGAATTAATTTCTATAATACATTGACCATTTTCTATCTTTGCATTCCCACAATCAGATAGAGTTTCTTTAGTCATTGCATTAGCATAATAAATATTGCCATTGTCTTTTATTTGTACATTATCACATTGTAAACTATTTATTTCATCAACATTTTTATTATTGAAATGCAGTCCATCTTCATCAGTTCTTATTCCATTTAACCTTAAATCTCCTGACAAATTTAAAGCATTTATTTCAAAGTCCTTTTTACAACGTTTGTCTATGTACATATTATTTAATTCACCCATTGGGGCGGTTAAAACAACCAAATCTCCAACATTTAGTATTACACCACTTTTATTGTGTAGCTTGTCCATAGTCGTTGTATTATCCCCAAATGTAATATCTATATCAGCAGTATTATCACCATTTACTTGCTTTACAGTTCCATAGAATTGCTTTGTAATTCCTATTTTTTTAATTTCACTCTGTATTAATGGTATTAGTACTTGATTTACTAATGTATCCTTTTGTTTTAATGTAAAATCTGAACTTCCATAATTTATTTTCATATTATTATATCTCTCCTTTTATTTTTTTAATTTTTAGAAGAACTACCGCACAATTTAGGTCTAGTACGTCACTACGTTCCTACTATCCCTATAAATTGATTGGTATCTTTTCTCAAGTTTGCGAAAAAGACCGCAACCTTTCAAAAAGATTAATATAGATTTATTTTATTTCTATTAATTACAAAAAAGTTGTCACTTCTCAAACTTCTATAATAATATATATAATTATTTACTCGCTATAGAGTTTTGAAAAGTGACAACTTTTATATTTTTATTTTATATTCCTTGTATATCAATGGTTACAAGGTTTTTAATTTTGTAAATTCATAAATTCTCTTGCAATTTCTTCATTTGTCTTGTACTGTTTTATTTTTTGAATTACATTAATTGCAGTATAACTAAGTACAATATTTATTACTTGCTTATAAGCTATACTATATTTCAAACTCATTTTTTCAGTTTCCCATTTGCTATTATAATTTGGAATTCCCCATGTAACATCTCTATATTTATTCCTTATTTTTTCTTTAGATTTTTCAATAGATTTTATTATATCTTCAATGAATAATTTATTTAATTCCTTTTCATTTTTTTTAACATCTTTTTGTCTAGACACTTTTTTTATAATTATTTCGTATCCTTGAAAAAATCCATCTATCTTATTGTTTAATAGTTCAAAATGCTCCATGACTATATCATTTAATTTTTTATAAAATTTTACTTTTGTATCATGTTTACACATCATTTTTTGCTTTGTTGTATCCACTTCTTTTAATAAACTTTCTTCAACTTCTTTTACATAATCTATATCATTTTCCTTCATTTTTGATACTTGATTATCTTTATATATTAAATAAGTTAATTCAAATTTTATTTTATTTGCTTTTTGTAATCTGTTCAAACTTCCTAATATTGCAGGTCTGATTTTATTTCCTACATGATAAAATACATCTCTTTCTGCTATTTTGGGTGTATTAGTATATTCATCTCCCATATATTTGTGAAATTTTTCTCTATTTTCTTCACAGCACCTATAATTGAAATTTATCATTTTTATCATCTGTGCTAAACAATTATTAGTTATATGTAAAGTATTTATATCATTTTTCTTTTGATTATATAAAAATTGTTCTAATAATGAATCTATATATTTTGCAAACTTGCTATTGTTTGCATGACTTCCTTCACTTTTTCCTCTATTATCAATTTTTTCTTTAGGAACATTATATATTTCAGTTATTAGAAATCCATTTCCTTCTTTTATATAATTAAAATATCTTGTCCATTCTTTAAGTTGCAATTGCTTAGATTTACCAGTTTTAATTGGTTCTTCTAGTGCTCCACATATTATTTTATAATTTTTATATTTTTTATTTAATTCTAAATCACCTAAATTCATAAAATCTTAACCTACCTCTCTTTGTTGTTATATTTAAAATTCATAAAATTCTTAATTTCAATTAATTTTTCTAGTGCAACATGAAACTGGTCATTATTTTTAAAACTATACACTATTTTACCTTCGTTGTTCGTAAAAATATAATATCTCATGCCAGTTACCCAATTTATTGCATCTGCTATATATTTATTGTCTACTGTTGTATATTCTTTTCTTTCCATAAACATATACCTCAACTTTCTTAATTGTAAAGAGGACGGAATATCGTCCCCTTAATTTATTTTAATTATTTCTGATAACTAAATTTTATAAAACTTCTATTAGTTAATGCTTGTGTGAAAATTTCACCACCATTTGCTTCTAAATCTGCTTTAAATCTATTAAATGCACTTAAATTTAATCCTTTGTCTATGTATGTATGTGTGCATCTAAATTCACTTTTAGGCAAAATAAAAGACATATTAAATAACTCTGATAAACCATTAAGGTCTATTGAAGTTTTTAATATGTTATCTTCATTCATTATTATTTTTTTGTATAATTTATATTTGTCTATTAAATCATAGAATTCTTTTTGCTTATGATCCTTACATAAATCGTATAGTTGTGGCAATTCTAATACATCTACTAAATAATATTTACTTAATGCAGGGTTAAAAGCATACTGTTTAAATGTAGTATCCACTGCAAGTAGAACCATTAATGCCTCTTCATTTAACATTGAAATATCTACATCATAATAAGATATAATCTCCAGTAAAGTTGAACCTGCATACTTATGAAAATAATTATTTTGATTTATACCTTTTATTACATTTAAATTTGCACTATTTTTATTATTATTTAGCGTGGGGTGATTGCCCCAACACCTTCCCACATTTAAATCCATATCTACACCAACAAGTTTTATATTACCTTTGAATTGATTTCCTCTATACAATTTGCTGAATGAATAAAAATGTGAAATTTCATATCCCTTAATTTTTTCTAATAATAAGCAACTGAATAATGAATCTACATCATCAGTCAAGCACATATATAATTTAGTCCTGCTATCTAACCATTCTGTTGGAAAACTTTTTTTAATTTCTTCGTTCATAATTTTTTTATGTCTAGTATTTGCATTGTAAAAAACGTTAAATTTTGTATTTCTTATACATACACAACCCTCGCTTTCCCGTACTGTTCTGAGTTACAATTTACTTTCTTAACTTTAAAGAAAGTTATCAAACTTTTGACATATTTACACCTACCTCTCTAATTTTTGCTTATATGATTTTATATACATAAATATAAGCGTTATTCGCCATATAAGGCGTTTTAAGCGGAATATAATATAATTACACTATTTCAATTTGAACGCTAAATAACGCTATATACATGCCTATTTTTTAGTTGTTTTATTTGTCCTCTTTTTAACTTCTTCTTTATTTGCAATAAATAATTCCTGTACCTTTTTTCTCTCATTTTCTGTTAAATTTATATAACTTATAATTTTTTCATAATTATTTTTGGGGATTGTTTGCTTTTCATTCATTAGCATAGAAATATAATTTTTACTTACTCCCAAATAATCTGCAATCTCTTGTTGTTTAATATCCTTCATTATTAAAACTGTTTTGATTTGTCTACCTGCTAACATTAAAATTCCTCCATTTCTTATTTAAAAGTTAATTTAAAAAAAGAGAAGTGGAAATCCACCTCTCACAATTAACTATTTACTTTTTATTGCTACTATACCTGCATCATTAACTAGACCAACACCTGCAATTAGATCCGCATTAATTTTAGTTGATTTTGTATCTATGTCTCTTGCTTGTTCTGTATTTAAATGCCTCTTATATGGAACTAATAAAGAACCTTTCTTAATTATGTATGTTACACATTGACTATTTGTTGCATCCCATGTTCCTTTCGAACTTAAAATGACACTGATTCCTCTAAAATCTCCGATAATATTTTGCTTTATAATTCCGTTATCTTTTGTAACAGTAGTATTTGTACTATTTACAAATTCAGGCATATTAATAAATGCAGATTTTAATTTAGGATTGATAATTATACCCTCAAAATCACTTATATTTTGTTTGTCTCCGTATAGATTTAATGCAGTATCTACTTCTGCTGCTGTTATAGTTGTTGCACTTGCACAATTTGAAACAAGTGGTGTAGTACCTGCTACACTTACAACTGTATCATCTAATTTTTCTGCAATTAATTGTCCTATTTGTTTAGCCATTTCACCAACTGGGTCTCCGTAACTTGCAAGTAATGCTCTATCTGTTATTTGAAAACCTTTTGCAAACTGTTGTAGTTCAATTTTTTGTGTTGTGTGTACTAACTTGTCGTAAGGAATTGAATCTCCTTCAGTTAATATTATTGCTGAACTTCCTAAACTCCATTTTGGTATAGTTATACTATCTCCTGGCTGTCCTTGTAGGTCATTATTTATATCAGCAAAACCTAACATAACACTATTTGTTAAAATTGCTTGTTCAATAAATGGGGTATACACCTCGGGGATTAACATATCTGCTCTCATACTTCCTGTAAATGCCATAATAAACATCATCCTTTCATTTTTTAATTATTTTTTTATATAAAAAAGCAACTGACCATAAATTGCAGACCAGTTGCTAATTACATACATTTATTAAATTTTTAATTATTAATTATTTTGATAATCTATCATATAAATCTTTATTAGATTTGAATAGATTTAATCTATCTGTATATCCCATTTTAAGAAATTGCTCTTTGGTTATAGAATCTTTCGTACTTGCATGAGATTGTGGTTTAAAAGAATTGTCTAACTTAGCATTATTAAATATTTCCTTTAAACTATTTATTTCAGTTGCAGTATCTTTAACCTCTAAAAGGTATTTATTTAGTTGTTTTGGAAGCCCCTGTTTTTCAAGTTCATCAGATATATTTAATAATCTTTCCTTCTTAGATACTTCCTTTTCCTTGTCCTCTAATACTTTTAATCTATTTTCAAGTTCAATCTCTGCCTGAGATTTTTCCTTTGGCTTGTACTTATTTAATTCATCTTCTGTTGTTTTTAATTTCTTAGAATATTCAGTTCTCACCTTATCAGTTTCACTCTGTACCTTTGCATTAAGTAAATTTTTAACCTCTTCTTCAGTAAAAGTTTTTACCTTTATGTCCTCCTCTTTAGTTTCCTGTGTTTCATTTGTTTTTATTTCATTTTCCATATTAATAAAATCTCCTTTCAAGTTTTCTATATTGCCCCTGCATGAGTTACAATATAAAACCCTTATTAAATTTTTTTATTTATTATTAAGTAAAAACTCTTGTAAGTTCTTACTAACTTTATCTGCTACTTTTCTATCATTTTTAAGAAAATGGCATAGAGTACTCCTATGTACACCAATTTTTATTGCTATGAAAGTATATTTAACACCTTTGTTCTTTACGTAATTAATTATTTTTTTACGTATTACTTCATCATTCATTTTCCTTTCTCCTTAATTATTTTTTTCTAATTATTTACACCAATTTTTGTTGGAAATAAAAAATATATATATATAAATTTTTAATTATAAACATAATAAAAAGTCCCTATAATAATAAGGACTTTGTGAGAGAGATATTTATATAAAGAAACTAAAAAAAGTTTTCTAATATTGCCAAAAAAAGTTGCATGACATTATTCCTCATGCACAGTTGCTTATACATTTGCTTGGAGGCGACAGGGTTTGAACCTGCTACAAAGCAACTAAACTTACCAAAATAACATGAGAAAATATTTAAATTTTCAAGTTAGGTTAATAACCCATTTCAGGCATCAAAATTTTATTGATGGCTCAAATTGATTATTACTCTTTTTACTCCTCATATTAGGAAACTTACATTTTCATTTTTTTATATACTCCAAGTATAGATATATCAACCTATACAGCATTTTCAGCTTTGCGAGAATTTCTTCTTTTTATATCTTTTTTGTTGAATTTCTCTATCATTTTTTAATTTAATTTTTTAATTATTGCTTTAAAAGGTTACTTTTATTAAATCAATTAGCTTCTTTAGGTTCTTCGTAATACCAACAACAATACGTTTATATATCATATACAAGGAAGATGCGGTTTCCTACAACCATTGATACATAAGGGCTAGGGTGGTGTTGAAAATATTTTAGGAATGGAAACCTATATTTTATATTAAAATTGCTCTTATATCATATACAAGGAATTAGCTTCTCCGTACAACCATTGATATACAAAGGATTGCAAGGTATTAAAATTTTTTTGCCTTGCAATTTTTAATATACCATATACAAGGTTTTATTTTTTTATATAACCATTGATATTACTAGGTTTAACGTAGGTCAAATTCTAAAACTCTCCATTTATACAACCATTGATATTACTAGCTGTACGCAATGTGTAATTAAATTTTAACTACTTTTAAGATTGTTTATATATCATATACAAGGAAGATGGACACCCCTCTATTCATTGCTACAAGCCAACTCCAAAAAAGTTGTGACCCCAAACGTGAAAACTGATTAATTAGTGGCTTTTTTTTGGACACTATTATATACCATATACCGCTATTATGGTGACAATTGTAAAGTGGCTTGGCTGTAGGGTTTATACCAGTTTTTTAATTTTTGAAAAATAGGGTAGATAAGTATTATTATATATTACATAATAGAAATGGGTATGTTTTTATTTTCATGTGGTCTTATCCATTGATATATCTATCCTGTAGAGATTTCTTGCTTATACAGAATTTCTATTTTTATACCATTTTTTATATCCACCATTTTATTAATAATATTACATACTCCCCTAATAGACGATTCTCAAAAAACTGTTAATGCCTTTATATACCAATGGCTAGAGGTCATTTTTTCAAAAATCTACTTTTTTTAAAAGTGGTTCAAACCCTCATGGCTCTATGTCTAAGATCACTTTTCTATTTGCGATTTTTTGCCTTTTTTAGGGGTCAAAAAACGCCCCTGTTTTATCAATTTAACAACAATATTTGAAAATCATTAACAAATTGATAATTTCGTATAGCTTAATAATTTCATTTTTATGTCCTCCCTATACAACCGAGGCAGATGAAAAAATAACACCTCTCAAACATAGATATATCAACGCCTGAGAGATTTACCAAAATATGGAGTGTGTATAAAATTGCTCATTTTTAGGCATTTTGTCTTCCCCCCTTATAGGTTAAATAGCTTAAACCTGCAAACAGTTGATATGACTAACTTTAGAGTACATCAATTTTACAAAAAAGTTCAATCTTTGTCTCCCATATTAGGAACAGTACATTTTTGATATAAAAAATCGCTATGATATAGTCATATGAATGGCTGTAGAGTTTTTAGCTTGGTGGTTATTTTTCGTTTTTTGTGCATTTTTTATTTTCAAAACTAACTATTACAAATAATAATAGTGTTACAAAATGTAACGGCAAAACGTATTAATACCCCTGCTTCAAATTTTAACGCATCCCTTACTTAAATATTTCATCACCCCCGCCTCAAATTTGAGGCACCCTATAGGTTATCCCCAATATTGAGGAAATCTCAATTCCCAGCGTTGGGTACAATATGTCACTATCGTATCATGCACATTTTTGTTCACGAACGTGTCCACACTTCTGTGGAAAGTATCGAGAGTTCGACACTATCGTCGAAATTCGCAGAGTTATCGTCGAAAATATTTTATCATAAGTTTAACTTAGGTCAGCGATAAAGGTGTCGACGTTTTACCGCCCCCTTTCGGATGTAGGTAAAACCGATAACTAAATTCTCATGTAATGTCCTTTCAATGGTTTACTAAAATTATCAACTAGTAAAGTCATATAGCATAGTTACCTAGTGTTTATATATAGTTACCTATACATTATAGTTACCCTGTATATGCTTGAAATAAGGGCTTGGAAAATCTCAATTAAAGACGGGTAGTCGTAAGCTAGGTGACGGGTAGGCAAAGGCACGAATAAATTAAATATTTTACGTTGCATTTGCACTGTACTCTTCATAATGAAGAATGGAAAACTTATGTGGTCTTCACACTGAGTATCGCATAATTAGTAGTCGCACTTATAGCGAGTACTCACAATCGTGTCACGTTGCACATTTGTGTAATTCCCCACGGTGGGAAATCCCTCTTTCAATCTAGTATTATTAAAAGTGATAATGGCTATCATTTTCAGGGACAACGGAAAAATCCGCTCTGCCACTCTGGCATAGCAAATATATTTATTAGTGGACAATTATCCACATTGATGGACAACGCTTTCAACCTTGTGACCGTCGTCAAATTTGAAGATTGTGGAACTGCATAAGTTAAACTTAGTCAGTTAAAAACAGGTCGTTTGAAACGATATGTTTTAATATTCGAGAACGTTTCAAACGACCACAAAACAGGGGATTTCAACCAACTTGTTTTTTAGCTTGTTCTATATGAAACAAAAATACCTCTAAAATCACTTTCAAAATGAGTAATATAATTACACTCTATTCCGATTAAAAGCAATTCTAGGGGCTATTTTGTGCCATCATTATAGAAATATACATTATTCTAAGTTGTGATTTTTAACATAATCAGAATATTTAATACCAGTTAATTGTAATACATTGGTATGAAAAGTATGATTATTTATACCTTCAATAGTTACACCTTTTGAAACAACATCATATAATTTTTCTAAAGTCCAACCTTTATTGTATATAGCATTCTTAATACATTCTACATCAAAAGCATCTAAATTCTGTAAAAACATATCCTGCATATTCTTTAAACTAAAATCATTGAAATCAAACTCTTTATTGCTTGTCCTATTACTAAGTAATATATCTCTATACTTGCATAATTGTACATAATCTATTGTTTCTATTGTGTCACATATTGCATTCTCTCTTATAAATACATCCTTTAAATCCTCAACATACTCTATATATTTATTATTCTCCCTTGTTTGTTCCTCTACACTCATAACATTTTCCATAATATAATATTCCTCCTAAAGTTAATCAATTTATTTTCTAAAGATGTTTTTCATTTATTTACCTTACAAGTATTATATTACACTATAAATATTATATTGTCAACACTATAAATACTATATTGCAATTAAATATTTTTTATCATTTATAGTTTAATTATTATATTGTATATGCTATAATGTTTTAGGAGGTATGACTATCGTGATAAAAATTAAATTAAATGAAATATTAGAAGCAAAGGAAAGAAATTTAAATTGGCTTTCTAAAAAATGCAACATTAGTTATAGCACTCTTTATAATTTTGCTAATCATAAAACCAATGCTGTAAGCTATGATGTGTTAGAAAAGATATGTGAAGTACTTAATTCAGATATAGCCGATATAATTGAATTAAAAAAAGACAAAAGGTAGAGAAATAATTTATTCTCTATCTTTTTTAATATATAGTTAAACTATGTATTAATGTCGTTAAAGTGTGTAAGATTGTCGGTTATAAACACGTCGACATTCAAGTTTAAAAACAATGTAGTCATTGATATTACTTGCTTTTAAACTACGTAGCATTGTCGTATATTTGTTTCTCATGCTAATAAATTAGTTGTTATTACACATCTTTACCGACATTTTTACATACCTTCACCGACTTTTATACGTAGTTAAAATTGTGATTAAATGGCTTGTGGATATCTAAATACCATAAGAAGTGACATTGACATCTAGGTCTAAAATACTCTTTAATATATAAGTGAACTAGAATACTCAATAAATCTAAAAAGTGAATTACTGAACGCAATCATTGATAATACTATAGTATTTTTTATCAATATTATTTTGTTTATCGTATAAAAGCACCACATTTTCTTTGATTGCGTATTCTAAATATAATTTTACTGCGTCTTTTAATTCACCTTTTATTCACTTAAAAGTAACTATAATTTTTAGTCCCAGATGTCACCTTGATACTTTTCGTACACTTTTACATTCTTTCGTAATTGACTTACATTTCTTCGTAATTGAGTTACTTTTATTCGTACACTTCTCCATTTCTTCGTAATTGAAATCTGCAATCCATTGATATTACTAGATTTATATTTTCCACCAAATGATAATGTGATTAAAAAGCTTGATAAGAACATTTTTATTATAGATTTTATTACTCTTAAATGATTTCCTAATGAAAATATAAGCTTTTTAATCACTTATATTAGTTCTACTATATATAACCAATGTACGTAAGATTGTCGTTAATTTATATTAAATATAATTCTTATTATAATATATTATTCATGCTGAAACCCTGTCATATCAATAATTACATCCTTATCACATAAGATACTAAATGAATGTCGTATTACAAATTCAACCGACATTTTTACATAGTTTAACGACACTATTACGTAGTTATAAAGATATTCTTTCATTCCTTTTGCGAACATACATTCGATTTTTAAAAATAATTTTATTTTTTTACAGCACAAATACACCTATCTGTTTATATTTTTTGAAAAATTTGCTATAATAATAGGTGTTAAGTTTTTTTTATTAAGTTTTGGGAACTTATGGAGATGGTCACTCTATAGGTTCTTTTTATTTGTCGTTCATTCTCTTTGCCATGCAGTAAGTTTCTTTTCTAAATCATTATAATCGTATTCTCTTTGTGAATAGTCATTAAAGTTATCAAGCTTATTTTTATATTTTTTATAAGCATTTTTAGCACTATTTACTGCTTTATTTACTTTCTGTTGTATAACTTTCTTCAGCATTTTATAAATATTACTTATGCTGCCTCTTCTTTTTTTTTCTATATATCCTTTATCCTCTAGTTCTTTTAAATAACGTTGTATTGTTCGTGTAGTACGATTTAATTGCTTACTTAAAGTTGCTTGACTAGGATAACAAGTGTGCTTTTGATTTCCATAGCAATAGGATTGTAGAAGTATATATAATCTAAATGCTCCGTTACTAAGGTCGGAGGTAATATCTTTATTCTGTACTATAGTAAAATTTCCGTTCATCATTATCTCCCCCTTAATACCATTCAACAATGCCATTTGTCTTTTGATATACCCTAAGCCAGTTGTTATCTTTAAAAGTAACTTTAATTGCAACTCTTGTATGTTCCATGTCTATAGCAGTATAACTTTTAATTTCTTTTTGCATCTCTATAGATTGTTTTTTCTTATAATAGTTAAATAATCTTTCATGTATAGAAGGAGTTTCCATTATCTTTTACCCCCTCTTAAAGAGATATATTTCTTTTGTTTCAATTGGTCTAGTGGATTAAATGTACTAAAATCTTTCTGTAAATCAGAAGTAAACATATCTACGTAAATACGTACCATATCTAACGAGGAATGACATAAAATTTTCTGTAAACGGAATATATCTCCTCCGCTCAAAATCCATTTTTTCGCAAATGTATGGCGGAATTTATGTACACCAGTCCTATTCACACCTCTGTCTCTATTATATTTAGCAATATTATGGGTCAATTGATTTCTTTTTAAAAAACCACCATAACTATTACAAAATAAATAATCTTCTTCATTGTTAGCTTTTCTATATTTCAAATATTCCACTAATACTTGTTTTAAAGTTAAAGATAATGGAATAATCGTTTGCCTTCTATTTTTTGTGTGACGATAAGTTATTAAGTCGTTATCAAAATCTATATCCTTTATTTTTAAATTAATTAATGTTCCTGCACGCATCCCTGTCCCTATTAACGTATTTTCTATAGCCCATGTAGAGAATTCTTTAAAAGTAGCTCTCTTTACGTTCGGCTTCTTAAGTAATAAGTTCAATTCAAAATCTGTATAAGTATCAATAATTTCCTTATCCGCTTTTATTTTATTGATTTTAAATTGCTCCATATATCCTAAACTCTGACAATACTTGCAAAACGCACGTATAGCATTAAGATTAATATTTATTGTACTATCCTTTTCTGTTTTTCTTTCTTTAAGCCATAATATATATTCATCTATTGTCTCTTTTGTAACTTGATTAATTGGCGTTTCAGAATCTATAAACATATTAAATATATGAAAATAATCTTTATAAAATTTAATTGTAGAAGGTCTTAAATTTCTCACCTTCATGTTGAGAACAAATTCTTCGAAACAATTATCAATAGTTTTTATAGAACTTTTATTTATTAACGTTATTTTTTCTCTCACTTTATACACACCTTTCAAAATAATTTTTTAAGAAAGGTGCTAATTCTAATAAAAAAATACACACTAGAATAATGAAAAAATCATTAAAAATTCTAGTGTGTATTTTATAAATATATTCAGTTGTAAGCTATCGTAAAATAGCTTTATTTGGTGCGGATAACAGGATTCGAACCTGCACGGCTAAGCCACTAATACCTGAAACTAGCGCGTCTGCCAATTCCGCCATATCCGCAAAATACACAAATAAGTATATCACTTAAAAGCTTAGATTTCAATTAATTTTGATTTATGTATACATCTTTTATAATAATAACTCTATTATTATTTAGCATAAATCATTTGAAAATTACGTCTCTATTGTGTAAAATAAATACAATAAGGAGTTGATACAATGCTTAACGTGCAAAAATTAAAATATTACTTACAAAACTTACTTGAAATAAGCAGTCCTTCAGGTTATACACATAATATAACTGATTACGTTAAGGAAGAATTTCATATACTTGAAGTACCATATAAACTCACAAATAAAGGAAATATAATAGCAACTTTAAAGGGAAAAAATACTGATTTTGAAAGAACTATATCTGCACATTTAGATACATTAGGCGCAATGGTAAAAGAAATAAAATCAAATGGTACCCTTGCTTTAACTCCTGTTGGTGGATACATGATGAATTCAATTGAAGGTGAAAATTGCAAAATAATAACAATGAATGAAAAAATATATACCGGTACAGTGCAAACAATAAAGCCTTCTATTCATATACATGAAGATGCAAGGGACTTAAAAAGGACACAAGAAAATATGGAAATAGTAATTGACGAGAGAGTGTCTTCAAAAGAAGATGTCGAAGCTCTTGGCATTAACGTAGGTGATTATATATGTTTTGATCCAAGAACCTCATTTACAGACAGCGGTTTTGTGAAAAGCAGGCATCTTGATGATAAAGCTAGTGCAGCCATAATTCTGTATGCCATAAAACATATCGTAGATAACCATATAGAACTTCCATATACCACAAATTTTTATTTAAGTACCTATGAAGAAATCGGCCATGGTGCAGCTGCAAGCATATCAGAAAAAACTGTAGAATTTCTTTCTGTTGATATGGGTGCACCCGGCACAGGACAGAATTCTTCAGAATTTACTACCTGTATATGTGCAAAAGACTCTTCTGGTCCTTATGATTATGATTTTAAAAAGAAGCTAGTAAATATATGCAAATCCAAGAATATTCCATATAGAATAGATACCTATCCACACTATGGATCAGATGCCTCTGCTGCCTTAAGAAGTGGTTATGATATAAAAACTGCATTAATTGGAACCGGAGTTTATGCATCGCATGGGTATGAGAGAACTCATATGGATGGAATAATCGCAACTTTAAATCTTTTAATAAATTATTGCTTGGAGAAATAACAGTATTGAAGGAACGTTAAAAAAATTCTATAAATCTAAGATAAAGAAATCGTAAAATCCTAAGATATTTCAATAACTCGCTGAAAAGAGGCTCAGACAAATTGAAATCTCTAAGTATTTTACGATTTTTTATCAAGATTTATTAAAATTTTTTTAAATCGTTCCTTCAACACTGTTATTTCTCCTTGAGGGTAAAGCAAGGAAAAAATTCCTCCGTTCCTACGGAATTTTGGGCGTGAAGTTAGTTTAGCTTTAAATCATAAAAGCATTATGTATGCATAACTATCTAGTGAGCTTGTTTCTATTGTTGCAACGTGGCAGGCTGACATCGCTTCGCCCGTCAGCAGATAAAAGATTTTTCCTTTGGCAAAATCAAAGGACTCTAACTCTCCTATTAACAAGCAAAGCAATGTTAATAACCATTACTTCAGCTGCACCGATTGCAATCTTTTATAATGTTTTTCGCATGGGAGCGAAAAACATCTTCCTTGCCTTTACCCTCTATGTGAAATAGCAGTATTTTGTA
Source organism: Clostridium pasteurianum (assembly GCF_001705235.1). NCBI lineage: Bacteria > Bacillati > Bacillota > Clostridia > Eubacteriales > Clostridiaceae > Clostridium > Clostridium pasteurianum. Next base: position 1,438,397 of record NZ_MCGV01000001.1, read on the forward strand.
AACGATTTAAATAAAACTCAATAAGACTTTGCCTCAAATTATAAAAAGACTTAGATGTTTCAATTTGTCTGAGCTTCTTTTCAGCGAGTTATTAAACATCTAGCCACTAATAAATTTTTAACCCAGATTTTCCGCAGCGGAGCGGAAGAAAATCTTCCTTGCCCTATCCTATGCGAAGTAACAGTATTTTGAGAACAATTTAAATAAAACTCAATAAGACTTTGTCTAAAATTATAAAAAGACTTAGATGTTTCAATTTGTCTGAGCTTCTTTTCAGCGAGTTATTGAAACTTCTTAGTATTTTTATAATTTTAGGCTTAGTCTTATGAGTTTTATTTAATGTTCTAAAATACTGTTACTTCGCATATTCACATAATTCCTTTAGCCCACATTCTTGACATTTAGGATTTCTAGCCTTACATATCTGCCTACCATGCCATATTAGACAATGGTGCATTTTAATCCAATCCTTTTGGTTTATATTTTTCATGAGCTGCTTTTCAGTATCATACACATTTTCACTATGTGCGATTCCTATTCTATTGGAAACTCTAAACACATGTGTATCAACAGCAATAGTAGGTATTTTAAAAGCATTTGCCATAACTACGTTTGCTGTTTTTCGTCCAACTCCAGGAAGTGAGGTTAACTCTTCCATTGTAGCCGGCACTTCACCATGAAATTTATCTATAAGTTCTCTGCATGCACCGAGTATACTTTTACTTTTATTTTTATAAAGACCACAGCTTTTAATTTTTTCTTGAAGAGACTCTTCTGTAAGTTCAATAATTTTGTAAGGAGTGTTATATTCCTTAAAAAGTTTCTCTGTAACTAAATTTACCCTTTGATCAGTACATTGTGCACTTAGTATAGTAGAAATTAAAAGTTCAAATGGACTATTAAAATTCAAAGCACACCCAGCTTCTGGATATAAGTCATAAAGTATTTTAACTACATCTTGTATCTCTTCCTGTTCTATTTAAACCACCTTCTTCGTATACGAATAAACCCCTCTGTATTCTTCTGGTATAAGTTCTGCAATTTTATACATTGCATCATCTATTACCCTTTTTTCGTAGTCTTTCTTATTTTCATCCTTATTCCTACTTCCAAAATAAAAAGGTTTGCCTATATTCACTTTGACTTTTGCATAATGAAAACTTTCATCATACATATTGCCTGATTTATCAATAGGCATAAGTTTTTCACTTCCACAAATTCCAACTGGCACTATAACTGCTTTGCCCATTTTTGCTATAAGTAATGGGCCCTTTTTAGCCTCTATCATCCCACCAGTTCTACTTCTTGTTCCTTCCGGAAATACAAATATATTATTCTTATTTCTTAATAACTTTATAATTCTAGAAATACCTTCTTTATCTGCAGTATTAGGTTTTATTGGAGTTGTTTTTACGCAATAAGTACCTAATTTTGTAATTGCATCTTTATTTAACTTAACTCCTGCTACAAATGTGACATCATAATCTTCCAATACCTTATTAAGAACTAATCCATCAGAATTGCTTAAATGATTGCCAATAAACATAATGGGAGTATTAATTCCCTTTAAATTTTCCATACCCCTAACTTGTATGTCAGCATATTTTTTTAAATACATTTTTAAAATATTTCTGCTCAAAAAACCTGTTACGGTATCCGGTAGTAATTCAATAATTTTAGCTACTACAGGAGAAATCATATTCAACTTCCACCTTTCAAAAGCACTTTAAAATATTAATCTATATAATAATTTTATATATAACAAAATTTATTATAATTTAATTTTCCTAAAAAGTCTAATGTTAATATTATTTCCAGTATAAATATTAAAAATCGAAAGGGCATAAACCATTTCGATTTTTTTAAATTTCTAAAATTTTAGCGATCCTTTTCATTACAATAATTATTGAAATCAATTATTTTTTCTTTCTTACTACTGGGAGGAATAATTCTAGCAGGAATTCCAACAGCTGTACTGTTAGGTGGTACATCCTTAAGAACAACAGCATTTGCACCTACCTTGCATCCATCACCAAGTTTTATAGGTCCTAAAACTTTGGCTCCTGAACCTATGAATACATTGTTTCCAACAGTTGGATGCCTTTTACCTTTTTCTTTTCCTGTTCCACCAAGAGTAGAACCATGATACATAATAACATTGTCACCAACTTCAGCAGTCTCACCTATTACAACACCCATACCATGATCAATGAAAAGCCCTTTGCCTATTTTTGCACCTGGATGAATCTCTATTCCTGTAAGTCCTCTGCCAATTTGAGAAAATAACCTAGCAATAAAAAACATATTATGCTTATAAAAAAAATGTCCCATTCTATACCATATAAGAGCATGTACACAAGGGTACAGTAAAAAAACTTCAAGTCCATTTCTGGCTGCAGGATCATTTTCTAAAACTCTTCTTATATCATATCTTATTGATTTAAACATACTAGCACTCCTTATCAAAACCGCATTTGACAAAAAAATAAAAGACTCCATCTCACTAGAGACGAAGTCTTACTCGCTATTCCACTCTAAATTAAAGCACATATAATGCTCTAATACTGTAACGGGTATTCCCGCATCATCCTACTAAATTTCAAATGATGTACTCCAAAGTGCACTTCATACAACTTCCATTTAGGAATTTCGCAGCTTGCATTCCCTCTCTTAAAATTTCCATCGTATTACTTTACTTTATCAAAGTATTCTTTACTATTTTACTAAGAATTAATTCTACTTATATTATATACATTATTAAACTTTTGTCAACACACTTTTACCGACAAAATCTATGTTTACCTATAATCTTTATAAGCGGTCTTGACCATATCCAAGCACTTGTGGCAGTAGCTGGATTAAAGTAGTAAATAGCTCCTCCTGAAGGGTCCCATCCATTTAAAGCATCTCTCGCTGCATTAATAGAACTTTGCTCCATATTTGCATGAATTTGACCATCTACAATTGCAGTAAAAGCTCCCGGTTGGTATATTACTCCCGCTATGGTTGATGGAAATTTAGGATTTCTTGTTCTATTTATAACTGTAGCACCAACAGCAACTTGACCTGCATATGGCTCACCTCTAGCCTCTCCATTTATGAGCCTTGCTAATAAATTTAAATCATGACTATAATTTGAATATTTAGTTCCTGTAGTAGTTACTGTTCCACTTGGAAGCCCTAGTGCTGCAAGAGTCGCACTTCCAGCTACACCATCTGGTGAAATTCCAACTTTTCTCTGAAAACTTTTAACTGCAGTATAAGTTGAATATCCATACTTTCCATCAACACTGCCTTTGTAATATCCCCAATTTCTAAGTTTTGTTTGAATTCGAACTACTCCATTTCCACTTGAACCATATTTATATGTAATGGCCTTTACTGCATTATTATAAGGCAGAAGCCAGACATATATGCTAAAATACGATAAAATTACAGCCATACACATAGCTATACTTCTTTTATACTTTAAAATTTGCTTCATAAATATACCTCCGCCAAAATTAAATATATTTATCTAACCATAAATCATTTCAAGTATATTTTGTTCAAAATTAAAATTTTAATACTAAAAGTTTTATATTTTCACTAAATGCTTTTTTATGCCTTTGTGATATAATTACATTAGTATATATAAAGGAAGTGATAGTCTTGCCCGAATGGAATTCAAATCAATACTTAATGTTTAAAAATGAACGAACCCAACCTGCTATAGATTTAGCTAACCGTCTAACTATATCTGCACCTAAAAAAGTTCTTGATATAGGCTGTGGTCCTGGAAACAGCACAGAAATTTTATATAAAAAATTTCCTAATGCTTATATATTAGGAGTAGATAATTCTAAAGATATGATTAATACAGCTAAAAAAAATTATCCCTTATTAGATTTTAAAATGCTTAACGTAAGCACAGAATTGTCAAAATTATCTTGCAATTTTGATGTCGTTTTTTCTAATGCCTGTATCCAATGGATACCAAACCATAAAAGCTTGCTCAAAAATTTATTGGCACTCTTAAATCCAAATGGAATCTTGGCAATTCAAATACCAATGAATTATAACGAACCGATTCACAGAATAATATCAGAAGTTTCAACAAATGACAAATGGAAAAAAGAATTTGATAATCCACGAATTTTTTATACACTTAAGCAGGAGGAATACTTTGATTTATTGTCAGATATATCTCAAGATTTTTGTATTTGGAGCACAACATACTGTCATAGATTAAAATCTCACAAAGATATTATGGAGTGGTATAAAGGCACAGGCTTAAGACCATATCTTGAACAATTATCAGAGGAAAAGAAGATATCTTTTGAAAATGATATTTTTAAAGAAGTGATTAAAAGATATAAATCACAGAAAAATGGAGAAATTATTTTTAGATTTCCTAGATTTTTCTTCATCGCAACGCCAACGAGGTAACAGTATTTTGAAGCATTAAATAAAATTCATAAGTCTAAGCACCAAATTATAAAAATACTAAGAAATTTTAATAACTTGCTGAAAAGAAGCTCAGACAAATTAAAATTTCTAAGTCTTTTTATAATTTGGTGCAAGACTTATTGAGTTTTATTTAAATTGTTTCCAAAATACTGTTACCTCTAAGCAAGGAAGATTTTCTTCCGCTCCGCTGCGGAAAATCATCCATAATTCTTCATTCTTAATTTTTCAAAAAATGTTTCCTACAAAAGCCAGCACTGTAAGTGCTATTATAAGTACTACTGTACACTTTACTATTACATTTTGAAATTTATTATTAACATGCTTTCCCATTATTTCTTTATCATTTACAAGATTTATCATAAATAATAACACTATAGGGCACAGCACTCCTGCCAGTTGTTGGGTTACAAGCATAATATTTACAAGGGATAAATTAGGAATGAGTACTACGACCGCACTTGTAATTATCATAAATAGAAAGAGTCCAAAGAATACAGGCGCTTCTTTAATTTTATTATCAACTCCACTTTCAAATCCAAAAGCCTCACATACTGCATAAGATGTAGATAACGGTATGATGCAGCAAGCTAAAAATGAAGCCCCAAAAAGTCCAACACCAAAGAGTACAAATGAATATTGCCCTGCAAGAGGTCTAAGTGCAGAAGCTGCATCTTCAGCACTTGATATAGCAATATGTGCCTTAAAAAGTGTTTCTGAAGTACATACTGTTATAAAAAGAGCTGTTAAAACTCCCCACAAGGTTCCTAAATATACATCCAATTTCTCATACGTATAATCCTTTAGGGAAATTCCTTTATCTACAATTGATGACTGTAAATAAAATTGCATATATGGTGTTATCGTAGTTCCTACCATACCTATTAAGGCAAGCCAGTAACCCTTATCTAGCTTTCCCTGTGGATTAACTATGCGTGAAAATACACTGCCCCAATTAGGTTTGAGCATAAAAGCTGTAATAGCATATGCAAAGAATGTCAAAGTTAATAACAAAAAAACTTTTTCAGCCTTAGAATAACTGCCTTTAGTCATTATAAACCAAATCATAATTGCAAGTATTGGTACCGATATATATTTACTTATATTAAATAATTGCAAACTGGCAGCTATTCCAGCAAAATCAGCTATACATACTCCTAGATTTGCAATTATAAGGGCAAACATTGCAAAGAAAGCCCATTTCACTCCGTATCTTTCTCTTATTAAATCAGATAATCCCTTTCCTGTAACCACTGCCATCCTAGCATTCATTTCCTGAACAACCGCAAGCCCTATACCTATGGCGAATAGACCCCAAAGCATTGAATATCCATATTTAGAGCCTATAACCGAATAGGTAGTTACTCCACCTGCATCATTACCAGCATTAGCAGTTATAATTCCCGGTCCTACTATGCTTAAAACAAACATAAGTCTGCTAAATTTCTTCTTCATACATTCACCTTCTTTAGCCTACTTTTTTGAATTTTTTCTTCCAAACTGGCAATAAAACCTCATCAATCAAATCATTAATCAATATAACACCACATAATTTATTTTCCTTGTCCAATACTGGAAGCGAGATAAGGTTGTATTTTGAAGATATCTCCACAGCATCATCAAGTTTATCTGAATCTTTTATTGATACAAAATTCTTATCCATAACATCTTTTAATTTTTTATCTTGAGGCATAAAGATTAAGTCCTTAAGTGGAACAAATCCTTCTAATTTTCCTTCATTGTCCGTTATATAAATATAATTTACCACTTCATCCTCTGGACTCATTTCACGCATTATATCTAAAGTTTCATTTAAAGTTATATTCACATTAAATGAAATAAAATCTTTATTCATTATGCTTCCTGCTGTTTCATCACTGTAACCCATAAGTGCTCTAACTTCTTCAGCATCTTCTTTTCCCATGTTAAGTAATATTTTTTCAGCGGTTTCTTCATCAACTTCATCCAAAATATCTGCAATTTCATCAATTGGCATACTATCCAAAACTTCACTAGTTTTATCATTACTTAAATTTTCAAGTATATCCGCTTGAATATCAGGTTCTATCTCTTCAAGTATATCTGCTGCTAAATCTTCATCAAGACTCTCAAATACTTTCTTTCTGTAATTAAAATCCATATCCTCAAGTATATCTGCTAAATCTGCCGGATGCATCGAAGAAAGCTTTTTATAAGGAACCGTCAATTTAAGATTATCATTTACCATTTCAAGTGATTCAACATCATTCCACATTATATAATTTTCTGAAGGCTTCTTTTCAGTTAGTTTATAAATTCCACCTACAAGCCTTTCTATTCCAAGCCTTCTGCTAAGTGCCATAAAGCCAGTATCAACTGCTATAACTTTAAGCTCGCCACTCATCTTAGCTATTCTAAGGTCATTAACCCTAACAAGCTTTTTACCATTTATATCAACAATTTGTTTATCTAATAAATTTTTAGACAACAAATAAGAATATTTCCTCATTATAGTATCTTTTACTGCCCTAACTTTTATTACGATTCTTCGTCCTTCTTCATCTTTATAAAAATCTATTGTTTTGAACTCGTAATTTATATATTCTCCATCCTTTTTAATTTTATATCCAATCGCTCTAGGATAGGATTCATCAGCAGTAACATATATATCCCATAATTTTCCAACGTATTCACCGTATTCATCATATACCTTTCTACCAAGAACTTCACTCAGAAAAAAGTTATTCAATAATTTCTGCATATCAATCATTCCTTTCATACTTCGCTTAAGTACCCAACTTCATATAAAATTCAACATGTGCAGTAATTAATATTACTATGTCGATTAAGTACTGAAGAGAAATATTGGAATAGGATATGTCAGATTAAGTATGAAAGATAATCCTCAATTTTCTCTTCAGATATACACTTTAAATTGTCCCTGCCTAAATGAGGGCCACTTTCCATAAAAAACTCACCCCTTATTTTAAATAAAAAAGAGCCTTTAAAGGCTCACTCATAAATTCTAATATAAATTAGACAGTAGAGCTTTAGCACTATACAGCTTAGATTAAAATCCAGCTACATTAGATAGAACCTTAACCGGCAATACCTGTTGACCCGCTTTGGCATCTCTCGATGTTTCTGGGCAGTAGCGTATATCTATATAGGAGCCTCACCTAACTAAAACTTCCATTATTATATTATTTATCAAAACACAAAATATATACTGTTAACTTTTAAAAATTTCAACAAAGAACTAACATATCTTCATTAAACTAAAGTAAAAAAACACACATTATACCAGTATACATTCCTTAAATTGCATTACACCTTTAATTATAGTATAAATTGTGAATTTTTCAACCTAAAAAATATAGGCCTTGTTCAAATTGAATATATAGCTCATATTTGGGGCAAACATTTTTATCCATTAAAAATATAAATTTAAAATTTCTACGTGGTTTTATTGTCTTTTTTACATTTAATGATGTTTTTATTTGATAAACTTGAATTTTTTTTGAATGTTTGATATTATTATAGCATATTAAACTATTACAAATAAATCAAAGGAGACTATTTTTATTATGAACTCAGCGGATACAAGTTTTATGTTTTTATCAACAATTCTAGTCATGCTAATGACACCGGGTCTTGCTATGTTTTATGGTGGTATGGTTAAAACAAAAAATACGCTAAGCACTATGATGCACAGCTATGCATGCATGGTTATTGTATCTCTTCAATGGATACTTATAGGTTATTCTATAGCATTTGGTCCTGATATTTCAGGGCTTTTCGGAAATTTTCATTATGCTTTTTTGCACAATGTAGGTTTTAAACCATTTGCCCCATATTCAGCTACTATCCCACATGTTTTATTTATGATGTTTCAATTAATGTTTGCAATAATAACTCCAGGCTTAATAACAGGTGCATTTGCAGAAAGAATAAAATTCCCAGCATTCATACTTTTTATATTGATGTGGACAACTCTAATTTATGATCCACTTGCTCACTGGGTATGGGGTAACGGTGGCTGGATTAAAAATCTTGGTGCTTTAGATTTTGCTGGCGGAACTGTTGTTCATATAAGTTCCGGAGTTTCAGGACTTGTCGCAGCCATAATGATTGGAAAGAGAAAGTCTTTAAAGACCTCTCCAAACAATTTAACTTTAACCTTCATAGGTGGAACTCTTTTATGGTTTGGTTGGTTCGGTTTTAATGCTGGAAGCGCCCTTGCAATAAATGGTGTGGCTATGAATGCCTTCTTAACTACAAATACTTCAGCTGCTGCAGCAACAGTTGCATGGATTGCATGTGAATGGGCTTTAAGTAAAAAACCAACAATACTTGGTGCATTAACAGGTACACTTGCTGGTCTAGTTGCAATTACACCTGCATGTGGATATGTAACTGTAGGTTCTTCTATAGTAATAGGTCTTATTGGCGGAATTATATGTTATTTCTCAGTAACTTATATGAAAGGAAAATTAGGTTATGATGATGCTTTAGATGCTTTTGGATGTCATGGTATCGGCGGAACCTGGGGAAGTATAGCAACTGGAATATTTGCAACAAAAGCCGTCAATTCAACTGGAGCAAACGGACTCCTTTACGGTAATGCTTCACTACTTTTAAAACAAATAGAAGCTACTATTGCTACTTATGCCTATTCAATAGTAGGAACAATAATTATTATTTTTGTAGTAAACTTAATATTTAAGATGCGTGCAAGCGAAGATGAAGAAACATTAGGACTTGATATAACAATGCATGGTGAAAGAGCTTATCACATAGAGTAGTAATTATAAAATATTATTTCAATTTTTTTGCTTATCATATAGAAATTTTGTTTACAAAATAGTATATTTTATGTATAGACTATTATATTTTAAGGAGATGACTATTTGTGGATTATAAAATGACTAAAGTCGATATCGTTACAAGACCAGAAAAGTTTGATGAATTAAAAAATGCACTTAATAAAATTGGAGTTACTGGTATGACAGTTACTAATGTATTGGGATGTGGACTTCAAAATGGAACTCTTGAATACTATAGAGGAAATCCTGTAGAAATCACTTTAAATCCTAAAATAAAGGTTGAAATAGTTATATGTTCTGTTCCTGTTGAAAAAGTTATTGAAACTGCCAAAAATGTTCTTAAAACTGGGAAAATAGGAGACGGAAAAATATTTGTATATGATGTAAGCAAAGTAGTTAAAATAAGAACTGGCGAAGAAGATTATAACGCACTTCAAGACGATAAAGAATAGTAATTAAAATAATTCATAAAGTTAAGGCTGCCTTTCTAATTATAGGCAGCCTTTTAATTTTATGTTTGTTTTTGCAGCTTTGCTTATCATAACAAAGCTTTTTAGGTTATGTTTTAAAAAATATTAATCTAATTTTTAAATAGTCTTACCATATAATTTAAGCAGATGAGAAATAAAATTTCACCACATAAATACTCCGGCATAACCTTTGGCACAACTATAACTGATATATTTTCTACTATATTAATTAGAAGAACAATCATTAAAAAGCAAAAACCTGCTTTCCGTGCATTTTTCCCACCAATAAAAAATCCACATAATATAAGAAACAAAACATACATGATAATTCTAATTATAGTTATAGTTAATTCATTACCCTTAAAATCTATTAAATACCCAAAATTATAATTATAATATGGAACTGCTGTTTTTAAAATCTTGCTAAGCAAAACACCATATAAGCCTACGAATATAAAAATCATCGCTAAGGCATGCAAAAAATTGAACTTTACTTTTCTTGTAAAAACAAAAATCATAATTAGTATGAGTAATGGTATGCACACTAAATCCAATAAAATAAAAGGTCTTATAAAATAAATATAATCTATACTTTTCTTTAAACACATACAAAGCATCACTGCGTATCTTATTGCAAGAAAGACCGTTAATACTATAACAATTCTCCTTATTTTTACAGGACACTTAAAGCAGTCAAATATTAAATTTATGCACATAAAAATAATAAGTAATAGCATTAAAATATAGGCATAAAAAAACACTTTACCCCTCCAACAAATAATATTACTTATTATTACTATTAAAATCTTTTAAATATTCTTTACACCAAAAATTTCGAGTCCACCTTTTATGCAAGAAATCTCAATTGGGAAATCAGGTCCTCTTTCTCCATCTATATCAGTAACTATATTTTCTTTACAATCAATTTTAAGATTATCTGTTTTAAAATATATTATTCCATTTACATCTTCAAGGTGTTCACCTTTAAACATCTTTATTAGTATATTTACAAGGTCTTTAACCATTCCACCCTCTATTATTATTACATCAAGCATACCATCATCTGCAATAGCCTTATACGCAAATTTAAAGTTACCTGCAGTTTGACCGTTAAATATTAAAATAAGAATCATTTCTCCATCAAAGTTATTTTCCTTTGACTCTACTTTAAGTGGAATTCTTTTAAAATTAGGAATCTGTTCTATACCTTTAACATAGTAAGCCAGTTTACCCATAGTGTTTTTCATATTTATATCCGTTTGTTGAGAAACATTAGTAAATAGACCTGCACTAGCAACATTTATAAAATACTTATCATTTATTTTTCCTAAATCAACTTTTTTCACTTCACTATTTAAAATCTGCTCACATGCCATCTCAATATCTGATGGCATCCCTATGAATTTAGCAAAATCGTTAGCAGTACCTACAGGTAATATTGCAATAGGAATATCTACGTTACATTTTTTCATAACGTTAACCACATTATCTACTGTTCCATCGCCACCAGCTATAAGAACATATTTATATGTATCATCTATATCTTCAAAAGCTTCTTCTATGCTGCAATTCATTTCTATTCTATAAGGAACTATGGTATAGCCATATTTTTGATGCACTTTAATAACTTTATCTATATTATTTATAATTAAATTCTCACCTGAAAATGGATTATATATAAATTTTACTTTATTCATAATTATCTGTTCTCCCCTCATTGCAATAAATTTTACCAATTATAATAATATTATTATATCATTAATCTAAATAAATCCACAAGATTATGGTAGCATCTTATGGATTTATTATACACAAGGGGAAAAATAAAATTAATAATTATTGTAACTTTTTCTCCGTTTCACTATGAAAAACTCTTAATCTTATAATTTCTTCCATTTCTACTAGTGGAAATGTTCTTTTATAAAATGTAGATTTTCCAAAGCAAAGCGAAGGAAAATCATCATTAATTCTTAATTCTTCTTTCTTAATTCTTAGTTTTTCTTTAAACTCTAGGACAACAAGGACTTGAAATTCCACTTAAAGCTTTTTCGGCACAATTATCTGTGTTATTCTCAACTGCAAAATCACCAAGTGAAACTATTCCGGCAAGCTTTCCATCTCGAACAACAGGAAGTCTTCTTATTTGTCTTTCACTCATTATCCTTGCAGCCTCAGTTACATCCATATCTGGACTTGCAACTACAGGTGTCGATGTCATTATACTTCTAACGCTTTGCTCTGTGCCATTCTTTCCATCAGCCACTGTTCTCAATACTATATCTCTATCTGTTATAACTCCTATGATTTTTCCACTAGCACATACAGGAATAGATCCTATATCATGTTCCTTCATAAGATCTGCTGCTACTTTTACGTTATCCTCACTATTTATAGTAACAACAGCCTTAGTCATTATTTCACTTACTTTCATAAAAAAACGCCTCCTAGAACATTATATATAGCGCATAAATTCTATTATATTATGCCTTACATATAGTTTAACCAGGAAAGCGTTTTATATTTATTTTTTATTTAATTTTTTACGCGCAAAATATGCAATTGGTGCTATACATACCACTAATAATACTGGAAGAAAAGAAGCAAGTGACATTTTTCCTCCAAAACCTTTTCCTATAAATGAATACCCAAGCATTTCAGGTGCCACACCAATTAGCGTTCCCAAAATAAATTCACTGTATTTCATCTTAGTAAGTCCTGCTGCATAGCTTAAAGCATCATATGGAAAAATAAATGATAATCTCATGAGAAGTATTATAACTAATCCATGCTTATCTATATTATCATCTAGTTTCATAACTTTTCCTTTTAAAATTTTAGTTACAAAAGGCCTTCCAAGTTTTTTCGCAAGCATAAAAGCAATGGTTCCAGAAAAATAGCACCCTATCATACTTAATGCAAATGCCTTCCATGGACCAAAAACACTTCCAGCCACTACTGAAAATATCCATACTGGCATAACAAGTAAAAATGGCTTCAATGAATACATTATTACAAAAACTAACGAAGCGTATTTTCCATAGCTTAATATGTACCTTCTTATCATTCTAGGACTTATATGAAAGATTCCACCTCTGTGGAAACGGAATATATGATTTTCTTTAATAAAAAGAATTACAATCAACACAATTAAAATAGTCAAAATGCCTAATAAAATTTTCTTCATTTTACGACTCATTTTATTCACCTCAAACCACCTACTATAAATACTTAATAATAATAACATATTAGTGCAATAAATGACACACCAAAAAAATAAGTTTTATTTTAGTTTAAATTTTATTATCAAAATAGAATTTATATGCTATAATATAGATTGTTATATTGTTTTCATTAACTTTTTAGGAGTGATTTTTTATGGCTAAAAGTTCAGTAGCAAATATTTTTACTTTTAGTAACCTATCATGCGGTCTGTTATCATTAGTTATGACTTTGGCTGCTTCATCCAATAATCAAGAATATTACAAATTAGCTTGTTTATTTATAATTATCGCTGCAATTATAGATAGGTACGATGGTAGAGTTGCTAGAGCTTTAAATGTATCAAGTGAACTCGGTAAAGAACTCGATTCTCTTGCTGATCTCGTTTCATTTGGCGTAGCACCATCAATTCTAGCATACAACTTATGTAATTTTAGTTCTAACTTTAGATTCGCAGGTTATATTTTGGTTTTAATATTTCCTATAGCTGGAGCCTATAGGTTAGCACGTTATAACCTATCAACTTTTGATGGTTCATTCCGCGGAATTCCGATCACAGTCGCTGGTATATTAATGGCATTGTATTTACTTGTATATACTATGTTAAATCAATATCCAAACGCTGTACTTACAATAATTTTAATGCTTATATTATCGTATTTAATGATATGTAACATAAAAATCAAGAAATTATAAAATAAGGATGAGGACTTTAAAATATACATACTGAGCCTCATCCTCATTTATTTTTTGGCGGCAGCGGTGATTTCGGTCTAGGTTCTTCCCGGCAGTCACAATCACGTTTACCACATATCTCATCTTCTATATTCTTCTTCTTTATCTTACACTTAATAATACAAGCTTTTATCTTACAATAATCTATATAATCATCTTGACACTCATCAATTACGTCAAGAAGATCATCTATTATATCACCTAGTTTATTAACCCTTTCAAGTGCATGCTTGACATCACTCCGCCGTGCTGGTGTAATCTGATTTAATTCACATGCACCACCTATTAATAGTCTATATGAATTAACATATTTAGTTAAAAAATCCGATAATCTATTCAAATCACAACAATACCCATCTATTGACTTCTTGCTATCCAAATCCCTACTACCCAAATAATAGCTATCATTGAATTATATTATATATAAATTTTATATATGATTAAATAATTTATCACTTCATTATTTTATTTTTTAATTTTTGGCCTGTTTTAGTAACTGCAAGTCCCCCAAGTGCTGTTTCCCTTAGTTCACATGGAAGCTGTTTTCCTACTTTGTACATAGCATCTACAGCATCATCAAATGGAATTACACTTGATACTCCTCCTAGTACCATATCTGCTGTTGTAAGTGCATTTACAGCTCCAGAGACATTTCTCTTTGCACAAGGCACTTCAACTAAACCAGCAACAGGATCGCAAATAAGTCCTAAGACATTTTTAATTACAATAGCCGCTGCATCTAGTGCCATTTCTGGTGTTCCTCCAAGCATTTCTACAATTGCACCCGCTCCCATAGCCGCCGCAGAACCACATTCAGCCTGACAACCACCTTCCGCTCCAGATAAAGTTGCATTTTTAGCAATTAGCATTCCAATTCCTGAAGCAGTAAATAATGCTTTTGTAAGTTCATCATCTGTTTTATTAAATTTTTCGCCTACTGTTAAGATAACAGCCGGAAGTATTCCACAAGAGCCCGCTGTTGGCGCAGCCACTATTTTTCCCATTGAAGCATTAACTTCCGAGCAAGCAATTGCTCTTGCCATTGCTTTAACCATAAATTTACCTGTAATAGTATTTTCACTTTCTGCATAATTATTTAATTTAAATCCACTTCCTCCTATGAGTCCACTCATGGAATTCACTTTATTCTTAGTACCATAATCAGAAGCATCCTGCATAACCTTTAAATTTTTCTTCATTCTTGAAAATACATAATCATAGTCTTTTTGGCTTTTTAAAATTTCTTCGTTTATAGTGTACTCTGCTATACTTATTTTGCGTTCATTACATTCTTTTATAAGTTCTTCACCATTGTTAACAAACATTCTATTCACCTTCTGTAACTGGATTTATTGCTATAATACTCTTTATATTATCTACACCTTGTATTTTATCTATAACTTCCTTTGATACTACTGTATCAGTTTCTATAATCATTTTAGCTGAAAATCCTCTGCTGTTCCTATATACCTTTAAAAATGCTATATTTATGTTATTCTCATAAATCATAGTTGTAATTTTTGATATCATTCCTGGTACATCCTTATGGGATACTATTAATGTTGGGTAATTTCCTTTAAAATCCACGCTGCTGCCATTTATCTCAATTATATTTATATTGCCACCACCTATTGATGACCCCATTACGCTTACCGTTTCTCCATCAGACTTTGTGATTAAAAACTTAACAGTGTTAGGATGTACATCTCCAAGATCGGCTCCCTTAAATTCAAAGTCTATTCCCTGCTCTTTAGCTATCTTAAAGGAATCTCTTATTCTAGCATCCCACGGTTCCATTCCTAATATTCCTGCAACCAATGCTTTATCTGTACCATGTCCCTTGTACGTCTCTGAAAATGACCCATGAAGCATAAAAACAACTTTTTTTAACTTGCTTTCCTCAGCTATTGCCCTTGCAATTTTACCAAGTCTAACAGCTCCAGCTGTATGTGAGCTTGACGGTCCAATCATAATGGGTCCTAGTATATCAAATACACTATATTCTTTCATTATTTGCCTCCTAAGTTTGTATAGTGAAATCAGCTCAGTTACGACCTACATATGCACCATAATATCTTAATGATTGATATTTTGGTACATATATAACTTAAGTTTCGCAATGATTTCAGTGAAATCAACTCAACTACCAATTATATATGTACCATAATATCTTGATAATTGATATTTTGGTACATATATAATTTAAGTTTCGTAATGATTTCACTTATTTAATAGTTATAAAAACAGCTTCCGCCTATAAACTCCTTTAATATTGAGTTCTGTGGGATAAATTTTTCATCTATATCTTTAAAAAAGTTAAGGAAACTTCTAAGCTTTCTAGCTTCATAATATACACTACTTGAAGGTTTTATTTTGGAAAGTTCCACCAATGCATACTTTCTAAGTATCCCAAGCTCATAAACCAAAGTGGAGTTAAACATAACATCGGCCTCTTCTTGAAATACAAATATATTCTTTTCCTCTCCGCGCTTTATAGATGGCCACATTTTAAGTGTCTCTTCTCCCCCATATCCTCTTGAAAGGTAATCTCGTACAATCCTTCTTATTTTTCTTACATCTGTTGTTGCAATCCTATTGTGATTATCAAGATTAAGTTGGGTTAAAGCACTTACATATATTTTAAATTTATTTTTCCTATCTATTGAAGGTGTCAATTTCTCATTAAGTCCATGTATACCCTCTATAACTATAACTCCATTTTTAGGCAGCCTGATTTTTTCGCTGCTCCACTTTCTAGATCCTGTTTTAAAATCAAACTTTGGAAGAGTAACTTCCTTGTAATTCATTAAGTCCTTTAAGTTTTGATTAAATAAATTTATGTCCAAGGCATCTATAGACTCAAAATCATAATCTCCATTTTCATCCTTTGGAGTATGCTTCCTGTCTACAAAGTAATCATCAAGAGAAATAGCTACAGGTACAAGCCCATTTACCCTTAGCTGTATTCCAAGTCGTTTTGAAAATGTTGTTTTCCCCGATGAAGATGGTCCTGCTATGAGTACCACTTTTACATCTTTTCTTTGATATATCATATCAGCTATATATGCAATTTTCTTTTCATGAAGTGCTTCTGAAACCATTACTATATTCTGCACATCACCATGCATTACTTTATCATTTAAAGAACCAACATCTCCTACTCCTAAGATGTTACCCCACTGCTCTGTTTCATAAAATATATTATAAAGTTTAGTTTGATCGTGATATGATGGAAGATTGTTTATATCTTTTTCAGAAGGTATTCTAAGAATAAATCCAGGTTTATAATAAACTAAGTCAAATTTTTTAAATATACCTGTAGAATAAGCCATAGTTCCATAGAAATAATCATAAACACCATCTAACTCATAAAGTTTTAAGTTCTTAACCTTAACATATTTTAAAAGTTTTACTTTATCAGGCATATTATAGCCTTCAAATATTTTAATTGCATCCTCTTTTTTTATAGTAATCTTTTTTATTGGTATATCTTTTTTAATTATCTCCATCATTTTATTTTTTATTTTAATTATGTCGTCTTCAGTTAAATCACCATTTTTTTTATGAATCTCGCCAAATATACCATTATTTATTGAATGCTCAATTGTTACTACAGCATCTTTAAATATTTCTGAAACAGCCCTAACTAAAATAAACTGAAGAGTTCTTTCATAGACCTTAATGCCAATTGAATCTTTTATATCTATAGTTTCAAATGTACCTGAATAATTAAATTTATGTGTAAGCTCATAAATATTACCATTTAACTTTCCAAGCACAACCGGAGCATCAGTCTCCAAATTATTTTTTTTAATAAAATCATAAAAACTAGTTCCTCTACTTACTGAAAAATTTTCTCCATTTTTTAATTTAATGTTAACAGTACTCAACTATAACATCCCCTTATACCTTAAATTAAAACTTTTTACCATAATATTATACTTTAATTTATCAAAAATGTATCATTTTATAATTATATTTTTTGCTTATTTGAGAAACTATAATCATATAAAATAAATATATCTAAAAAGGATTGATACTATGTTCATTATTATGATTAGAACTATAATATTATATTTTTTAGTCGTACTAACAATGAGATTAATGGGTAAAAGACAGATAGGTCAGCTTCAACCTTTTGAACTTGTAATTGCAATAATGATATCAGAACTTGCATCTTTGCCAATGCAGGACACAAGAATTCCACTTATACATGGAATAATACCTATAATAACCCTGCTGATTTTAGAAATATCTCTATCACTTATTCAGCTAAAAAGTGAAAAAGCAAGAACCTTACTCTGTGGTGAACCAACTCTCTTAATAAATAAGGGTAAAATTGATGTTAGCGCCCTAAAAAGTCAGAGGCTCAACATAAATGATTTAATGGAAGAATTGCGACTTAAAAATTATTACAATGTAGAAGATATTGAATTTGCCATACTTGAAACTAGCGGTCAAATATCTTTAATACCAAAAACTCAACTCACTAATGCCACTAAGGAAGATTTAAAATTAAAAACTAAACAGGAAGTGGTACCTGTAACCCTTATACTAGATGGGAAAGTAAATGTTAAAAATATTAAGTATATAAAAAAAGATGCAGAGTGGCTTATGAAACAGCTTGAGAAAAACAAGATAAATTCTCCAGAAGATGTTTTTATAGCGCTTATAAATTCAAAAGGTGACTTTTATTATCAAAAATATGATGATACTAAGGAGAGTTAAACATGAAAAATATAGTTATAGCCTTGTCTCTATTCATAGGTATAATTTTAATGAGTTTCTTTTCAATAAAATACATAAATAAAACCTGTGGTTATTTTCTTGATTTAAATGCAAAAATACAAAACTCGCTAAAAAGCGGAGAATATGATAAAGCTACTTCCTACTTAAAAACATTTGAAAATAGTTGGGATAAAAAATCAAATACATTATCTGTCTACATTCATCACGCTGAGACTGATGATATAAGCATGGAAATTGAAAAGCTTTCTCAATCCATTAAATATAAAGAAAAAAAGGATGCTATGGAATCAACACATTCTTTAAACTTTTTAATTAAGCATGTAGTAAATCTTGAAAAAATAAACATTCAAAATATTTTTTAAATAATAAATAATATTTATTGAAAATAGTTATTAATTATATTAAAATAGAAACAATCTAATATCTTTATTTTCAAAAATATTTTATAGTTAGGAGTCATTATTATGAATAATACCAATGAAGAAATTATGGATAAATTGACTAAAGTATGTGTATGTAAAGCTGTATCAAGATATTCTATTAAAAAAGCAATAAAACACGGGGCAAAAACTGTTGAAGATGTTCAAAAAACTACGGGTGCTGGTTCCGGCGGCTGCTGTGGAAAAAGATGCATTCCTAAAATAGAAGAGCTCATAAATTCTTATACTAAAAATAAATGTCATTAAATATTATTTAGAAGATTCGTTTTTTGATATAAACATCTTCTTGATTATTATTATATTTAAATAAGAGTGCTTTTCATGTAATGAAACTGCACCCTTATTCATCAGTTACATTCCTATAAATTTTTTAACTGTATCGTTTTTTAATAAATTAAAATTATATTTTACAGAATAGCTATATTTTGATTTTATCAATGCAACACCATTTATTAAAGCAAAAATAAACGCTAAGATTTCTTCCACTAATGCTATTTTTTCTATTCCAGTAATATTAGTTAAATACCTGTTATAAATATTACTAAATCCGTTTTCCTTAGCATTCACTAACTGAACATTTTTTACTATAGCCTTTCTATAAAATTCGAAATCAAAAATATTATCTGCTGGCAAGTAGCTATCTTGTATAACTATATTAAATTTTATCAATTTAAATATAAGAACAATACATACTAAACATATAGTAATTTTTCCAATATTAATTAAAATCTCTTTGGTATTTTCTTTTACTAAGCACCAAAAATACTTATTTTTTAAGTTATCTTTAATTAATTGATTAAATTCCTTAATATATTTTATAAGTAATTTTATAAAATATATTATCCCACAACTTCCAACTAAAAAGCACATTATTAATGTATACTGAAAACTTATCTTTTTTGATATTGTATAATTTAGCATACTATATAAGGATAACTTACTTCCTACTACTTCTATTAACTTATTATTTATTTTACTTGCATTATTTTGAACTGTATCCCTAATTGTAAACACATCAACTGATAAACTTTCTTTTTTATCCGACACCCTATAGGAAGAGTATGGAATCATTATCCTTTCATAACCATCATCTGACATACTGTAAGTAAAAGATTTATTCGTTTTATAAACTCCTATGATTTTATACTTTTCATCATTAATAATAATTATATCTCCAACTATTTTAGTTGTTTTATACAGAGCATTTGCTAAATTATCACTAATTACTGCTACTCTATTTCCATTTTTAACTGATAAATAATCAAGTTTCCCTCCATCTATTAATTTGTATGGGTATAATTGAAAAAAGTTTTCATCTGTCAAAACTACTTTTGTTTTAATATCCTTATTAGGTATAACCTCGTATTTATTTTTCACATTACAAGTATTTTCAGCATATCCAGTAAAATTTAAATTACTACATTTTTCTTTTACTTTATTGAGTTCTTGAAACGTTATACCATTACTGCTTATTCTTTTGTACTCTACCATATTAGGAACCTCTAGACTTAGCATGTAATTAAAATAAGCACTTCCTACTAATATTGCTATAAATACAATTAACCATATTATAAAATTTAATTTTATAATCTTTTTTGCATTCACAAAATCACCTTGATTCATTTTTATTATCTAACTTAACTTCAGAATTATCCTGAATTTCCTTTGAAGTGCTCATTACAATACCATAGTTTTTAGGAATTGATTGTCCAGCTGGTGCTTTAATTGAACAGCTTTTATCATCTGAAGCTATCACTTGTATTTGAACTTTCTGAACATAGTCTTCCCCACCTAATGCATCATCCTTCATATTAACAACAAAAATATAATCTAATCCACCGTCTTCGCTCAAACAGCTTTTAGGTATTACATTATCATATCTTTTAGTATCTTCTACAGAACTTACTGTTACCTTATCTCCTTCTTTAAAATTTACTGCATCATTTATTTCTGCCGAAAATGTATACATATCTTTTTCCGAATTATAATTTTTCTGTGTTATTGTTGCAAGAACTTTATTTTGTTTGTCACTTTTTTCATCTGCCTTCATAAGTACATTTACTGTTCCTCCTATAGAAAATTGATCTGCACTCTTAGAGGGCACTTCAAAATTAACCAAACACTTAGGATTATCCCCTACAATTTCAAATAAAGCAGATGAACCTGAGCCTGAGTCTGAGCCTGAGTCTGAGCCTGAGTCTGAACCTGAAGCTGGACCTGAAGCTGGACCTGGACTTTGAGATAAATATTGTGAATTTATACCTATAATCGTGCCATCAATATCCGAAAGTATATTTCCGTCTTTATCCAAGCCTTGACGAAGCTGATTCTTTTTGAGATTTTCGGTCTCTAATTCATACTCATCTTCTTGAATTTTATCCTTATCTGGATTAGGTGTTGTATTTAAACTTTTTAATTCATCCTGAATCTTCATTATATCTATTTCTTCTTTTCTTTCCTCTAGTGTTATTGAGTCATTATCTACTTTCCCAATAATATCATTTTTCTTAACTTTTTGATTCACCTTTGCATAAATTTCTTTGACATTCCAATCACTTGCTGAATATATTTTATGAGTATTTTCATAATTTAGAGTACCTTGTGTCTCAAAAACATCTCCTATTGCTCCAGATTTTAAATTTACAACTGTAACCTTAGGTAACAACATATTCTTTATCGTTTTAGAAAAGTACGTACAAAAAATCAACGTACCAACAAACGCAATAATAATTATATTAATAACTTTTTTTCTTTTCATATACCCTCCTACTTACTATCAAGATGCTGTATTCCTTCTAGCAATGCCTTTTCACCCTTTAAGAAAATCAACATTGCCGGTATTATAAACAATACTCCACAAGCAAAAGCCAAAGCTATAGAGGTCTGATTTATTTGTGATAAAAAAGTAGACATAGGTTGCTCTTTATCATCAAGTAAAATTAAAGGTTGTTCTATCATATTCCAATTATCTACAAAGCAAAGAATTGCAAGTGAAGCTATAGCACCCTTGCATTGAGGAACAATAATCTTTAATAATATCTGTATATGATTAGCTCCATCAATCTTAGCTGACTGGCACTGTTCATCTGGAATACCCTTTATAAATTGTGTCAATAAAAACACACCAAATGTAGAAAAAATATTTGGCAATATAACTGAACTATAAGTTCCAACCAAATTCATCTTTTTTAACATTATATAAATAGGTACAAGTGTAACTTGATATGGCATCACCATAAGTAAAATAAACAGAAAAAATATTTTATTCTTATAGCGAAAATTTATTTTGCCAAATGCATACGCTCCTAAAACCGATACTACTATCTGTCCCAAAATTATAGGCATTGTTAATATTATAGAATTCCAAAATTTTAATAAGAAATCTGGTTTTCTAAGAAGGACTTCATAATATTGGATTAAAGTAAATGAATCTGGAATAACATGAAATTTATAGTTTTCAACCGTATCTTTGACTTCAGCTTGCCCCATAAACGAACTAGAAATTATATAAATTATTGGCACAATCACGCAAAGCATAAATAAAATTAGTATTGCATACTGGATTAGCTTTAAAATCTTACCATATTTTGTCATACTTTATCTCCCCTATACCTCGTACTTTTTTTGTAATCTAAATAATAAACCAAGTACAAGCGCTATAAAAACAAAAACTATAACAGAAGCTGTAGAAAGTCTTTGATAGTTTAAATTAGTAAAATTATTATTCATAAAATGCTGAAGC
Organism: Clostridium pasteurianum; assembly: GCF_001705235.1. Lineage (NCBI taxonomy): Bacteria > Bacillati > Bacillota > Clostridia > Eubacteriales > Clostridiaceae > Clostridium > Clostridium pasteurianum. The sequence continues at coordinate 1,461,003 of NZ_MCGV01000001.1, forward strand.
ATATACACACTAGAATCTGGATACTCTCCTAAGAGAATATAAGCTTCCCTATATATTCTTAATGAATTTATTATTGAGATTATAAAAACAAAAAATATTGTAGGAATTAATAGTGGTAGTGTTATCTTAAAAAAAGCACCAATCTTGCTGCATCCATCAATAGATGCAGCTTCATAATATTCTTTAGGTATATTATTTAATCCTGCAAGAAATATAATCATATTGTAACCACAATTTTTCCATATATATAATAGAACAAGGATTACAAATGCCCATTTACTATTGAGGTAATCCGGTCCAATTACGCCAAATTTCTTTAATACCTGATTCAAAAACCCAGTTTGTGCAAATATAATTTGCCATATCAATGCTACAGATGCTACTGGAATAACAAGTGGTATTGTCAATGTTGTTCTAAAAAAAGATCCTCCCTTCAGTTTACTATTTAAAATCAATGTAATTAACAGAGAAACTATCATAACCAGTGGTACACTTACTAAGTTGAATAATATTGTATTTTTAACAGCTAACCTAAAAGAACTATTTTTAAACAAATCAATAAAATTTTGAAAACCTACATACTCTACATCACCTACACCTTTTGTAAAACAATAGAATAAACTTATTATAAAAGGTATACCAAAAAATAAGAGAAATCCTATTATTGATGGTGCTGAAAAAATATATCCATTTATATTTTCTCTCTTGCTGTATTTCACCCGTTATCCCTCCTTCCTTGCCAGAATAGTGTTTATTTAGATTTATATACCAAATTAAATCTGTCTATTTAAATACATATACCAATACTTTAGTAGCCTTAAAAACATCTCCATCCTTTTTTCCCCATACCATTAGCATTGAGTCTTCCTTAATATCAGATATTGTACCAGCTGCATCTTTATTATCCATTCCTTTATTAGCGGATGTTCTAACAGTTACAGCAGTATCGTTACTAACTTGAAATGTAGTCATATTTTGAGTAGCTGCTGCTGAACCTTTTTTAGGCATTGATACTGAACCTTTCTTTTCGTTTGTTTTTATAATTGTTATATTGTTTCCATCTATTTTTGCTACTTTTCCATTCAAATCTCCTTTGCTTGTTGAGACTTCTGAGGATGATTGATTAGAAGCTTTATTTTTAGAATTATCACTTGCAACTGTTGATTGTTTATCATTAGAATTTCCATTTACATTTGAACATCCTACTGTAAACATGAGAATAACTAAACTAACTATACTTATAGCGATTTTAATATTTTTTTTACTTTTCATTACATACACTCCTCTACTCATTAAGATATAATTTAATTTTATTTTCTAAAATTCTGACACAATTTTCATAAGATGACCTATCTTCAAAATATGGTGTTAAACATTTCATCATTGTCTGTTCCACTTCATAATCAGTAACTTGTGCACCACTTAAATTATCAAGTACATTATTGTAATATCTTTGAAAATTATCTGATAAAGGTTGCTTTACAATTGTTACATCCTTGCTGTATTCATATGCACTATTAACTTCATCCTTCATATACTTATTTTCTAAGTCTCTTGCAGCTTTTTTATTAATAGGTATATATGATGGTAATTTACGTGATCCTTGTATATCTTGAGATATAGCAATCTTTATAAAGTTATAGGCTGCTTGCTTATTCTTAGCATTTTTACTTATAGCTAATGAATTACCTACAATAGCCGTAATCTTATCACCTCCTTTATAGCTTGGCATTGCATTTATAATTTCCTTTTCTCCTATATATTGATTAACCAAAGATTCATATATAAAAAAAGTATCACGCATATCAATAGGATCATTTGAAAATAAAACATCTCCATTTTTTAAATCCTCTAGACCATTAACGCCAGAAATACCTGCAAGGTCTGATTCCTTTTTAGATGAATTATATATTTTTTTATAGTTTTCAATTATTCTCTTAAACTCTGGTTTATCAAAATACACTTTTTTATTATCATAATCTATAAATTTTTCACCGCTGCTAACCAAAAAATCTTCTATATCCATGGGTGTGGAGAAGAGATACTTATTTTTATCTTCATTAGTCGAGTTAATATATTCGTCTAATTCATTCATAAAATCGTTTTGTGAACAACTGTTTTTTAACTTAATATTGTTATCTTTTAAAAGCTTATTTGTTGTTATATATTGATTAACATAATAATCAATTGGCATTATTAACTGTTTTCCATTATATAAACCAGCTTGCATAACCTTCATATTATAGTCACTTTTCTTAAAATCCTTATCTTTTTCGATTAAAGGCTTTAAATCAAGAAGCATTTCTGATTTCTCCAATTTTCTGGTACTCATATTATCTAAAACTAATATATCTGGACCGTCTCCAGCTAAAGTATCTGTAAGCATTTTTTTCACATATCCTTCTATTCCACCATTTTTATTAGTATCAAACATCACTTTTTGAATCTTTATATTAGGATATTTATTTTGAAATTCTCTAATAATTGCATCCATTCTTTTATCATAATTTTCACCATCTCCAGCTAAATAGAGTTTCAAAACATTACTTTTTTGGGCATCTACTTTATGTTTAAAAACAACAGGATAAAATCCAATAATTAACACAGCAACTATCAAAAGTATAACTAATACAGCTCTCCTCTTTATCATCAATACACCCCACTAACATTTTTAATTACCATATATATCATATCAAAACCAACATTAAGATATCGTTAAGATACTAATATTTAACTTTTTTACTTTGTTAAACAATTTTTTATTAAACCCAGATTCAATAAAAATACCCTATCTGATTAAGCACGGCCCATTTTTCCATACCTATCTGATAGGGTGAAATTCACTTTAATATTAGTTCAGATCAATCTTTTTAATTAAAGTTAACATTCATATTTTCTAAATACTAAAGAGAATTTAGTATATTCTCCTTTTCTACTTTCAACTAAAACTTCGCCTCCATGTAAATTCATTACGTGCTTTACATAAGCAAGACCAATTCCAGTACTTGTTCGACTTTTACTTCCATAGTATGGTATAAATATTTTATCAAATTCATCTTCCTCAATACCAATACCATTATCATATATTTCTGCAACAACATTTTTATCATTCTCATATACCTTAATATCTATTTCATTGCTATCTTTATTTTTATCTATGAATTTTATAGAATTATCAATAAGATTAACAATACATCTTTCTATCCAAATTTCTCTTCCCTTAATTGTTTCAACACCATCCTCAGGTATATCAAATTTTAAATTTTTGAATACTACAGAATACTCATCAACAATTTTTGCACAAACCAATGCTAAATCTACATTTTCTTTATTAGTAGATAAACTAGAAGTGGACATAGCTAATATATCACTTATAATACAATTTAATCTATCTATGTATTTTGTTGTTTCACTACTATCTTCCCCTATTTCAATTTTGCCTCTTAAAACAGCTAAAGAATTTCTTAATTCATGAGATACATAAGAGTTTAATTGCTGCATGTTTTCATAAGATGACTTTATTTTTTTCAAAGCATCGTTATAGGCTTCTGTCAAATCATAAATCTCATCTTTAACTTTTTGGGGGGCAATAAGTTCTATAGTTTTAAGATTGCTTTGATGCTTAACCATTGTTGTAAATTCAATTAATGGTTTCAAAGCAAATGAGGCATATTTTTTACTTAAAATAAAATTAACAAATGAAATTATAATTATCACTATTCCTATAATTATAAAAAATCTACTATACAAATTTGTAATAATTACTTTTTCAAGTTTATTTTCAGAAAAACTTGTAACTTTATTATTTACTATGCCTTTTGGAATCGTATTATTAAAATCCTTATTTGAGTTTTTTTTTCTTAAAATAACAATATTTCTATTAGAATTTTTAATACTCCTCTTTTTGGGTGCTGATATTGTATTTCCTGTACTTTCACCATTAAAAATAATACTTGATATAATAGGATTCTTATATATATTAAACTTTAAAAATGAGAAAAATAAAACTATACAAAAAATAATTGAAAGTATTGTAAGGAAACTATACAATACTGCAATTCTGCTCCTTATTTTGAGCATATCTTGTACCCTCTTCCTTTTATAGTTTCAATTAACTCTTCTCCATTTTTATGTTTTAATTTTCTTCTTAAATTGGCAATATGCACTCTAATTACATTTGTAAATTCATTTGTACTGCTATCCCATACATGTTCGATAATTTTTTCAGCAGATACTATATTAGGATAGCTGTAACTTAGTAACTCTAATATATCATATTCTCGTGCTGTCAGCTCAATAATATCATCTTTCACCTTTACAGTTTTTTCTTCACCATTTACAGTTAAATTTCCTATTTTCACAACATTAGATGACTTATTGTAATTACGTCTGATTAATGCTCTAAGCCTTGCACTTAACTCTTTTAATTCAAAAGGTTTTCCTAAATAGTCATCTGCTCCACTATCTAACCCAAGTATCTTATCTTCAGTATCTGTTCTAGCGGTTAACATTATTATAGGTGTATTTATAAACTTTTCTCGAATATTTCTACAAAGAGTTATTCCATCTATTTTAGGAAGATTAATATCCAAAATAACAGCATCATATACATTCGTTTCTATGTAATATAAGCCTTCCTCTCCATCAAACGCAACATCAGATACATATTCATACTTTTCTAATCCTTTAACTAATACCCTACTTAACTCTTTGTCATCTTCAACAATTAATAATTTCATATTTACTCCTTTTAACTTTCCTTGAAAAAGGTATCAATATAATACAGTTTTCATTCACCATTATATTTCTTTTGTGTATAATTATACCAAATAAATATTATTAAATCAAGTTAGTATTTTCCTCCCACGCAATAAAAAAAGGATTTCTCGCATAATAAAAATCATGTGAGATACCTTACACTAATTTTTATACACCAAAAATAACTGTGTTTAAATTTACATTTAGATTATCAGAACTATACCAGTGGCAGTTACATGTTCCATCATCTCCCGAAACCGATTGTGATGCCCATGTACCTGCACACGTACATGCACAACGATTTACCTCTGTTGAAAATGTTGTAATATCTCTTCCTGCTGGATTTACTAATTTCATAATTTTCACCCATTTTCTTTTAATAATTTATAATAAATATCAATTTCCCCTTATGTACATTATGAATAGTCATCTGCACCACTATTTAACCCAAGTATCTTATTTTCAGTATCTGTTCTATCTGTTAACATTCTAACTAATGCCCCACTTAACTCTTTATCATCTTCAACAATCAAATATTATTAAATCAAATTTCACCTTAACTAACTATATCAACAGAATTGTCCAAATATCCTTTTGCTTGCATATTATATAACTTTGAATAAAGTCCATTTTTTAACATTAAACTATTATGAGTTCCTTGCTCAACAACTGTACCTTCATTTAACACTATTATCAAATCAGCCATTTTAACTGTAGAGAATCTATGAGATATTAATATGCTAGTTCTATCTCCTATTAATTCTTTGAAATTTTTAAACAATTCATACTCTGTTTCAGCATCAACCGAAGCTGTTGGCTCATCTAAAATTAATAGTGCTGAATCACTCATAAACGCCCTACTTATTGCTAGTTTTTGCCATTGACCTAGTGATAATTCCACTCCATTTGACCATAATTTTTCCAACTTTGTATCAAATTTATTTTTTAATAATTGAATAAAATTATAAGCGTTTGATTTTTTAGCTGCACACTCTATTTTTTCCATATTATTAAGTTCGTCTATATTTCCAAACCCTATATTTTCTTTAACTGTAAATGGATATTTCATAAAATCTTGAAATACTACATTTATACATTTATATAATGACTGTAGGCTAAATTCCTTAATATTTATTCCATCAATACATATTTCACCTTCTGTTGGTTCATACAGCCTTGATAAAAGTTTAATAACTGTTGTTTTACCACATCCATTTAGTCCAACAAGCGCACAATTTTGATTTGCCTTTATTTTAAAATTAACATTTTTCAGCACATATTTATCTGTACCAGGATACTTAAAAGATACGTTCTTAAATTCGATACCATCTTCTATATTGTTCTTAAACGTTTTTGCTTCTTTTTTTTCTACTATTATTGGTTTTAAATCTAATACATAAAACAAATTTTCTACATAAAGATTATTTGAATACAACTCTGCCACATTATCTAAAGTACTTTTAATTGAATTATCTACACTAGTTACTGCAGACATATACATATTCATTGATCCTATAGTTAATCTTCTAGTAATAGTAGTAATTATTATATAGATCTTATAACCATACGAAATAAGCACACTTAAACAATCAGCAACACCTAAATACCCAAGTCTCTGTTTCTCAACAGATTTATCCTTATCAATATTCCCCTTATATATAGACAAGATCAGTTTTTCAAAATATTTGTTTAGTCTACTTAATTTTATTTCTTTAACACTATTATAGTGGAGCATTAGTTTCTGAAGATTTTGTGCAAATCTAGTTTTTTCTATTCTCGAACTATAAACATTATATCTAAATCGAGATATTTTTACATTTAAGAAAAATATAGGAACAGATGTTACTATACACAAAATCAGCATAATAGGGCTTAATTGAATTACAATTGCTATAGACCCTACCAAAGTGGTGAAACTCTTTACAACTTCCATTAATTCATTTATAATCGCCATTGCAGAATATGCTGATTGATTATTTGCTTTTTCAATTTTATTATAGAACTCACTATTTTCAAAAAAAGAAAGATCTAATTCATTTGATTTTTTCAACAAAAGTTTCACTATGTGGTTATTTACAATTTTTACTTGAATTGTTGAGTAATATGTATTTACTCTCTGAACTAATTGAGAGAAAATAGCAACTGCAAACTCTACACCTAACCACAAAAATACTACATTATAATATTTGTGATTATTGGGATTACCTAAAACTGTAACAACACTATCAATCAAATATTTAGAAATTATTAAATTTAAAGGACTAGTTACACCATTAATAATAGCAACTAAAAGTGTAATTATTAAGCTTATCTTTGAACTATCCCATAATAATTTTATTGTTTTTAATATAAATATAACTACCTTTTTTGTTTTATTAATATATTTTTTAATTTTTACCATGTTATTAGCATTCCTTCCCATACAACAAAAAATAAGATTTCTCGCATAATAAAAATTATGCGAGATACCTTATACTAATTTTTATACAGCAGCATTAGCTGAGTTTAAATTTGCATTTTCATTATCACTGCTATACCAGTGGCAGTTGCATCCACATGTTACATCATCTGCTCTGTTATATCCTGATGACCATGAACCTGCGCACATACATGCACAACGGTTTACCTCTGTTGAAAATGTTGTAATATCTCTTCCTGCTGGATTTACTAATTTCATAATTTTTTCCTCCCCATTTTCTTTTAATAATTTATAATAAATATCAATCTCCCCTTATGTACATTAGGCGCCTTTAGAAAGATTAATTTTATTAGCAATTTAATCTGAATATTCTATCAAGTTCATCTTTATCTTTAGATAAACCTTCTTTACAATTTAGTGATATTAGCATATTCTCATTTTTTAAAGTCTTTTCTATGATAATATTGAAATCCCTAAATGATATTTTTTTAATAATAGAACAACATAAATCATATTCATGCTTAACAGAAATTAATGGCTCATTATATAAATAATTATTTATACATTCTTTAGTTATAATTTTATTACTAGCCACTTTATTATTACTATAATATTCTGTTAGCTCATATAAAAAATTTTCTTTATATTCTGTAAATTGTTTTTCTGAAATTCCATAAAGTTTTAGTTTTCTTATAATATTAAGTACATGCTTAGCTTTCTCAAGAATACCTTGTTTAACTTTTAATTCTAAAATATTAAAATTCAATTCACTTAACAACATTTCTGAAACAAATTTTAAATTACTAAAATCCACTTTGTTATTTCTTAATGCTTCTTCAATATATTCTTCAATCAATATCAAAGCAAAATAATTTATTATTTTTAACTTTAAATCTTCCATGGATTTATAATTCAAGTTTGGTTTTAAATAATATAACTGCATTTCATCATAATTAATATTATCAACAATGTTCAGTAATACTTTTTTTGAACTTATACTGTGCTTAACTGTTGGTTTTAAATAATTTAAATCACATCCTTCAATAGTTAAAAATATTTTCTCTAATAATTTTTTAACTTTGTATTTTTCAATTGAACCTACTATGAAAACAGCACTATTTTCTGGCTTGTACAAATTATTATGAAACCTTTGTACTTCTTCAAAACTCAAATTAAGAATGCATTCTAAATTTCCTAAAGGCAGTTTATCTTTTATATCTTCAACTCTAATTAGTTCAGGTAAAATAGCTTGCTGTAATTTAATTTTTGATGTTTTGCTTTCATTAATTATTTCCATTTTCAATTCTTCTTTTATTGAATTCATGCTTGTCCTCACAATATTACGTCCATTTAATATGTTCTTAAAATTATTTAAAACATCTTCAATTGCATCCACTTCACAATTCAAAAAATAAACTGTTTCTTCAAAATCAGTATAACCTAACATTAAATTATTTTTATTTGATTTATTTTTAAATGCAAAATCACTATTATAAATACACATATGTTCAACAAAATGAGCTATTCCATTTTTGCTGCTCTTTTCCATTAAGGATCCTACTTTAACCACTAACGATACTCTTACTAATTTTTCTTTAACATCATTATTATATATATAATATTTAATACCATTTCTCAAAGTTCCTGATTCTAATTGATCTACTTTATTATAATTTAAATCATTATTTAATCTCATAATAATAATTACTACTCCACTTTAATTTTATTTAAATATTCTAATTCCTTGGGGTTAATTTCTAAACATTTATGATATAATATCAAATATTTTTCCATATTCTCTCTAACAAAGTTACAATAGTATCTTTTCTTCCTCATATTAACTTTTTGATCCTTAAAACTCATAGCATAACATATTTGGCACAGTCTAGATGCCCAACAATTTTTACAATCATTTATCGATTTATTTGCATAATCTTCCACTAATAACTCTTTTATTTTTTTCTTATTTATTCCATCATATACATTCCCTATTACTGGTGACCCGTCAATCCTCTCACACACTAAAAAATCCCCATTTGTGGAAACATATATCTTTCTTCCACCAGGAATACAACATGCATTTAAATTATTATCCTTAATATGCTTTATCAATATTGGTCTATTATGAATTCTTATGAATGGTGATTCAACAGCTCCTCTTAAGAAAAACTCCTTATCTTCTGAATTTTTCACTTTATTTAAATACGTTTCTGCTGACCAAATCCTCAAATAGTCAGTAACGCCTCCAGTTTTTTCAATCATTTTCTCAACTTCATCATAATTAACATCACTTACAGTTGGGTATGTTACATTTTTATTGATTTTTTCAGGCAACCAATCCAAACTTTTAAAAAAGTTATCTATTTTTTTAATTTTCTCAAATGAAAATGGCCTATTAAAAACCATGCTTAACGTTAATCTATTTTCTGTATCCTCACCAAACGCATCTACTACATACCTTAAACCTCTTATTGCTCTCTCAAAGCTTCCCTTACCATTAATATCTCTTCTTGAACTATCATGAATTTCTTGAGGTCCATCTATACTAGCAGTTAAACTAAATCCTTTTACAGATGCTATATATTCAGCTATTTCTTTTGTCATTAATGTTAAATTGCTTGTAACTGAAAAGGTAACTTCTTTATCTGTAATTGTTTTTCTTGCATAATCTACACACTTTTTCAGCAAATCAAATTTTATAAGTGCTTCTCCTCCATAGAACGTTACAGCAACACCTTTTTCTTTATCTCCATGTAAATTAATATAATCAATTGCCCTCTTAGCAACATCTTCCGTCATGTCGTTTTCGTTAAAATTTCTTCTTTCTGTATAATCATTAGAATAAATACAATACGAACATCTTAAATTGCACTTACCTGTTAACTCTAATACAATTTGTCTTACCTTATTATCTAACTCATCATCTAATTCTTCAAAATGACCTGGTGACACAAACTTAAATTCATTACCGCCTTTTAAAATATCTTCTTGTTCTATAGAATCCTTTATATTTGCCATTGCCTCAAAATATTCTTCTTCGTTAATTTCATTCTTTAAATTTGCTATTTCATCTATTTTCCCTGTTATGATTTTTTTCAAAATTTTATATTCAAGTTCGCTGCAATTTAAAACTTTACTAGTTCCAGTATCATAAATATAACAAAGTGAATCTGTTTTAAAAAGCTTGGCTAATACTCTTGGACTATTCGTATTTTTTTTAAAATATTCAATATACTCATCCTCTTTGCTGAGTGAACATTCCATCTTCATTTCCAAATTTCATTCCTCCTTGAAGTTTCTTTATACTTTTTATTTTTAATTACTTTACAAAATTATTTCCGCCTATTTATTCAATTAAATGCTTAATATGGTTTTTACTGGGTTAACCCTTTACTAATATAATAGTATTAGACAATATTTATTTCAATAGGTTTTCCTTAATATTACGCTTATTTGACCTATAAATACCTTTTTTGTATTATATTACTTATAAGTAAACTTTTATGCTATTTAAGTAAAATTAAGGTATAAATAAGTAAAAATAAATTATCATTGTTAAAAATAACACATTACTAAATAATTTTGGATTCATAACATATCAGGGCAGAAATCGAAAATAAGTTTTAGTATTGATGACCCTAAACAATTTAATAGTAACTTTATAAAGCGGATAAATAATCTAATTATTGGGTACGTCTTAAAATTTGTATAAAACTACAAATCTCGGTATCAGATCATTCTACTTTTGCAAGATTTCGCAGTCTTCACCTTGCACCATGTGCAAAAACAATCATAGCTCCAATTTCAAATTTTTTTTATGAAATTGGAGAAGTACTGTGAAATGATATATTTATCTATGGTACAAAATAAAAGCATATGATAATAAATAGGATAGTAAATATACTACAATCAGTAAATCATGGCATTAGCATTAGACAAATCTACGTGTTTTAAATATACTGAGGCATTAAGAATATTAATTTACATCACAAATAATATAAGGGGCTTTACCCGTCAACTTATTACAAGTAAACTACTCTGTACAAAGGATAATTAGGTTTATTATGAATTATTTTTTACAACTATTGACAATTTTTAGAATAGTATTGTATTATATATGTCTATATAGTATATTTAATAAAATAATCAACTTATTTAATCTAAACTAAGTACACATGATTTTAATTATTAATTAATTGCACTCACTATTTCGTATAGTACTTAATAAGTCTTTCATATATCTCCTTGAAACATAGCACCTCTCCCCATTTACCATATTTATTATAAATTTATTTTTATCGATTGATTTTATATTTCTTATATTTACAATATATGATCTATGTACCCTATAAAAATATATCGGTATTAATTTTTCTATCTCTCTTAATGATGAGTAAAATTCAATCTCTCCATCAAAAGTATGAATTTTAATCCTGTGATTCTTATTTGTTTCAAAAAATAGGATTTTATTAAAATTTAATTTAACAACTTTGCTTCCAACATCTACGAAAGCATACTTTTTTTTAGTATTTTCACTATTTTTATAATTATTATATGCCTCTAATAAACATTCACAAATTTTAGGTTCTAAATTTTTAGCATCAAACTTAAATATATAATCCATTGCTCTTACCTTATATTTAAAAGTTAACATAACTAGTTCTGCATGAGCTGTAACAAATACAATATATCCACTAGTATCATATTTTCTGATAATACGAGCAAGCTGAATTCCATTAAGTTCACTATTTAATTCAACATCTAAAAAATATATAGAATTTTTATTTTCTATTCTTGATACATACTCAATTATGCGTTTAGGATCAAATGTGCTACATGTAATATTTATATCTAAATTAAATCTATTTATTTCTTCCTTAATGATATTCTCAATCTTAGTTTTTTGAATATAATTGTCTTCACAAATTATAACATCCATAAACACCCTCACCAACCTTAATTTATTATTAATTTTTTGCACTTATTATACCATTTATTTTACAATTATTCAATTTTTGCCTATATATGCTAATATATTATATTTTAAATTTATTCTATCGTTTTTCAAAACCATAAGTTTCCTAAGATCATAAAAAGAATGTAGTTTTTAATATATACCATACCAAAAACTACATTCTTTCTTTTATTAGCAACTTATAATAATTATAAATACTTGAATTATCAAACTCTTTTTAAATCACACTAACTCCTTATGTAAAACACCATATAATAAATCAAATTTGCGCATAAAATTCTAAATGCACCCTCTACTTCTCCACATAGTTTTTTACTTGCTTTATAATCATGTTTATTGTGCCATCACCATTTCTTTTGACTTCAAATCTCGATGAATCATTATAGGTTTCTTCATTTATGTACAAATCTATGTCCCTATCAATTTTTAGCCTTGTTCTTTTCATTTTGTTTTCTACCCAATGTTTATCTAATTCTATTTTATCGTCATTTACTCCCTGCTTTTTAATAAATGTAACAAAATCATCTTTAGCTTCTTGGTTCTCTCCAAAAATTTCATTAGATACTTCATTTATATCAATAGCATCGTCTTCCTTAAGTTTCTTTTTAATGGTTCTTCTAACTGTTTCAGCTTCATCAGCATTATCCTTAAAATTCTTCTGAGTCCACTTTTCAGCAGACTTAACAAACTTTTTAGTTAAATCTCTTTCATTGTCTATTATCCTGCATCCAATATATTTATCCATAAAATAATTAGCTACATATTCGTCTTCTTCTTTTTTACTGTTTCTTTTATCTATTATCATCAAATCAAAATTATTATCTTTACTAATTGGTTTTATAAAAACACACTTTTGTATCTTTTGTCCGCTTGCAGGCAGACCTACAAACTGAGGTATTATATTTATTTCAACTTTGTCATCTATAACATCAACATTATGAGTATAATTTTTCACATAATCCATCTTTAGAACAGCTAACATTTTACCATATTCTGTGGATATAGATACTGTTAAAAGATCACAGGAAGGTATACTCCCATTTAATTTCATAATGTCAAAAAGTTTTACTGCTAGATCCTTTGACACACTTACTATATCATTTCTCCCATTTAAACAATCATCAGCTAATTTTTTTATGACATTTTCTTCAGAATTAAAAACAGCATATTTAAGTTCTTCATCCTTCAAGCATTTCTGTATGTGCTTCAGTATATATTCATAAGTTTCATCATTAAGTTCCATTTTAGTTTCATTAAAGACGACCTCATCTGAACTATTATCTAGTATATGGATAACAGCTTCATTTATAGTCACTTCATTTACATATTCCAATTATTCTCACCACTTTAATAATTAATTATATCTTATAATTTAAGCATCATAATTTATAATGCCTTTTGAATTAATATTATAACATACTGTTAAATTCTTTAAAATTACCAATATTAAAATCCTATATTATGATATAATACATAATATATAATAAACCACTTTATTTATGGGGTGAAAACATTGAAAGAAGCTGAAACAAGAATTATAAATATAGACGTAACTAAAGTACGAACTATATTAAAAAATTCAAATATAATAAATGTAAAAAAAGAAAACCAGACAAATGAAATATATGACTTTCCTGACGGAAAACTTTTAAACGAAAAAGGTTATGCAAGAATAAGAACTGTTGAAAATATGCTCGACAATTCTATGCATTACTATATGACTGTTAAGAAAATGTTAAGCCAAGAAAAATTTAAAGTAATGGAAGAACATGAAATAGAAATAAGTAGTCCTTCAAAAGGATCCGAAATTTTCGAAGCTTTAGGACTTATAAAAAATCAAACTATAAAAAAATATAGGGAAAGTTATGAGTATAAACATTCACTCATAGAAATAGATATAAATGATAAATCCTTCTGTCCTTTTCCATACATAGAAATAGAAACTGCTTTCGAAAATGAACTAGAAGAAATAGTTAAACTTTTAGGCTATTCAATGAAAGATACAACTTCTAAAACAATATATGAAATACTTGGTGAAAAAGGAGCTCGCGGTTTATAATGTTTGGATATGTCCTTCCTTTAAAAGGAGAACTAAAAATAAAAGACTACGAAAAATTTAAATCATACTACTGTGGTCTATGCTTATCCATAAAAAATAATTATGGAAATTTACCTAGGCTTGTATTAAATTACGATATGACTTTTTTGGCTGTTCTTTTGGACTCACTTGAGGATAAAAAATGCAGTTTTTTAACGGGAAGATGCATTGCACATCCCGTTAAAAAGAAATACTTTATAGTAAGTAACAAAGCAGTTGATTATGCTGCCTTTTGTAATATATGCTTAGTTTATTATAAACTAGTAGATGATGCTTATGATGATAAAAATTTAATGAGCAAATTAAAATCTATTCTTCTTAAAGTGTACTTTAAAAAATTTCCCGGTGAATTTAAAAATTATGGTAATTATATTAAAAAGAGGCTTTCGGAACTAAATCACCTTGAAAAAAGCAGTAAACCCTTAAATATTGATGAAATTTCTCATCCCTTTTCAGATTTAACAGGATTTATAATTTCTTCTTATGCAGATAATAAATCTTATAGGGACATATTATATCAATTAGGGTATAATTTAGGGAAGTGGATATACATAATAGATGCTTTTGATGATCTTAAAGATGATATGAACTCGAAAAAATTTAATGCTATAAATAAAACTATGAATAAAAATAATGAACCTTTTGAAGATTTAGTAAAGGATATATCTCCTAAAATATCTTTTATATTATCAATGTGCGGTCAAAATTGTCTTAACAACTTAAATAAGCTTCCACTCAAAACAAATCAGGATATACTTTTCAATATTCTTCAATATGGTTTGCTGGATAAAATGAAAAATCTTAATTTATAATGCAATTGTGCTTAAGGAGTGATAATAATGGATAATCCATACAAAGTACTTGGTGTAAATGAAAATGCATCACAAGATGAGATAAAAAGAGCCTACAGGGAACTTGTTAAAAAATACCATCCAGATAAATATGTAAATAATCCTTTAAAAAATCTAGCAGAAGAAAAAATGCGAGAAATAAATGAAGCCTATGATTATTTAACAAAAAATTCTCAAAATAGCACATATTCAAATAGTGGAAGTAGTTATGCTAATAATAACAGCAGTGCAGATTATTACTCTATAAGAAATGACTTAAATCGCGGTGATGTAAGTTCAGCTGAAAGAAAATTAAATAGCATAAACAGTCAGGATGCAGAATGGTTTTTTCTAATGGGAAATGTTTATGCTAGAAAAGGCTGGTACGATAATGCCTTAAATTACATACAAAAAGCATGTAATATGAATCCAGGAAATCGTGAGTATATGGCTGCACTTCAAAATTTACAAATGATGAATAACTCTTATAGAAGACCTTATAATATGCGTGGCTATTCCGATAGAGATTCCTCATTTTGTGACTTGTGTGTAAGTTTATGGTGCGCTGATACATTATGTAACTGTATGGGTGGAGGATGTTAATATAAGGAGGTGTAATCTTGAGTAAAACTCAAAGCCTAACAAGAGGCAGCATATACACAGCTATATGCGTAATACTAATTTATTTATCTACAATTATACCTGCTAGCAAACTTTCATTTTTAGCAGCAGCAGCACTCGTGATTCCTCTTTCTATACTTACAATTGGAATAAGGAATTCACTAATGGTTTACGCAGCTTCATCAGTCTTAAGTATATTGCTTCTTGGTTTTAGAGAAAATGTATTAATTTATATTATACTCTTTGGAAATTTTGGTTTTGTAAAATTATATATAGAAAAATTAAGAAAGTTACCTGTAGAAATTTTCCTCAAATTAATTTATTTTAATGTGGATATTTTTATAATATATGCAGTGTATAAAACTCTGTTTTTAAGCGGCTCTCACTATGATCTTCCATTATATATAATTCTTATAATCTTAGAATTTATTTTTTTAATTTATGACTATGCAGTCTCACTTTATGTAGTCTATATAAATAAACATATTATAAAAAATTTAAAATAGGCATTGACATATTTTAAAAAATTGCTATAATATTAATTGTTGCTGTTAACAGTATAGCAATTTAATATTGCCCTATAGCCAAATTGGTAAGGCACCTGATTCTGGTTCAGGCATTGTGTAGGTTCGAGTCCTGCTAGGGCAGCCAAAAGCTTCAACGTAAATGTTGAAGCTTTTTATTTATTTTAAAACTTGACAATAATTTTTAATTAATCTATAATATTTTATAATTATATTTTAATAAATAAAAGCTTTGAACAAGAATATTAGCATTTCTTCTATTTTAAGAGAGCTGTTGTTTGGTGAAAAACAGCATAGAAAAGTGTGAACTCGCTTGGGAGCTTATTTGCAGAAAAGCAAATACGGTTAAAGCCGTTAATTTTCTAAGTGGGGTATTTCCTAACTTGAGTGGTACCGCGGAAGTAATGCTTTCGTCTCAATATTAAGAGACGAAGGCTTTTTTTATTTTAAATGATTTTGTCAGAAATGTATCTAAATCTTAAAATGGGCTTAATGCCCTGTAAAATTTCTAGTTATATTATTTTATAGGAGGTTTATTAAATGAGTACTTACAGTACAGAAATTGATAAAAAGTGGCAAAAAAAATGGAAAGAAACAAATGTTTATAAGTTTGATGAAAATAATTTAGAGAAAAAACTATATGTTTTAGAAATGTTCTCCTACCCTTCTGGTGCGAGACTTCATGCAGGCCACTGGTTTAACTATGCACCAGTAGATTCATGGGCAAGATTCAAGAAAATGACTGGTTATAATGTATTTCAGCCGATGGGTTTTGATGCATTCGGTCTTCCAGCTGAAAATTACGCTATAAAAACAGGAATTCATCCTAAAGATTCTACTTTAAAAAATATTGAAACTATGGAAAAGCAACTAAAATCTATGGGAGCAATGTTTGATTGGGATCACGAAGTAATAACATGCATGCCCGATTATTATAAATGGACTCAATGGTTATTCCTAGAACTATATAAACACGGTCTTGCATATAGAAAAAAAGCTGCCGCAAACTGGTGTCCTAGTTGCAATACCGTATTAGCTAATGAACAAGTAGTAGATGGCTGCTGTGAACGATGCGGAACAGAAGTTGTTAAAAAGGACTTAACTCAATGGTTCTTTAAGATAACCAATTATGCTGACGAACTTTTACAAAAATTAGATGAGCTAGATTGGCCTGAAAAAACAAAAGCAATGCAAAAACACTGGATTGGTAAATCTAAAGGTGCTGAAGTAACCTTTAAGGTAGCTGATAGTGATATTAACTTTGATGTATTTACTACAAGAGTAGATACTCTATGTGGTGTAACTTACGTAGTTCTTGCACCAGAAAGCCCTCTTGCAGACAAACTTACAAAACCAGAATATAAAGAAAACGTTGAAGCATACAAAATTCAAGCTCAAAAACAATCTGAAATTGAAAGACAGTCTTTAACACGTGAAAAAACCGGAGTATTTACAGGATCTTATGCAATAAATCCTATAAACAATAAAAAAGTACCTATATGGATTGCAGATTACGTAATATATACATATGGTACTGGTGCAGTTATGGCTGTTCCTTCTCACGATGACAGAGATTTTGCCTTTGCAACTAAATACAATCTTCCAATAATACGAGTCGTTGAAGGTGGAGATGAGCTTCCTTATACCGGATATGGCAAACTTGTTAATAGTGATGAATTTAATGGTCTTCAAGGAAACAAAGCAAAAGAAGCTATCGTAAATAAACTTGCTAAAGAAAACCTTGGCAGATGGAAAGTAAATTACAGACTTCGTGACTGGCTTGTTTCAAGACAAAGATATTGGGGTGCTCCAATTCCAGTAGTATACTGCGATAAATGTGGAATAGTTCCTGTACCTGAAAAAGATCTTCCAGTGGAACTTCCTTATGATGTTGAATTTAAACCTACTGGTAAATCACCTCTTGCAACTTCAGATAAATTTATGAATACGACTTGTCCTCACTGCGGTGGTCCTGCAAGAAGAGAATCAGATACATTAGATACCTTTGTATGTTCTTCATGGTATTATTTAAGATATGCAGATAATAAAAACAGTGATAAACCTTTTGACAAGGAAAAAATAGATAAAATGCTTCCTGTTGATAAATACGTAGGTGGTCCTGAACATGCATGTATGCATTTGCTATATGCTAGATTCATAACAAAAGCTTTAAGAGATATGGGATATCTTAATTTTGATGAACCATTTTTATCGCTAAGACATCAAGGCTTAATCTTGGGACCTGATGGTCAAAAAATGAGTAAATCAAAAGGAAACACAATTTCACCAGATGATATTATAGAACAATATGGTTCTGATGTATTTAGAATGTACTTAATGTTTGGCTTCGACTATGCTGAAGGCGGAGCATGGAGCGATGACGGCGTTAAGGCAATGGCTAAATTTGTAGATAGATTCGGAAGAATGGTTGAAGCTTCCCATGAGGAAATAAGCAATCCTAAAAACACAAAAACTGATATGGAAAAAGATGAAAAAGAATTAAACTATGTTAGAAATCATTCAATTAAATCAATAACAACTGACATGGATAAATTCCAATTCAATACATGTATAGCTAGACTTATGGAATACACAAATGCACTATCAAAATATTTAAATGTAAATAACAAAAACAGTGAATTGCTTAAAGCTGCCACTATCGACATATTAAAATTAATAGCACCATTTGCACCTCACTTTGCTGAAGAACAGTGGAACGTAATGGAGATGGGCTATTCAATCTTTAATCAGAAATGGCCTGAATTTGATGAAAAAGCA
Organism: Clostridium pasteurianum; assembly: GCF_001705235.1. Lineage (NCBI taxonomy): Bacteria > Bacillati > Bacillota > Clostridia > Eubacteriales > Clostridiaceae > Clostridium > Clostridium pasteurianum. Next base: position 1,480,006 of record NZ_MCGV01000001.1, read on the forward strand.
CTTGTAAAAGATGAAGTTGAAATAGCTATTCAAGTAAATGGAAAGATAAAAAATAAAATCAATATTTCAACTAGTTTAAGCGAGGATGAAATAAAATCTGCCGCTTTAAATGATGAAAAAATTAAAGATGCAGTTAGTGGAAAAAATGTAGTAAAAGTAATAGTTATAAAAGGACGTCTTGTAAATATCGTTGTGAAATAGCAGTGATTTGTAACATAAAAAAGATTCTATAAATCTAAGGTAAAAAAATCGTAAAATCCTAAGAGCTTTCAATAACTCACTAGCGTTCAAACAAATTGAAACCTCTAAGTATTTTACGATTTTTTCACCAAGATTTATTAGAGTCTTTTTTAATCGTTACAAATCACTGCTATTTCACTTTATGGGTAAGGCAAGGAAAATATTCCTCCGTGCCTACGGAATATTGGGCATAAACCTAGTTTACTTTAAACTAATTTATGCATTAATCAATAATTAATGCATGTTAAATAAGGATAATGTGCTAAAGTCTAAACCTAATGTATGATAAAATTAAAATTTCTAAGCCCTTTTATAATTTAGAGCAAGACTTATTGAGCTTTATTTAAATTGTTCCCAAAATTCTATTATTTCACTTCATGAGTAAACCAAAGAAAATATTCTCCGTGCCTACGGAATATTATTATACAGGGCTTTGGCTGAAGCTATTATCTTTCTTTGCTCCTAATAAGTACTCTTTAATAGTACGACGCTTAGTGCTGACATTGCTTCGCTTGTCAGTAGGTGTGATGGCAGCAGTTAAAAACTAAGAATACCTTATATCTGCTTTATGCGCGTTATCCTGTTAACCTAGTGTAATCTATTTAGACCAAAGACACATTATTGAAATTCCGTAGGCACGGAGGAATTTCTTCCTTGCCTTACTCCATCTAAAAGAAATAGTTTTCTCGAGACAATTTAAAAAATGAGCAATAAATCTTAGTGTCTAAAGGCTAAAGGGCTTAGAAATTTTAATTTGTCTGAGCTTTTTTTCAGCGAGTTATTAAAATTTCTTAGACCTTTAGCCTTTAGATACTTAGATTTATGCTCTTTTTTTAATGTCTCGAAAAACTATTAATGGAAGCTAGATGATTTGCCACTTCTCTCGATCTGTACATCTGGCTCAACCTCAAGCACAGTATCTTTAATTATATCTTTTTTACGCTTTTTGTATTGATTTTCATATTGATCACCTATGCTAAATATATCCTCATTCTTATCCTTATACTTATTAAAAATTTTATTGCAATTGTTTATTATGTTTTTTTCAGCATTTTCTTCTATTCTTGTTTGCATAGCTTTATTGTAATTTATATAATCCTGACTCTCCATCATTGCAGCTTTAACTTTTATGATTTTTTTGACGTGAAATTTTCCACCATAGTATTTTGTTTTTGTTTTTGTTTTGCTATTAAGTATCCAGAGAGAAATAAAATCCTTTTTATTAACGGGATTGACTACTTCCATAGATCCGCTGCCTACTTTATCTATCATAAAATTATAGGCCTCTGTTTCAGCTATATCCATTCTGTCAATTAATTTATCATCTCGATAAACTGCTCCTCCATCAAGCTGCACTGAATTTTTGTACTTGCTTTCTTTAAGATCTATAGCTGTCATTACAACTCCTCTATCTTTTTCGGTTCTTTTATTTAAGAAATCATTATATTGAAGCTCTACTGACCTTGATGCTGTACCTGAATTCATTATAAGCTGAGATAATAGAAATCCAACATATTCATTTTCTTTAAATTTACTCTGCATAAGTTCTTCAACGCTTCCAAAATATGTTGCAACATATGGTCTTAAGTAAAGTTGTATTCTTCTACGCCCTAAATCTATAAATGGTTTTACTCCCTTTTTAGCAGCCTTCTCAGAATATATATACGCCTTAACCTGAGTATAATTTAATTCAAAACTAGAATGTAGATTTATATCATTTAATGCCTCAAAAGCAGTTTTTCCTGTTCCCTTAAATATAAGTCTCTGTTGACCCTGCTGACTCTTTACTGCACTTTTAATAGGTTGAAAAGCTTCAATATATGTAACTACATTATTGTTTTGGTCTATATCAAAAACTATTGCTGTAACAAATAAAATATGATCTATATCTTTATAATTAAAACATCCAGTAAGCATAATACTACACATTAATATTGAAATTAAACTAACTATCCTCTTTTTCATATTAAATCCTCTTCCTGCAGAATATTCTCATCAGCACTGTCTAGATCTCCCCTCAGTACCCTATCTGTGTGTTCTATTGTCCTGGATGTTCCAATTGGAAAAGCATATAAGTATCCAACACTTTTAAGTGAACCAACATGACCTATAAGAATAAATACTCCAGCAAAAAATCCCGGAAGGCCACAAAACCCTGAGAATATTGCTATTATTACAGACCAAATTGAAATAGGTCCATATAAACTTGGTGTTAAAAAAGACGCTATAGAGCTTAAAGCCACCACTATTAAAGTTATTTCTGATGCTAAGCCAGCTTCAACTGCTGATTGCCCTAGAATAAGTGCTCCAACAATACTCATTGCCTGACCAACTGGCTGTGGAAGTCTAATTCCAGCCTCACGTAAAATTTGAAAGAAAAACATCATCAATATAAGCTCAACAATGGTCGGAAAAGGAACACCTGATCTAGATATAGCAAGTCTCTGTACAAAAACGGATGGAATTAATGATACATGATAACTTATGATGGATATATATATTCCCGGAATAAAAGTTGAAATTGCAAATCCCAGCCATCTAAGTACTCTAGTACAATTAACAACTATCTTATTTAAGTAATAATCATCTGGCATATGAAAATTTTCATAAAAAAAGTACGGTGCAATTGCAACAAACGGCGTTCCATCTACTATAACTGCTACCTTTCCTCTAAACAGATGATTTACAACTATATCAGCCTTCTCACTGTATCCAATTGTATCAAATGCAGTCTTTTTACTTCTAAGCTTATCTTCAACATAATTTGAATCGAGAACATATTCTGTACTTATGTCATTTATCTGTTTTTTAACATTATCAACTAATTTATCTGGAGTAGTTCCCTTTAAATATACGATGACAACTACTGTTTGAGATTTAGCCCCTAGATATACACTCTCAAACTTTAAATCTGCATTTTTAGCTTTTCTTCTTATTAAAGATATATTGTCAACAAATGCCTCGGTAAAACCCTCTCTAGGTCCTTTTATTACCTGCTCTGTTATAGGTATTGCCACAGACCTTCTTACGTATCCCTTTGCTTCACAAAATATAATTTCATCATAAAAATTTGTTAATATTACAACATCACCTGATAATATATGAAGAAGCATATCCTGCTTATCCTTAACATTACCTATAGAATTTGCAAGCAGTGCATTACTTTCCAAATCAGATACACTTTTAATAAAATCTTTCCCACGCATTATAGGCCCAATTATATACTCACTTATAAATTTTGAGTCACATAAATTATCTATAAATATTAAATTAATCTCTCCATTTTGCGATTCTATAGTCCTATACTTCACATCAACATTATCCTTGAGCTTACTCTTTATATAATTCAAATTTTCTTCATTCATGTTTACCACCCAAAATTATTGTTTTCTTTAAATGTGAATAATATTCATAAACTAAGAAAATAATATTATTACAGTTTTACATAAAGGAAGTATTTATGATGAGATATTTAAATAAAAATTATTTAGTTTTTATAGCACTAGGAGTCTCAATTGTCTCCATGAAAAGTTATCCTACTTTGTTAACACAATATGGTGAAAGGGACACCTGGCTAGCTCTAATTTTTTCATCAATTTTATTACTTATATTTTTACTTTTTATTGCAAAAGCATTTTCAGTAAAAGATAATTTAGAATTAAAAACTATATATTATAAATCTTTTGGTAAATATCTAGGTGCATTTTTTATATGGGTTTTTGAATTAACTCTGATTTTAACATTAATAGAATGTTCTGCTTGTGAAAGCAGCATGATGCATGTGAATATGTTAGATAAGACTCCCATATGGTATTTTTTACTGTTTTTTATTATTCCTGCATCATACATAATTCTACAGGGAGAAAATGCAATGCTTATTGTAACTCTTATAGGCATCTTTTTTATAATGATTTCTGGAATAAACCTATCAACCTTATTATTTAAATATAGAAAAATTGAATACATGCTGCCCATTATGAAAAATGGAGTCACTCGAAACTTTCTCACCTGCGTATTTAAAGGCTTTGCAATGTATTCAGGTTTCGGCATACTTCTTCCATTTATTTATAAAGTAAAATCAAGTGATAAACTCTGGAAACCAATTATAATAGCTTGGGCAATTGCTGCTCAAATGCAAGTCTTCGCTACATCAGGACTTAATATGATTTTTGTTGCCAATCGTCTTAATGCTATGTATTACCCAAGACTTCTTCAAACACAGTTAGTTAATTACTTTGATTTTATAGAAAGTGGAGAACTTTATGTCATCTTTCAAGTAATTGGAGGCTGGTTAATAAAATACATATTAACTTTTTATGCATTTTTAATCATCTTAAAACAATTAAACATAAAGAGAAAATATGCATTTTACGTAATTTCAGTTCTGGCTGGAATTGTATCATTCTTTATAAATAAAAACGTACTCAACTTATTTAATTTTTTCAATTACTATACATATATATCTTGTGTCAACTTCATGATAATTCCGCTTATTGCATCAATAATATTTATAATTAAAAATAGAAAATCGCGAAGAAGCAGTATTTTAAAACATTAAATAAAACTCATAAGTCTTATCGTTACTGGAGCTTGGGTCATAGACCCATTATCCTTCTTTACTTAAAATGGGCACTCTATATTATGAGAGTGCCTATTTAGGTAATTCTTAATATTATATTGGTAACATAATGCGACCCAAACCTTGTATTATCTAAAAATCGCCTGTACTGGTTAAGAAGGATAATGGGCAAAGCCCAAACCTCTCATATAATAATACTCAAGCAAATTAAAATTTCTAAGTCTTTTTATAATTTGGGGTCAAGGCTTATTGAATTTTATTTAAACTGTTTTGAAAATACTGTTACTTTGCTTAGAATAAAAACAAGGTAACTTTTTCTTCGTTTCACTACGAAAAATTTACAAACTTACATCTTTCCATTCCCACGTATTGGAATGTTCTTTTCTAAAATATAGATTTTCCAGAGCAAAGCGGCGGAAAATCATCATTCATTCTTAATTTTTAATTCTTAATTTCCCTTTAACCTTGTATTATCACTTTCTAAATTGCCCAAACCTCAGTTATGATAATATCATTTCAAAGTTTTTTCTGTACTATCAAGTAAATTATTCAATTCAAATACTTCTCCTTCGTTAATTAACTGGTTAAGTTTACTTTTATATACCTCAGCATCAGATAACTTTCCAATAGAAGTGATTACCATTATATTTCTTATAATATTTGACACAATACTTGATTTTACCTCAAAGAGCTTTTGTGCATCCTTAATTTCATCTTTTATTCCAAGCATATGTTCATCAAGTTGAAAGGCTGCATCAGCTGCGGTTTTTAATCTCATCTTAATATCTTCAGGTATTTCATGTTTGTATTTATAATTTAAAGAATGTTCTATGGTAGCCCAAAAATTCATAGCAAGTGTTCTGATTTGAACTTCAGCTATTATCTCCTTCTGTTCCTCCGCCATACTTACAGGATACTTTATTATAATATGGTAACTTCTATATCCGCTATTTTTAACATTTGTAACATAGTCCTTCTCATACATTATCTGCATATCTTTCCTTGACCTAATTATGTTTACTACCTTTGTTATGTCATCAACAAATTGACACATTATACGTATCCCACATATATCTTCCATTTCAAACATTATTCTATCGTCTGGTATATTAAATTTATTTGCTTTTTCCAATATGCTTGAAATTTCCTTTACTCTCCCCGTAACAAACTCTATTGGAGAATATTCATTTTTTTTTCTATATTCTTTTCTTATGCTTTTAAACTTAACTTTTAATTCTTCCACCGCTTGTTCATATGGTATTAAAAAAGCTTTCCATTCAATTGTAGACATATCTTATCTTCCTTTGCCATATTTAATTTATAAATAATTTAACACTATAGTCAGCAATATATAATATATGCTTTCTACTACTATAATTATAATTACACAGCATCCTTTTTTCAATTATTATAGGTAACAAAAGTATACTTTACAATAATTCTTTGATATAATAAGTTTGATATCTGTTTTAATTGAGGTGAATTTTATGGATAAAGATATCTTTTCCGAGCTCAAGGATTTAGGATTTGATGATGTTAGTAACATTGATATATATGGTAAAAATAAAGTGGTGAAAAAAATGGTTGAGGAAAAAAAACAAAGTGTCGATAATTTTTTATATGATAAAACAGTAAATTGTCCTATATGCGGTAATACTTTTAAAGTACGTGCAGTAAAAACTTCATCTATAAGAATTTCAAAAAAGGATACAGATTTTTTCATTAATTATAAAAATATTAATCCTTATTTTTATGATGTATGGCTATGTCCCATATGTGGCTATGCTGCAATGAAATCTGATTTTAATAAAATTAAATCTTATCAAAAAGAATTAATTGAAAAAAATATTTCATTAAAATGGCATAGTAAACAGTATCCTAAGATTTATGATTTAAGCATAGCAATTGAAAGATACAAACTTTCACTTCTAAATTACGTTGCATCAGAATCTCATTCAAGTAAAAAAGCTATGAATTGCCTAAAACTTGCATGGATGTATAGACTTGATGGAAATGAAAAAATAGAAAAAACTTTTTTAAAGAATGCTTTGGATGGTTTTATCGATGCATATTCCAATGAAGATTTTCCTATATACGGAATGAATAGATTTTCACTAATGTATCTTTTAGGTGAACTTTATAGACGTCTCGATATGGAAGACAAAGCTCTTCTTTGGTTTGGGAATGTAATAACTAACAATTTAGCATCTTCAAAAATAAAGGACATGGCAAGAAATCAAAAAGATCTAATACGTGAAAATCAACGAAATAAAATTCAAGCCGAAAAAAAATCTGATGACAACAGTAGCAATACTGACACCGAAAATCACAAGAAAAAGGGATTACTTTCAAAATTATTTAATATCTAATCTACTTTATATATAATTAGGGTTTTAAGTGTAATCGTATTAATACAAATACAATTGCACTTAAAACCCTGATTTATTTTTTTATTTCATTTTATTCTTATTGGATCAAATTTAAGATAATCACAAGACGTTAAAATATATTGCACACCATTTCTCACAATGTTTCCATTTACATTTTTTAGTGATGGACCATGAAGATGTCCATATATAACTTTTGAAACATTATAATCTTCTAAAATCTGTGTGAATTCAGAATCACTTTTTTCATTTTTAAAAGGTGGATAATGAAGCATCACTATAAATTTAGAGTATCCTTCATTAACTGCACTATCAAGGGATAATTTTAATCTCATAATTTCTCTTCTATATATTTTCTTATCATGTTCATCGAAATTGTCAAAACTTTTATCTATCCATCCTCTAGTTCCACAAATAGCGTAGTCTTCATAAACAAAGAAATTATTTTGTAAAAAACTTACATTATTATACATTTGATTTAATTTAGTTATACTTTTCCACCAATAATCATGATTTCCTTTACCTATTATTTTTCTTCCAGGAAGTTCTTCTATCCAATTTAAATCATCTTCTCCGCCTTTTATATCCATAGACCATGATATATCTCCTGCTATTAGTACGGTATCCTTCTCAGTGATCTTTTCAATCCAATTTCTTTTTATTTTTTCATCATGATTTAACCATTCCGCACCAAAAATATCCATGGGTTTATTTAATTTAAAAGCCAGATGCAAATCTGAAATAGCATATAAACCCAAAAGTTCACCTTCTTTTTTTCGCTGTGTCATCTACTTTCATTACATACGAAAGTATTTCTGCTACTACATCATATAATTCATAAGGAATACTCGAACCAACATCTACATTAGTTAATAAATCTGTAAGTTCTTTATTATATACAACAGGTACTTCATTTTCAGAAGCCTTTTCTACGATTTTATCCGCAATTTTACCCATACCTACCGCTGTTACAATTGGTGCCTCATAACCGACCTCATATTTTAAAGCGGCAGCTTTTTTCCTCTCCTTAGGCACAAAATCACTCCCAGTATCAAATTTTTTTACATATTGAGGTCTCTTTAAAAATGAACTTAATACAAAATTTATACTCTAGTATCTATTTTAAAATACTTATTATCATTAAAAAAGTCTCTACACTCAACTAAATTAACTTCTTCGCTGTCATTTTTTTTCTTCTGAACAGTCATATTTATATTATACCCCATCTCAGATATCTTTTTAACAATATCTATTTTGGCTCTATCTAAAGAACTTACCCACTCTTTATCACACTTAATATTAACATTCATATTGTTATTAAGCACTGCTATGTAGGCATCTACAACACCTATATTAATAGTCTTAACAGAAGTCACAATTTTTACATTTTTACTATCAATTCTTTTACCTGATTTTCTGTCATCTTTTATTATAAGCTTACATTGATAATCTTGATTATTATTATTTACAGGAACATCCATATAATAATATTCGCCGCTTATAGAATTAAACATTTTAAAATCATTCATATTATTTTTTAGCATTAAGGATATTTTCTGTTGAATATTTAAATCTTTATTATCACTAGGAGTCAAAAGCTTATTTATAATATCCTTCATGTCATTTATTTTCAAATTTATTTGCTCTTTTACACTATCAGCAACTGTTTTAGGAACATCTTCATTTAATATATTTTTATTAAGAACTCCATTTTGCTTTTCGCTATCAGCATTTTTAACCAAATTTTGTAAGTTTTCATCTTGAGCTTTTATCACAGCATCATCTAAAGCTATTTTACTCTCAGTATCTTTCACTTGCGATGTATCAACATTTTTATTGTCATTTATAAAATCCTTAAGTACAAAAGATAACCTCTCCTTGGAAATACCAGTTTGTTCAGAAATTTTATTTATAAGATTATTTATAGTTTGTTCTTTGGTATCATTTACTACACCTTTCCAGTTTTGTGCCACATACTTACTTATAATATCATTAGTATTAACTTTTTGTCCTGACACTGTTACTTCACTTAAACCATTCCTATTTAAAACTTCTTTCATAGAATCCAGCATTTTAAGATTACTTTGAAGCTTATCTATATTCTCATCTTGTGACTTAAGTTTTACTCCACTTAAATCTTCTTCGCTCTCATTTTGAATTGCTTCATCATTATGCTTCTGTATTGCCTCTTTTATACCTATGCTAGAAGACATCTCACCCTTTAAATCAATATCAGCTATTTTACTATTAACATTATTACTATTAACATTATTTGATTTACTATTCTGTGGCAAATTTTTTTCTATTTCCTTTAACTCATCATAGATAGAACTATCACTTTTAAATAACTTTTTATAACTTTCAATGTTCTCTGGAGTTATATCAATATTATTTTCCATGAGTGTAAACATATCTTCAGCAGTCATGCCTTTTAAGTTTTCTGCCAAGCTTTTCAAAGTATTTGTTATTTGTATACCCTCTTCACTATCTTGCGCTATATTCTTATTACTAAGATATTTTGCTATAAATTCATTAGTTTGTTCAGAATCACCAGATAGCTTTTCATTAAAGTCTACAATTGTCTCCATTTTTGATATATTTTCCTTTGTCAGAGGCATATTATACTTAATCATAAGCTTCAATACGTCTTCATCTACATCAGACTTACTTAATCCCAATTCTTTAATTAAATCACCAATAAAATCTTTGCTTTTAGCTGTATTATCACTAATAGTTTCTTCAGAAACAAATTTTATCTTAATTTGCCCATCTTCTAAACCTGTAACTACAAACTTGGCAGGTTGTCCATTATTATCATTTATATCATTAGAATTCTCTACTCTAGCCTTAAAACTCCATCCATCAGAAGTTTTTAAAGTAACCTCACTTCCACCATCTTCTCCTGAAACTATTCTTGCTGAAAAAGTATCTCCTACATCAAAAGAAATCTTCTTAGATATCCCTGAACTTCCACTAGACGTATTACTATTAACTTTAGATATGCCTGGCATAACTTATCACCTCTACAAATTTCATCATATAATCTTATTATCGGTTATATTTAAGCCTTTCTGAATAAATTTAACATATTATTATAGCCCTAAATCTTTTATGTACTACATTTATATACTATATGGAAACCAGTTCAACTACCAAGTTATACATGTACCATAACAATTTTATACTAGGTTTTAATACATATATAACTTAAATTTATCCTTGGTTTTCCATGAATAACACAAAAGATCTGGGGCTTTATTTTCTTCTAATTAATGTAGAGACTAACCTTACAATAATTTTACTCTATTACAATTTTATAATACTTTTTCTTTCCCCTTCTTATAAGAGCAAATCCCTTTTCAAAGTCATCCTTTTTCATTTGATATTTGAAATCATCAACCTTTTCATCATTCAAATTTATGCCTCCCTGCTGCACTAGTCTTCTTCCCTCACCTTTTGAAGGTATTATTTTTGTATAGACTAATACATCAAGTATTGAAGCTGAAACCATACCCTCAGGTATTGAAACTGTAGGGACATTATCCATATTCTGTCCAGCACCAAAAAGAGCTTTCGAAGAATTCAACGCTTTATTTGCTTCTTCTTCGCCATGTACAAGCTTTGTAACTTCATAAGCCAAGATTTCCTTAGCTTTATTTATCTCTTGATCCTTTAATGCTCCAAGTCTTCTTACTTCATCCATTGGTAAGAACGTAAGCATTGCAAGACACTTCTCAACATCTGCATCACTAACATTTCTCCAATATTGAAAGAAGTCATATGGAGAAGTTTTTTTAGGATCTAGCCATACAGCACCTTTTTCTGTCTTACCCATTTTCTTTCCTTCACTGTTTGTTAAAAGGGCACTTGTCATTGCATAGGCTTTTTTATTTGATTTTCTTCTTACAAGTTCTACACCAGCTATCATATTAGACCACTGGTCATCTCCACCAAGTTCCATTTTACAATCATACATCTGATTTAATTTATAAAAATCAAATCCCTGCATAAGCATATAATTAAACTCAAGGAAAGATAAGCCTTTTTCCATTCTCTGCTTAAAGCACTCTGCTGTAAGCATCTTATTTACTGTAAAATGAACACCTACATCTCTTAAAAATTCTATGTAATTTTGATTCATAAGCCAATCTGCATTATTTGCGATTATTGCTTTATCATCACTAAAATCAATAAATCTAGACATCTGCTTTTTAAGACATTCTACATTATGATCAATTTGTTCTCTTGTAAGCATTTTTCTCATATCTGTTTTTCCTGTAGGATCACCAACCATAGCTGTTCCTCCACCTATAAGCACAATAGGTCTATGACCTGCTCTCTGCATATGTGCCATAAGCATAAGTGCTATAAAATGTCCTACATGCAAACTATCACCAGTAGGATCAAATCCTATATAAAAAGTTATCTTTTCCTTTTCAAGCAGTTCTCTTATTTCTTCCTCATGCGTAAATTGTTTGGCGTATCCACGCTCTATTAACTCATCTAAAACATTTGCCATTAAATGTTCCTCCTTAAAATGTCTTTTTATTTTATATTGACGAAACCACTTTGTTTCTGCCACTGTTCTTCGCTTCGTAAAGCATAGCATCAGCAACACTTAAAACTTTCTGCACCGTATCTCCATCTTTAGGATAATAACTTATACCAAAACTTGCCGTAACCTTTTTTTCAATACCACCATAATTTACTGAATTATTACTAAGCTTATATCTTATTTCATCAACTATGTCAAATACCTCATTATGATTCTCAACATCATCAAGATAAATTACTATTTCCTCTCCCCCATATCTTGCAATTTCATCTTTACCATCAATATTTTGAGATAGAACTCTAGCCGTTTCAATTAAAACTTTATCACCAAATTGGTGACCATAAGAATCATTAAAATTCTTAAAATAATCTATGTCCACCATAACCATAGCAAAACTTTTATTAGGGTTCCTTTTAACTTTATCTTCTATAATATCAAAGAAATGTTTTCTATTATAAATTCCAACTAAAAGAGGATCTTTTATAGAAGATTCTTTAACCTTTTTATAAAGAACATTATTCTCAATAGCAATAGCTATTTGATTTGCTATTGCCGATATAAATTTTATATGGCCATTAACAAAAAAATCATAAAGTGTATGTTCAACTATGATATATCCCTTAAATTTGTCACTTAAAGTTATTGGAACACCTATAATTGAATGCACCTTTAATTTTTTTTCGAATTCTTCAAACATAGGCTTTTTACTGTTAATTATAACAGGTTTCTTATTACTAAATGTTGAAAAAACTTCATTTTGTATAATATCATAATTATCCATTACATTTGAAGCTTTTACAATCAGTTTTCCATTTTCCCCAAGTAAGTATATTGTAGAATATGTGGCTCCAAGTATTCCTATAATCATATCATTTATCATAGGTATTAAATTATCATCACTTATATTAGAATTTATATAATTACTTACTTCAATAACATTTGTCAAAATATCTAACTTTTTTTCAAGTTCAGTATTTTTTCCATTCATGCGCTGAATCTGAGCTTCTGCAAAATTTTGATACGTACTAAATTCGTTTTTTAACCTTTTATACTTATCATATAAATCACTATAATTATTATCCATACATACCCACTTTTCCTATAAATTAAAACCTTATTTTTAGCTATATCTTTATAATTATTATATAATTATATTCCCATTTTGGCTACAATAATTTCTACAAATCACCAAAATTATATACGATTACATCAGCATTATACAAGAAATATTTATATTGTTTTTTTCACCATTTATGCTATAATTACATATAGAGTGTAAGCTCAATATTTTATAAATTAGGTTAATTATCAAGGTCTTGTTTACTCCTCAGGCATAGGAGATAAAACTTTATCCAAGATAAATTAGTCCTATGTTTAAGGAGGTTTTTATCGTGCCAGATAAAACTATAGTATGTAAAGATTGTGGAAAAGAATTCGTATTTACTGAGGGTGAACAGGCTTTCTATAAAGAAAAAGGATTTGAAAACGATCCTGTAAGATGTCCTGAATGCAGAAAAGCTAGAAAAGCAAAGAGAAATAACTTTCACAAAGATTTTAGGTAGAAATTAAAGAGAGGATTTAGCCTCTCTTTTATTATATAATACTTTTCTAAAAATTAGAAGGAAAATAATTCCATGATACTTTTATCTTATAACATTTGCTTTTTTTAATATTTTACTTATAGGTAAAGCTATAATAATCCCAACAACTACTTGAGCTACATCTGGTGCTATATGTGTTGCTTGAAGAATAAAACATTGATTCCATGGAAATTTCATAAGATAATGATCCAAAAAAGCTCCTGAAAAATAGTAAGCTCCAATCATCCATATTCCGCCAAGAATGCATCCAACTAAATTAATAATTATATTATTTCCGTTATAATTTTTTTTGTAAGCTATTGATGCTGCTATATAAGCCATAATTCCTTTTATTACAAATGTAAAAGGTGTCCACATGGGTGCAGTAGAAAGAATATCAAATAGACTCATTCCTATTGCAGAAGCAAAAAAAGCATTACGCCTTGAAAGTATAATGGCTGCTATAAATACCATGCTATCTCCAACATGTACAACTCCTTTATATCCTAATCCAACAGGTATTCCTGTTAACTTGGTAGCTGCAAAAATCACTGCTGCCATAAGTGCTATCTGCACTATATCTTTAACATCATATTTAGTTTTTATTGAATTTCCCTCCATATAAATAAATCCTCCTAGAAATTATATTTTACTAATATGCGCATAAAAGCTTCTTTAAATTAAATTATATATAATAGTATATTTTATGCAAATGTATCCATACAATTTAAGAATAATTTTATTTATATATCAAATACTATTTAGTGAAACATCTCAAAATCCAAAACATATTAAAATTTTTTCTACTATAATTGGGGGCTGATTTATATGAATTTTTTAAGATGGTTATGTGGATTATTCATTCTCATCCTTCTATCAATGGTAATTTTCAAAACCGGCTTAACTGGAATAAACTTTCTAATAGGATTATCAACTTTCATTTTTGCCTTTGATATAATTTCAAATAGAATAAAAATTTTTTAAACAATCCATAATTTTATTTTTTCATTAGCTGCCCTGTAATCGGGTAGCTTTTGCTTTCTATTTACCTTTCTTTTTCACAAATTATATAGACATAATACCCCCATAAATACTTATCAGTTTTCTTTTAATGCATAATCTGATTTTTGAGCATACTTTATCCATCATTTAATTAATTTACATTTAATCTTATAAACAAAATATGTTATAATAAGACTTATTATGGAGGTAGTTAAATGAAACAATTCAGCATAAAAACGTTACAACCTTATTTTAAAAAATTTATTGATTTTCTCAATAACTTTTATCCATTTATAATTGGAATAGGTCTTTTAGTCTATCGTTACCATACGTATATCGGCGCAAGTTCTCCTGGGTACAAGCTTACGTTACTTATATATCCTTTTATATTCCTAACAGCTTTTAAGGATATGAGAAAAGATGTTCGATGGATTACATTTATACTTTTAAGTATACCATTTTTAGGATTTTTAGCTTGTTTAAACAAGTACGGTTATTCTTTTTGGGGGAGTGTATTAAGATTTGAAACAAAGGCAAAAATAGTAATCAATCTAAATCCTTTATTTGCTAGTATACCGTTTAATGATGCTTCTTTCGCAAGAATATATCAGAGCGATAATTTAACCTGGTTCTTACGTCTCGTATATAATAATGGCTTTGTACTGCCACCTTTAATATGCGTTTATCGTTCTGCAATATGTAAGGATTTTAAAAAGATGTTAAAATATATATGTAGTGCTCACGTATTTCAAATATTTTTAATAAGTCCTTTTTATGCTATTTTTCATCTTCAAGAAGTATGGTTTGTTTCAGGACATCCTGATAGGCTTCTTAGACATCTTACTTATAACCAAGCATATGGTTGGACATTAAATTGCTTCCCATCTATGCATACATCTATAGCTTTTGCAGCCTTTTTGCTAATTCTTAGAGAGAAAAATAAAATCTTTAAGGTTGTATGGGGATTTTTCTGTCTAAGCGTAATTTTCTCAACAATGTACCTTGAGATACACTGGACACTAGATGTTATTGGAGGATTAATTTTAGCTTACTGCACTGTAAAATTAACTGACTTTGTATTTGCTAAACTCCAACCAAAATTTCAATCTTTAATAAATAAGTACTATTACGTAAACTCACATGAAGTAGTATCAAATGGAAATTCAGTTTCTATATAAAGAATATTGATATAACTCTATGTTATTAAAAAATCCCCTATAAGGCACTTTAATTTATAACCTTATAGGGGATTTCAAGTCACTACCACATTAGAAATTAAGAACAAAGGATGGGAGATACAGTTATGATAAAAGCATTTATATTTGATATGGATGGTGTACTTATAGATAGTGAACCATTGCACTTACAATTTTCGCAAGAACTTTTTAAAGAACTCCAAATACAAATGAGCATTGAAGACTATAGTAAGTTTGTAGGAACTACCTCTAAATATATGTGGGGTGTTATAAAAGATAGATATTCTCTAAAGAACACTGTGGATGAGCTAATAAAAATGGAGCGAGAAGGTTTCTTTAAATATTTATCCTCAGTAGACATAGAACCTATAGACTATATACCTGAGCTCTTAAACAAACTAAATGAAAATAATTTCAAAACTGCAGTAGCTTCATCTTCACCTATAAATGTTATAGAGTTTATAATAAAAAGCTTTAAACTAGAAACTTATTTTAATGAGCTTGTTACTGGGGATTATGTTAGTAAAAGCAAACCAAATCCTGATGTTTTCTTATATGCTGCTAAAAAACTTAATGTTTTACCTGAAGAATGTGTTGTCATTGAAGACTCACATAATGGCGTTCTCGCAGCTAAAAATGCTGGGATGAAATGCATAGGATTTAAAAATCCACATTCAGGTAAACAAGATTTATCAAAAGCAGATATGCTAATAAGTTCCTTTCGCGAAATAGATATATTCAATCTATAAAATAAGTGGCTACTGCATTAATACAGTAGCCACTTATTTTTATTTACTTATATCCGAAAGAACAAGTCCTTTATTATGTTCTAATGCCCAACTTATAGACCATTCACTCTGGAATAATAAAATGCTTCTATCTTTAATATCTTTAACAACTTTACTATCAGATGTTAGTGTAAGTTCTTCAGCATTTCCTTCCTCTATCCACCTTATATATCTAAATGGTAATCTATCCATTTTTATATCTACATTATACTCATTTTTAAGTCGATACTCTAAAACTTCAAATTGAAGTACACCTACAACTCCAATTATAAGTTCTTCTATTCCTATATTTATTTCCTTAAATACCTGAATAGCACCTTCCTGCGCTATCTGAGTTATTCCCTTTATAAACTGCTTTCTCTTCATTGTATCTAAAGTTCTAACTCTTGCGAAATGTTCTGGAGCAAAAACAGGAATTCCCTCAAACTTAAATTTATCTGAACTTTCACAAAGAGTATCTCCTATACTAAAAATACCTGGATCAAATACACCTATTATATCACCTGCATACGCTTCATTAACTATCTCTCTATCTTGAGCCAAAAACTGCTGCGGCTGTGTAAGTTTTATAATATTATTCTTTTGAACATGAAAAACCTCCATGCCCTTAGTAAATTTACCAGAGCATATTCTCATAAAGGCAATTCTATCCCTGTGAGCTTTATTCATATTTGCCTGTATTTTAAATACAAATGCAGAAAACTTTTCATCAAATACATCTATTGTTCCTTTATCTGAATTTCTAGGTGTAGGCGGTGTAGTAAGCCTTAAGAATTCTTCCAAAAATGGTTTTACACCAAAGTTAGTAAGAGCACTTCCAAAAAATACTGGCGTTATTTCTCCCTTTCTAACTTTATTTATATCAAATTCATCTCCTGCTATATTGAGAAGTTCTATATCTTCTATAAGCTTTTGATGAAGCTCTTCACCTAAAATTTCAGTAAACGAAGGATCATTTACATCACCTTCAATATCTTCTACCTCTGTCTGTCCGTGATTTCCACCATTAAACGCATGAATAAGTTTCTTTGCCCTATCATAAACACCTTTAAAATCTTTTCCTGACCCTATAGGCCAATTCATTGGATAAGATTTTATACCAAGTTCATCTTCTATATCCTGCAATAGTTCAAAAGGATCTCTACTTTCTCTATCCATCTTATTTATAAAAGTAAAAATAGGAATGCCTCTTAAGCTACATACATGAAAAAGTTTTTTGGTCTGAGCTTCTATCCCCTTAGCAGCATCAATTACCATAACAGCACTGTCAGCAGCCATAAGTGTTCTGTATGTATCTTCACTAAAATCCTGGTGACCAGGAGTATCAAGTATATTAATACAATATCCTTCATAATTAAATTGCATAACAGATGAAGTAACGGATATACCTCTCTGCTTCTCTATTTCCATCCAATCAGAAACTGCATGTTTTGATGCCTTTCTTGCTTTAACAGAACCAGCAAGCCTTATAGCTCCTCCATATAGCAAAAGCTTTTCAGTAAGAGTTGTTTTACCAGCATCTGGATGGGATATTATAGCAAAAGTACGTCTTTTTTCTATTTCACTAATCAAATCTGACATCTTATATCTCCTCTACATAGACATAATTTATATAATAAAACTATACTAATTTTATTCAATTTTAAATATAAAACAAAGTAATTATATCAGTTTATATAATATTTTTCAACACAGGTAGTATACATGCTTAATCCAAAACAATAAAAAATGCTAGTTTAAAAGCGACATATAACTTCAACTCTTAAACTAGCATTTTCTAATAGGTTAGTATGAATTACTATTATTTTTTATAGATTCCATTAAAACATCAAAGTTTTCCATCATACTTCTTTTATTTTCCTTTGGAATAGAGTCTAAAATATTTTTACAATAAAAACTAAAATCTTCACAGATGCCTTTATATATCTTCTGACCATTTTCAGTTAATTTTATAATTACATGCCTCTTATCCTCAGGATGTATATGCCTTAAAACAAATTTTTCATCTACAAGGTTATTTACTATTTTGTTAGTAGTAGTTTTGTCCAAATACACCGCTCTAGAAAGCTCACTCATAGAAATATCATTAGATTTTCCTATTTCAAAAATGGCATGAACTTGTACAACAGGAATCTCAAATTCATTTGACTTTTGCTCTTCTATTATTCTTATTTCATCCAACATTATTTGTAAAACTCTAACAGCACATGATTTATTCTGAGACACTATTACATCACCCCAATTAAGTGTATACTACAATATTATATAACCAGACTACATACTATAACTTATACTAAATAATAATACCATCAATCTTATTTAATTTCCATAGCCTCGTTATATAATTTAGCAAAACTTAATTTTTTATCTATTTTTCTGGCAAAATAAATCCAACTTTTCTCTTCATTTTTGATACAGTTTTATTAGCTACATAAGAAGCTTTCTCTGCTCCTTTTTTACATATGTTTTGTAAATATTCTTTATCCTGTAATAGTTTATTAACTTTCGTTTGAATTGGTTCCAATTCTTTTATAAGTGCTTCGGCAACATCTTCTTTAAATTTAGCATATCCCTGTCCTGCATATTTCTTTTCTATTTCCTCTGCACTCATTCCTGTACAGCAGTTAAGTATATTCATAAGGTTCTTAACTCCTGGTTGATCATCAGTATATTTTACAACTCCTATATTATCAGTAACTGCCCTAGAAATCTTCTTCCTTATAACATCAGGTGGATCCATTATAAGTATAAAGCTATTAGGATTATCTGCTGATTTTGACATTTTCTTTTCTGGTTCCTGAAGACTCATTATTTTTGCTCCACCCTTTGGTATATATCCTTCTGGAAGCTTAAATGTTGGGCTATACATATTATTAAATCTTTGAGCTAAATCTCTTGTGATTTCTATATGCTGAGTTTGATCTTTTCCTACTGGCACTAAATCAGCTTGATATATAAGTATATCTGCCGCCATCAAAACAGGATAATTTAAAAGACCTGCACCTATACCAGTTGCTTCATACTTTTTAGATTTATCCTTGTATTGTGTCATTCTTGAAAGCTCACCTACATAAGTCATACAATTTAGAATCCATCCTGCTTCAACGTGTGCTGGAACATGTGATTGAATAAAAATGGTATTCTTTTCTGGATCTATCCCTGCTGCAATATATGTTGCAATAAGCTGAAGTGTTCTTCTTCTTAAATCTTTTGGCTCTTGTTTTACTGTTATAGCATGTAAATCCACAATACAATAGTAACATTCATATTCATCTTGAAGTTTAACCCAGTTTTTAAGTGCACCAAAATAATTTCCTATTGTAAGTTCACCTGATGGTTGTATTCCACTAAATATAACTTTCTTATTTTCACCCATAATAAAATTCCTCCTATAAAATTCAAATTCAAAAAATATAAAAACGCCCTATGAAATAAATTAATTTATTTCATAGGGCGTAAATCTTCACGCGGTACCACCTATTTTCAGGAGCAAAACTCCCCTCAAAAGCTGTATACACATATCTTATAACGTAGATATTACGTTCAAAATTACTAATATAAGAATTTATATTTTCACTTTAAATCTCAAAGATCCATTCGATTTAAGCATAAATACTGCCACTCTCACCACACTGCAGTTCTCTTTAATTTTGTCTTTAAATCTACTTACTTCTTATCATCGATTGTTTGTTGTTACATTTACTATAAATGATAATATTTATATTGAAATTTGTCAATATAAATATTATCATTTTTCCCATAATCCGTGTACATTGCAATATTCCCTAGCAGAAATTATATCTTCATCAATTTTAAATTCTGCCCTAGGTTTATCTTTAGGACTTAGATATTTTCTATAAACTTTATCTTTTGTGTTAACTTCAATCCATTGTATGTAATGCTCTGGCAACATTGGATGCTCTTTTTCTCCAACCTCAACTATAATATTATATCCATCTCTTTCTATAACAGGAATATGCTTTTCTACAGCTGCTTCCTTACTATTTGCTATAAGTTTTGACATTGGTTTTCCACAACAGACTAGCGTTCCTTTAGCATCATTCAAAACTTCAACCATTTTGCCGCATATATCACATTTATAAATACATTTTTCTTCAGCCATATTTATTCTCCTTAATAAAAAGTATTTTTTATTTTTATTATGAGCGGCAAATCATGTATTTATTCCCTATTAGTTTTATGAATTAATTTTCATTTTTCACACACACTATTAATGTTACAAAAATCCTATAAGTGAGGAGGAGTCAATTTGAAAAACAAAAAGATTTATGCTCCTCATATGAGGAACTATTTTGAACAAAAACCCCATAATATAAGATCTTATTCAGAAAAAGATCACACAGAATTACCAGACCCTGTTGTCGATCCTATAGTAAGTAATAATATTTCATACTCAGAATTTGATTACACTTACAATGGCGGCGACGATATTTAATTTAAATCATCCAAAACATTAACTATATGGTTTCTATAGTTAAACACCTAACTTATATATGTACCGAAATGCTGATACCAAAGCATTTTGGTACTTGTATAAGTTAATTACACACAACTGATTAAGTATATATTATAAAGCCATAATACCCTATAACAAATAACTTTCAATATATAAAAATTGCGAAATAATAGTATTTTGAAACATTAAATAAAAATCATAAGACTAAGTTTCAAATTATAAAAATACTAAGAAATTTTAATAACTCGCTGAAGAAATTGCTCAGACAAATTAAAATTTTTAAGTCTTTTTATAATTTAAAACAAGTCTTATTGAATTTTATTTAAATCGTTTCCAAAATACTATTATTTCGCTTTAAAAAAAGGCAGGGTAAATTTTTCTCAACTTCACTGCGAAAAATAATATATTAATTTATTTAAAAATCAAATAATTTAATCATAACCATCGGCTTAGTGAAGTTGTAAGATAAAAGTAGACATTGGATTTAACCACCAATTGTCTACTTTTTTTAATATAAAATATAAGAGAATGATGTGATGTTTATGGTAATACTTAAAGGAACAAAAAAATAAAATGAACCTTTGAAGAAAAAAAGAACTTTCCTAATTTTCTAAATAAATATGTTGAATATTTCAATAATGAAAGACCAGCATATACATTAGGATACTTAAGCCCATTTGAATACAAGGTAAAAAATAGATTTCGATAATGGTGGTTTTTATAGTTGTCTACTTTAGTTTGACAACTTCACTTAGCCGGTGGTTTCCTTTGTTACACAATGACGAAAATTCCGCAAGTACGGAGGAATTTTTTCCTTGCATCACCATAGAAGGCGAAGGAATAGTACTGAAGGAACGATTTAAAAAAATCCTAATAAATCTTGGTAAAGAAATTGGAAAATACTTAGATATTTCAATTTGTCTGAGCTTCTTCCCAGCGAGTTATTGAAATATCTTAGGTTTTTATGATTTTCATACCCTTGATTTATGGATAAAACCAACTATGCACTACAACGCTTCACGCCCAAAATTCCGTAGGCACGGAGGAATTTTTTCCTTGTATCACCATATAAGGCGAAATAATAGTGCTGAAGGAACGATTTAAAAAGAATCCAATAAATCTTGGTAGAAAAATAGCAAAATACTTAGATATTTCAATTTGTTTGAGTATTTTCCCAACGAGTTATTGAAATATCTTAGGATTTTGCCATTTTTCTACCTTAGATTTATGGATTCTTTTTAATGTTCCAAAGCACTATTATTTTGCCCTTTTTTTATATTTCAAATCTTTGTATCATCACATTAAGCTTCTGTGAAAGTTCCGCTTGACTCTGAGAAGACTTTGCAACCTCAGTAATGGCAGCGGTAATTTCTTTAACACTAGAAAGTATTTCTTCCGTACCGTTAGCAGATCCTTCTGCTACTGCAGATACATTTTGCATAGCACCACTTATCTGGACAGTTGCTTCATTCATCTGACTTGAAGATGTTCCAAATCTTTTTATGAGTTCAAACATAAATTGAGCATCTTTTTCATATTGAATTCCTGTTTTCATAAGAAGTTCATAACTAGGTTTTACACTATTATCCATGAATTCCAAAACATTTTGTCCACTTTCAGCAAGCTTTTGAACTGCTGCTTCAACCTGCACTACCATATTTTGAATATTAGTAACAGCATCCGCTGCTTGTTCTGCAAGTTTGCGCACTTCATCAGCAACAACAGCAAAGCCCTTGCCTTGTTCTCCCGCTCTTGCGGCTTCTATTGCCGCATTTAAAGCAAGTAAATTTGTTTGCTCAGCAATACTTCCAATAGAATCAGCCATTGTTTTTACTTCTTTAACAACCTTAGATTCTTCAATTGCTTTTAAAATATTAGAGCGACTTTCGTCATAAATTGAATTACCTTTTTCTATACTTTTTGAAGCTTCATTCTTTATTTTAACAGCACGATTTGCTATTTCCTGCACCGAATTTTCAGCTGAATTAGCATCCTTTGAAAGCACATCTGCCGTAGCATTTATTTCTTCAGCAGAAGCACTTACTTCTTCTGTAGTTGCACTTAAATCTTGAACTCCATTAGATATTTGACCTGTAGATTCATTTACTGATTCCATTTTAGCTGATATCTCTTCTGTAGTTGCAGAAAGTTCCTCACTGGTAGCACTTATGTCATTTGCACTATTCATTATCTCAATTATTAGCTTCTTTATATTATCTTTTGCTCCAGTTAATTCTCTTAGCATATTGCCAATTTCATCTTTTGAAGTCACTTGAATAGACTTAGTTAAATCACCTTTGCCCAAGTTCTCAGCAAAAGATAGCGCTTCTTTAACTTGTTTTGAAATCATAGTTGCTATAAATGTACCCAGTAAAATAGCTACTGCAAAACTTAATATCACTATAAATCCTGTAATAATGAAAGAACTCTTATACGTTGAATTACTTTCTTCATAAGCTTGATCAGCTTGATTTACATTATCTTTTATTAACTTGTCCATATCTGAATATATCTTTTTTCTCGTTGCGGTAACCTTAAAATAATTATCAGAAGCAGCTGCATAATTATTTTCATCCACATATTTTACTACTGAATTACTTAGCTCCATATATAAACTATAATCCTTCTTAATGTCAGAAAAATTACTTTTTTCTGATTCTTTAAGTGATGATTTTTCATATGTATTTATAAGTTTATTATTGCTTAAAAACAACTTATTAATGTCATTCTTTATAGTATCTTTTTCATTAATATTCCTTTGATACACAAGCTTTAATAAATCAGCACGTATATCAGCAAAATTTTGTTTTATACTAGTCAAAGTTTCTACAGAAGCTAAATTATACTCATACATGGACTTTGCATTAGAATTAATTTTATTCATATCAAACAAACTAAGCATTCCTACAATTCCTACTAACACCGCGACCACAATAAAAGCTGATACTAATTTTTTTGCTATTTTAAGATTTTTAAACCACCTCATAATTTTCATTCCCCCATAATTTAATTCCGTAAAAATTTATACAACATATAAAAATATTATATCTAAAATTTAAGCCAAATACTAAATGTAAGTTATAGGCCTTTTACCTTACAATTCAGCATTAAACAATATTTTATAGATAATGCATTATAAAAATTTATATCCAAGATTTCTTATACATAGAGGAATTTTTTTCCTTGCACCACCATATAAGAAGAAGTAATAGTGCTGAAGGAACAATTTTAAAAATCCTAATAAGTCTTGGTAGAAAAATAGCAAAACACTTAGATATTTTACCGTTATCATACACAAGATTTAAGCTAAACCTATAACATGCTGACGAGCAAAGCAATGTCAGCGCTCCTTAGCTTAATTATGACTGATACACATTGTTTACGCCTAAAATTCCGTAGGCACGGAGGAATTTTTTTCTTGCACCACTGTATAAGGAGAAGTAATAGTGCTGAAAGAACAATCTTAAAAAATCCTAATAAGTCTTGGTAGAAAAATGGCAAAACACTTAGATATTTTACCGTTATCATACACAAGATTTAAGCTAAACCTATAACATGCTGACGAGCAAAGCAATGTCAGCGCTCCTTAGCTTAATTATGACTGATACACATTGTTTACGCCCAAAATTCCGTAGACACGGAGGAATTTTTTCCTTGCACCACTGTAGAAGGAGAAGTAATAGTGCTTTGGAACGATTTAAAAAGAATCCAATAAATCTTGGTATGAAAATCACAAAATACTTAGATATTTCAATCTGTCTGAGCTTTTTCCCAGCGAGTTATTGAAATATCTTAGGATTTTGTGATTTTCATACCTTAGATTTATGAATTCTTTTTAATGTTCCAAAGCACTATTACTTCTCCCTTATTCTCTATTTTTAAGTGCTTCTGCCATACTAATTTTATTTATTCTTTTTACATGCAGCAAATTTATTACTAAATAAGTTACAATTCCAACTGCAACAATTGCTACAAATAAATATGACGGTATCCATATTTCCATATACCCATTTACCTTGTTAAGTGCAAATGAGAAACAATATTTAAGTGCTAAATAATCAAGTGGAAGCCCTAAAATAAGTGACAGAATGACTACAATGGTTGTTGCATTAAGATACAAACTCCTTATTTCTTTTGCTTCATATCCAAACACCTTCATATAAGAAATGTACAGAGAATTTTTATCAATTACTATCTTTGTAAGTATATACATAAGTGCTATATAAATAAGTATTGCTGCAATAATACACATATTAGCGCTGCTGCCAACAGAAGAAGTCATCTGCTGCCCCAATTTAACCATATCCTTAGAAGTGATGACAGATGCCAAATTCTTGCTGCTAATATTAAGCTTTTTGTTTGAAAAATATCCATTATAATAACTTTCATCGTACTTAAGCAACCTATTTAACTGTTTGTTATTCATAAATACTGCAAATCCAGATGAATAATGTATACTTCCAATTACCTTCAAATAGTAAGTATCGTTAGTATATGGATCTAAAAATTTTACTCTGTCGCCAACCTTATTACCAAGCTTTTTCATAACCCCATCAGACATGTAAATTCCTTTTTCTTTGTCACTTAAGGATAAGTTTTTTAAATATTTAGATTTACTGCTTATTCCATAAAAAGAAACATCTAAATTTCTATTTCCTGCCTTGTAATATGTTTTTAGTGAATAAACCGTAAAACTTTCTGCACTGTTTTTCCTAACAACTTCAGGAGCTTTTAAAATGTACTGATAATTAGATACGCTGGTATTCTGAATATCTTCTACATAATGATTTATTATTGGCATCATGGCGAGTCCAAATAGTAAAATAACACTTCCAAGAAAAATGCCAATGAAGAGCATAAAATAGTTTGCTTTGTTTTGGAGTATAACTCTAAGACGAAATCTTTTTACAAATTTAAAAGGAGGTAATTTCACTGGCTTGCCATTAGAATGTTTCTTTAAATCCTTCTTTAGAAATTGAAGTGGAGATGCTTTTAACTTTAATGAAATTACTGATATATTTATAAAAATCATAATACATATAGGAATAATTGTGGTAAGCATAAGTGCTTCACTGTTTAATTTTATTGTACATGGTGGAAGACTGTAGCTATTGTAATACATAGCCTTAAAGGTTGGAGGGAGAACAAAATATCCAATAATGTTGCCTATAACAGCACTTATTATTGTAACAAATATAGGCATCCTCATATAATGGCCTAATATTTCTCTTTTGCTGTAGCCATTAGAAAGCAGTGTTCCTATTATCTGTGATTCTTCATCAATAGTGCTCATGACAATAATTGCAAATACAAATGCCATAATTGCAATTGTAATGTAACAAAAAACCTTCATTGACGGTACATCTGAACCCATATCCTCCTGCACAAAGGAAATGCTCTGGTTATTAGCTGCAGTACAAAAATCCGTTAAACCTGCTCCATTTTTCACTAAACTTTTTTCAATTTTATTTGATAAATCCTTGCTTTTTCTTTCATTTAAATTTCTATTTTTGAAATAATAAGAATAGTTATAAACTAAATTGCTGTCATTAAAGTTTTTAAAATCTTCCTTTGACACAACAGCGATGCCAAAGTACTTTGTTTCCATCATAAGATTTGAGTTTTTTTCAAATAAGGAACTGTAATTTGGAAGCGAAATTGTACCCGTTATTTTATAGTACTTTCCTTTAATTTTAAGCTTATCACCAACTTTAAGAGAATTGTTTCTTGCAAAAAGCCTGTCTAGTGCTATTTCATATTTGCCTTCCGGAAGCCTTCCTTCAATAACTGTTGGAATATCAATATCTTTTTTACTTTCATAAATTCTAAGTTTTGTGCTTTTCAAAATTGGTTCATTGGAATAATAATTTTCATAAATATTAGCCCCTAATTTTTCAGTTTTTGTTATTGTTTCTTTAGGAATTTTAAAATAAGAAGTAAAAAGTCCATTCTCTACCTTGCAATTCACTCTGTTGTTTTCAAAGGCTTCTTTTATTCCATCTGCTGTTGATAGAAAACCTGAAAGCATAGCTACTGAGGCTATCATTATAACTGCTACTGCTATATACCTTCCTGCATTATGTTTTAAATCACGAATAAGTCTTTTATTTAATGGATTTCTCATAATAATCACCTACCATTCTAGCTTGCTTGCTGGCATTATATTTTCATTTTCATATTCTTTAATTATTTTGCCATCACGCAGCTTTAAAACTTTATGAGCCATATTTTTTATAGCGTCATTATGAGTTACTATTATAATTGTATTTTTATACTTTTGATTTACATTTTCTATGAGTTCTAATATTTCCTTTGATGTACTATAATCAAGGGCTCCTGTTGGCTCATCACAAAGTAAAATTCCTGGATTTTTAACAAGTGCTCTTCCAATAGCGCATCGCTGCTGCTGTCCACCTGATAATTGATTAGGGAATTTATCCTTATGTTCCCAAAGCCCCAAAGTTTTAATCAAATCATCAATATCAAGAGGTGACTTACTTAAATATTCACAAACCTCTATATTTTCTTTTACAGAAAGGTTTGGTATCAAATTGTAAAATTGAAATACAAAGCCAAGATTATTTCTTCTATAAAGTGAAATTTCTTTTTTACTCATATGTAACATTGATTTCCCATCTACAGTTATTTCACCATCATCAAATCCTTCAATACCACCTATGATATTAAGAAGAGTAGATTTTCCTGAACCAGAAGGTCCAAGCAAAACACATATTTGTCCTTTTTCCACCGAACAATTTATTCCTTTTAAAACCTGAATCCTACTTCCATCTTCTCCATAATATTTGATTAAATTTTTTACTTCTAAGTACATACTTCCTTCCCCCTTTTATATATAATCAACATATGAACATATGAGCTCTTATTCATATGTATTATAAACAAATAGCATAACCTTGTCAATAAATCCAAATCTTTTTTGTTTAATCCTTATTAAGATTTCCATATTTGATAATGATTATCATTTTCTCGTACATGAATTAGTATACTCTTATTGAGAATGATTGTCAATAAATACATTGATAATTATTCTCAACACATTTTTATATTTAATAAGTAAAAATAAAAACACTCATATTTCACTCAAATACATAAAATACAAATGTTTTTATTTTTACTTATTAAATTAATTTTCAAAGCTTACTTAGTTCTTCTTATATTTATGCTATTCTCCCGATACCAAAATTACTAACTGTGATCTATCGTGGCACTAATTATACTTTTGTTCAAGTGTTTTTAATATTTCAATATACTTATCCTGAACTCCAGCTTCATCCATTTCCTTCTCAAATTCACTACATTCCATATTTATTTTATTTAATGTTTCTTTACTGAGTTCTCTCTTGGCAAAAGAATACACGACATTATCCTCTTTATCTATATGCCTATTTAACAAATTAGCATACCCTACAGCATTAGCTATTACATCAACTTTTGCCTCATCCTCACCAGCTTTAACCTTGCTTATAGCTTCTTCAAGTTCCATAATATATAACCTTCCAAAGTCATGTTCTACAAGCATTCCATACCTAACTAACTTTTCAGCTGGCCCACTAATTTCATCTATCATTCTATTAAATAAAAACTTTTCTTCCTTTCCATGATGATGCTTATCTGCATAATTTCTCACAAAGTCAATCATCACTTCAAAATCCTTGTAGTCAATTTCTCCTCCTTTAACAATTCCTATGGAGGCCTTTCTAATAACTTTAAGCATTCTTTTTATATTTTTATGCTCGTCAATCATTAATACAATTCCATCCATAAAATCACTTCTTTCCTATAGTCTTTATACCATTTTCTTCTCTAATGTATTTATACCCAGTGCCACTTTCATTTAAAAATCCATTAATCCATGCATCTACAAAATAATTAAAATTATTAACATCTCCAGAAACCTGCTGCCAATAATCCTTATGAAGATCATTTGTCGTTCTCCATACAATTTTATTTTCATCATCTTCAATTACTTCATTCACTCTATCACATGGCATGCCTTCAAGCATATAATTAAAGATTAGGCTAAAAAAATCTTTTGGTGAACCACCAATTACTTCAAGTTTCTTCATTGCCTCTACTCCATTTTGATAAAAAACATCAGAAACTTCTTCTTTTTTAATAACATTACTATTTAATAATTCAGTTGCAACATACGCTAATCGGCTTTCTACACTTATTATTCTTTCTTGCAGCCATCCATGAATATTACTATGTTCTATATTTTCTTCAAGCGAACCTTTTATAGGATATCCGTACTTAAAGAAACTTCTGGTTAAAAGATTATTACTATCATAACCATTTTTTTTTGCTAATTCTGCTATATCTTCTATTAGTTTTTCATGTAATTGAATTTTATTGTATAACAAATAATGTATTTTCCCTAAAAATGCACTCATCTACTTCCTCTCCTTAAATTAAATCGCTTCGTTTAAGACTTTAACAAGCTGTTCTGCGTCTATACCGTGAACGGCACATGCCTCTTCTATTGTTTCAGCTTGAGCTGATGGACATCCTACACAGCCCATTCCGAAACTAAATAAAATTTCTACACTATCTGGATAATTTCTAACAACCTCACCTATTGTCATTTCTCTTGTGATTTTCATATATGTTTACCTCCATTATTTTTTAACTTATGGCCTAATTATATACTGAATTTTTTCTTTATTCGGTACCATTTGATACAAAAATAATAAAAAGAAAATGTATTACAGGATATTAATTTTATTTAAATCATCCTATAATACATTTTCTTTCTATTACATAAATCTATGAAACTTTTCATACTAAAAAATCAAATTTTAATTTACAGCAACCTGATTTCTTCCATTTCCCTTTGCTTCATATAGTGCAACATCAGCCCTTTTAATCAAGTCTTTATATGAAAATTTTTCTCCACATTTATTTCTATAACATTCTGTTACACCAAAGCTGGCAGTAACTTTAATAGATACATTATCATAAACAAAATTATAATTTTCAAAAGCAGACCTAATGCACTCAATTAAAGATACTGCCTCTTTTAAATATAATTTAGGCAAAAACCCAATAAACTCTTCACCACCATATCTTCCCATAAATCCTCTATTTTTAATTATATTTTTAGCTATATATGACATTTCCTTTAAAATGTAATCTCCTATTTGGTGACCATAATTATCATTGATTTGTTTAAAATGATCAATATCAAACATAAATATTACGCCAAGATAAGTTTCCCTTGCTAATTTATCTAATTCATTACTTACAACCTCTAAAAAATATCTTCTATTTAATACTTCTGTAAGCTGATCAAACCTAGCCATTTTTTGCAGTTCAAGCACCATATTTTTT
Source organism: Clostridium pasteurianum (assembly GCF_001705235.1). Classification (NCBI taxonomy): domain Bacteria; kingdom Bacillati; phylum Bacillota; class Clostridia; order Eubacteriales; family Clostridiaceae; genus Clostridium; species Clostridium pasteurianum. The sequence continues at coordinate 1,510,161 of NZ_MCGV01000001.1, forward strand.
TCCTTTGTAATATCAGAAATTAATATAGTACTCCCTATTTTATATTCTTTATAATACAAAGCTTTTAGCCTTGCTTTAAAATAGCTAATATTTTCCTCCTTCGCAATATTAAATTCAAAAACATCTTCTTTAAAACTTTCTTCTGCGCACTTTTTGTCTTGCTTATACCACATTTTTAATAGCTTTTCAAACTCAGGAGCTTCCCTTGTGCAAAATTCTATTTTCATGCCAATTATGCTTTTATCTAAAGATTTAAATATTTCTTTAGCCGCATAATTAAAATCTTTAAGATTAAAATCAGTATCAACAACAATTACACCGTCATGAACCCAGTCAAATATTATTTCCCTTGATATAGGAGCAATATGCATCATATCAAAAGGATAAACAGCATATGCAAACATTGCATAGACAAAAAACATTATAAAAGCTCCATAATCCATTTTTAGAGGTACTATCTGGAATTGATCAAGCCCTTCAAAGAATAAGACACTGGTTGATATGCAGATCATAATCTTAAGTTGACGGCGAGCAAGTCCTGATGATTTTAAGAAGGCTTTATAATACATTACATCTGAAATTATCATACACCCAAAGAAAAAAATATAATACAAATAATACCAAAAGCACTTTTCATAAGATATAATATAAAAATATCCATTACTAACTAATCTTTCATTAGCATACATGAAGTGAAAATATTCATTAGTAAACCTAAATATACATGTAAGTGCAGGAATTATAAAGAGAACTATTATCAATACTTTACTTATTTTTTTATCTTTAGCTGATAAAGAACGAGCTTGTATAATCCAAAGCGCCGGAACAAATGATAAACCAAAATACTCAAATTTACTCCAAAAATTCACATAAAAAAGTGAACTGGATGTTATCTCCATCCCATATCCAAATGAATAAACAGCTGAACATAAGCAAAGTAAAAAAAGTGGGAATGCACCGACGGCCTTTTTTCTTTTCCAAGAATAAAAAGCAATAATAAGAATACTGAATGTTTCAATATAAAGAAAACTGCTTAAAAGATTACTTAGTCTTTGCATTAATTTTACCCACTTTCTATTAAATATACTAATTTTATTTTAATATATATAAACTAACAATGAAACATTTATAATTAGAAATAAAAAAAACCTTTAAATTGACGTTATACCAATTCAAAGATTCTTTCAAAAATTTGTTTTTAGGTGTAGCAATCTTACTACTATTTTACATTTATTATAGGTTTGAATTTTCTGCGTTTTTTTCTTATGTTGTTCTTCCTAGCAAGCCTTTTAAATTTATCCTCAAAATACTTCTGGGAACTTAACAATTCACCATCTTTACGTTCTATTCTTTCATATGAACCTTGACTATTTAAAACTCTTGCCTTAACGTTATCCATAAGATATATTTTAAGCTCATCTTTTATTCTAGCTTTAATTTTCTTATCTTCAATAGGAAATAGTATTTCAACTCTCCTATCCAAATTTCTAGTCATCCAATCTGCACTTGAAAGATATATTTTTTCTTCATCCTCGTTGCAAAAATAAAATATTCTACTGTGCTCTAAAAACCTACCAACTATGCTTATTACTCTTATATTTTCACTTACACCAGGCATATTAGGTCTTAAACAGCATATTCCTCTAACTATTAAATCTATTTTAACGCCCGCCGCAGAAGCATCATAAAGTTTAGTTATTATTTGCTTGTCCACAAGTGAATTTATTTTTGCTACTATCCTTACACTCTTACCACTCTCAGCAATTTTAATTTGTTCCTCAATAAGTGAACTGATTTTTTTTCTTAAATTTAAAGGTGCTATATAAAGCTTATTCATACCCTCAATTTTTGAATATCCTGAAAGCATATTAAAAAGTGCGGAAGCATCTCTTCCTATAGCATTGCTTGAAGTAAATAGTCCAAGATCAGTATAAAAATTTGCAGTTACATCATTGTAATTTCCAGTAGCCATATGTACATATCTCTTTATGCCATCCTCTTCTTTCCTAACTACAATAAGTATTTTACCATGAGTTTTAAGTCCTACAAGGCCATATATAACATGGCACCCTGCCTTTTCAAGTTTCTTAGCCCATACTATATTATTTTCCTCATCAAATCTGGCCTTTAATTCTACAAGTACAGTAACTTCCTTTCCATTTTCAGCTGCTTCCATAAGTGCTTTTACAATAGGAGAATTACCACTAACTCTATAAAGCGTCTGTTTTATAGCAAGCACATTAGGGTCTCTAGCTGCATCCTTTACAAAATCAACCACATGCTCAAAAGATTGATAAGGGTGATTCAAAAGTACATCTCTTTCAGATATAACCTGAAACATATCCTTGTCTTTAACATTAAATTCAGGTACTATTTGAGATTTAAATCTAGGATATTCCAAATAATCATAGCCCTTAGTATCAGCAATTTTGCTTAAAAACGTTAAATCAATAGGTCCATCTATTTTATATATATCAGCTTCATCTGCTTCTGCTTCTGTTTTAAGTATATTTAGAAGTTCTCTGTCCATGTCCTTTTCAACTTCTATTCTTATTACTTCTCCCCATTTTCTTCTTCTTATAGACTGCTCTATAGTTTCAAGTAAATCTTCTGCCCCTTCTTCATCTATAGTTAAGTCTGCATTTCGAGTTATCCTGTAACAGTTCATATTTAAAATCTTATGACCTCTAAATAAGTCCTGGGCAAACATCTTTATTACATCCTCTAAAAGCATAAACTTATTTTCCATGGGGAATTTTACGATTCTGCCTATTACAGATGGCACTTGAACTGTTCCAAATATACTGGAATAATCATCTCCCTCTATAGATAAAGCTATATTAAGACTTTTATTAAGTATAAGTGGAAATGGCCTACTTTTATCAACCACAATTGGAGTTATTACTGGAAAAATTGTATCGTAATAATAGTTAGTTATATATTTTTTTTGTCTATCATTAAGTTCTTCAGCCTTGACTAAAGTTAATTCCTGCTTATTAAGTTCTTCCATTAAATCCTTAAAGCATAAATACTGCTCATAAATCATTAAGTGAACCTTTTCCCGTATCATATGAAGCTGCTTAAACGGCGTATACCCTGCAATATCCGCCATTGTAAATCCGGCATTCACCTGCTCAACTATGGATGCTACCCTTATCATAAAGAATTCATCTAAATTAGAGCTAACAATTGAACAAAACTTAAGTCTCTCAAAAAGTGGATTACTTTTATCTTCTGCTTCTTCTAACACTCTGCTATTAAATTCAATCCAGCTTAATTCCCTATTTATAAAATTTTCACTCTTGTACTTTTCCATAAATGCCCCCATTTTTATTTTAATATATGCTATTTCTACACACTCAAAAATAATCTTTCCTTCAGTAATTTTAAGTCTGTTTAAAAAATATTGATATTAAATCCCCGCTTGTATTAATGACAATATGCCTGAAAGTTCGACAGTTTTAAGCTTATTTTTTGTTATTATTATATCATGAAATTACCAATCATAATACATAGAAATTTTTAGTAATAGTATGATATAATTATTGAATATTTAATCTACATTATTCGAGGTGATGATACTTTGAAACATATTGGAATAATTGACATAGGATCCAATTCAGTAAGACTTCTATTTGCCGAAATAACCAGTCCACATTCCTTTAAAATCATAACTGAACTCAAAGAATATGTGAGGCTCGGTGCTGGTTTTGATGAGGACGGTAATATTAATGACGAAAAAATAATTTCTACCATTAGAGTACTAAATTTATATAAAAACTTTTGCAGCATGTTTGAAGACACCAAAATGCTTGTAACTGCCACTGAAGCTTTCAGAAAGGCCAAGAACAGGGATTTCATCTTAAAAAGAATTAAAGATGAACTTAATATTGACATAAGAATACTTTCTGGAGAGGAAGAAGCATATTACGATTATTTTGCAGTAATAAACACCTTAAATTTAAAAGACGGACTTGTTATGGATATTGGAGGTGCAAGTACAGAACTCATATGGATAAAAGATAGAGACTTAAAGGAATGTATAAGTCTTCCTTTCGGTGCCATAACCTTAACCAAAAAATTCAAACTTGAAAATTCAATAAATAGTGAACAGGAAAAACTTTTAAATGATTTTCTACTCGAAAATTTTTCTAAAATCCCCTGGCTTAAAAATTTAGATTCTTTGCCTTTAATAGGCATAGGCGGAAGTATAAGAAACCTAGGTAAAATATCAAGAAAGAAAAAAAATTATCCTCTTAATTTAATACATAACTACACCATGTCTTCCAAATGTGCAGAAGATATATATGACGAAGTTAAAATTAAAACTAATGCTCAAAGAAGAAAAATCAAAGGATTATCAAAGGATAGAGCAGATATATTCGTAGGTGCCGCTGGAGCAGTTAAATCCATAATCTCTTTGTGTAAAATAAAAAAGATTACAATCTGCAGAAACGGAATAAGAGAAGGACTTTTATTGTCAGAGCTTTTCAATAAAAAACCTATAGAAAATATACTCGATTTTTCAATAAATAACGTACTTATGAGCAACACAAATATTAATCATAGCAATCATGTATATAAGCTTACAAACTTGCTTTTTTCTTCACTTAAATCTGTTCATAAAATAGAAGAAAATCTTAATAACGTTATAAAGACCTCAGCTATGTTTCATGATGCCGGAATAAATGTATCTTATTACTACTATCATAAACACTCTGCATACATAATATTAAATTCATCTTTGTACGGCATCTCCCATAAAGAACGTGTAATGAGTGCCTGTGCTGCAGTATATCAAAGAAGTGAAAACATACAGTCAATGCTTGATGAATATAGAAATATTATAGATAAATCAGATATTTATAAAATAAAAGTAATTGGTCTATTATTAAGAATTGCAGAAAACCTTGACAAAGATCTATCTGGATCAATTAAAGATTTAAGCTGTACAATAAACGATGATACTGTAATAATTAAAACTTATTCCAAACAGCCGTGCGAGTTTTTAATACGTGAAGCTCAAACTTCATCAGAATTATTTAAAAATATTTTTAATAAATCTCTTTATATAGTATAAAATTCAATAACTTATATATATCTAACTTCATAATATAAAGTAAACATTGTAATTAATTAGGAGGATTTATGAAAAAGAGCTTTCCAAAAATATTACTATTGTTTACTTTAATATTATGCATTTCATTTGTAGGCTGCAAGAAATCAACTGATAAATCACTTACAACTGTACGACTTAATGAAGTTACCCGTTCTATCTTTTATGCTCCAATGTACGTTGCAATAAAAAACGGTTACTTTAAAGATAGCGGCATAAATATTGAGCTTTCTACTGGCGAAGGTGCTGATAAAACCATGCAGCAGGTATTAAGTAAAAATGATGATATAGGTTTTTGCGGTCCTGAGCAGGTTATATATATTTATAACAAACATAGAAAAGATTACCCTATAGTTTTTGCCAAACTCACACAAAAGGATGGTTCTTTTATTGTGGGAAGGCATGCTGATAAAAATTTCACCTGGAAATCTTTAAAGGGTAAAACAGTAATCGGCGGCAGACCTGGCGGAGTTCCTGAAATGGCATTTGAATATGCTCTTAAAAAAAATGGATTAACTCCAGGCAAGGACGTAAATATAATAACCAATATAAACTTTTCCACTGTAGGTGGAGCTTTTAAAGGCGGCACCGGTGATTATGCAACTTTATTTGAGCCTACAGGAAGTCTCTTAGAACAAAGTAAATCTGGATATATCAATGCTTCTGTTGGCTCAGCTGCTGGCTTACTCCCTTATACCTGTTTCTTTACTACTAAATCTTACATGTACAAAAACCCAAAAATAATACAAAATTTCACCAACGCAATTTATAAAGGTCAATTATGGATGAATAAGCATTCGGACAAGGAAACTGCAGAACTTATAAAGTCCTTTTTTCCTGGAGGCACTACTTCTTTAATACAAAACTCTATAAAAAATTATAAGAGTATAAATGCTTATGCTTCTGATCCAGTGCTTAAAAAAGGAGAAATGGATAGTCTTATGAATATAATTCAAGGCTATGACAAAGATTTAATTAAAACTAGGCCTCCATTTAATACCATAACAAATGAAAAATTTGCTAAAGAAGCTGTTAAAAAAATAAAGTAGTAGTTATGGAGATGATAAAATGGATAAGGTTTATGTAAAAAATGTATCTGTTAATTATCACTCGGTAAAAGCAGAGACAAAAGCACTAAAGAACATAACCTTTAAAATTGAAAATGGTGATTTTGTAAGTATAGTAGGACCATCTGGATGTGGAAAATCCACACTTTTAAATATAATTGCAGGACTTCTTGAGCCCTCTTCTGGAAAAGTTTATATAGATAATGTTCCTGTAAAAGGTGTCTCTCCTAAAATAGGATATATGTTTCAAAAAGACAACTTATTTCAATGGCTTAATGTATGGGATAATGTAGCTTTGGGTCTTAAAATAAAAAAACAATTTAATAATACTACCAAGATCAAACTAGAAAATTTACTGGAAAAATATGATTTAAAAGATTTCAAATATCATTATCCAAATGAATTATCAGGCGGTATGAGGCAACGAGTTGCTCTTATAAGAACACTAGTTTTAGAACCAGAAGTACTTCTTCTCGATGAGCCATTTTCAGCACTTGATTACCAGACCCGACTAAACGTAGGCAGCGAAATCTGCCAAATTATTAAAACTGAAGGTAAAACAGCTATAATGGTAACTCATGATATAGCTGAAGCAGTTTCAATTTCAGAAAGAATTCTAGTGTTTTCAAAACGTCCTGCTGTGCTAAAAAAAGAGGTACAAATAAACCTTCCAGCAGTCTCCCCTATAAAAAGAAGGGAATGTCCTGATTTTTCATTCTATTTCAACTCTGTTTGGAAGGAGATGGACGATAATGAAAGTGAGCACTGAACAGCTTAATTATATGAAAAAACTAAAAAGTGATAAGAAGAAAGTCACTATAACAAGAATTTTAATACTAATTTTCATTTTTGTACTTTGGGAAATAGTTGGTGACTTAAATATAGTAGATCCATTTTTAATAAGTACTCCTTCTAGAATGATTCAAAGTCTGATAAAAATATATGGTGAGGGGACTTTATTTACACACATCGGTATAACTTGCTTTGAAACAATAGTAGGTTTCCTTTTAAGCACTGTCTTAGGCACAATAATAGCAATTCTTCTGTGGTGGTCAGATTTTGCTTCAAAGGTTTTAGATCCTTACCTTGTAGTATTAAACTCTCTGCCTAAAATAGCCTTAGCTCCTATATTAATCTTCTGGATGGGCAACGGTATAAAAGCCATAATATTAATAGCTGTACTCATATCAATTGTAGTAACAATTATATCAGTTTTAAATAGCTTTAAGGCAGTTGATGAGGAAAAAATCAAGCTCCTGAAAACCTTCGGTGCAACAAAATTTCAAATATTAAAAAATCTAATAATTCCGTCTTCAATTCCAACTCTTATGTCTGCCTTAAAGATAAACGTTGGTTTATCATGGGTTGGTGTAATCATGGGAGAGTTCTTAGTTGCAAAAGAAGGGCTTGGTTTTCTAATAGTTTATGGTGGTCAAATTTCAGAGCTAGATATGGTAATGATGAGCATAATAATTCTATCTATTTTAGCTTATCTAATGTATTTATGTGTAGCTCTTTTAGATAAAAAATTGGCTAAAAGATACTAATATAGTGAATAAATTGCTGCTTAAAATGAACCTCTTTCATAATGTATAATTTTTATTTAATATGCAAACTATAATTTTGAAATAAATGAAGGAGGTATCATTATGCAGCAACCTAAACTTGGAATGCATGAAACAATGGAATTACACGAACTTTTAAATTTTAAAAACCTATGCTTAACAAAAACAACTGCTGTATCAGAATTAGTTTCTGATGTCAATCTAAGAACGATTTTAGAAGATGATAAAAACGTAACTAAGAGACAAATTGGCGAACTCAAAGGTCTTATCCAAAAATCGAAAATGGATTCACCAAGCTTCATGAATAGCTAAACAAAGGAGATTGATTTATTATGAATACAGTTTTAGAAAATGCACATAAAATGGATATACTAAACGACCATGTTATTGCATCAGATTTTCTAATTGCTTCTAAATCTGCAATAAGAAATTATGCTATAGCAATCACAGAATCAGTTACACCAGAAGTAAGAACAACGTTAAAAAGGCATCTTGATGAAGCTATTAGTCTTCATGAAAGAATTTTAAACTATATGATGACAAATGGCTATTATCAGCCTTACAATACTCAGGAACAATATAAGGTTGATATGAAATCAACTGATACTGCATTAAATTTAAATAGATAATTTTATTTTTTTGGGCATGCAACCGTTATATTTTAATATGAACGATTACATGTCTTTTTGAATTATTATTCTCATTTATTAGCTTTCAATTCAAATTTTCGGTAGCGGAGCAGACGAAAATCTTCCTTGCCATTACCCATTATGTGAAGTAACAGTAGTTTGAAAACGATTTAAATAAAACTCAATAAGACTTTGCCTCAAATTATAAAAAGACTTAGAAGTTTCAATTTGTCTGAGCTTCTTTTCAGCAAGTTATTAAAAGTTTATGCAGGGATAAACTTTTAATTCAGATTTCCCGCAGCGGAGCGGAAGAAAATCTTCCTTGTCTTTACCCTTTATGTGAAGTAACAGTAGTTTGAGAACAATTTAAATAAAACTCAATAAGACCTTGCCTAAAATAATGAAAAGACTTAGAAGTTTCAATTTCTCTGAGCTTCTTTTCAGCAAGTTATTAAAAGTTCATTCATGCATAAACTTTTAATTCAGATTTTCGGTAGCGTAGCGGAAGAAAATCTTCCTTGCCCTTACCTCTTATGTGAAGTAACAGTAGTTTGAGAACGATTTAAATAAAATTCAATAAGACTTTGCCTCAAATTATAAAAAGGCTTAGATGTTTCAATTTGTCTGAGCTTCTTTTCAGCGAGTTATTGAAACTTCTTAGTCTTTTTATAATTTGAGGCTTAGTCTTATGAGTTTTATTTAATGTTTCAAACTACTGTTACTTCACACACCTTTTTATAAATACAAAAATTAGTATAATAGAATAAATTACTGCTGCAGCTAAAGTATACATAACCCCAACTGAATTCTGCAAATTCACATAGTCTATTGAACTAAGCTTGTCTATTGTTAAATATACTGGTGGCAAAATTACAGTTATCCACTTAAATACAGGTAAGACTTGAACAAGAGGATTTCTAATAATAGACACAAGTAAAATAGCACTCAAAAATAGCACTACAATTTTTTTATCTTTAATTATTCTAGAATTAAACAAGCCTCCAAGTGCTGTCCCCAAAAGTCCAATAACAGCATGACTCATAAAAGCAATAACAATATCTAAAGTATATATTTTTCTAATAAAACATCCTAATAAAATCGGATAAAAAACCGTAATAACTGATAATATAAGTATTAAAAAATATACAAAAGCTATCTTACCCAAATAATATAAATTTTCTTTTTTAAAATGCAAAATTGTAAGCTGCTGCTGAACAATGTCTTCACTATCTACAAAAGTAACCGAAATCCACGCTGCAATTATATATATTATTATACAAGTTGCAGTATAAGATGTCATTACATAGCATGGTTTAACCGCATACACAACACCCATTAAAATCATATAAGCTAAAAGTGGAGGTATATACTTATTAGACCTTTTGTAATCTTTGAAAAAATATATCATTAAACTTTTAATACTCATAATATAATTTACCCTTCCTTCACTGAAACAATGCTGCATCCCATATTGATTAAATGCATTATGCTGCTGTCACTGTACTTTGGGTCTACTAATATATTAGCTAGCCTTCCATTCTGACTTGCATTAAGTAATCCTTTAAAGCTTTTGACTAAATTTAAGTCAAAATCTTCACTTATTTTAAAAACTATAAACATATTTTTGTGTGTATCTTGAGAAAAGCATAACATTTTAGCATTTTGTATTTTCACAGTTTTATCCGCTAATTTTTCAACTAAATACGCTTCATGACAGGCTAAAACCATTGCAATTCCTTCTGATTTCAGTTTTTCTAATATACTAATATTTTTTTCTTGTGAATCAACATCCTGACCTGAAAGTGGCTCGTCCAACAATAATATATCTGGTTTTGACAACATAGCTTGTATAACTGCGACCTTTTGTATGGTTCCCTTCGATAAATATTTTATTTGTGTATCCTTCATTGAATTTAAATTAAAATCGTTAAAAAGCTCTTTTTCCACCTTATCTATGTGATTATTAGATAAGCCTTCAATCTTTCCCATATGTAATATATATTCATGAGGAGTAAAATTAAGTTTTGGAAATCTATCTGGAACATAACCAATATTTAATTTAAGTCTATCTCCTTTAACAATTCTTCTTCCCCCTGATACTTTGCTAAGTCCAGCTATTATTTTAAGTAAAGTACTTTTTCCTGCACCATTTTTACCAATAACAGCTAAAGTCTGCCCCTTAAAAATGCTTAAATTTATATTGCTTAAAATTTTCTTATTTCTATAACTTTTACTGACATCTTCTAATTTGATTAATTCCTCCATAATACGCTTATAACCTTTCCTTATATTTATACTAATTGTAATATTTTTCACAATTTAAAACAATGAAATGTGTCTTAAATTAATATAAAATTTACCGAATATTGAAAAAGTGTTACATTAGTAATTTCAGAAATTGCTAATGCAACTCTTATATTAAAATTATTTTATATCGTTTAATTCAAGACTGATTATATCATTAACCCTAAGTCTAACATTTGCTTTCACCATGCAGCCGTTGACTTTTATTTTACCTTTCTCAATTGCCTTAACAACTTGTCCTCTAGTAAAATCAACTATCTTTTCTGCTAGAAATTTATCCAATCTTTCCTTTGTACACATTTCTTTAAGAAAAATTTGTACCTCATCAATTCCATCCTGTAAAACTTGAGCTATGCTGAAATTTTCATATATATTTTCCTTTTCATTATTTTCTTTATAATTATTTTTGAGTCCTGCAGTAGTTTTAAACGTATCAATTTTCTTATTCCAGGTATGTCCATTAGGGCACTTATAAATAGCGTAATAAAATATATTTTTGCCATTTGCATTTTGTCTTCTCTTTAATGAATCCTTAAATTCAACCTTTGTACCACAGTTGTGACAATACCTAATTTCATGATCAGTCTCGTTTTTGTATATATACCAATTTAAATTTAATTTCTTTTCCATATTCCTTACCTCCAACAAATTTAATACACGGTAAGGAATATAAAATATATTTTTTATTACATGGTAATGCGTAAATCATAAACTATTAAAATACTCCTTCCGTTTACTGATTTAAATACATTACCTTAAATATAGGTTCCATATAATCACCACCAATCTTACGTACTAACCTGATGCACATTATATGAAATTATATAATTAAATACTGAAGGTTTACAAATAAAAAAGGTCGTAAGAAGACAGTATCCACTTACAACCTAATAATTCAATTAAAATTTATAATTATAATTAAGTAAGTTACCTTCAAAAATTGCTAATTTCATAAAAGCACAACAAATAAGCCCAAAATAATTAGGCAAAAAATTAGTACCTTTAAAATATATATTTATTTTCATATAAAATAAATACTAGCAATTTGATGGTTCCATAAACTTACTTACCTCCTTAATTTCTTTCCTTTATCATTATATACAAAAATTTAGCATCTGTAAAATTTATTTGGATTCAATGACTTAATATCTAAATGTAAACCCTTTAATGCTTCAAAATACTATTGCTTTAACTTTCTAAGTCTTTTTACAGCTTCAATTAGAGTTTCATCTTTTTTAGCAAAATGAAATCTTATATAATTATTTACATTCTCCTTAAAAAAGCTTGAACCCGGAACTGCTGCAACCCCTATTTCTTTAGCAAGCCATTCGCAAAACTTATAATCATCCTTCTCACCAAATTCAGATATATCAACTAAAACATAGTACGCACCCTGTGGCTCAAAATATTTTAGCCCTATCTCATCAAGTCCATTTATAAATATATCTCTTTTTCTAGTATAAAGCTTAGTTAAATTTTCATAATATTCATCACTAAAATCAAGACCTGCAAGTACTGCTCTTTGAAGTGGTGCTGCTGCTCCCACTGTAAGAAAATCATGTACCTTCTTGCAGCTATCAATAATTTCACTGGTTGCTATTATGTACCCTAATCTCCAACCTGTTATTGAATAAGTTTTTGAAAGTGAACTACAAGATATAGTTCTTTCTCTCATTCCCGGTAGTGACGCCATATATATGTGCTTATTAGGTTTGTATACTATATGTTCATATACTTCATCAGTTATTATATATGTATCATATTTCTTTGCCAGATCTGCTATATAAAAAAGTTCTTCTTCTGTAAAAACTTTTCCTGTTGGATTAGATGGATTACAGAGTACTAATGCTTTTGGTTTCTGTTCAAATGCTTTTTTTAGAGTTTCTTTATTAAATTTGAAATCTGGAGGTTCTAAAGGGACATATATAGGCTCTGCCCCAACTAAAATAGCATCTGCTCCATAATTCTCATAGAATGGTGAAAATACAATAACCTTATCTCCTGGATCACAAACTGACATCATTGAAACCATCATAGCTTCTGTACTTCCGCAGGTAACAACAATATTTTTTTCAGGATCAATATCAATTCCCATAAACCTTTCCTGCTTTCGAGCAAGTTTTTTTCTAAATTCCGTTGACCCCCAGGTTATTTCATATTGATGAGGTCCCTCGAAAGAAATTTTTCTAAGTTCGTCCATTATTTCCCTTGGTGGATCAAAATCAGGGAAACCCTGAGAAAGATTTATAGCTCCATACTTATTAGCTATCCTCGTCATTTTTCTTATTATTGATTCAGTAAATCCATCCAGCCTTCTGCTCAATTTTTGCATTTTATCATCTCCTAACTATATTATACCAAAAAGGCTATCCCTTATAAGAAATAGCCCAGGTAAACCTATAAATCATATAGGATTAGTTGATTTATATTATATATATAGTACAACATTGTTTCTATATCTGTCAATACACTTGCATCATATAGTCACCTCAACATTATGCTCGCCACCATCTAAAAATGGTACTATACCACCAGTAACATTATCACCATCTAGTACTATTGTTTTCTTTCCTGTTCTGTGTATGTTTATATTATAGATATTATTTTTAACTTTATACTGCATACTATAACTGCTCCACTTATCAGGAATACATGGTTCGATTGTAAAACCCATTCCTTCTTTTAATTTTAAACCAAGTATGCCTTCTATTCCGACTCTGTACATCCAACCTGCAGTACCTGTATACCAGGTCCATCCACCTCTACCTACATAAGGTTCCTTTGCATAAACATCTGCTGCCATGACATATGGTTCAACCTTATAAGTTTGACAATCGTAAAATGATTTTGTGTGATTTATTGGATTTATCATATTAAATAGCTTCCAGGCTTTTTTACCATCACCTAACTTTGTCATAGCAAGTATTACCCAGGTTGCTGCATGAGTATATTGGCCTCCATTTTCTCTTACACCTGGCACATAACCTTTTATATAACCGGGATTTAACTTAGAATCATCAAATGGCGGAGTTAAAAGTAATACCATACCTTTATCTTCTTTTACCAGATACTTTTCAATTGACTTCATTGCTACTTTAGCTCTTTCATGCTTAGCTCCTCCAGATATTAATCCCCATGATTGAGCGAGAGAATCTATTTGGCATTCATCATTCTGTGCGGAACCAAGAGGTGTTCCATCATCAAAGTAAGCTCTTCTATACCAATTTCCATCCCACGCATTCTTTTCTATACTCTCTCTTACAAAATCGCTTAATTCCAAATACCTCTCACTTCTATATTCATCTTTTTTCATCTTTGCCACATCTTTAAAGTTTTTGAGTATAGAATACAAAAACCATCCAAGCCATACACTTTCACCTTTTCCTTTGTTTCCTACGGTATTCATTCCGTCATTCCAATCTCCACTACCCATGAGCGGTATGTTATGAATTCCAAATTTAAGTGCTTTATCTATAGCTTTTATACAGTGCTCATATATAGTTCCCTTTTTGTCAGATGTTTTTGTAAGATTATATCTCTCATCTTCACCTTCTTTTAAAGGTTCATCTTCTATATACGAAACTATTTCGTCTAAAATAGAATAGTCTCCAGTATTTCTTATATAATCTAAAGTTACATAAGGAAGCCATAATAAATCATCTGAAAATCTAGTTCTTATACCGCTATTTACTACAGGATGCCACCAATGCTGAACATCACCCTCCAAAAATTGCCTTGATGCACTTATAAGTATCTGCTTTCTAGTCATTTCAGGCTTAACAAAACTAAGAGGCATTGTATCCTGAAGCTGATCCCTAAAACCATAAGCTCCTCCAGACTGATAAAATGCAGTTCTAGCCCACAATCTGCACGAAACAAGCTGATACATAAGCCATCCATTCATCATAATATTCATACTGTCATCCGGAGTCTTTACAGCTATTGAAGTTAACATAGATCTCCAATACTCTTTTGTCTTAGATAATTCATTTTCAGCATTTTGAACTGAAGAATATTTATCTGTTAAATTTTTAAGCTCTATTAGAGATTTTTCTTCCCCGAGCATTATTACAATTTCTTTTTCTTCCCCAGGATTCAAATTAATTTTTACATTTTCCGCCATACAGGCTTCTATTCCACTTCCTACCTCATTAGACAGCCTAATCTTTTTAATTGCAGCAGGACCATGGATATTATTTTCCTTACCAATAAATTCTTTTCTGCTTCCAGTAAAACTCTCATCATAACCACCATAAATTTTGAGAAAAGCATACAAATTTCCAAAACTTGTGCTGTAAGGATTTCTAGCGTAAATGACTTTACTATTCATATCTAAATATGTTGAAATATACTGCTTAGTATGCTCAGGTGTCACTCCTAAAACGAGTCTTGAATAGTACGTAGCTGATAATTTTCTTTCAACCTCTGTATTATTTTTAAGCTTTAAAATTATTACCTTTGTACTTTCTTCCATAGGCACAAACATAGTCATATTGCCCACTATGCCTTCTTTGTAATGGCTAAAGCTGCTGTATCCAAAACCATGCTTAATTATATAATCGTCATTATCACGCACAGGTTCTGGACTTATACTCCAGTACTTACCTGTAACTTCATCCCTTACATAAAGTGCCTCACCTAAAGTATCTGAAACTGGATCATTATCCCATGGAGTTATCTTATTCTCTCTACTATTTTCACTCCATGTATATGCAGAGCCTATTTCTGATACATGAAATCCAAACTTCTCATTAGATATAACATTAATCCACGGAGCAGGTGTATTCTTACTATCATTAAGAATTATTACATACTCATTACTTTTTTCATCAAATCCTCCATATTCATTAAAAAACTTGAGGGCATTAATTGAAAATTTATATGGTTTAATATCATATTTAATTTCGTGAGATTCTAAATTTGGCATTTCATCCTTCTCATGATCTTTAGTCTTAAGCTGTGCTATTAAAAGTCCCTTATCTGAGTCTATAACCAATTTTGCTATACCTATTAAAAACTTCATGTCTTCTTCTGGCATCAATGCTTTATTAAATAGAAAAGTTTTTCCTGACTTATATCTATCCAATCTTACATTACTTCTATTTATTAAATCATTTATAGTATCTTGAAAATTTTGAATATAGGAATTATCCATTAAATTTATTATTATAAGGTCAACACCTAAACCTTTAGTTTGAAAATATTCATGTGCCTTAATCATCTGTTTCACAATTCCGATATCACTTTCATATCTTACAATAAGGAGTAATATTGGCAAATCCCCAGAAATACCGTAACCCCATAGTGCGGGCTGATTTTTATTTATATTTTTGATATAATAATCTCTATTTTTCAAATTATCGCTTAAAAATAATATCTTTGATGCCATTAGCTCATATACATTAGCTTCTGATGATTTTATACCTAAGTATCCCATGGAAACTTGTGCTCCAGTAGCTGCAATTTCAAAAGCTCTTTTTATGCTTCCATAGAAAGAGTACTTTTTACAAATTGCAAGCACATTTTTCTTAGAATCAGCAGCAGCTGTAATATAAGATATTCTAATGGTTTTCCCTGGTCTAATTTTAATTCTTCTTCTTAGACTCATTATAGGATCTAAGACATCTCCAACTGTATTTTTAAGTGGTGAATTCATCGCCTCAGGGTTATGAACATCCCTCGTTCTTCCAATAAAATTATTTCTGCTAGTTTCGTACTCAGCATTTCCTTTTGCTTCTCCTTCTACAATCATATAGTGCATAACCCATAATTCATTTTCTTTTTCACTTCTCCTTCTCCTTGAAGCAAGTAAGCATCCATATTCTCCATTAAACTCTGTTCTCACAAACAAATTACTAAAAGCAGGGTGCACTAAATCCGCATCAAATGGCGCAATAGTAATTTCCATATAACTTGTTACCTCTAAAATCTTATCAGTTTTTCCATTATTGGTTATATCTAATCTCCTTATTTCTGCATCTTCCTCACTAGAAACAACAACAGTTGTACTGGTTATTATATTTTCATCCTTTCTTTTAAATTTTGCCTTATCCTCAGAAAATATGGCTTCATAATAATCGCCTTCACTTTGGCATGGTTCATACCCTGCGCTCCACCATTTGTTACTTCCTAAATCTTTTATATAGAAAAACATTCCCTTATTCTCTTCTATAGAATCATTACGCCACCTATATATATACTGTTTATCTCTTTTACTATATCCACTTCCACTATTAGAAATCATAATAGAGTAATTTCCGTTAGATAAAAGCTGAACTTCAGGAATTGTTGTTTTTGCTGTTTTATATCTTCTTTCTATTATCTTTTGTTTCTCATCCTTAAATTCTGGAACCTCAAATGCCTTTTCTTCATTGTATACTATTCTCCTTGGCACTCTCTCCTGCAATAAAAGTTCTGTTGCCTTGACTTCCGGTATACAATGAAATCTTTTTTGTAGCACATTATCATTTATAACATTATCAAGAGACATTAAACTCATTCCCTCATGATGAACCATAAAACACTTTACAACTTCTTTTTCTTTATTACCTTTTAATCTTACCTTAGTATAATCAATTGCCTCATAAAAACCGTATCTACCTTCAGCACCTTGATTTACAAGTTCATGCATATTACTTATAGAATTTTTAGCATCAATCTGAAGTGCCATAACTGAAGCATAAGGTGCTATTACAAATTCATCTGAAAGCCCCCTCTTAAGACCTATACCTGGAACGCCAAAAGCTTTATACATATAGTTGTTATCAGCATCTAATCTTGAAAATGCTGATTCTGAAATTCCCCAACATGGAAGTTTCCTTTTCTTGCAATATCTTCTCTGACTTTCAACTACTGTCTTGTAAGTCTGACTTAAAAGCGTTTCTGGATAATTCCTCATTATTATAATTGGCATAAGATATTCAAACATAGTTCCACTCCAGGAAACTAGACATTTTCTTTTATAGACATTTGTTATTGCCCTTCCTAGTTTAAACCAGTGATTTTGATTAACCTCACCTTTAGCTATAGCTATAAAACTTGCCTGTCTAGCTTCAGATGCTAAAAGATCATAAAAACTTTTTCCCAAACTGTCACTTTCTATATCATAACCAATAGCGAACAATTCCCTCTTATTATCAAAAAGCATTCTAAAATCAGTATTATCTATAATCCTACTTAGCCTATTATGCAAATCATTTAAACCATATATAAGTTTTTCAATTTCAGCTTTTCCATCACTGATATCTTTAATTAGTTTTCGATAAATATCTCTATCTATTCTGTCACTGCTATTAATCTTATTTTGAATAAATACCTTTATTTCCTCTAACTTTTTAGGAAGAACACTAAGAGGTACCTCAAAAATTGCCGTATTAAGCGTTTCAAAAATATAATATTCGCTTTCTACATTTTTCATAAATGTATTTATCCACGGCATTAATTTATTACATTCATCTTTTAAATTCAAAGAAGCATTTTTAAGTTTAAGATTCCAATATATTCTTGATTTGTCTTCCTCACTTTCCACTAATTCTTCTTTTTCAATTAGACCCCAAAGTATTTTATGAAATAACAGTAAATTGATTTTTTCATTTTGAAGTACATTTCTTATTTCTCCATAGTAGTTTTCTCTTTTTATATCAGTAGTCTTAAGCTCCTTTTCTGCTAAATTTATATTATCAATTAATCCTCTTATCAAATTTTTATTAAAGACCGAAGATTTTTTAAATTCTTCAATAGAACTGGTTAAAAGCCACATATATCCTACAAGATTTCCACTATCTACAGTTGATATATATTCCGGTTTGAGCGGCCTTTTAGTCTTTATATCATACCAATTATAAAAATGCCCTCTATACATAGGAAGTGACTCCATGCTTGAAAGCACTTTGTTCGTTCTACTTAGAAATTCAGTTATACCTATAAACCCCAAATCATATGCAGACAAATTTGAAGTTAATCCCATTCCCATATTAGTTGGTGAAGTCCTGAAAGCAACTCCCTTATCTCCATATTCTTGATAATTATCTGGAGGAAGAAAATTTGATTCTTCATTCACAAAATCCTCAAAATATGCAAATGTTTTTCTTGCCATCATTCGGAGAAATTTCATGTCAATGCTCTTTATACTTATATTATTTTTATTCTCTTTACTTATAAAGTATGCTGTAAATGGACTTATAAACCAAAGTACTGCCATTGGGAACATTATGAATCCAATTGCTGTTTCCCTATAAAAAGCCTCAGTACATACAATAATTGCAATCAAACTTCCTATCCACATAGAATATGCAAAATCTCTAAATTCTCTCTTACTAGAAGCCTCTGAATCCGCAGAAGTTTGCCATTCAAGTAGATTCTTTTTACTTATAAAACATCTATATAACGTTCTTACTATAGCATCAACCATAAGATATGCTTTATACGGAAGGAAACTAAATATTAAAAACATCTGCTCTATTACAACCTTACTGCTATCAATTTTCCCTGATAAATTCATACCCCTTATAGGCGATACTACCATTTCGGATATATCGAAAAGCCATGGACATATTAATGATAAAAAAGCTATAGAAAGCCATTTATCTATATTGTATGGAAGTATGGTTATAGATAAAAATATTAAAAGCATGATTGAAGGTGCTATCATACTTCTTCTTAAATTGTCAAAAATTTTCCACTTAGACAAAGCGTTTATAGGAGATTTTTTTAATATCCAAGGCAAAAGCTGCCAATCTCCTCTAACCCATCTATGCAATCTTTTACAGCTTGAATTATAATATGCAGGATATCCATCAATAAATTCAACATCCGTAACTAACGCTGTTCTTACATATGATCCTTCCAATAAATCATGACTTAATATAGTATTTTCAGGTATTTGATTTTTCAACATACTCTGAAAAACATCGATATCGTATATTCCCTTTCCAGCGAAGATTCCTTCACCAAATAAATCCTGATATACATCTGAAACAGCAGTACTATATGTATCAATACCTGCTTCTCCGGAAAAAATCTTAGAATAAATCGTTTTATTAGCGCTAAGAGAATTTATGCTTACTCTAGGCTGCATAATCCCATAACCTCTTACAACTCTATCATTTTTTATGACAGCTCTATTCAAAGTATGAACCATAGCACCTACAAGCTTTTTTGCTGTATCCCTTGGAAGCTTAGTATCCGCATCAAGTGTAATAACATACTTAACATTATAAAGATTTTTTAAGCTGCCACTTATCACATTATAACTAGTATTCTTATCACCTTTTAAAAGTGAATTGAATTCAATTAGCTTTCCTCTTTTCCTTTCCCAGCCGATCCACATATTTTCACTTGAATTAAATTTTCTTTTTCGATTAAGAAAGAAAAAGATTTCTTCTTCATTATCACAGTATTTTCTATTTAACCTTTTTACGCTATTAAGTGCAGTTCTATTTATCTTATAATCATCATCTTGTGTCTCATTTTTACTGTCCTTAAAATCACCTAAAAGTGCAAAGTAAAGATTTTTTTCTCTATTAGCAAGGTAATAAATTTCCATATCGCTAATTAATTTTTTTACTTCTTTTTCATTATTCAAAATTGCTGGAATTACTACTACTGTTCTAGCCTCATCCGGGATACCTTTTGATAAATCAATCTTGGGTACAAATTTAGGTATAGTTAAGTTATTTACACTCCAATTAACAATAGAATTCACTATTTCTGAGCATGGAATTAAAATAACAAAAAATCCTATTACGTATTGGGGTAGGTTACTATAATTTCTTCCTCTAAAAATAAGGTATAGCAAAAAGACATCTAACATAATAGTTCCAATTACATTAACACCTATATAAAATCCAACTTTATTTTCATTTAAAATTTTCCATAATAACTTATTTACACGTTTCCTTAATCCAATTTTATCTTTTAATTCTTCAATTCCACAATCTACAATGTAATATCCAACATGCTTTCTTATACCCTTTCCCGAATACTCCTCTGCACATTTAACCGCCATCTTAGAAACATAAGACTCAGGCAAGTTCATTCCGTTTGAAATTCTCTCTATATTATGTCTATAATAATCTTTTGATAGAAAATCCATGTGATTATATATTCCAGATGGATCTTTTCTCAATATGCTCTCTACGGAGCTAAGCCTTTCAAAACATTCTTTCCAATTTAAGGCTTCAATTTCCCTTATAGCATTTATTGAGTTCCCCATAGATACCTGAAACTTGGCCTGTCTTTGATGCTCCAATATTATCATTTCATTGCTTGTAGTTTCCTGCATTTCAAGCCTTGTATCTATATAATCATAAATTTCTTTATTATCAACGCCGCTGTCTCTTAAAATTTTAAGAAATCTTTCTACAAAATGTGAGGTTAATATTTTTTCACTTTTTAATGCTCTTTTAACCTTCTTAAAACTAATATTTTCTGAATTTATTATGTCATCTCCATACTTATCTGCTTTCGACTTTTCAATTTGAGAAAATACTATACTTTCAGTGATTTTACTTATATTTTGAATAACCGCCATTCTAAACATAGTAGGCAGTGCCCAAAGCTCTGCACTGGTTAAGACAGCTCTCTTTTCATATTCTCCTATGTACGAAACTAAAGCCCCTTCATTTATCCTTCCATCCAATTTATTTATTATTTTAGTTCCAAGATAATATACCCTTGGAAGGCCCTTAAATGCCCCCTTACTTATAACCGGCATATTTCTATAGCATATTCCGGACATATTATGTTTTATATCCTTATATTCTTTTTCTATGAGATACAAGTTATCAAGAAGCCACTCGGATGCAGCTGGTATTTCTCTCTTATTTCTTATTTCCCTGTCGAAGTATTCATATCCTTTAAGAATCCTATTATAACTTCTATCCAGCTTTTTTATAAGAATTCCTCTTCTGCTTCCCCTCGGTATTTCAAAGTAGCTTTTATCATGACTTAAATCATCATTTTCTATAATGTTTTCATGATAATGATAACTTTTTCTTCTACCAACATAACGTAACATGTATATAGAACCAATAACTAAACATAGAAGAAAAATATATACATAAAGCATAATAATCAATCCTTTCAGCAAATATACTCATTAATTTAACTTCGATTATTATTCCCACATATATATTTTTTTAAACAAAATTTTAAAGTTACAAATTACAGATTTATATTAACTATTTAAATTTACCATCAAAAAAAATCGTGGGTTATTAGTAAAAACATGACCTTGTGCCCCAACATGATCAAGTGCTTTTACCAATAACCCACATTTAACTTAGAAGCAGCTGATCAATAAAATCAGCCTTTATATTGAGCCCCCTAAATATTTTTATAGCAAAACTTCGTTCATGAGCATATCTTCATAACTTTCCCTTTTGCATATTAACTTAGCTTTTCCATCATTGACTAAAACAACTGCTGCTTTAGGAATCTTATTATAATTATTACTCATGGAATAGCCATAAGCTCCAGTAGTAGCTACAACTAAAATATCACCACTCTCTGCCTTCGCCATGCTTATATCATTTAAAAGTATGTCTCCAGATTCACAGCACTTACCTGATACAGTAACCGTTTCTTTTGAATTTCTAAATTTATCTGCAATTTCACATTCATATTCGGCCTTATAAAGAGAAGGTCTTATATTATCAGTCATACCACCATCTACGGATACATATTTTCTTATTCCTGGTATTTCTTTTATAGAACCTACAGTATAAATAGTTGTTCCTGCATTTCCTATTATAGATCTACCAGGCTCTATT
Organism: Clostridium pasteurianum; assembly: GCF_001705235.1. Taxonomy (NCBI): domain Bacteria; kingdom Bacillati; phylum Bacillota; class Clostridia; order Eubacteriales; family Clostridiaceae; genus Clostridium; species Clostridium pasteurianum. Next base: position 1,532,613 of record NZ_MCGV01000001.1, read on the forward strand.
ATGAGCTTTGGAAGTTTTATATTAAATTCGTCAGCACTTCTTTGAGCTTCTTCTAATATGGCATTACAAAAATCTTCAGTTGATTTTGGTTTATCTCCTTCTTTATAGTAAATTCCAAAGCCACCACCTAAATCAAGCTCTTTTATTTCATAATTCAACTCATCTTTAATAGTCTTAACAAATTTAAGCATAACCTTCGTTTCTTCTTCATAAGGTCCTATTTCAAAAATTTGAGAACCTATATGTGCATGAATACCTACAAGCTCTACATTTTTAAATTTTAGAACTTCTTTAACAGCTTTGAGTGCATCTCCATTAGCTAAAGTAAATCCAAACTTAGAATCGATTTGTCCTGTTTTTATATACTCATGTGTATGTGCTTCTATTCCAGGAGTTATTCTAAGAAATACTTTTTGAACCTTACCCATTCTTTCAGCTATTTCATTTACTTTTTCTATTTCATAAAAATTATCTGCTACAAATCTTCCTACGTTTAATTTTATCCCCATTTCCATTTCATCTATTGTTTTATTATTTCCATGAAATAAAATATTATTCATATTAAATCCAGCTTTGTAAGCGGTATAAAGTTCTCCCCCTGAAACTACATCTAGACTAAGCCCCTCTTCACTAACAATTTGACACATTGCAATAGGTAAAAATGCCTTACCAGCATATGCAACTCTATTTCCATCTTTTTCTGCCTTAAAATTTTTATAATATCTTCTACAATTTTCCCTCACTAATTGTTCATCAATTACATAAAGAGGCGTACCATAGTCTTTTGCAAGTTTCTTACAACTTATGCCCCCTATATATAACTCATTACTTTCAACATTCATACTTCCAAATAATTTCAAATAAAACACCTCTTTATTTTTTTATATAAAAATAAACGGCAAAGGAACACCCTTGCCGTCTTAACTGCAATCTTGTGTACCTTGTAGCGCTCCACTTACCTAATGACAATTAAGTGACAACCCTTCACATATTTTGTGAAAAGCCAGCGAATAAATTTGCCAATTTATTTGCTTCGGCTAAAAGTCCCTTTCACTGCTTATCATAATTTGCCAACTCCAAACAGTTACTCTTAACTTAAAGCACCTCTACAAAAGGTCTATTTCTATTGTTTTTAATTCTACCACACAATGCATAAATATACAATACGTTTTTTTAACTTCATTCATAATCTAATAATATTGCGAAGTAATAGTATTTTGAAACATTAAATAAAAATCATAAGACTAAGCTTCAAATTATAAAAATACTAATAAATTTTAATAACTCGCTGAAAAAAAGCTCAGACAAATTAAAATTTCTAAGTCTTTTTATAATTTGAAGCAAGTCTTATTGACTTTTATTTAAATCGTTCCCAAAATACTATTTACTTCGCTTAAAATAAAAGCAAGGTGAATTTTTCTCCGCTTCCCTGCGAAAAATAGTATAGACATCAAACTAACTCTATGTAATTGATGTCCAAAATTCCGTAGGTACGGAGGAATTTTTTCCTTGCTTTACTCCTAAATCTAAATAACAGTGCTTTGTAACATTAAAAAAGCTCTAATAAATAATGTTACAAAGCATTGTTATTTAGATTCGTTTACAAATTGAAAAATTCTTCAAATGATTTTTCTACATAAACATGATCTGAAACTCCGCACAATTCTCTTATTGAATGCATAGCCAAAAGTGCAGTACCAATATCCACAGTTCTTATTGCAGTGTGAGTAGAAGTTATAGGTCCTATGGTACTTCCACCTCTTTCATCTGATCTATTTGTGAACTTTTGACATGGTACTCCTGCCATTTTGCATATTTCATCATATACACCTATTGAGCTACTATCTGAGGTATACTTTTGAGCAGCACTTATTTTTATAACTGGTCCTTCATTTATATGTGGTCTTAAAACTGGATCTGCTTTTTCTCCTTTATTAGGATGTACTGCATGTGCAGAATCTGCTGATATCATAAAGGATTTATAAAGAGCTCTAAAAAAGTCTTCCCTATCTCCTCCAAATGCTAAAACAATTCTCTCTAAGGTATCAGATAAAAACTGAGAATCAGCTCCTTGTTTAGTTGCACTTCCAATTTCCTCATTATCAAAGCATGCTAAAACATTAGTGGATTCGGAAGTTTTAGCATTTATCATAGCCGTAAGACCAGCATGCACCATTTCCATGTCATCAAGTCTACTGCTGGATATAAATTCATTATTTACTCCCATAATGCATCCCTTGTCATACTCATACAGGAACAGATCAAAATCAAGTATATCAGAAACATCAACCTGAAGTTCATTTGCAATAATTTTAAGAAGATAGTTTTCCTTTTCAAACTTTTCACTTATAAGCCCCAAAATTGGTAAAGTATCAATTTGAGGATTGATATTTACACCACTATTTACACTTCTATTCATATGTATGGCTAAATTAGGAATTATAATTAAAGGTCTTTTTATATTAATTAATTTTGTTTGCGGAAAAAGTACATTGTTGCCCTTTATCATAACCCTTCCAGCTATAGAAAGTGGTCTATCAAACCATGTATTTAATATTGGTCCACCATATACCTCTGTGTTTAACTTTATATATGAATTTTCAGAAATAATTTCCGGATTTGGTTTTATCCTAAACGTAGGTGAATCCGTATGTGCCCCTACTATTTTGAATCCTTTTTTAGCTATTAAACCACTTCCTACGTTAAAAGCAATTACAGCTGAGTCATTTCTTTTAACAAAATATTTTCCATTTTTATTAAGCTCCCACTTATTCTCCTCACTTAGTTCAGTAAAACCACTATCTTTTAGTGTTTTTTCAATATTTCTAACTGAGTGAAATGGTGATGGACTATCATATATAAAATCTATTAGTTCCTTGGCAAATTTAATTTCATTTTGCATTAGTTGTTCCTCCAATTATAAATATTTAACTCAACTTATGAATTAGCCAAATATTCATTAAAAATCAAGACCTTAAAGCTAATTTTTGTATGCTAAAGTTGAGTTTATAATTCTACATTTTATAGTATACAAAACTTATTTATTTTTTTCCAGTAAATTATTAATAGAAGAATAATAAGCCTTAAGCCAAACCTCATATACAATTACAATTTTATTTTGAACTCATCAAAGTCAAATACTCCATTACCTTGCCTTAACATGTTTCTGTCTTTAATGTTTTGAAATGCTTCCTTTACTCTATATATAAAATCAACTTGTATACTTATTTCATTATGTCCTGGCAATAATTTTGATATACCTTTAAGCCTACTAATTTTATCAACTGATTCTTTAAAAAGCACAGGATCTGTAGTTGGATAAAAGGCATATAAAGTTCCCTTATAAATTAAATCTCCCGTGTATAGATATCCTCTATCCTCTTCAAAAAGGCAAATATGTCCTGGAGAATGTCCTGGCGTATGTATAACTCTTATCTTTCTTGATCCAATATCTATTATATCGTTATCATTTAATATTCTACTTGGATTTCCTGTATAAATTTTATAATTGTTAATATTAAACTCAGCTGGAGACTGTTTAGTAAAAGGGCGAGCCATAATATTTTTCTTAACAACGTTAAGAGGTATACCTATACCGTTTTTCAACCAATCTGCTTCATCTTTATAAACATAAATAGTATTAAATAAATCATGACCACCTATATGATCCCAATGAATATGAGTAGTAACCACTATTATAGGCAAATCCGTTAACTTTTGAACTTTCTTTTTTATATTTCCAATTCCCAACCCCGTGTCAATTAAAAGAGCATTGTTTTTGCCTATAAGTAAATAAGAGTGAGCTTTTTCCCAATGTCCATATTCACTTATAGCATAAGTTTCATTGTCTATTTTCTCAATCGTAAACCACTCATTATCATTTGAATTTTTAATTTCAGTATAACTCATTTTATCCTCCAATTTAAATTTTATCTTTCTTTTTTTATGTTATATAGGGAAGATTAAAATCAGAGCTATTATTTAATATTCTAGAACATATTTAAATAAAATTGGTTGAATTTCTGGATATGTAAGTTTTTCTGGCATATAATCAAATAGTTTAATTTCTCCAATTTCAAAATCAGGAAGTTTTCCAAGTTCTTCAATTTGTGCATAATATACTCTACCATAATCCTGTGACTGTCCGTCATTTTTTACAGAATAATCGCATACAGGTTTTATTGTGAATTTAATCGCTCCAGTTTCTTCTTTAAGTTCTCTTTCTGCCGTCTTATCAATATCCTCATTTAATTCTCTATGTCCACCTGGAATTTCCCACGTTTCTCTCTTTTTATGTTTTGCATATACAAATTTTCCATTAAATTTTGAAACTATAACCGCAAATTTTAATTCTTCATCTTTAATAATTCCTAAATTATATACTTCAGTTTTCAATTAAAATCATCACCCTTACTTTATGGTCTGGCTTACCAATATAAATTTGTTATTAACAATTTCAATCTCCCACGTTCTATATTAATATTATATCATTTGCCATAATTTTATATAAAAAAATTCTAGGATATACAAATTTAACTTTAAATTTATATATCCTAGAAACTTTTATAATAAAAATGTTTATCTTTAGTGATTGCAATGATGATTACACATTACATTTTTATCTTCCAATTTACCATTAATATAACTTTCCATAACATCCTTGCATTCACCTTGAGCTCCTCTTATAACTTTAAAACCTTTGCTTTTTAAAGCTTCAAGCGCACCCATTCCTATTCCTCCAGTTATAACTACATCTACATTATGTTTAACAAGTAAATCTGCAAGGCCTTCATGCTGATGTGCAAGCTGATCTGTAGATACTTCCTCCATTTTTTCAACTTTGCTATTTTCTATTGTTCCAATTATAAAACTTTTACTTTTACCAAAATGGTGATTTAATTCAGTTCCATTATTAGGTATTGCTATTTTCATTTAAATCTCCTCCAATACATTTATTATTTTTGCACTTCTTATGGCACACCTTACGACAAAAATCACTTTTTTTGCTGCACATGACTTTATTTGAACCACATACCGGACACACACTTTTATCTTCTTCATACTTTATTTCATAAACATTGCCACAAGCTATACATTTAAACTTACACAAATTTCTAGTATAATTTCCACCACTTATATTTATTGCTTTTCCCTCCGTAAGTGCTAAAGCAACTTTTTTTCTTGCACTATCTATTATATTTTGGAAGGTTTGCCTTGAAACATGCATTTTTTCCGCACACTCTTCTTGATTTAGTTCTTCTATATCCTTAAGTCTCATAGCTTCAAGTTCTTCAACCTTTATAAGTATTTCATGGAGTTCACATTTCCTTATTCCCTCTGGCACAAAATATGTATATTTCGGCAAGCTTTCAACTTTCCTAAATTTAATTGGCCTTGGCACTTAAATCCCTCCTTAAAATATAATTGGCATTTGCCATTATTATATATTTAAATTTAGTTATTGTCAAATGCCAATTACTTAATTAAATATATTTAACCGCAATACAAAAGAAATAATAATGTTAATACCACTATTGGTAAGATATGATATAATATATTTGATTTGCAATTTTCAATTATGCTTTTAAAAGTATAGGGAGTGAACGCAATGCTTGTAAAATTTATAGTTTCAAAATTTATAAAAGATTATAGCAATATAGATAATAAAAAAGTTAGAGAAAATTATGGAATCCTCAGCAGTATAATGGGCCTCATAATAAACTCTATTCTTTTTATAATAGAACTTACTATTGGTATTTTAATAAATAGTATAGCTGTAATAGCCGATTCTTTTCATAATCTTGCAGATGTAAGTGCTTCAGTTATAACACTTATAGGGTTTAAATTATCAAATAAACCAGCAGATAAAAAACATCCTTTTGGTCATGGCAGAATAGAATATCTATCTTCGCTATTAATATCTGCAATAATAATTCTTGTTGGTGTTGAATTCGTTAAAACTTCATTTTCAAGAATTTTAAAACCAGAAGCAGTTAATTTTAATATGATTTCATTTATAATAATTTTAATTGCAATACCTCTTAAATTATGGTTAAGTTATTTTAATAAAACCATCGGGAAAGAAATCGATTCCTCAGCTCTAAAAGCTTCAGGTGCTGATGCTTTAAACGATGTTTACATACTTTCAAGTGTAATCTTATCACTTTTAGTATCTGTTTTTTCTACAATATCTATAGATGGATATGTTGGTATTTTCATAGGTGCAATGATAATCTGGTCTGGTGTATCATCAATGCGAGAAACTATTGATCCACTACTAGGTCAAGCTCCTGATCCTGCTCTCGTAAAGGCCATAAAGAAAATGGCACTTGAATGTGATGTGATTTTAGGTATACACGATTTAATTATACACAATTATGGACCAGGCAGAATTATGATTTCTTTCCATGCTGAAGTTCCATACAATATTCCAATTATGACTTTACATAGTAAAATAGATGAAGTCGAAAACAAGATTTCTGAAACTTTAGGAATATTTGTAGTAGTTCATATGGATCCTCTGTTAATTGGATCTCCTGAAGTTGATGAAGCCAAAAAATACGTATCAAAAATATTAAAAAATGATTTTCCAGCTGTAGGTTCATTTCATGATTTTAGAATAGTCGGAAGCGGCGAGGACAAAAAATTAATTTTTGATGTAGTAGTTCCTTTTGATAAAAAAATAACGCCTGAAAAATTTGATGATTTAGTCGATGCTATAAAAAATGACATACAAAAAGAACACCCTCATTACAACTGCGTAATTACAGTAGACAGAGACTATACCGGCGCATAACGAAGTAATAATATTATGGAACATTAAATAAAACTCATAAGTCTAAGCCCCAAATTATAAAAATACTAAGGAATTTTAATAACTCGACTTTGGTCTCAAACAAATTAAAATTTCTAAGTCTTTTTATAATTTGGGGCAAGACTTATTGAGTTTTATTTAAATCGTTTCCATAATATTATTACTTCGTTTAATTTAATAAAAGCAATGATGATTTTCTTCTGCTTTGCTCCCGAAAATCTAGGATCAAGAGCTTTCCCCCATTATTATATATATATACTATTATCCTACCTTATCAACCATTAGCATTCTTCAAATATAAAATGCTATATCACATAAACAAAGCGCCTAATCTTGATGTATTTTCAGCTCTACTTATCCACAATTCTCGCAGGATTTCACTATGCTGTTAGATTATCTAGTATATTTTTTGTAACTACACTTCCATCACCAATTACACAACTATCTCCAATTTTTACTCCATGAGATACAAAATAGCACATACTCTTCACTATCTTTTCTCATTTACAAGCTTAACTTTACTATAATTAAGCCATCTCCAGCAGTAAACCACAATACTCCACAAAAATATGTAATTAAATCAAGTACATGTCCATGTGGTAGAAATGTTTTGAAAAGTATACTTACTATTAAAAGGCCTGAAACAGAAATAATGACTTTTATTAGGTTCTTACACACACTGGTTTTAGGATTGAATTTTATGTACTTATTTTCTATATTGTATCCAATTACAAAACCAATTATGGCTCCTAATTCCTTGTATAACTTAGAATCATTAATATACACTGTAATTACAATCATTGGCAAAATAATAAAGAGAAACACAATTAAGTTCTTTTTATATCCATCATATTGAAATATCCTATTCAAAACTATTACACAAATTATTCCAAATACAAATCCTCCCACAACATCAACAGGTCTATGCACTCCTAAATATAATCTAGAAAGTGCAACTAAAACTATCATAACAGCCCCAACTATATATACAATCATCTTTTTCAAACGTTTCATAAGGGAGCACCAAAAAACAGCAGCTCCCTGGGTATGTCCACTTGGGAATGAGTATCCGTCTGCTGTCTGAAGTCTAAGAGAACGCACCCCTGGAGTTCCTATTGGCCTTTTGACTTTAAAAATACATTTTACAAAATAATTAATAGTGCTGCTAAATAATAATGTTACAGCCATTAAGTACCCAAGCTTTTTATCAATACATAAATACACTATCCCTATAAATATAATTATGAAGTATTCCTCCGCAGTCATTGTTATAGCTTGTGCTAATTTATCTAAAAAAGGATTAGAGAATTGCTGCAAAAACTTTATTGTAGTTATATTAAATTGTGCAGTTAAAATATTAAGTAACAATCTTCAATCCTCCATCCTATTTATAAAAATTAACGCTCTATAAGTTCTCTTACTTCCATTTTGCTTACTAAATCATCTAGTTCATTAAAAGCTTTTGCCATAGCCTTTTGTTTTCCTATATCAGCTGTATCTACTCCTTCAACAAGTAGTTTCTCAAATTTTTTTATTCCTACATATTTAAAAATATCATGAAGATAATTTATTCCATGATTTAGCTTCCATGAAATTATTTTGGGATACGCTCCTCCAGAAGACTGTACACAAAGCATACTTCTCTCTTTATCATTTAAAAGACCATGAGCCTCATCCTCAGAAATTTTAATAGACTTACCGTTTTGCATAATACAATCAATGTACATTTTAAGTCTTGGTGGAAAAAGAGAACTCCACATTGGATACGCAATGACATACACATCTGCACTTATAAACTCACTGCAAAGCTCATTTATTTTATCTACAGCTTTTTTATCATTTTCATCTAGAGAATCATAATCTTTTCCAGATACAATATCTCCTTTTTCCTTAAAATACTTATGATTAAGTTCAGGAATATATTCATTGCATATATCTCTTTCAATGAGTTGATATTCAGGATACTTTCTCATAAATCTGTTTACAAATTCTCTTCCAACAGTTTTGCTTACAGATATATTTTCAGGCTTACTATTTACGGAAATATACAATAATTTCTTCATCAAAAAACACCTCCAGAATTATTTTTACCGTTCAAAATAAAAATTATTCTAGAGGAATATTTTATAAGACACAATGTTAGAACTTTAATTCGTTATATTTAGTTAATCTTCAAATTTTTCCGGCAGAATGATGTCATGCAGCCTATGAAGCGCTCTAGTTGCCATTACATATAAAGTCCTATCTTCTTTTTCTCGCTTACCTCTATCTACAATAATTACGCCATCAAACTCAAGTCCTTTAGCAAAATATGAAGGCATAACAGTCTCTCCACCAGTATAAATTTGGTTTTCCTTATCTATTATATTTACATGTATCTTCGTTTTTAGAAGTTTACCACAGTATTCTGTATCAGTCATATTTTCACAAACTATACCTATAGTTTCAAGTCCTTCTTTTTTCATCTTAGATATTTCATCAGCTACTGTATCTATAAATTGTTCCTTGCTACTAACATAGGTTCTCTCAACCTTATCACCGCTTCTAACCATTGGAACTGAGCTGTCTTCATTTATAAAATCATTAGCATATTTCATTATTTCTGCTGTAGACCTATAACTTTTATTCAATTTAAACATTTCAACAGGAATATCATCAAATATACTATCTATTTCTTCCATTGCAAGTTTATCTTGAAATTTAGGTATAAGTCTTTGATTAGTATCGCCAACCACAGTCATCCCAAGACATTTTGTTAATTTCCTTATTATAATAAACTGTAATTTACTATAATCTTGAGCTTCATCTATTACAACATGCTTTATTTCATGTTCAAATTTTAAACCATCTAACCTTATCTTTATATATATTAGAGGTGCTAAATCGTCTATTGTATACATTTTGTCACCATTAATCTTTTTATATACCTCTAAAATATTCATATTATCAAGCCATGTCAATTCTTTTTTAGTTTCCATAAGTTTCTTTATAGTTTCACGTATTTTCAACTTTCTCTGGAAAATAAGTTCATTTCCCTTTACATTAAGTTCTTCTTTAGAACAATTTTTGACTGCTTCTTCATAATCCTTTTGTATTTTTCTAAATATTTCATCTCTTATATCCTTAAGCTTTCCAAAGATTATTCTTCTTATCTTGTTATTTCTTCTATAAAGGGACATATATCCATAATAATCAGTAAAAAGTTCCATCACTTCTTCACGGCTTAAGGCCTTTCTATCTCCATAAAAAACATCTTTTATATTATTTTTATAGCTTTCTTCTACTTCAGAAATAAGTTTATTAAGAACCTCTATGTATCTATCAGAAGTTTTATACTTAATGTCTTCTATAAACTCACTATTATTTTGCAGAATTTTCTCCATATAATTTTTAGTACTCATAACATCATAAGTATCTAGTGGAAGCATCTCAAGGGCAAAATCCAAAAAAGTTTCCTGCCTTACATTTTCTTCTCCAAGGCTTGGAAGTACATTCTTTATATATTCCATAAACACAGGATTTGGTCCTATAATTAAAACTTTGTCCTGAAGTATATTCCTGTAATTATATAAAAGATATGCAACCCTATGAAGAGCTATAGTGGTCTTTCCACTTCCTGCAACTCCATTTACAACCGAAATTTTATTTCTTCCCTGTCTTATTATATTGTCCTGCTCTGACTGTATTGTCATTATAATATCACGAAGCTTATCGCCTGAGTTCTTGCTGAGAACCATTTGAAGTATTTCATCCTTAACATCTACTTCTGAATCAAAAAAGCCTTGAAGTATACCTTTTTTTATTACATACTGCCTTTTTTTATCTATATTAACCTCTACCTCACCCATAGGTGCCTTATACTTAGCTTTGCCTAAAGAAGAAGTATAAAAAATTGATGCTATGGGAGCTCTCCAATCAACTATAAGAGGTTCATAGCTGTCTACTGGCGTTACACCAAATCTACCAATATATATTGTGTCTTTAGCTTCATCATTTTCATCAAAATCAATTCTTCCAAAGTAAGGTGATCCCAATAAAACATTCATTTCCTTAAGCTTTTTGTATATTATTTTATAAGTTTCTTCTTTTACATAAGTTTCATGATCAAAGTAGTCTATTACCTTATCTTCATCATCCTCGTAATCTTCTACTTTCCTCTCTCTCTCTTTAACTATGTACTCAGAAATTTCTTTTTTCTTATTTACACACTGAATTATTTCCCTATTTATAATATCAAGAACACCTTTTAATTTTAAGGATTCCTTTTCATATTCTTCAACTTTATTTTTTTCTTCTACTATTCTGTTAATTTCTGTGTTTCTGTTTCCTCGCTCATCATTTCTTTCCACGCCGAACTCTCCTTTACAATTTTCATAAATTCATCCCCACTTAATGTTTCTTTTTCAAGAAGAATTTCTGCAATATTATCAAGAAGTTCCCTATTAGTCTGCAAAATATCTTTTGCCTTATTATGTGCTTCTTTTATTATTCTTAATACTTCTTTATCAGCTTCATATTCAACCTCATTGCTGCAATTTTTAACCGGTCTTCCATCTAAGTACCTATTGCCTGCTGATTCAAGTGCCATCATATCGAATTTATCAGTCATTCCATATATTGTGACCATATTTCTAGCTGTTTGTGTAGCCTTTTCTATATCATTAGATGCTCCTGTAGAAATAGTTCCAAAAACAACTTCTTCTGAAGACCTTCCACCGAGCATAACACATATTTGATCTGACATCTCTTCCTTAGTTACTAAATACTTCTCTTCTTCTGGAAGCTGCATAGTATATCCCAAGGCTCCCATTGTTGTAGGTATAATCGTTATTTTATGTACTGGATTTGTATGTCTTAAAAGAGCAGCTACAAGTGCATGACCAACTTCATGATATGCAACAGTTTTCTTATCCTGATCTGATAATATTTTATCTTTTTTCTCCTTGCCTGCAACTATAACTTCAACTGCCTCATCTAAATCTTCCTGTATAACTTTACTTCTGCCCCTCTTTACAGCTAAAAGTGCAGCTTCATTTACTATATTAGCAAGATCTGCTCCAACTGCACCTGAAGTTGCCTTAGCAATATCTTCAAGAGATATATCCTCGGACATTTTTACATCTTTAGAGTGAACTTTAAGAATTGCCTCTCTACCTTTTAGGTCAGGTCTATCAACAATAACTCTTCTATCAAATCTGCCAGGTCTTAAGAGAGCTTTATCAAGTACTTCTGGTCTATTAGTTGCAGCTAAAATTACAACTCCCTTTGACGAATCAAAACCATCCATCTCAGCCAAAAGTTGATTTAAAGTCTGTTCTCTCTCATCATTTGAGCCACCAACTGCGCTTTCCCTACTTTTACCTATTGCATCTATTTCATCTATAAATATTATGCATGGTGCCTTTTCTTGAGCCTGCTCAAATAAGTCTCTTACCCTTGCAGCTCCCATTCCTACAAACATTTCAACAAAATCAGAACCCGACATTGAAAAAAATGGTACTTTAGCTTCTCCTGCTACTGCTTTAGCTAAAAGGGTTTTACCTGTTCCTGGCGGTCCAACTAAAAGTGCTCCTTTAGGCAGTTTAGCACCTATCTCAGTATATTTATTAGGATTATGAAGAAAGTCTACAATCTCAATTAAAGATTCTTTGGCTTCCTCCTGACCCGCAACATCATCAAAGGTTTTCCCGGTTTCATTTTCAGCATAAAGCTTTGCATTATTTTTGCCAAATGACATGACACCGCCGCCAAATTTTTTATCAAGCTTTCCAAATAATATTTTCCCCAAAAATGTCAATAAAATTATTGGCAAAATCCAATTAATAACAAAACTTTTTATAGGATCATCATTCTGTATTTGAGGCTTAATTTCTGCCCCAGAATCTTTAAGCTCATTCTTTAAATCTGAATCGTCTATTCTTCCAGTATAAAGAATCTTTTTCTGATATCCTGCATTATCCTTAGGTACTATCACTATTTTCTGCTGCGACACGTTAACCTGCGAAATCTTTTTTGCCTTAAGTAAATCAAGAAATTTGTTATAACTTATTTCTTCTGTTCTTATAGAGGATGCCGCATAATTAAACAATAAAACGAAAACTATCACACCTAATGTATAATAAATGGCATATTTAAATTTTTTATCTTTAAAATCTTTATTATCAAACATCCCACTTCCTCCTTGCTTGTTATACTATAATAACACAATTTACGTCCAAAAGTTATTAATAATTTTAAAATTATACTATTTTGCAACAATAACCTTTTTATAATTAATTACTTTCCCTACATTGTTTATATAAACATTTTTTTTAGCCGCTAAAAAGCCATGTAATTTAACATTAGCAATTCCATTGTAGAAATCACCAGCCTCAGAAAACTTAGCCTCAATTACAATTTTACCACTTAAATCTACATATCCCCATTTTTTAGTTCCAAATTTTCCTACGTTAAATGCTGCAAGACCATCATGAAAGTCTTTTACCATATTAAATTTAGGCTGTATTACAATTTCACCATTTAAATTTATAAATCCCCATTTACCATTTATATTAACTCGTGCAACTCCATCATAGAAACTTCCTATATAATCATACTTTGGTTCTATAATAATTTTTCGCTTTGAACTATCCATATATCCATATTTACCCTTATCACTTATATATCTCATAAGATTAAGTTCCATATTAGTATCAAAATTCATATCGTTTGAATTGTCGTTTTCTGTTACCCTAGAAATAACTACCTCGCTATTTTGTGACTTATAATCTAAACTTATAGTTTTGTTAAAAGTAATAGCCTTTATTTTATCAATAGAAACCTTATCATCATCAACTAAAAAACTTATATATGTGTCATAAATTCCTCCTCCTCTATACAATTCCTTAGCATCATTTCTCGGCACATTAATTGAAAATGAACATAACTGTGCTGTAAATCGTACAGCCCACTTTTTCCATATAACATCTGCCAGAAATATTTCTTTTTCAAAATCGTATTTACTAGGATTCAATCTTATTTTTCCTGCACTAATTAGTGAAATGTTTTTAATATTTTCATTAAATTTATCTTCATCATGAAAATCAAATTTATTAACACAAATTGAATAAATGGGCATAAAATTGTCATCTGCCATTATAAATAAACTCCCCATATCAATGCTTATAATTTTATCCATTAGCATAAGTTTACCATATAAAACATATTCCCTATCTTTTTCACATATCTCTTTTACATGTAAATTATCAATGATTGAAAATAATCCGTATACTTTAGGCACATTTATTTCCTTTATTATATTCCAATCATTGTTTAATATAATTGAAGATGTTTTTATATCGTAATTATCCTTGCTAAATTTAATTTTACCAAGAGGAATAGGTTTTATATTAGTTATCCTGTTTTTGAACTCATCACAACTTTCAAATGCTTGTCTATATAAATTTACACAATATATTTTATAATTCTCTCCATTAATGCCTATATTTAAACTTTCATTATCAATATATACTTTCTCACCTATAGAAACAAATTTACAGTACACATCATATTTGTCATTAAAATCAATGTTACCATTTAAAGTACTGCTACTTATCATACAAAAAAAATATTGACTTTTCATTTTTTCTACTGAATCAATGCCATACCACTCAATTTTAACATAGCAAAAACCGTATTCACTGTCATAACTTTCCTCCTCAAGCGCAGCTTTTCCTATATTCACAGACTTTATACTCTTTATGCGTTTTTCATAATCATCATATTTTTCAAAAGCATCTCTTTTGAGCGATTCCTGAAGTTTACTAAGCTCGATTTTACTATCCATCATTCTCTCATCCCCCATTTTAAATAAATACTACAGTGAATATCTTATTCGTCTTTATATACTATTATTAAAATTCCTTTTTTATACATTTGTGAATTAACATCGATGAAGTAACATTAAAAAAATTCTATAAAGCTAAGGTAAAAAAATCATAAAATCCTAAGAGTTTTAATAACTCGCAAAGCTTGCGAAATTTAAATAATTGATTTAATTTAATATCTATATTATTTGATCTTTAAATAAGTTAATATATTATTTTTCGCAGAGAATCGGAGAAAAATTTACCTTACTTTTATTCTAAGCGGAGTAATAGTATTTTGGAAACGATTTAAATAAAATTCAATAAGACTTGCTTCAAATTATAAAAAGACTTAGAAATTTTAATTTGTCTGAGTTTTTTTTCAGCGAGTTATTAAAATTCCTTAGTCTTTTTATAATTTGAGGCTTAGTCTTATGATTTTTATTTAATGTTTCAAAATACTATTATTTCGCAATTTTTTTATATTTAATGCATATAAAAATTTTTATGGGGCATTATAAATATTGTCGAAGGATTTAAAGTTGTTGAGCGAAGAGTAATGAGGGTCTTATTAACACACGGGCTCAAAATTATTCGACCAAAGATGTATATAGGATCACAATCGTCTTTAACTCTGACCGCGCGGTTCTATGTATGTCGGAGGAAGGCTGTTATAAGTTTGTATACAGCTTTTTATAGGATAAACTATGAAAGGTTATATATGTATTTACAATAGTCGAGCGAAGATTTATTGGTTTGTTTATTTAGGTCATGTTAATTGAGATATTGGCATGGTTCTTATAAATATATTAATAAATCGAATGAAAACTTATGTATGTAACAAAATGCTCATGTAACAAAATAGAAGGTTTACTTGGGTACGCAGCTATGTATGTAGGTCATAATTAAGATGGCTTTAGGTTCTTTTAGACATGAAAGCTGTCCTGAAATTGTAACCAATACTTACATTTAAAGGACAGCTTTCTAAATTATTTTTCAAAAATACTCATAGCAATAGCTACAATAATTATCGCAACTGTTGCTATATAAAATAGCATTCCTATCTTAGTTCCAGCATTTACAGTCCATCCTATTCCAAATCTCTTTTCAATAAAAATAGAAGGATCATTTTTATTATAATATATTGTATTTCCAAGCTTCCAATATTTGTCATCATCTCTTACATTGGTCTCAAAATTTTTATCACTTGGCTTCTCCTTAAGCCTGCTTCCTCCTTGACCAACCTTTATAGCTATAATTATAGAAACTATTCCTATTCCAAATGAAATTGCAAGAACAAAAATAGTTATAAATACAGTATTTACTTTAACTATCTGCATAACTTGAAAATCTTCAATCATAAATATAATTTGCATTACAAATGTAACTAATACCGTGTACATTATCCATATGTTTCTACATTTTATATTTTTATTTTTAGATTCTTCTGGATTTTTAGCATCTATTTCACGTTTGCTCCAAACTATCATTTTATACGAAATAAACATAATTACAGTTAAAACAACTTGTTGTATTGGAACAGAAAAAATTGACATATAAGACTTATATGTGTATCCATTAGGTTTTCCATTCATAGCCCAGTGTGTTGGGTAAACCTTGGGAAGGCTTGGATACTGTTTAATATTGATAATTATACATACAATAATGAAAATAATCGATATAGCAAACCATTTAGAACCTGAAATTATTTTTTCACCATTCAATTTACTAAACGAAGTATCAATTACAACAATCTGCTTTTTTGTCTTAAGCCATCCTTTTTCTCGTTTAAGTTCTGCCATCTTTCTATTATAAAAATAGTAAATAATAAAATCTATAAAAATAAACACAAATATACTTGCTGTATAAACAAATGTATACATGAATTTATATACTAAATATGAAAGTATGATAGCAGTGGGTACTCCAATAATAAAATTGGCTCTTACATAACTTTTGCCAATAGCTTTAACCTCAGAGCTTTTCCTTTCATCTTGTGGAATTCTAATACCTAAATATATATCTTTTCTAGATACGTATAATGACACTACCTGACATGCAATAAGAATTATCATAAATATGAAAGAAAATAAGCTTAACATCAACTCATCCTGCATAAAAATCACCTCAACTTATACATTGTACTTATCGTAAATTTTACTACACAAATACAAAAATTTTTCTCTATCAATACCCCTACATTTGCAATCAGCAATAATATATTCAAGCGTATCTTGCAATTTTTCTCTAAATTCTTCAGTATCTTGAGGCATATTTTCATTTATTACAGCCCCAATTCTTCTATCTATATTAAGGTATCCTTCTTGTTTTAATATATTATATACTTTATTAACCGTATGAAGATTTATTCCTATATCCTCTGCCATTTGTCTAACTGAAGGAAGACTCTCTCCCTTACTTATTTCACCACTGGCTAAACCTTTAACTAATTGGTTTTTTAATTGCTCATATATCGGCGTATCTGAATCAAAATCTATTTTTATTAACAAAAAATCACCTTCTTCATAGATTGATTTATTATACTTATAATATAACAAATGGAATTTTTTAAATCAACATTTTTTTTAAATTGTCAATATTTACTTCAACATTAATTAATCTCTTATGCTGCTACATTATTTTAATACATATTTTTTTATTATACAATATACATACAAAAAGCACTTAAATTTTGAACATTCTTATATTTATCCTAAAAAGCTAGACAATTTTCATAATATTTTAACTTTTTTAAATATTATTCTAATATGTGAACCAATTAAAACGATATAATTAATACAATAATAAAACACAGAGGTGAGAGTGTATGAAACTTACAAAAAAAATTCCTTTAGTAATAATAAGCATTACTATAATTTCAACAATTATAACCTGCGCAATCATGTATTATGAAACAAACAATGTTATGCTAAAACAAGTTAATTCAGAAATGTATTTATCTGAAAAAGGCTCTAATGACACTATAAGTAGCATGATAGAAAAGGAAAAATCAGAAATACAGAAACTTGCTCAAAGTAAAAATGTTGTTGAATTAGCTTTAAAAAGACAAACTCAAAATAATAGTGAGGATTACAATAATTCAACTAATGAAATGAATAATACTTTGATTCAATATGTAAAAGAACACAATTATATAGAACATACCTTTATAGTTGATACAAATTCAACAATTTATTCAGACAGTTCCCAAAAACTTATTGGCAAAAGCATAGCCGATAGAAGTTATTGCAAAGAAGCACTTAACGGAAATGATGCTATAAGTGAAACTCTTATTTCAAAAGACACAGGCGCACAAACCATAGTATTTGCAAGTCCAATTAAGTATAACGGTAGTGTAATCGGTTTTGTAGGTTCTACTGTACGTGCTGAAAGTTTTTCAAAGTACATAAAAAGTACTAAACTTCAAAATTTAGCTTCAAGTTATATTTATTTAGTTGACGAAAAAGGTAATGTTATCTATCATCCTACAAAATCCAAAATAGGCAAACCAGTAGAAAATGATGCAATAAAAAACGTAATTAATAGAATTAAAAAAGGTGATTATATACCTGCTTCTTCTATAGAATATACTTTTAATGGTGCTAAAAAACTATCTTATTATGGTGAAATTCCAAGTACACATTGGGTACTAGTAGTATCTGTTGACAAACATGATGTAACTTCTTTTATAGGCAACATGATTTTAAAAATAGTGCTAATATCACTATTATTAACTATCATAGCCATTATAATAGGTACTATACTATCAAAAACCATTACTACACCTATACTCAAACTAAAAGAACTTGTAAATAAAACTGCTTCTTTAGACTTTAAACAGGATTCAAAATATGATTATTTATTACATTTAAATAATGAAGTTGGAGATATAGCATTGTCCGTAGGCTCTATGAGATCTGCTTTAAGAGACGTTGTTAATCTCCTCAGTGAATCTTCCTCCGACTTAAATAATAATGCTGATTTAGTGAAAAAGTTAACTAGCAAACTCAGAAGTTTTTCAGAAGAAACAAGTAGTGAAACAGAAACTCTTTCTGCCGGCATGGAAGAAACAGCTGCATCTACTGAAGAGGTATCAGCTTCCTCGAATGAAATCACAAAAGCGGTAAATTCCATGTCTTTAAAAGCTCAAAACGGTTCACATGAAGCAGATAAAGTAGCAGATAGAGCTCATAATCTAATGACTTCCTTCAGTAAATCCAGTATTGAAACAAAAGAGGTTTACAAAAAAGTTAAAGATGAGCTTGAGGAGTCAATAAAATCTTCATCGTCTGTATATGAAATAAATAATTTAACTAAGTCAATACTTGAAATTACTGAACAAACAAATTTACTTTCTTTAAATGCTTCTATAGAAGCGGCAAGAGCAGGTGAAGCCGGAAAGGGCTTTGCCGTTGTAGCAGATGAAGTTGGTAAACTTGCAGAACAATCTTCTGAAACCACTAAAGAAATACAGAAAATTGTAAATATAGTTATAACTTCAGTGAAAAGTTTGACCCTAAATTCAAAAAAAATATTGGATTTTATAGATAAGGATGTTCTACCTAACTATGAAAGTTTTATGGACACCGCTAAACAATATGATATTGATGCTAAAACTATGGGCGACATTATGATGGATTTTAGTGCCATTTCGGAAGAATTAAATGCATCTATTACAGGAATTTCTACTGCAATTAATAATGTAGCAAAAACCTCAAGTGATGGTGCTTACGGTTTATCCAATATTGCAGAAAAAAATTCTAATATGCTTGAAAGTTTTAAGGAAATTTCTCAATCTGCCGAGCAAAATGAAGTTAATGCTCAAAAATTACAAGAAATAATTAACAAGTTTAATTTATAAAAAACTAAAGGTATTTTCCCATTAAAACTTGGGAAAATACCTTTAACTATAAAAGTTTATTTTACATTTCTAAAAAATATCTATGAAATTCTAAATTATCTGTAAGTTCAGGATGAAATGCCGTTACAAGAACATTTCTATACCTAGCTGCAACTATATTATTCTGTACCCTGCACAAACACTTTACCTTATCTCCAATATAAATTATAAAAGGAGCTCTTACAAATACAAGTGGTATCTTTTGTGGTGACACTTCCGGAATTAAAGCTTCTGAGGTAAAACTATCAATTTGACTCCCATAAGCATTTCTTCTAACAGTTATATCTATGGCACCAATATAATTAACTTCGCTATTTTCTATACGTTTTGCAAGAATTATCATACCCGCACAAGTACCCCATACAGGCATTCCCTCATTAATTTTTTTTCTTAAAGGTTCAATCATATTTGTCTTTATTAGAAACTTACCTATAGTTGTGCTCTCACCGCCTGGAATTATAAGTCTATCAATCTCATCTAAATCAGAAGCTTTCTTAACCATTATTACTTCTTGCTTAAGCTTTTTTATGTGATTTACATGCTCTATTACTCCACCCTGAAAAGCAAGTACTCCAACTTTCATGCTATAAACCTCTTTCTGCATATCTGTCTTTTATCTCACTTATTTCAAGACCAAGCATCGACTCTCCAAGATCTTCTGATACCTCTGCAAGAACTTTTACATCATCATAATAAGTTGTAGCCATAACAATTGCTTTAGCTCGTTTTTCAGGATTTTGAGATTTAAATATACCAGAACCTACAAATACTCCTTCTGCTCCAAGCTGCATCATAAGAGCTGCATCAGCTGGAGTCGCAACACCACCTGCTGCAAAATTAACTACAGGTAATTTTCCATTAACCCAAACATACTTAACTAATTCATATGGAGCCTGTATTTCCTTAGCCATACTCATTAGCTCTTCTTTAGGTGAATTCTTAACCCTTCTAATTTGACCCATAACAGTTCTCATATGTCTTACAGCTTCAATAATATTTCCAGTACCTGCTTCTCCCTTTGTCCTAATCATGGAAGCACCTTCTCCAATTCTCCTAAGTGCCTCTCCCAAATTTCTTGCTCCACACACAAAAGGAACTTTAAAATCTTTTTTATTTATATGACATGAATCATTTGCTGGAGTTAAAACTTCACTTTCATCTATGAAATCTATTCCTATTTGCTGAAGTATCTGAGCCTCTACAAAATGTCCTATCCTAACCTTTGCCATAACAGGTATTGATACAGCCTCTTTTATTTCCTTTATCATCTTAGGATCAGACATTCTTGCAACTCCACCTTGTTTTCTTATATCAGCTGGAACCCTTTCAAGCGCCATAACTGCACATGCTCCCGCCTTTTCAGCAATTATAGCCTGCTCCTTATTTACAACATCCATTATTACCCCGCCCTTTAACATTTGAGCAAGATTTTTATTTATATTAACCCTATCCATACTAATTCTCCTTTTAAAAAATCTTTGTTTTAAAATATAAAATTATATCTGAGATCTCATAATATATTTTTATAATAATCTAACTATAGCAATTTGAAAAGTGTATGGATACATTAATATATGTTTTGACTTATTTTTCTATATTTTTAACTAAATTTGCCATTTCAATTGCAGTTACTGCCGCATCAAATCCCTTATTACCAGATTTAGTCCCAGCTCTCTCAACTGCTTGCTCAATATTATCTGTTGTGAGTATTCCGAATATTACAGGGCATCCAGTTTTAAGTGAAGTCTGTGCTATTCCCTTTGATACTTCAGAAGCTACATAATCAAAATGAGGGGTTGCTCCCCTTATAACTGCACCAACACAAATTACAGCATTATATTTACCTGAAGAAGCCATTTTTTCTGCTATTAAAGGTATTTCAAAAGCTCCAGGCGTCCATGCTACTTCTATATCTTCTTCCTGGCTTCCATGCCTTTTAAGCGCATCTATAGCACCAGATAGTAATTTTGATACTATAAATTCATTAAACCTACTTGCTATAATCGCAAATTTTAAATTTTCACTTACTAATTTACCTTCATATATTTTCATAATAATTTATTCTCCTTTTAATAATTATAATTTCATTACCCCAAAAATCACTTAAATCAAGTGTCCCATTTTTTCCTTTTTAGTTCTTAAATAAAATTCATTTTCCCTGTAATGTTCGGTATTAATTGGAACCCTCTTCACTACGTCAATTCCATACTTTTGTAACTTCTCTATTTTATCAGGATTATTTGTCATGAGTTTTATTCTTTTTACACCCAAATCCTTGAGTATTTCCGCAGCTCCCCAATAATCTCTTAAATCAGGTGGAAATCCAAGCTCAAGATTTGCTTCAACAGTATCCATCCCTTTCTCTTGAAGCTCATAAGCCTTTAACTTGTTTAAAAGCCCAATATCTCTACCTTCTTGATCCATATACAAAAGCACACCACTACCATGCTTCTCTATTGCCTTAAGCGCAGCAGAAAGTTGATTTCCGCAGTCACATCTAAGTGAACCAAATACATCACCCGTAAGGCATTTAGAATGCACTCTAACAAGTACCTCTTTTTCATTTTGAATATTTCCCTTAACTATTGCTAAATTTTCTTTACCATTTATCTTATTTCTATAACCAACAACTTTAAAGCATCCATACTTAGTTGGAAGCTTTGCCTCCGCTTCTTTTGTCAATAAAAATTCATTTTTTGTTCTATATTCGGCTAACTTTTCTATGCTTATTATTTTTATATTTTTTTCCTTTGCAAATTCAATAAGCTCCGGTAATCTCGCCATGTGACCGTCTTCCTTCATAATTTCGCAGCACACACCAACTGGAGGATTAAAACCAGCTAATCTCACCATATCAACAGTAGCCTCTGTATGCCCATTTCTTTCTAAAACACCATTTTCTTTGGCTCTTAACGGAAATGTATGACCTGGTCTTACAAAATCATTTACATTAGAATTTTTATCTGAAAGCTTTTTTATAGTCTCTGCTCTCTCATAAGCCGAAATTCCTGTGGTTGTACTTGCTGCATCTACAGAAACACCAAAAGCTGTCCCAAAATATTCTGTATTCTTCTCCACCATTTGATTTATTTTAAGTCTGTCCATAGTTTTGCCATCCATAGGGGTACATATAAGCCCACCAGCATATTTTGCCATATAATTTATTGTCTCACCAGTTATAGTTTCACCTGCTGCTATTAAATCGCCTTCATTTTCTCTGTTTTCGTCATCAACCACAATAACCATTTTCCCATCTCTAATATCCTTAACTGCTTCTTCTATGCTATCAAATTTCATATAAATCTCCTCCTCAGATAGTTCACAATTGAGCTATTAGGTTATACCTTGTGAACTCTTTTACTCACATAAAACCATTTTCTCTTAAAAATACGTCTGTAATCTGGTTACCATTATTAATAGTCTCTATATTCATAAAATTCCGAATATATTTCGCTAAAATATCACACTCTATATTTAAAATATCCCCTTCTCGTCTTTCAGTTAGCGTAGTTTTTTCTTGCGTATGTGGAATTAGATAAAATTTAAAATAATTTTCTTTTACTTCACCCAATGTAAGGCTTACCCCATCCACGGCAACAGATCCTTTATAAACAAGATTATTTATAATTTCCTTGTCTGCTTTTACGATGTATTCAATGGCTATGCTGTCCTCTTTTATACTCTGTATAATACCTGTGCCATCTATGTGTCCACTCACTATATGTCCAGCAAATCTATCTCCTAATGCCAAAGCTCTTTCAAGATTCACCTTACTTCCAGCAGTTAAATTTCTTAAGTTAGTTACTTTAAAGGTTTCTGGCATAACATCAAACTCACCATGTTCACAAGATACAACAGTAAGACAAACACCATTTATAGCTATGCTGTCTCCCAATTTAACTTTATCTATTATTTTAGGTGCTTTTATAGATAATCTTATTGAATCGCTGTGCTTTTTTACAGTCCTAATTTCACCGATTTCCTCTATAAGTCCCGTAAACATTAAATCATCCCTTCTCTACATATCCTGTTAAAAGAATATCCTGTCCTATTTTTTCAGAATTCATATTATTTACTTTAACAGCATCACTTAAACTTTTTATTCCTTCACCTTCAATTGAAGTTTTAGCCTTTTCTCCTCCAACTAATTTAGGCGCCACAAAATACATTACTTTATCCACAATATTTTCTTTAATACATGAAAAATTAAGCTTACTTCCCCCTTCAAGCAAAATGCTATCTATGCCCATTTTCCCAATCTCATTCATAAGATACTTTAAATTTACATGTCCACATTTACTTGGAATTTCAATTACTAAAATGCCCATCTTTTTTAATTCTGCCATTTTAGCTTTATCTGAATATTCAGTAGTTGCAATTATAATTTTTCTTTCACTTAATGTGGTAAAGATCCTAGAATTTAGTGGAACCTTAAGCTTTGAATCCAGAATTATGGCTATAGGGCTCTTTGATTTTTTGTTTTCAATTCTAGTTGTAAGTAGTGGATCATCAGAAATAACTGTACCTATGCCAACCATTATTGCCATAAAATTATTTCTTAACTTATGCACATATTGTCTTGAAACTTCCCCACTTATCCACTTAGATTCACCTAAAGTTGTTGCTATTTTACCATCTAAAGATACAGCACTTTTCATAAGTACAAAAGGTCTTTTAGTTGTTATATATTTTATAAAAACTTCATTTAATTTTTCTGCTTCATCTTTCATAACATCTAAAACAACTTCTATGCCATTTTCCCTTAATATTTTTATTCCTCTTCCACTAACTATTGGATTTGGATCTTTCATTGCAATTATTACTTTTTTTAATCCTGCTTTAACTAAAGTCCGCGCGCATGGTGGAGTTTTGCCAAAATGAGAACATGGTTCTAAAGTAACATAAATTTCTGCCCCTCTGGCATTTTCACCAGCTGAATTTAAAGCATTTATCTCAGCATGATTTTCCCCAAACCTTTCATGAAAGCCTTCTCCAATTATCTTGCCATTTTTAACTATAACTGCACCAACCTTTGGATTTGGATTCACATATCCACTTCCCTTTTCTGCAAGGTATAATGCTCTTTTCATAAACTTTTCGTTCAATCTGCCCACTCCCCTAAATTCACTAATAATTGCCGGCAAAACAAAAAATCTCCAAAGAAATTCTTCAGAGATTTATAAACAAAAATACACGTACTGCAGTACGTCATTCCTTCTTTCATCCAGACTTTAACTGTCGGCCCCGGAATTTAACCGGATCTGCCAAAAGGCTCGCGGGCTTTACCGCCGATTGGGAATTTCACCCATCCCTGAAGGATGTTCCATATTCGATTGCATTCAGTATACCCCATTTGATTTTTTATGTCAATACCAGACAAATATGCTATAATTCATAATATATAAATAATTCAAATTAATAGTATTTTGAAACATTAAATAAAAATCATAAGACTAAGCTCCAAATTATAAAAAAACTAAGTAATTTTAATAACTCGCTGAAAAAAGCTCAAACAATTAAAATTTCTAAGTCCTTTTATAATTTGAAGCAAGTCTTATTGAATTTTATTTAAATTGTTTCCAAAATACTATTAATTCGCTTAAAATAAAAGCAAGGATAATGGGTCTTTGACCCAAACCCCAGTTATGATAAGATTTATAGAATTTTTTTAATGTTACAAATCAATGTTAATTCGCAATATTTATAATATACGAAGTTAATTTATTAGGAGGTTTTTCACTTTGGAAAACGCATATTCGCCTTTAAATATAGAAAAAATCAAGCAGAACTTAAAAACAAAATATATTGGAAAAAATTTAATATTTTTAGAAAGTATAGATTCCACAAACTTAGAAGCTAAAAGACTTATTAACAAGGATATAGAAAACGGAACACTTATAATAGCCGAAGAACAGACTTTAGGAAAATGCAGATTTTCAGACAGGAAATGGCGTTCACCAAAGTATAAAGGACTGTGGATGTCTTTAATATTAAAACCACATATAGAGCCAAATTTACTCCCTTTAATAACCCAATTGGCTGCCGCTTCAATTACATATTCTTTTAACACTCAAAACGATATAAAAGCTTTTATTAAATGGCCAAATGATATAATTTTAAATAACAAAAAACTAGTTGGAATCTTAACTGAATTATCCTTAGATTCATTTAATGAACCGAATATAATTCTAGGTATAGGTATAAATGTAAGCCAAAATTTTGATGACTTCTCAAAAGAAATCTCAAATAAAGCAACTTCTCTTGCTATAGAATTAAATAAACCTGTATCCAGAGAAATTGTATTGACATACTTTTTAAATGATTTTGAAAGATTCTATGATAATTTTATGCATACAAAAGATTCTCAAAACTTTCTAAAAATATGCAAAAAAAATTCAATTCTTATAGGTAAGGATATTGAAATAACTAGAAAAAATAAAACTATATCAGCTAAGGCTGTAGATATTAACAATTCTGGTGAATTAGTTATTATGTTTAAAGATGGTCATACTGAAAATTTAATATCTGGAGAAGTAACTTTAAATAAATTTTACTAAATCAATTAAAAGCTTATAAAATTGAATTATAAATATGAATTTAGGCATTTCAAAGAAAACAGCAAGCCCATATTGCGAACATTTAACTGCGCAACGGACTTGCTATTTTTAAGATTCTTTAACTTATGTATAACTATATTAAAGATTAAGTTTATACATGTTTTAATTTTCAAATAGATGTAATTTAATTACATAACATTAAGAGAAATATTTATTTCAAAAGGCATATCGTTGACAAACATTTCAATGCATAGAACTTTACCATAACTTGCACTAGCTGTAAAATCGCCATACATTAACGCCGGTGTAGATATATCTATATTTACATCTTCATCTGCAAAATTTGTAGCAGCATTGGCTGTAAGCATATTAGTAAGCTCTGAAACTGCACTTTGGGCCATCTCATCAAGTTCTGTAACTTCCATTCCCATCATCATTGTAGATGCAATTTTCTTTGCAGCATCAATAGTTGTTGAATACATTACATTTCCTTTAATGTCTCCTACAATTCCTATTATAATCATGACACCAGAACTATTAATTGAATTACCCTTAACTGTCACTTTACCCCTTTTAATATCAGCCAATCCAAGCTGAGGCATTACATTCATAAATGACTTTAAAAAAGGATTTATATATTTGACATCCATTCTACTGCCCCCTTACTAAACCCAATACTCATATTTATTTCCATGCATTCAGTATTAACCGTCAAAAATTTTATTGTATCAAGTTTATTCTTAGATATATTAATAGATTCACCATAAATTATTGTTGGAGGTGCTACCCTCATTCCAAATACCCTATTTTCTCTATTAAGCATAGAACATGCATTACCTGCAATTATATTTGAAAATTCTCCAAGAACATTGAGGCTTTCCTGGAAATTTTTGCAATCCCTTTTCAATAATAATTTAGCAAATTTATTGGCATTTTCATATGATACATTAATAATTAATCTGCCAGTATATTTACCTATAATTCCCATAACCACTGAAATTCCGTTTTCTAAATGTCCCATTTTACTGCCATCATTTTCTTCAAAACTTGGTACTTCTTTTATAAATTTATTAAAAGCATATGAAAATGCTTGCTTAAATATATCATAATATTCATTTTTAAGTTCTATAAATAGCTCATCCCCTGATAATACTCTCTTTACAGCAAGTATTAAATCTGCTTCTTCAACAGGCTTCTGAACATAAGCACTTATATTATTTTTTTTAGCCTTTTTCATGATTTCGTCATCCATCATAGAACTTACAGCTATAACCTTTATATTAGGATCAACTTCATGTACCGCTTTAGTACACTCAAATCCATCACTATCCGACAAAACCATATCCATAGTTACTAAATTTGGTTTTAGCTTTTCTACAACTTCCTTAACTTCCTCAAGTGAACCTGCGCTGCCTACAACATTGAACCCATTTTTTATAAGAATGTCTGTTATAATTGAAACTGAAAATGGCGAATCGTCTACAATTACTATTCTTGTATTTTCCATAACAAAGTCCCCCTAAAATTAATAGCCTATTCAATTAATTGTATTCTATTTATAACCTTTTTTCAAGATTTTAAGTTATATTTCTATACTGGGAAAGCCTTCTATATTAGCCATTACAACATTTTTAAAAATTTTTTTCATATAATACTTTAAAAATGTAATACCAATAATTAACATAACTTAAGGTCTCATGACACATAAACATTGTTATCTCATCTTACAGGATCATATTTTTTATAGTATCACCTTAATATTTCGTAATAATTTAACTTTTCTTGAGTTATTTCTTTAAAATACAAGTACACTCCATAGTCTTTTTATATGTTGTCCCAAAACTTACAGATAAAAAATAGTTTTTTTCAAAGAAATCTTTTCCTAATATTATTATATTAAACAACTGCTTATTATAGAACAAATAATTATTAATAAAATTTCTGATGCATACATAAGCTTTATAACTTGTAATATATGCTCTGCTTTAAGTTCATGCTTTTTATCTCCCATTGTAGGTTTTTCAACAATTTCTCCAAAGTATACATTGGTACCACCAAGTACTGTTCCAAGCGCTGCCGCAGCTGCCGCCTCTGGGTAAGCACAATTTGGACTTTTATGATTTTTTCTATCCCTTATCATTATTTTAAAACTATAAAATATATTGCCCTGAGTAATTGGAGAAACCAGGCAAATTAAAATTCCAGTTATTCTGGCAGGTATAAAATTGAAAACATCATCAGTCTTCGCAGGAAAAAAACCAATATATCTATATTTGCTATTCATATATCCAAGCATAGAATCCATAGTATTTACCGCTTTATACATCATAGCTAATGGAGCACCTCCTATAATTGCAAATAGAAGTGGTGCTATAACCCCATCTGAAGTATTTTCAGCTATAGTTTCTACATCCGCCCTTATAATTTCCTTTTCCGAAAGATTTTTCGTCTCTCTTCCAACTATGTATGAAAGTTTAGTTCTCGCATCTTTAATATCATTATTATTGAGCGATACATAAACTTTTTTCCCCTCATTGTGAAGGCACCTTGCTGCAATGGTTGTCCATATTATTAAAATACTAACTACATGATACAAAATTTTCCTAGATTTTATTAATTTCAATATCTCATACGGAATGAGAAAGCTTATACCTGCTACAATTACTACAATAAGTCCTCCCCATAAAACAAGTTTTCTTTCATCCTTAAAAATTTTCCTTCCGGCTTTATCTAAACTTTTAATTAACTTACCAATGTATATTACGGGATGAGGAAACCAATATGGATCTCCAATAACCCAATCAATTATTACTGCAATTAGTATATCAATCATCTGTAAACTCCTAACTTAATTAATAGTACATAACATATTATTCTTAAAATAAGTATATAAAATTAATCATCTATTCTCAAGCACAAAATACTGCGAAGTAAGCTAAACAAAAGAAATTAAGAATGATGGTAACTTTTTCTCCGTTCTACTACGAAAAACTTTTAAACTTATAACTGCTTCCGTTTCCCCAGTGGAAATGTTCTTTTCTAAGTTAGTAGATTTTCCAAAGCAAAGCGTGGGAAAATCCTCCTTCATTCTTAATTCTTAATTTTCCTTAAGCTTGTTCCAATTATTTATTGCAGTAACTATATTTAAAGTTCAAATAAGTCTACGCCCAAAATTCCGTAGGCACGGAGGAATTTTTTTCCTTGTACTACTGTAAAAGTGAAGTAACAGTGCTTTGTAACAATTTAAAAAAATTCTAATAAATCTTGGTGA
Organism: Clostridium pasteurianum; assembly: GCF_001705235.1. Classification (NCBI taxonomy): domain Bacteria; kingdom Bacillati; phylum Bacillota; class Clostridia; order Eubacteriales; family Clostridiaceae; genus Clostridium; species Clostridium pasteurianum. The sequence goes on from NZ_MCGV01000001.1 coordinate 1,561,999, forward strand.
AAAAATTGTAAAATACTTAGAGTTTTGAATCTGTCTGAACGCTAGTGAGTTATTCAAAATTCTTAGTATTTTATCATTTTTTCACCTTAGATTTATAGAATTTTTTTAATGTTACAAAGCACTGTTACTTCACTTCACATATTTTTTTGTTTTCATCACATAAAATTCTATATTCTTTTCCATCAATGACTGTCTTAAGAGTAACCTTACCTCTCCATAAGTCAACCATATATTTCAGTGTTTCTTCTGCATACTGCATATTAAGTTCACGTCCATCATAAGTTTGCTCCAATACTAAATTATTATCTTTTCTATCTAAATCTATTACCTTTATTTCAGGTATGCCATTCATACCACAACTGCCACATATAGCGTTTCGTATCTCTTTCCAACCATCTTCATCTGATACATTGTCTATTATATATTCACCATGTTTTCTCGAAAACTCAAATAGGTTCAATTCTTCACAGAGTTCTCTTGTAAGATACTTTCTTATAAATGATTCATCTCTTTCAATTTCTCTAACCTCAAAAAGCTTATCACGTCCGTATTTTTTCTCTATATCCTTTAATATTTTAAATCCAAGATAATAAGGATTTAGTGAACCAAGAAGAGGTGCTAAAACATCATTATGCCTTTTTAAAAATTCTAAGTGAAGTCCCTGTGGAAGATTTAAATCATTAAGTATTGTATAATGACAATAACTCGCCCATCCTTCATTCATTATTTTTGTTTCAATTTGTGGAATAAAATATGCCGTTTCATATCTCACAATTTCTATTACATTCTTTTCCCACTCATCAAAATTTCCATACAGCTCCATAAAATATAAGATATCCTCTTCAGGCTCTAAAGGTATCTTATTCAAATTGGGCTGTTTTCTCTCTTCATACGGTTCAATTACACTTTTAGGTTTATAACTTCTATTAAAATCCTCAATAACCTTTTTCCTTATTTCATTCTGTGAGAGTTTCTTTTCTCCTGGAACTCTCGAAGTTTGATATCTTACTGCGTGAGCTGCATCTAAAAGGCTTTCAACTCTTTTACCACCAATAGAGGGATTATCTATATAGCTTCTTATAGTATCCGCATGATTCTTAAACATCTGAACAGTTTCTCCAGCGTCTGTACCCTCTTTAAAGAGTCTATTATTCTTAAAGAAATCATTATGACCGTACACATGAGCCATAGTAAGAATTTGAAGTAAAAGAGTATTCTCTTTCATTAAATAAGCTATACACGGATCGGAATTTATGACCATTTCATATGGAAGACCAACAAGATCATAACCATAAAGTGTTTTTTGTTTTTCATAAGCTTTTCCGAAACTCCAATGTGGATATCTTGAAGGCATTCCAGTGTATGCCTCAGCTGCCAGCATGTCATTATAACCTATAATCTCAAATTCCTGCTCATAATAATTTAAACCTAATTCTTTGACTTTCTTTTCAATTTTTTCATTCCAAGTTTCAAGTTCCTTTAATGTATAATCCCCAATATCTATCACCCCTTTAATTCTTTTATGAGCATTTTTTTAAGTACAGGCCATAAATCTTCTTTGTCTTTTATCGTTGAAGATATAAAATTCTTATTTTTGATATTCGAATCAAATTTGTATTTCATCGTGCCAGAATATGTGTATGGCAAAATTTCAGCATAACCAACCATATTTGAAATTTCACAAAGCTTTTCCATGGATTTTATTGCCCTGTCATCATCTTCGGTAAAATTATCTCCATCACTCACATAAAACCCATAAATATTCCATAAAGCTGTATTAAATCTTTCTTTTATTATATCCATCGCTTTATTTATTCCACTTGATATATATGTTCCTCCAGATTCAACTTTATGGAAGAATTCTGTTTCAGTTACTTCACGTCCAACTGTTGAATGGGATACAAAAGCTATCTCAACATTAACATATTTCATCCTTATAAACCTAGATAGTATAAAAAAGAAAGACCTCGCAAGATATTTCTTAGTACTGTCCATAGAACCCGAGCAATCCATTATGCACAGTATTGCTGCATTGCATTCCTTTCTAGGTTTTTCTTTTATCCTATGATACCTTAAATCCTCATCCCTAAATGGAAATCTATCTATTTTTTCACCGCTGTCAGTTTCCTTTATAGCTCTTTTCCTTCCCTGCTCTCTTTTTATTTTTTCTATAACCGTTCTCTTCTTCGCAAGTCTTGGTCTTATGCCATACTTCTGATATCCTGCCCTTTTCTTAGAACTATCCGTTACTATTTCAGAATATTTTTTCTTATCTAAGTTTGGCAAATTTAAATCTTCAAAGAGGTAACTAAAAACTTCATCAATGGTTATTTCAGTTTCATATATATCCTCACCTTCACCATTTCCAGCTCCTTTGCTGCCACCCTGTCCATTCATTCTTTCTTTTCCTATCACTTGACCCTTTTTTTCATTTCCAGTTCCGCTTCCAACATAAGAATCATTATTACCGTATAGGAACTTATATTCTTTAAGACCTCTAATTGGTATCTTGATTTTTTTGTTCTTTGTTTGACCAATTATACTTTCTTCAGATACTATATCTGCCAGGTTATCTTTAATTGCTTTTTCAACTAACTCTCTGTGTCTTCTTCTGTCTCCTATAGTTCTGTCATGTTCCGTAGGCGTAATACTATAATCTCTAAAAATCGCCATACAATCAATCCTTCCACAAATTGTTTGCGGCATATTTTAAGACTACATCACAGCAATAATCACAATATCCATTTTTCTTCATTTCTTCTACCATGGTGTTATATTTTTCATCCTGTTCCTTATCTCTTACCCTTGATTTTGTTATTATTCTAGACAAATCTTTAACTGAAGATGTAAGTTTCTTTTCTATGGCTTCTTTAAGTGGCTCATATGCATCATATGTTATTTTTCCGCCATTTCTAACTACATAAAACATATATGATGTTACATCTGTTCTAAAGCCCTTAGCAGAGCTTTCAGATATTCCTATTTGTTCTTCAATAGATCTCATAAATTTCTCATCTGGATTCAGCTCTTCCCCTGTAGATTTATCTTTAAGTCTCGTTTTATTTACAAAAGCCTCTGCATTATCAAGGTAATTATTAAATAAAGTCTCTGCTTGTTCCCTGTAGCTGTGGATAAAGGCTTTTGTTATCTCTTTTTCCAAAACCTTATTATATTCTTTCCTTATTATATTTTGGACAAAGCCAAGATACTTTTTCTTTTCATCTTCTGCTATATCAAGATCCTTTACCGACTTTATAATGTTCTCCATAATACTCAATGGATTTATACAGTTATACTGAGAGTTTGAAAGAGCATTATCTATGGCCTTAACTATAAATCTTGTCGATATTCCCTTCATGCCTTCCATAATGCCTGCTTCTTCCCTGAGTTCATTTATATCAACTTTTTTAGTAGTACCATTTTCTACAATATCCTCACCATTATATATTTTAAGTTTTGTTATTAAATCAACCTTAGACGATGGTTTAAGTCTTGATAATATGGCAAACATAGCTGCAACACTTAAACTATGCGGTGCTATATGAGCTGTAAAATTGCTTTTTCTTAATATCTTTTCATATATTTTTTTCTCTTCGCTTAATTCCAGGCAATACGGCACTTCAATTTTTACAATTCTATCAAGTATAGCTTCATTAGTATGGTCTGATTTGAATTTATTCCACTCAGCCTCATTTGAATGTGCTATTATTAAGCCATCAAAATATATCATAGCGCCTTTCCCAGGTGATGGTATAGATTTTTCCTGTGTTGCTGTAATTATAGTATGAAGGTATTCTACATCATTCTTGAATACTTCTATAAACTCTACAAGACCTCTGTTTCCAACATTAAATGCCCCATTAAGTGAAAAAATTCTAGGATCATCTTCAGGATACAAATCCATCTTTGATATATCAATTGAGCCTGTTAAAATTGATGTATCCTGATTGTTAGGATCTACAGGAGGCACTACACCAATACCTTTTCTTGATCTTATAGAAAATCCACTGGTTACCACAGGAAATTTTTCATATTCCCCATTATAATCATGCATAAGCCTATACCTACAAACAGGACATAAATCTCCCTCTATTTCCACTCCAAGCATTTTCTCAAATTCTCCTCTTAAATGTTTTGGAATAAGATGAAGTGGCTCTTCTCTCATAGGGCAACCTTTTAAGTAATACACTGGTTCTGCCTCTTCCAGTGCTTTTTTTATAGATTCTACAAGCGATGATTTACCTGCACCTACAGGTCCTACAAGATATAATACCTGCCTTGCCTCTTCCCCCTTCATCGATGCTGCATTAAAGTAATTCATGAGTTTCATGATAACTTTGTCTATACCAAAGAAATCATTTTTAAAGAAATTATATTTTTTTATCTGTTCATTACCATAAATTTTTCTTATCCTTGGATTTTCCTCAGGTTTTAGCACTTGTGATCCTTTAGCATTTATCATATCATATATTCTTTTATGGGCTAATTTAACAATTTCAGGATTTTTCTTAACTATATCAAGATATTCGATAAATGTACCTTCAAATTTCGCTTTTCTTGAGCTAACTCTATCATTCTTTATGATTTCTTTAAAATCCATAAATGCACCTCCCATCATTTTTATAAGTTTTATATTCTAGTAATAATTTCCAAGTATTAAATGGATTATATATAATTAAATATATGTATTTATTATTGTAAAATTACTCTATTGACATTTTTTAATATAACTAATATAATAAAATCAATTTAACATAGAGTCTTATCAAGAGTGGTGGAGGGACTGGCCCTTTGAAACCCGGCAACCAGTATTTAATTATACGCGGTGCTAATTCCTGCAGCGATATGCTGATAGATGAGAATAATCACGAATATCACGCCCGGGATTATTTCCAGGGCTTTTTTATTTTATCCTAATTCTAAGGGGGCTAACTTATGAATTCAATACTAAAGGATTTACTTAATAAAAAAATTCTAGTATTAGATGGTGCTATGGGAACCTGCATTCAATCTTTTAACCTAGAGGAAAATGATTTTGAAGGCAAATTATCCTGTGCCTGTCATTCAAATCAAAAAGGAAATAACGATATACTAAATTTAACTAAGCCTGAAATAATAAAAGAAATACATAAAAAATATTTAGAAGCAGGCGCTGACATAATAGAAACAAACACCTTTAACGCAAATGAAATTTCTCAAAAAGATTATCATATGGAAAATAAAATATATGAAATTAATTTTAATGGTGCAAAGCTTGCCCGCGAGGCAGCAGATTATTATACAAATTTAACTCCTGATAAACCAAGATTTGTAGCTGGCTCTATTGGACCAACAAATAGAACTGCTTCTATGTCACCTGATGTAGAAAATCCCGGCTTTAGAAACACAAGCTTTGATGATTTATTAGCTGCCTATGAACATCAAATTGAAGGTCTAGTTGACGGCGGAGTAGATATTTTATTAATAGAAACCATATTCGATGCACTAAACGCACGAGCAGCAATTTTTGCCGCAGAAACTATATTTGAAAAAAAGAACAAACAACTTCCAATTATAATATCTGGAACTATAGCAGACAAAAGTGGAAGAATTTTATCCGGTCAAACTCTTGATGCCTTTGCAGAAACTATGAAGGGCGACAATATAATAGCCATAGGTCTTAACTGTTCTTTTGGGGCAAAGGAACTTGTACCTTTTATAAAACAGCTTTCTGAAACTGAGGATAGATATATATCTTTTTACCCAAATGCCGGTCTTCCAAATTCACTTGGAGAATATGAGGAGCTTCCAGAAGAAACTGCCTCTCTCGTAAAGAAATTGGCACTTGAAGGATGCATTAACATAGTTGGAGGTTGCTGCGGTACTACTCCAGAACATATAAAAGCTATAAGTAAAGCTGTTAAGGGTATCGCTCCAAGAAAAATCCCTACAATAAAACCAGAAACAATTTATGCTGGACTTGAAACCATAAAAATAAACAAAGAAAGTAATTTTGTAAATGTTGGTGAAAGAACAAATGTTGCGGGCTCACGTAAGTTTGCAAGGCTTATACGCGAAAAGAATTATGAAGAAGCTCTTACAATTGCTAAACATCAAGTTGAAAATGGTGCTCAAATCATAGATGTTAATTTTGATGATGCCCTTTTAGACGCCAAAATAGAAATGGAAACATTTTTGCGCTTAATTGCCAGCGACCCTGAAATCTCAAAAGTTCCAGTAATGATAGATTCTTCTAACTTTGAAGTTTTAGAAACTGGTCTTAAATCCATTCAAGGAAAGGCAATTGTAAATTCTATAAGTCTTAAAGTTGGTGAAGACAAATTTTTAGAAGAGGCAAAAATAATTAAAAACTTTGGCGCTGGAGCTGTCGTAATGGCATTTGATGAGCGCGGTCAGGCTGAAACCTTTGAAAGGAAAATTGCAATCTGCAAAAGAGCTTATGATTTGCTAACTAAAAAGATAAACTTTCCACCACAAAACATTATTTTTGATCCAAATGTCTTAGCCATTGCAACAGGTATAGAAGAACATGACAATTACGCTGTAAATTATATAAAAGCCGTAAAATGGATAAAAGAAAATTTGCCTTATGCAAAAGTAAGCGGCGGAGTTAGTAATCTTTCCTTTTCTTTTAGAGGAAACAATGTAATAAGAAGAGCAATGCATTCAGTATTTTTGTATCATGCAATAAACGCTGGAATGGATATGGGTATAGTGAATCCTGGAATGATTGATCTTTATGATGACATAGATAAAGAACTTTTAGATAAAGTAGAAGCTGTAATATTAAACAAGAGCAGCAGCGCCTCAGAAGAACTTCTTGAATTTGCAGAAACCTATAAAAACTCAGAAAAGATTGAGAATAAAGCTCAAGATACCTGGAGAACTAAAAGCTGTAGTGAGAGACTTAATTATGCTCTAGTTAAAGGAAATATAGAGTATATAGCAGAAGACATAGAAGAGGCTAGAAAAGAATATAAAAGTGCCTTAAAAATTATAGAAATCCCATTAATGAACGGAATGAAAAAAGTTGGAGAGTTATTTGGCGAAGGAAAAATGTTTCTACCTCAAGTCGTTAAAAGTGCTAGAGTTATGAAAAAATCTGTTGAATGCTTACTTCCATATATAAATGCCGAAAAAGGCAATAGTAAAAGTGCTGGTAAGGTTGTATTTGCAACTGTAAAAGGCGACGTACACGATATAGGCAAAAACATAGTTTCTGTAGTACTTTCCTGCAATAATTTTGAGATTATAGATTTAGGAGTTATGGTACCATGCGAAACCATACTTGACACTGCCATAAAAGAAAAGGCAGATATAGTGGCTTTAAGTGGTTTAATAACTCCATCGCTAAATGAAATGAGTCATGTTGCAGAAGAAATGAAACGCCGTGGTTTAGATATTCCACTTATAGTTGGCGGCGCTGCAACCTCAAAAACTCATACAGCTTTAAAGATTGCTACTAAATATGACAAAGTAATTCACAGTACAGATGCTTCCAATGCTGTAACTGTAGCTAAAAATCTTGTAGGACCTAATAGCTCTAGCTATATAAAAAAATCAAATGAAGAATACGCTAAAATACGAGAGACCTTTTCTACTCACAAAGCTAAATTTATTTCTTTGGATAATGCACGAAAAAATAAATTTAATATTGAGTGGAATAAATCAGAAATAGCCATTCCAAATTTCACGGGTATTAAAAAACTTATTAATGTTCCTATAGCTGAACTTAGGAAATATATAGATTGGACTTTTTTCTTCACTGCCTGGGATATGGGAATGAATTATCCTAAAATATTGGATGATCCTAAATATGGCACTGAAGCAAAAAAACTTCTTAATGATGCAAACGCTATGCTGGATATTCTAGAGAAAGAGAATATAATATCATGCAGCGGAATTTTTGGTATATTCCCTACTAATTCAATTGGCGATGATATTGAAGTGTATAATAATGAACAAACTATAACTTTTAACACTTTACGCCAGCAGCAAATGCTTAAAGATAAAACTTGCAAATCCCTTTCAGATTATATAGCCCCAAAGGAAAGTGGCATAAAAGATTATATAGGCGGCTTTATCGTGACTGCTGGAATTAGTGCCAGAGAGTACTCTGAAAAGCTAAAACAAAATGGCGATGAATACGGTTCTGCAATGGTTAAAATATTATGTGATAGACTTGCTGAAGCTTTCTCTGAATTTCTTCATCTTAAGGTAAGAAAAGAATATTGGGGATATTCTAAAGATGAAAATTTATCCTTAGATAAACTATTTAAAGGAATATATCGAGGTATAAAACCTGCTTTCGGATATCCATGTTTACCTGATCACTCCGAAAAGACAAAATTATTTGACCTATTATGTAAAGATGAATCCATAGGAGTAAATCTAACGGAAAGCTTTATGATGGAGCCTGTTTCAAGCGTATGCGGATTATATTTTGCAAATGAAAATGCTAAGTACTTCAATATAAATAAAATAGACGAGGATCAACTTAAGGACTACACTGAACGAAGTGGTAAAAACATCGAAGAAATTAAAAAATTATTGAATACATTGATATAAGATTTATTAATTATTTTTAGGCTATATAAATTAGTAAGTAACCCAACTTATTAATATATAGCCTTTTTATTTTTTGCAAATAATTCTGCGACTTTATTTTAACCGTTATTTTACTATTATACATATTAGCTACATTACGATAATTAACTGTATAAAAATTAATAAAATTACAAATTGGGAGGATGTATTAATGAAAAACAAATTTAGATTTTCTTTGGTAGTATTTCTAATAGTTGTTCTAGGATGTTTTACTAGTATTTTTGCGGCAGCTAATAATGATGGTGCAGAGATAGGTACTGCTAATTTAGGTAATACTGTAGAGAATAGCGCCAAAGTTGGAAACACATTATATCACCCTGAAAAAGGATGGAAAAGATACGACGATACTGATACAAGGATGCTATCCAAAGGAGATTTTTATAATTGGGCAGATAAAGGTTATTATAATGGTTCAATCAAATATGGAAAAGGCACAGTATTAATTAAATTTTACGGTTCAAAATTTAGAATTATAATGCATTATTTTCCTGATAGAAGTAACAATAACTTTGTTTACGTTGATAATACTAAATTAGGACAATTTAATGAAATTGGAGATAGTGTTGTACAAGCTATTGGATTTGAAAAAACAGGTCTTAACGAAGGAATTCACATTTTAAGAATCGATTTAGGAAACAATTCAACACTTGATGCACTTGATATAGACGATACAGGATATTTAATCCAATTAGCAAAAGGTATAACCCTAAGTAAAACAACCGATGAATTATTAACAAATCAAAACGATACATTAACTACTACAGTTACTCCTGATAATACAGCAAACAAATCAATAGCTTGGACTTCAAGTGATGAATCAATTGCCACAGTCGATCAAACTGGAAAAATAACAGCACTCAAGGCAGGACAAGTTAATATAACAGCAACCACTCAAGATGGAAGTGATTTAAGTGCTTCATGTGTTGTAACTGTAAAAGAGCCAACTGCAATAAACTTAAATAAAACTACAGATTCTTTAACTGTAGGTGATACTGATACATTAACTGCAAAAGTTACTCCTGATGATATAGCAAGTAAAGGAGTAATCTGGTCTTCAAGTGATGAATCAACTGTAAAAGTAGTAAATGGAACCTTAACTGCTGTTAAAGCTGGAACTGTAACCGTAACCGCTACAACTGCTGATGGTAAAACTGCCACTTGTACGGTAACTGTAAAAGACCCAACTACAATAAGCTTAAATAAAACTACAGATTGTTTAACCGTAGGTGATACTGATACATTAACTGCAAAAGTTACTCCTGCTGATATAGCAAGTAAGGGCGTAACCTGGTCTTCAAGTGATGAATCAACTGTAAAAGTAGTAAATGGAACCTTAACTGCTGTTAAAGCTGGAACTGCAACCGTAACTGCTACAACTGCTGATGGTAAAACTGCTACTTGTACAGTGACTGTAGTAGACCAAGAATCTAGCAAAAATAAATTAACAGTATATATGAGAAATGAGGTTACCAGAGAATATTATTTAACTGAAAATGAAATTGATGATTTTATTAATTGGTACAATGCTAGAGCAAATAATCAGACAACCAAAGCATATTATATAATTAATGTACCGTCACAAGGGACATCTTCAGCAAAAAAAGATTATCTGCTTTTCGATAAAATATTGATATTTAGTGTAGAATAGTTAGTATTAAAACACTAGGTTTTATAGAATGTACCCTATAGGTAGACTTTTTTATAATGTCTACTCTATAGGGTACATTTTATTATACTTAGCGTTGTTTATTTTTTTAGCGCTCCATTCAAAAACTCTATTATGATTTTATTAACTTTAGGTTGAGCCCAATAAATACCACCATGTTCAGCATTTCTAACAACATATCGAGTTGAATTAGCCCCAGCTTTAATTAAAGCTTCATGCAAAATTTTAGTTTGATCTGGTGAAACTAACTTATCCTCATCTCCATGCATAAGTAAAAATGGTGGTATAGCCTTATCAATATAATTTATTGGATTTGCCTCTGAAAACTTTTTACGTCCATCATTATTATGATCACCGTTTAAAGATGGGCCATTTACCCATAAAGCTTCTGGAGACCCCTCTGATTCATGAAGTTTTTTAATTTCTTCTGGATAACCACTATCAATTTGTTTTAAATCAGATAAACCATAAATATCAATAGCAGCTTGAACACTGCTGCTTTCATTTAAGTTATCCCCTTTATCAAATTTTTTCACTTCATTTGTTACTCCTGTAAAAGCCGCCAAATATCCTCCTGCTGAATTTCCCATTACCGCAATTTTATTTTTATCAATATTATATTTTTCGCTATTAGCTCTCAAAAATCTAATTGCCGACTTAACATCTTCTAAAGGTGCTGGAAATACACTTCTTGGTGCAACTCTATATTCAATACTTGCAACTACATACCCACTTTCCGCAATAGCAAGTCTTTGTTGAATATACTTATCTTTATTTGAGCTAAAAAAACCTCCTCCAGGTACAAACACTACTGCTGGATATTTTTCGTCACCCTTTGGCTTTAAAATATCTAGCTTAAGAGGAAAATTACTATAACCGAATATAGATGGCTGAGAATATATAATATTTGAAATAAATTCAATTTCTAATTTATCTATAGCTACATCAATTTCCTCGCTGGTAAATTTCAAACTTTCTTCCACTATTATCAACCCCTTAATTGTATTTATAGTTTATATTATAGCTTAAATGTATTATAAAACAAATTTCATCTTGGTAACTAGCAAACGCCAATAATTACTTTTACATATATCATTGGCGTTCATTTTCGTACTATCTATAAATTATGAATTGAAGTTTTCACTATTCCTTTCCCTATAAAGGCAACTGGAATAATTAAAAGCATAATAAACAAAAATGCATTATTAATCCCATATTTATCTCCGAAAAATCCTATAATCGGAAACACTACAATCATAAATACACTGTAACATATACTTTGAAAAGAAAGTATTGTAGCTCTATATTTAGATGATATGCATGAATTAATATAGTTACTAAATATAGGATATGTGATTCCACAACTAAAGGAACATACAAGAAAAAATGCAATTACTATATTCCCTTTGAAAAAGAAAAGTCCAATAATTGATACCATATACAATGCAGGTATCAATATTACAATACCCTTTTCTTTTAGCCTGTTCTCTAATTTATATGAAATTTTAGCTGCAAAAGCTTGAACAACATTATCCGATAGCAGTATTATAGCAATTATAGTTTTAGTATATTTCATATCTCCAAAATACTTTTGACTATAATAATAAATAGTCATTGCTATAGTCGCTGTAATTTCAGAAAATAATATTAAATAAAAAACTTTTTTATCTTTAAAGAAAATATTCTTACTCTCATTAATGTGAGTTAAAAAATTAGATGTGGTAATTTCATTTTTAGACTTACGTGCTGGCTCAACATATAGAGTTGATGTAGTAAAAGCTACAATTTGAATAATAAGCGACAAAATATACGCATACACAAATTTAATATCCGAAAGTACCCCTCCAATAAATACGGCAAGACCATTTCCAACTTCCATCGTTACTGCTATTTTTCCTGCGGTTTTATTATATTCATCCTCTTTTTTTAACTGCTTTAAAGTATCATAAATCAAGGATTCCTCTGCTCCTGAATTTAAATTATGACCTAAAGCAGAAAACACAAATGCTATTGAAAACACAAAAAAATTGTTTCCAAATATCATAATAATTCCAGAAATTACGGACATTATTCTTCCAAAAATTATACTTGTTCTTTTTCCAATAAAATCTGCAGCGGCTCCTGTAGGTATTTCACCTAAAACACTTGAAACATGAAATATAGCTTCTATTACACCTATCTCAGCTAAACTTAACCCTTTATAGCTTAAATAAAGTACCCATATAGCTGATGTCATATCAAAATTCATTAGCAAATTATATATATAACTTACCCTTATATTTCTATTTATATTTTTCATAATAAATCCTCCATTGTATAGCTTTTTTATTCATAAATATCAATGGAGAGTTTATCCATATTAATAAAACCAAATAAAAAAATCTATGGACAGTAACATACGATCCATAGATTCAACTAATCATTCTTGAAAATTTTAATAAAAAAATTTCACAAAAGGCACTATGATATCATACATGTATTGGCAAAACTATTAAAAATGGATAGACTTCCCCTACAGAAATCGTAAATTCCATTTTTTGTGACTGCACAACAATAATTAATACTCTTGTCTTTTCTTATTTTGCTAAATGTATGCATCATATTCTACCCTCCTCTTTTAACATTTTTATCTTACCATATTTTAGTTATTAATTTCAACATTACCTGCTGAATTTCTTATCTTTATAGTATTATTACTCTCGCCGACTCTTCCAATAACACTGTTTTCATGCCTAGTTCCATTAACAGTTATTGGAAAGCTGCAATTTATATCTCCAGCACTAACAGAAGCATCAATATTAAACTTAGACTCTTTAGGCAAAGTTAAATATATATTTCCTGCTGAATTTTTCAAATCCACATTATTATTAAATTTATTATACTGTACACTGGTTTTTCCTGCTGAATTTCTTGACTTTATATCTCCACTAAAATTAGTAAGTCCTATATTTCCCGCTGAACTATCCACAGAGGATGTATTACAAATAATATTGTCGCCTGTAATCCTTCCTGCGCTGTTTTTACAAGTTAAAGACTTTAAATTTAAGTTGCCCATATCAAGATTACCTGCACTTAGCTTGCTATATAAATCATCTAATTTAAGATTTCTTAAGCTAACATCTCCAGCAGATGAGTATACCTCCATGTTATTATTATAAATTTTAGGAATAGTAATATTCATTTTTACTTGTGAACTATTGTACCACCCAATCATAAAACTATGCTTTCTTTTAAATTCTATATATAGCGTATCACCTTTTTTATAGCAGTTAAGCTTAGGTCTATTATAGCTATTAGTAGTTACTATACCTTTTACATCAACCTTTGCATTAGTTTCATCTCCTGATGCAACACTCATACTAGAATCTGACGTATCTACATATATTGTTTTAATTCCATTCACATCTAAAGTTTTAGATGTATTATAGTTGTAATTACTCTTATTTAAACGAATATTCTTATAATCATAACTAAATATAGCTGCTCCTATTCCGTAACATATTAACATGATACCTAAAAGTCCAATAACTATTTTTTTAATATTAAATTTCAATTTTACCCCTCCTATCCTCTAATGGTCTTAATATTCCATTTTACATATTTTACAGTTACTTTGGCAAAGAATTTAACTACATAAAACATTCCTATGCATGCAAGTAAACCTAACGCCACTGTCCCTACACCTATGAAAAATATGCCAATTCTAGCAACAGCATCTGGAAGGATGAAATAATTACTAAAAAGTCCTCCAAATATACTAACAAACATAATAGCAGCACCACTAAAAGTAATAGCAAAGGCAGCTGCGCATAGTCCAATTACACATCCTGCCATTCCTATATATACTCCCAAGACAAATATCAAATTAAATAAAAGCAAACCAATAAGACTTACGATTGAAGCCCCTATTGATTTTTGTTTGCTATTATCGTCTATTCTTTCCATACCACTTGCTTCTCTATATTGATTTGCTATATCCTTTGGACTTCCTAGTTCTTCAACTATTTCATATTCACTTTTTCCTTTTTCTTTTCCAACCCTAAAATGTTCTTCATAATCATAAAGAATATCTTCCATATCTGATTTATTGAAATCTTTAAGGTAATATTTTAATACATCTAAAAATTGATTTTTATTCATGTTATTTTTCCCCCCCTACTATACTGTTCACACCTTCAACAAATTCCAGCCATTCATCAACTAATTTATGCTTCATCTCTCTTCCTGATTCCGTTAATTTGTAATACTTCCTAGGTGGCCCTTCAGTAGATTCTTGAAGATATGTTGTAAAATACCCCTCCTTACTCAATCTCCTGAGCAGGGGATATATTGTTCCTTCGGAAATTTCTATGTTTTTTGAAATTTCATCTACAAGTTCGTACCCATAACAGTCTTTTCTATCTAATATAGAAAGAACACATAATTCTAAAATTCCTTTCTTTAATTGAGTATTCATATCATTGCTCCTTTAAAAATACCAGTTCTATTGTGCAACTATAGTATAACACTTAGTATTATATATTGCAAGGTACTATATTTTAAGATATTCCATTTTTTAAATAATTATTATCCACAGCATAACTATCTTTTATTAATACCTCATATTTACTTTTTTGATTTATTAATGCAAAGCAAAAATTTCCAATATTTAGCATTCTATTTTCAAAATAGTTCGTTAAATATTGGAAACTTTAATATTATACATCTACGTATATTTTACATATTATTTTACTTTAACGTCTGCTGCTTTCTCTCCATGTTTGATTTCACCTGATTTTACATCTATCTTTTCTACAGAATCCATATTAGTTACAATTACAGGTGTTATAAGATTTTTACCTTTTCCCTTTATAAATTCAGTATCTAAAGTTAGAATCAAGTCTCCCTTTTGAACTTTATCTCCCTGCTTTACATATGCTGTATATCCTTCTCCGTTTAACTCTACAGTATCAATTCCAACATGAACTAAAAGTTCAAGTCCGCTATCTGTAGTTATCGCAAATGCATGTTTAGTTGGGAAAAGAACAGATACTTCTCCAGTAGCAGGTGAGTATATTTCATTTCCTGAAGGTATTACTGCAAAACCATCACCTAGCATTTTTTCAGCAAATGTTGCATCTGGAACATCTTCAAGTGAAACTATTTCACCATCTGCAGGACTTAGAAGTTCATGTTTGCCTTTTGTTACTCCGCTACTTTCTTGAACTTCTTCTTCCTCAGCCCCTGCTTCACTTTCCTTTACAACACCGCCGTTTTCAATTATTGCCTTTATGTCATCCTTAATACTTTCTGCTTGAGTACCAAAAACAACCTGAACGCTGTCCCCTGATGTCATTATTCCTGCTGCACCAAGTGCCTTTAATGTATTTTTATCTACAACTGATGGATCATTTAAGTTAAGTCTAAGTCTAGTAATACATGCATCTAAGACTTTTATATTATCTTTTCCACCTATAGCCTCAAGAACTTTAGCTGCTTTTGCACTTCCCTTAACATTTATAGGTTTTATATCATTATCTTCTTCGTCTTCTCTTCCTGGAGTTTTTATGTTAAGTGCCCTAATTGTGAAATAAAATACTACAAAATAAAGTACAAAATAAACAATTCCAACTGGCCATATAAGCCAAGGATGACCTGCATATTTAAAGCCTAATACATAATCAATAAAAGATGCTGAAAAAGTATAACCAAGTCTTATCTTTAATAAACTTGTAACAATACCTGCTGAAAACGCTGCAATTACATGAAATACAAATAAAATTGGCGCAACAAATATAAATGAAAATTCAATAGGTTCTGTTATACCTGTTACAAAAGCTACAAAAGCTGCTGAAACCATCATACCTGCTATTTGCTTTCTCTTTTCCTTTTTAGCAGTTGCAATCATAGCTAGCGCTGCACCTGGAAGACCAAACATTAAAATTGGATATTCAGCTGCCATAAAGTGTCCCGCAGTAGGATCTCCATGAAAATATCTTGCTGTATCTCCTACATAAGTAACACCATTTGAAACAAAATGTCCAAATTGATACAAAAATACTGGATAGTAAATATGATGAAGTCCAACTGGTATTAAAAGTCTTTTACCTGCTGCATACATTGCAGGTCCAAGTGCTGAGCTGCTTGCAAAAGTTGCAAAATTATTTATCCATCCCTGAACTGGAAGCCATATATTAACTCCGATTATAGCAATAATAACAGCTGATACGGATGTAATTATTGGAACAAATCTCTTTCCTCCAAAGAAACCAAGTACTTGTGGTACCTTAATATTATGAAATTTATTATATAAAAGTGCTGCTGTTATACCTATTATTATTCCACCAAATACACTCATATCTACTGTGGTTTTAGTAACTATGTTACTGTATGCTTGAGTAGCCTTGAATGCTGTAAGTGTCATATGCTTAGCCGCAGCTGCTGCCTGAGCCTGATTTGCTGCTGCTGTTGTACTGGCTAATTTTTCAATAGCCTCTAAAATTAATTGTCCTACTACTGCTGCAAGAGCCGCAACAGCTTCTCCGCCTGAAAATCCTATAGCAACTCCAACTGCAAAAATCATTGGAAGATTACTAAAAATAGCATTACCTGCTTCTGCAATATAAGGAATATTTAAAAGATCTGGCTGACCAATCCTAAGAAGTATTCCTGCTGCTGGTAAAACGGATACTGGAAGCATAAGTGACTTACCAACTCTTTGAAGTACTGCAAAAACCTTTCCGTTTCCTTTTCCCTTCATTATTATTTCCTCCTTACTTTTTGACTAATATTAATAAGTGTTAGCTTTTAGTATTTAGGATATACATAAAAATAATCTGCATATCTTTATACTTTCACAAAAAAATAAAGCACAAGCTAAATAAAAGAAAATTGTAAGAACAAATTTCTTTTAATAAAGCTTGTGCCTAATTTAATAGTTACACTGCTTATAGTTCTTTTAATCTTTTAAGATGAATAGCTAAATAACCTACTTCATCTTCTGGAACCTTTACAGAAAATAAACTTTCAATTTTAATAGCTAACTTTAATGCTAGACCGTATTCATTATACATTTGCTTCTTTATACTGTCAAGCAAAAGGTTTTTAATAGTTTGCTTTTTCATTATTCTATCAAGAACAAAATTTATATGTGTAACTGTCCTTTCATAAGCTAAAGAACTTTTATCTATATCTTTTTTGAGTATAACGGAAATAAATTTCATTATATCTCCAATTTTTCTTGTATATTCAACCGTATCACTTACATTTTTTCTCACAATAGCTGCATTAATATGCATACATATAAATCCAACTTCATCTCTAGGTAGTTTTATATCAAAGCTTTCATTAATCATATCAAGAGCCTTCTGTGCCAATTTATATTCTCTTGGGTATAACACCATTATTTCATTTAAAAATGGATTTTCTATTTTTATACCCTTTCTTATTCGAGTAAATGCAAAATTTATATGATCTGGAAGTGATGTATGAATAGCAGCATTAAGTTTAATGCCAAGCTCATTTTCACATAAAGATATTATTTCTTCAGATATTCCAACTATTTTTCTATCTATACTTTTTAATACCACATCAAATTTACTTTTATCAGATGATTGTTTTACAAACACATTCCCTACCTTATTTTCAGTAATAAGACTTCCTTTCTTAGCGTTAAAACCAATACCTTTTCCAACTAATATGAATTCACATTCCTCTTTCACCGCAATAACTACATTATTATTCAAAACCTTTTTAACAACATAACTTACCATACAAGTACTACCTCTTCCAAATTTCGCAATACATTTAACATTTCATAAACAAATTTACTATTTTATATAATGTTATCACTAAAACAGACTAAATACAATTTACATTCTTACATTAAAGTTGTATAATAATTTAATAACACTGCATAAATATCATGCATTTTGCATTTTAATACATATATGACATTTACTGTTAACGGAGGGATATTAAATGAATAAAAAACTTAGGGTTGGTTTACTAGGCGGAACAGGTCTTGTTGGGCAGAGATTTGCAACTTTACTAGATAACCATCCATACTTTGAAGTTACTTGTATAGCTGCAAGCAAACGTTCTGCCGGTCAAAAGTACTCTGATGCTGTAAAAGGCAGATGGAAACTAGACATACCAATGCCTGAATATATAAAGGACTTTGTGGTAAAAGACATCTATGACATTGATGAAATTGCAAAAC
Organism: Clostridium pasteurianum; assembly: GCF_001705235.1. Lineage (NCBI taxonomy): Bacteria > Bacillati > Bacillota > Clostridia > Eubacteriales > Clostridiaceae > Clostridium > Clostridium pasteurianum. The sequence continues at coordinate 1,580,472 of NZ_MCGV01000001.1, forward strand.
AAGTTGATTTTGTATTTTGTGCTGTAAATATGGATAAAAATGAGATAAAAAAAATAGAAGAAACATACGCAAAACATGAAATTCCTGTAGTATCCAATAACTCAGCAAACAGATTTACAGATGATGTTCCTGTTATAATTCCGGAAATAAATCCAGAACATCTTTCAATAATTCCAAAACAAAAAGAAAGACTTGGAACAAAAAAAGGCTTTATTGTAGCAAAACCAAATTGTTCTATTCAAAGTTATGTCCCAGCATTAAGTGCACTTTTAGAATTCAAACCAACTAAAATATTAGTTTGTACTTACCAAGCAATATCTGGAAGTGGTAAAACATTTAAACAATTTCCAGAAATATTAGACAATACAATACCATTTATTCCTGGTGAAGAGAAAAAAAGTGAAGATGAACCTTTAAAAGTATGGGGACATATAGAAGGAAACAAGATAGTTTCTGCAAAATCGCCAATAATAACTTCTCAATGCATAAGGGTTGCTGTTTCAGATGGACATCTTGCTGCAACATTTGTTTCGTTTGAAAAGAAACCTACTAAAGAACAAATAATTGAGAAATTAAGAAGTTACAAAGGAAAGCCTCAAGAATTAGATCTTCCAACTGCACCCCATCATTTCATAACTTATTTTGAAGATGAATTTAGACCTCAGCCAAAGCTTGACAGAAATCTTGAAAAAGGTATGGGAATAAGCATTGGAAGACTTAGGGAAGATTCTCTTTTCGATTATAAATTTGTAGGACTTTCTCATAATGCTCTAAGGGGAGCAGCCGGCGGTGCCGTTTTAACTGCTGAATTATTATACAAAGAAGGCTACCTATATTAATTCAAACTATAAATAAATTTATGCATAAGAAAGAGCATAAATCTGAGCATATAAGAACTAATGCCCTAAGATTTATTGCTCTTTTTTTAATGTTCTTAAATACTATTAACTAGCATTATTTTCAATCACCAATTTATAGGACTGACCTTAAGATATATTATTCCAAAAATTAATTTTATAGTTCCATCAATTATAAAAACCAAATTCAGCGGAATAGATGTCAATATAATCCCAATTACTGCATTAACAATCAATATTAAACCAAGAATCCCTATAAGCTTTCCGTGAACAGGTATAAATATAAGAAAGTGTACTCCTACCAATGCAAATAGCAATATCCAAATAGTCCTGTAATCACTTGTTTTAAATACTTTAAAAATTATAAATGCTCCAATTACTAAAATAAGCAAGGATAAATTCGACATCATCTTCTGCTTATTACTGGCTTTGCCCACCGAAAACTTTTTGCGTACTATAGGATTTAACATGATTCCAAATATAGAAATAACGTAACACAATCCAAATAATGCTCCATTCGGAGTCCCATTATAAGGAAAAGCTATTGTAAGGTACATTGTAACTGCAATTGCAACTAAAAATACACCAAATATTTTTTGGCGTGGGTATAAGTACAAATTATCCTTCATTTTAAATACCTCCATTTATTAAACTATCAATTAAATTCTTAGCATCTTCCCAATCTTTTTTATTTTTTTCAAGTGCTTCTAACCCAAGAGGAGTTATAGAGTAATATCTTCTCCTTGCCCCTACTGTTTCATTTCCCCAATAAGATGTTATTAGCTCCGATTTTTCAAGCCTTCTAAATGCTGAATATAGCGTAGCTTCTTTTAATTCATATTTATTATTAGTTTTTTTCTTTATTTCTTTATTTATCTCATAACCATAACTGTCACCCTTAGCTAAATTTGCTAGAATTATAGTTTCTGTATGACCTCTTATAATATCAGAAGTTATGGACATCGTATCACTTCCTGTTTAATATTATTTAAATCTCTTATTGTAAAATTACTTTAACTACATTATATACATATATACATCGTCTGCAAAAGTATATTGTTATTTTATATATGTTTTTTTGCAAACACTAATATTAAAAATTTATTATCTTACTGTTCTACATAAAAAAATGCCAGGCAATATTTATATCACCTAGTATTTTCTATACTATTTTTTATTTAATCTTCTATCTAGTTCATTCATATATATATAATCTGATATAAAGAAATTATATAGTAACACTAAAACTCTATAATTTAAATTTATTTACACTGTCATCCAGTCCCTTTGCAACTTTATTGAGTTTATCAGCAAAACTAGAAACATTCTCAGAAGATGCATATAGTTCTTCTGAAGAAGCAGATATTTCTTCTGAAGTAGCAGAAGTTTCTTCTGATACCGCTGTAAGAGAATCCACCTTATTTAGAATATCATCTTTTGACTTCATAATTATTTCAACAGAACCATATGAATTTTTAATTAATGGTGCTATATTCCTAATTGCTGATAGCATGTCTTCATAAGATTGCTTAGTATTTTCTATAATATCAGATTGATCTGAGAAAGCCTTTTTAACATTGCTTGAAGTCATAATAACATTTTTAGTTTCCACTGTTATATTTCCTATAAGCTTGTTTATCTCTTCAGTAGACTCCTTAGATTGTTCAGCTAGTTTCCCAACTTCTTCAGCAACCACTGAAAATCCCTTTCCAGCTTCACCTGCTCTTGCTGCTTCTACTGCTGCATTTAATGCTAAAAGGTTAGTCTGTTCTGAAATTTCATCTATTGCCTGAGTTATCTCCCCTACTTTAGAAACACTAGAATCCAATGTTTGTATTTTATTTACAACTACATCAAATAAATTCTTAACTTCATTTATTGATTCTAGAAGGGCACCTATTTTCTCTTGACCTTCTTTAGTCTTAGTCTCAGTAAAACTTGAACTTTCATTAACTTTTAATAAGCTTTCATGCATATCGTCAAGTTCTTTTGCAAGTTTAGACACTGTACTAGAAATATTTATTAAGTCATTCGATTGCTCGGTAGCTCCTTCTGCTACTTCCTGTATAGCTTTTGCCACCCCGTCTGCAGCATTTTTCATATCGTCAGAATTAGAACTTAATTCTGATGACATTGAATTAACATTTTCTGTACCATTTTTTATATTTCTGATAGTATCTTTTAAGTGTTCAGACATATTCTTAAATGCAGTTGCAAGTACACCTATTTCGTCTTCAGTGTCTATATCTATATCATTATCCAGCTCTCCATCAGCTATTTTCTTTGAAACATCGACTAATTCATTCAAAGGATCAGTTATTCCCTTTGATATTTTAAGGAGCAGTAATCCAAGTAAAATAAATAATATAATAGCCACAATTATTATGATAAACATAGTTTTATAAACAGTCTTGTACATATTTTGCATAGAGATTCCAACATCCACGGATCCCACAAAGTTACCATTACTATATACCGGCACCATAATATCATAAACATCTCTACCATTGTATTTATACTTTGAGCAATATGTCTTTTTATTTTTCACCGCTGTCACAGTTGAATTATCCTTTAGAGTTGTTCCTATTTCCTTTTTATCACTATCAGCTAAAACTTTTAAATCTTTATTCACATATAAAGCATATTCTATAGATTTAGCCTTAGTTAACTCATTTATTAAAGTTTGAACTTTCATTGAATCAGTTAATTTTTGAACTTTATTTGCAACAATTCCTACTTGAACAAAACCACCAGATGGATCTTTTACAGCTCCATATTTATAATAATTGCCATTATCTGTGCTTTTTCTTATTGCTTCCATCACCTGATCTGTTTTACCTTCAAGTATAGCATATGATGCATTCTGACTTGTAAATGGACTTGCCATATTGCTGTCAATATTTGAAGCTGTCACCTTCCCTGTTGGATCTGAGACATTTATTTCATCTACTTCAAATTGTTTTGCTAGATTTCTCAAGTAATCATTATTTACCCCAGCCTTATTAGCAATTATAAAATTTGCAAGTGTCCTTATTCTATCTTCAATAGATTTATTAAGGTTATCAGTTGCTGTACTGTTGTTCTCCACATCTTTAGAAATCCTGTTTGCCAAGTTAACCCCATCGGATTCCATTTGTGACATTACGCTATTTTTTGCTATCACAATCGATACCGAAGCTATAATAGCTATACTTATAAACATTAAAATCATGGGTATAACTAAAATTTTCATCTTTATAGATGTACTTTGGACTTTTTTCATTTGATTTCCTCCCTTAATTAAACAAAATTAAAACAGTAATCGCATTAGCAAATACTGTTTTTAAAATTATGATTTTCATATAATAATTCCTTGTGTATGTAAAACACACTTTACTATATCGTAATCATATTCTTTTTTCTTTAACTGGAAGTTCACTGTAATTTAGTATATTTTCAAAATGCTTTTACATTTTCTTAATTTATATTGTGTAATGTATAAGTTAAGTATAAAATTGCAACTCAATTACACAATTTATTGCAAATATTTATTTAAATCAATATGCAAATGCTCACAAATTCCATCTATTTCCTTCATCGTACTATCATTTATAGGAATTCCATTCTCCATTCTATCTTTATAAGCCTCAATCTCTTTTTCCCCATGAGTGTATATCCTTAAAGCACCATAAGCTTTCTCAGAATCTCTAAGTTTCTGCAAATAATTAGACATCCTATTTTCAATTTCACTTTTATCATCAAACATGCCATAATCAATTGCCATAAAAGCATGACACACACCATTCGTATTGTTATTACCACGTATTTTGTCACTTGTAAGACCACCTGAGATTATAGATGTAAACATCTCCACTGCAAGTGCAATCCCATATCCTTTATGGCCGCCAAATATCTCTGAATCTCCTCCTAATGGCAAAAGTCCTCCAGTAACTCCATTACTTCCAGCTTCCAAAACCTTATATGCATCATCTGTTACTTTGCCATCACTATCCATTGCCCATCCTGAATGAAGCTTTTCCTTATTCTTATTATAAACTTCTATTTTTCCACGAGTAATAACACTTGTAGCCATATCAAGCAAAAATGGTATTGGTTTTGCAGGCATTGATATTGCAATTGGATTAGTTCCTAAAATTTGTTGTTTTCCGTATGTAGGTAATACAATAGCTCTCGTATTAGTCATTGAAATTCCTAAAAGACCTTCCCTCTCAGCCATTCTAGCATAATATCCTGCTATTCCAAAATGATTTGAATTTTTTACAATTGCTATGCCTATTCCAGTTTTTTTTGCTTTTTCTATCGCAATATTCATACTTTTCTCACTAATAAGTTGCCCCATTCCACCATTTCCATCAACTAAAGCCGATACAGGAGTTTCCTTTACTATTTTCATTTCACTATTTACTTTTATGTTTCCATTTGTTATACCACTATAATAAAGTACAAGTCTCTGTATCCCGTGCGATTCTATTCCAAACAAGTCTGCTAAAAGCAGAACATCCGTAATAGTATTACTTTGCTCTCTAGTATATCCAAATTTTCTAAAAACATCTCTGCAAAGATTTCTTAACTTTTCATATTGATATTTTTTGTAACTCAATTTCATAGCCCCCTATAATACTCATTTATATATATAACATCTTACATTATATATTTTATCATATTTATTAGAATATATATAACAAATTGCCATTAAATGCGCCATATTATAGGAACTTTTTTATTTATGTGTTTAAACTTATGTAAATCATTAAAATTACATTTTAGGCAACTTCACAAAAAACACTATATTATCTTCATTACACTCAGCCCATATCTTACCACCATGCATTTCAACTATGTTTTTTGCTATTGCAAGCCCCAATCCACTTCCGCCTGTTGCCTCAGAACGTGATTTATCCATTCTATAAAATCTGTTAAATATTTTTGTAAGCTCATCCTTATTTACATTTTCACATTTATTTCCCACGTTAACTACTATATATCTCTCATTTTCACTGAGCCGCAGTTTTATCACTCCAGGTTTTAAACTGTATCTTACAGCATTCATAAGTAAATTTTCAAATACCCTAACTATCTTATCCCCATCTAATTCAGCATAAATATTTTTACTGTATATATCTTTTTCAATAGTTACATTATTTTCCTTGCATATTACATACAGTTCCTCTACAAGCTGTTCTAAAAGTTCATCAACACATATCTTTTCTTTGTTAAGTTTTATTACTCTATTACTTAATTTTGTATATTCAAAAAGATCATTTATAAGGCTTTCCAATTTCTCTGATTTATTATAAGATATATTAATAAAATCATTAAGCTCACTAGAATCTTTATACTTTTTATCTTTTAAGAGCAATAAATATCCCTTTATAGAGGTGAGTGGAGTTCTAAGATCATGGGATACATTTGTTATTAAATCATTTTTAGTTTTTTCAGCAGCCCTTTCCCTCTCAATTCTTTTTTTTAGCTCACCAGCCATAAAATTAATATTATATGCTAATTTTGCAATCTCATCTTTTCCATGCAGCTCTATTCTGTAATCTAAGTTGTCCTTTGAAATTTCCATAAGCCCCCTGGAAACTTTCTCTATATACATCATTTTCTTATTAGTTAAAAAATAAAATAAAAAAATAAAAGTAAATATAGCAATAATACCAGAAAGAAATGGGCTATACGATGGTCGTATGTATGTTATCTTTTGCTGAGGAGTACCCATGACTACTAAATATGCTTTTTTATTTTCTAAAGTTATCCCATCTATCCTGGTATAATCAACACCCTTCTCCAGCGATATTCTTTTCTGAACTATACCATTATCTGTATCTATTATGGTAGCTTCATCATATTCCCTTTTAAAATTTTCAGATTTAGTTATCAATTCATATATATCAAGTTTTTGAGCTTTTGCATTACTAGACTCAAACAAAACTTTTCCACCAATGTCAGTTAAATACACCTTAGTATTACTTTTAACGTTATTATCTAAAATTTCATTTATATTATCTTTTGTACTTTTACCATCCACTTGAGATTTTATATAAACCATTTCATCTGAAATTTTTTGTATACTTGAACTATAATCAATTTCAGCTATCATATGCTTCTCTTTATAATATCCATTATACCAACTGCCTGATATAAAAGCCGCCACAAGACATATACAAAAAGTAACCACAAGTTCAAGTCTTACGCTTCTAATTATATGTTCTTTTCCAAAATGATATATTTGAGGCAATAGTTTAAAGATTTTTTTCAATTTTATACCCAACTCCCCAAACAGTTTTTATATACTCAGGCTTTCTTGGATTTCTCTCTATTTTCTCTCTTATTTTTCTTATGTGAACCATTACGGTATTGTGTGAATCACAAAATTGTTCCTTCCAAACACTTTCATATATCTTTTCAGTACTAAAAACCATGCCCTTATTTCTAGCAAGCAGCTCTAATATATCAAATTCTCTTTTAGTTAACTTAATAACTTTATCCTCAACTTTAACCTCATGTGTATCAGCATTTATAGTTAATTCACCTATATCAATAACATTGCTACCATCTGCATCATACGAATTATTTAATTTCGTATACCTTCTAATTTGAGATTTTACCCTTGCTATAAGTTCTAAAGGATTAAATGGCTTTGATATATAATCATCCGCTCCTGTTGTTAAGCCTAATATCTTGTCCATATCTTCTCCCTTTGCTGAAAGCATTATAATAGGCATATTATTATCCTTACGTATTTGCATGCAGGTTTCTATACCATCCATTTTAGGCATCATTACGTCAAGTATTACAAGTTGTACTTCTTTATCCTTTAATATATTTAAAGCTTCAATACCATTTTCAGCTTTCAAAACTTCAAACCCTTCATTAGTCAAATATATACTTATTAAATTTCTTATTTCCTTTTCATCATCAACAACTAAAATAGTCTTCTTGTCCATAAATTCATCCCTTTTAAAATAATTTAAAATACTCTATAGGATTCCTTACTCATATTTAAAAGCACTAATATTCAAAAATTATGGTACATCTATAAATAGGCTGTTTACCTTGAAACCCTATATACTGATTATATAAAACAAACTTTAATTTTACTATATTTAATCTTTTATAAATAATAAACTTAAGAAAAATTTAAGATTTTTATAGATTTTATTTTAAGAATACATTTGTATAGTATATAGTGTACTAATAGTTATGAGGAGGATTAATAAATTGAATCATTCAAGAAATAAAGCAATATTTTTTTCATTTATCCCTGGTGCTGGTCATATGTACCTTGGTCTTATGCGTCAAGGTATAGAGCTCATGTTTTTGTTTTTTCTAACACTCGCTGTTTCAAATGTTTTTAATATATCTATATTTTATATATTAATTCCGATAATGTGGTTTTACAGCGTATTTGATGTTAAAGAAAAAGCTTCTCAGATGAATAATTTACAAGATGGAGATTTGCCAATATTTAAATCAACAAACTTCAGTAAATCTCTACAAGACGAAAATGCAGGAAAATATATAGCATACATTTTCATTATACTTGGTGTATTTTCTTTGCTAGACAATATAGTTATACCTTTATTAAACCAATACGTGGATTATCAAATCTTAAGGATTATAAAAGATTCATTTATATCTTTATTTTTAATAGTTGTTGGTTTATTCATGATACTAAAAAGAAAAAAAGTAGGAAAAGGTGATAAGACATGCAGCAAAGACGAGTAGGAACCCTTACCTTTGGTATCTTACTAATAGTTTGGGGTGTACTTTATTTATGCATTACAATTTTTAAACTACCCTTAGAAAATATGCTTTTAAATTTATGGCCGCTTATACTCATATTTTTGGGAATAGAAATTCTTGTATTAAATCATATTTCAATAAAAAAGAACGTGTCACTAAAGTATGATTTTATAAGTTTTATACTAATAATCTTAATGATTTTTTTCTGCTTTGGCATTTATTCTTTCAGCAGTTTCCTAAAAGAAGTTCCAAGTTCATCTTATATTCATATGGGAAATTGTTTTTAAATGAAGTCCTAACTTTAAAAAAGTCTCAAAATGACTTTTAATCATTTTGAGACTTAAATTTTTATATATTAAATTTCCTATTTAAGCATCTTTTTAAGTGCTATAAGATCTAATACATTAACTGTTCCATCACCATTAATATCTGCTACTGACAGACTTACACCGTTAGGGAATGAAGTTATTGTTCCTTTTAAATATCTCTTTAATGTAATCAAATCTAAAACATTAACTACTCCATCACCATTTAAATCTCCTTTTTTAATTTCGGGAGTTGGATTAACATTTGGAGCAACATCATCCATGTATGATGATAACCATGCCATAGGAGCATTCCAGTTAATTGTAATTTCGTTTGTTGACCATGCTTCTATGTTATCTATATATGACTGTTCTGCTGGCTGACTACCTGGCTGCCATCCTGTACTCTTAACATATGGATCCTGAAGAGAAGTATTTGGTCCGCCTGATAAACATCCTGCTGGTGCAGTAGGGAATGTTGGATCAGCTTGATGTGCAAAGAAACGATGATGTGGATTTAAGAGCGGATGAGTTCCATATCCAGTTACATAACTTTGTACATTAGGGTTACGTCCAAGTAAGTAATCCATATTTTGAGCTACACCATTGATATATTTTGCATCTTTACTAAAGTCATAAGCATATGCCATTACAATTGCATCATTAGCAACAAATGAATTTGAACCCCATGGATATCCTTTAACTATTTTTCCTTTTACATCATGATAAGTTGTATCAATCATTGATTCTGCAAGTGAAGTACCATATCCTTGGTTAGACTGTTCAGCAAGTAACTTGTCTGCTTCTGCTTCTATGTTAGCTTTTGCTTTAGCTACATCAGTTGATGGTAAATTATTAGGTACAGTTGCAAGAGTTATTGTTCCTACAGTTGCTGTATTACCCCAATCAAAGCATCCTGCTTGTCCACCAGCTTCTCCACCATCTAGAGTATTTTGTACTGTTAAATAATATGGAGACTTCTGTATATAATCTAAATATTCTTGTTTTCCTGTTGTAGCATAAAGTTCACAAGCTGCCCAGTAAAACTCATCATCGAAATGATCATCGTAGTATGCTCCACCGCCTATATCGCTTTTGCCTGGAACAACTTTAGGATGTTTAAGTGCTGCTTGCCAAGCACTTTCTGCTGCAGTTAAACATTTAGTTGAAAATTCTGCATCCCTCGTTTTCCATATACGTGATGATTGTGCTGCTGTTGCTGCAAGATTTAAAGTTGCTGAAGTACTAGGTGGCTGCAAATAACGTTTCTTAGTATCCTGATCTGGACGAATTCCAAGACCTGTCCATGACTCATCACATGCCTTATGATGTACCATACCAGCATAATCAGAATTTTCACTTGGAGTAACCTGAAGTTTAAGCATCATTTCCATCTGCCAACGTGCTTCATCAAGTATATCAGGTGTTCCATTACCACTTTCAGGTATGTTCATAGTTTTATCTGCAAAAGGAGCTTTTGTAGTTTCATCCTTATCTTTTCCATCGCCATTATATAATGCACGCTCATACTGATTCATCATAGTCCATACTGATATTCCACCATTTACAACATATTTACCATGATCTCCTGCATCATACCATCCACCTGTTACGTCCTTGGTGTAATTTCCTATATTACTGTACCAAGTTCCAGATGCATTACCCATTACATCACTTGGATGTCCTGCTGGACGTGCTAAGTCATCCCTTCCACAGTAAGGCATCTGTATTGCTATACCACTTCTAGAGTGATAAAAATACTTTATAGCATCCTGCTTTAACTGTGAATATATATCATTTTCGATATTAAAAGGTACACTAGTATTTGTAGCCGCTTTAGCCTTGTCTACTTCTAAAGTGTAGCCTTTCCCTGCTACATTGTAATCACTAAAGTCAATAATATGAACCTGATCTCCTGATGCATGATCAACCTGATCATTATTAAACACTTGTGTCTTTCCTGATTTTACAACTTTTCCCGTACTATCTTTTAATCTCCATGCTATTGGAGTTGTAGAATCTGATGATACTGTTGCTTTTTTCTCAAGTCCAGCATAATAACCTACCTGATTTACTCTTATTCCATCATCATAAAAAGTTGAGAATATACTTGCATCTTTATTTGTATACTCTGGATCCGTTAAATGTATATTATCGAAACTAAATTTTACTGGAAGTTCCTTACCTACAGTATTTGGATCACCAATATGGAATGCAAATTCTGCTATTGTAGGTTCACTGATATTAGGAGTAAAATCATCCTTTATAGTCGTAGGTACATTTGCTTTTAACTTAACATTCTCCCAATTACCATAATGCCAGTATTGTGTATATGGATCTTTTGGCATAGCTATTTGAGGATATATCTCGCAATCCTTATCTGCTGTTACTGTAAATTCAATATGATATTTATGTCCTGGTTGAAGTGTTAAATTTCTATGTCTGAATTGTACATCCCATATGTTTGGCTGAGTTCCTGTCGCTGGATCGCCACCTATTTTTGTAACAGTAATATTGAAAGTACCACCTGAAATGTCAAAGTCACCATGGGCTGGTGCAGTTTCAACTTCTGTCCATGGTAAACCAATGCCACCCTCAAAAGTACTATTGTCTAAAAGATCATGCGTTCCGTAATTACTGTTTGGATTTGTCGGTATAGGCCTTGCATAACAAGTACTAGCGAAACCAATTCCTGCAGCAATTGAAGCAGTTACCATCAATGATAGTAATTTTTTTCTTAACATTACTTTTCCCCCTTCAATAAATCGATTACAAGGGTATCTTATACAAAACCATGAATAATATAACTTTTATTACTATTTTGGATAAAATATCCTACATTGTTATAATACATTATTTACTCTTATATGTCAATATATAAGTAAACTTTTTTATTTACTTGATAAAAGTATTCAAATTCATCAATAATATTTTAATATTCGTAGTATTGCTTATTTTTCTAGCTATTATAAGAACATTTTCTGCAATATTTTTGCTTAACATATGCGTAATATATTTTTTAACAAAAAACAGTTATTTTTGAATGTTAACTAAAGTTAATTGCTTACTTTACCTTTCAAAAAATAAGTATAGGGAAATTCAAATTTAATTTCACAATTATCTTTGTAAAATTAAATTTGAATTTCCCTATACTTATTTTTCATAATTCTCAATTTGTACCATTAAAGTTGAAAAACGAATTTTTCAAAAATAGAATAATTTTCATAAGTAACTAACTGCCATTTAAATTATTTTTCAAAAAAACATTTAAATGTTTAATTAATCTAATATTATTTACATCCTATGTGAAAATTTTATTAAATAATATATTCCATAATTTGCAATATTCTTGATTCTTTAATCCTAGTATCGCAAAATTGCCTTATTATAACTTCTAACACCTCCCACAATTATCTAGCAAACAAAAACCAACAATTAACTAAAACTAATTAATTGTTGGTCGGTCGCACTATTAGCTCCAAATTCCCTAAGTGCCCATACTAAAGAAATTTATCATTGCTTCCAAGCAAATGGATATTTCTTATATTTTAGCTATATTTTACTACAAAAGTAAATTAAAATCAAGTTTAGATTAAAATCAGTATAACTATAATTTTGTTCTTAAATTTAATTGCTAATGCAATAAATTCCAGATACAAAATTGCTCAAATAAAAAATCCTACTTAAACTTTTACTTAGTATATTTCAAATAAAATTACTAAGTAAAAGTTTAAGCAGGATAAATCTGCGAACAAAATGCACGTATTATTTTCTGTCCGCTAAAGATAACATTTCGTTTACAACATCAATATATTTTTGTGAAACCTGTGGACATTTAAGTAATATATTATCCACAACATAATCAATATTATTGTCATCTATCTTCTTAAAGTTTTTATTCTCTAAAAAGATCATGCCATCACCGTCAAGATAATTATAAATCTTTTCAACTACACCTGACTGCATTACCTGATCATTTTCAAGACAATTTTGGCCAAAATATAATACACCATCTACAACTGCAAATTCAGCATACACGTATTCTTTAAGTGATTTCATTAGCTTATTTTCATTGTATTTAATGTGCTCAACATGTTTTAAGTCTAATACATTGTATTCATGATCTTTTCTTGATAACACACATCTTAAGTCTAAATCCGTAAGTCTCTTTTTAACCTTTTCCGAAAAATGCTCACCAAGTTCCGACATGAACATTTTTATAGATATTGTAGTTTTTCTTCTATTATTTACTCTCAATATAAACTCTCCTTTTTATATATTAGTTAAAAAAAACACCTCTATAAAGGTGAACTCTATTGAATTAGTTTCTATCTTAAATATTGATAATGTTTTAGATAACTGCTCCTTATATTAAATATTATAGCATAAATAATGATAATGAGCAAATTTTATTTATATTGAGTATTGATTTTTATATAAATATATGATATATTTAAATATTTCACTTGGACTTGCATTCTAAAACTTGAGTATTATTTTTAATTTAGAGAAATGCAGTAGTCCATTTCTCTTCTAATCTCTATTAATATACTTACCATACTTTAAAGTTTTATTTTCTTTCCATGGTTCATAGTCTTTTACAAAATCAATTCTTTCCTCTAAAGAAGGATGTGTACTCTTCCAAATCTCATACCACCTGTCAGGCTGCATTACAGATAAATTTTTAACAGCTAGTTTTTTAAACATATTTACACCAGCTTCATTATCATGAGTTAATTCCACTGCAAATACATCCGCATTATGCTCCAAATTTCTACTTGCTGCATTGTACAAAGGATCTGAAACAGTTGTACATAAAACTATTATCAGTATAATTAGTGGAAATGATTTAACATCTAAAATATCATCTATTTTTAATATATTGCCATATTTTCTAATGACATAAGGTGCAATTTTATATATTATATAAAGTATTACAAGCAAACCACCTAAAGTTCCTATACAATTTATTGCATTGTGTCTTAAAACATAATGGCCCATCTCATGGGCAACAACAAACTCCAATTCTCTTTCAGATAAATTCTTTATTGCAGTATCCCATATAACAATCCTTTTTGTGTTTCCAAATCCTGTCATATATGCATTTACTTCTTTTGTATCTACACTTTTATTAACCTCATATATTTTACAATTATATATGCCAGCTCTATGAGCAAGATTTTGTATTCTATTTTCAATATACTTATCCTTAAGAGGCTGAAAGTTATTATATAAAGGATCTATAACCACAGGAGAAATTATATATGAAAATATCACAACTGGTATAAAAGCAATCCATGTATAAAGCCACCATCTTTTAGGTGCTCTTTTTATTAAATTATATGGAATCCACAATATAAGTGCTAGAAAAATTGCAGAAGTTAAAATACTAATAGCCCAATTCCACACCCACTTTAAAATACTTTGATTTGAGATAGAAAAAATATGTTCATTTATAAACCCAGAATAAAAATCTAATGGCAAATAAAACAGATAGTATACTACAACAAACAGAAATGCATATATACATATACCTGGAAGCCATATTTTTTTAGCCCTATATGAAAAGTTCTTAAGCTTAACATGTATACCTGTAATCATAATTAAAATTGGAACCAGAATTCCCAAAACCGTATATATTATTTCAAGTATTACATTAATCTTATAATACCTGAGTCTTATTCCTTCATCTGCTAACATCATATGAGAAAAGCCATTTTGAAATCCACATTTAGACTTTACTAAAAAGACTATAACAGACATAAATACCATAAACCAAATGTTTAATCTCTTTTTATTCATATTTCCTCCACATTAAAAACAATATATTTTACTTTACTTCATTATAATTTTTATATCTTAAATTTTAAAGCAGCCTCCTTCAATTGTTTCTTTAGCTTTTTTACTTATCTCCATAGCTTTCTCTGCACCTTCTCCCGCTTTTTGTGCAATAGATTGAGTAGCTTTCTCTATTTCTCCTCTATTTATCCACCCCACAATATAATCACTAACAAATATTATATGTAGCAATGTACTTTTTTATTAAATATTTCCAGACTATGTATAAAAAAATGTCCTCTGGAATGTTCCAGAGGACATTTTTTTATTTTTCAGATTTCTGGCTTTTTTTTATCAGTCCCATTAATCCTGGTATTATAAGGAGTATGCCTGGCAAAATATAAAAATATGAAATGCATATAAAGCCCCCAATTGCAGCTACCGTCATAAAAATTCCACCTAATTTTCCCTTGGTTCTAACAATTACAGAGCCTACTATACCTAGTATTGAAAGTATTATTGCAGCAATTCCAAGGCCTCCAACAGCATTTGACCCATTAACACCAAACGCACTGCCTAGCCCTCCAATACCAATTGCACCTATACCTGAAATTATTCCAAAAATTCCTCCTATTAAGCCTAATACAAACTCTACTGTCCTTTTATCTTCCATTAATATTTCACCCATTTCCATATTACTTCATTTAAATATACGAAAATACGGTTTACTATATGCATATAATTTACAATTTGCTACCTGCTGCCTTGTCAACTATCATCGTAATATCTTTATGCAATTGTAATATAGATGCTGGAACTTCCGGTGATATTTTTCCGTTGATTGCTTCAGCTACAACCTCTGCTTTTGACACTCCATTTGCTAAGAGCACTATTTTTTTTGAACTAAGTATAGTCTTTATTCCCATACTAATGGCTTTTGTAGGTACTTCATCAATTGAATTAAAAAATCTAGAGTTTGCTTTTATAGTTTTTTCATCTAAATTCACTAAATGTGTCTGTGCTTCAAATTTAGCATCTGGTTCATTAAAACCTATATGTCCATTTATACCTATTCCTAAAATTTGAAGATCAATACCACCTGAAGCTTTTATTTTCTTCTCGTACTCTTCACACTCTTCTTTTATATCTTTTGCCATACCATTAGGAATATTTATATTTTTCTTATCTATATTAATATGCTTAAATAAATTTTCCACCATATAGTAATGGTAACTATGTTTGTTTTCATCTGTTATCCCATAGTATTCATCTAAATTGAAAGTCTTAACCTCTGAAAAATCCACTTTTTTATTATTGTACATTTTGATTAACTTTTTATATGTACCAATAGGTGTACTTCCAGTAGCCAATCCAAGTACGCTGTTAGACTTTAAAATTATTTGACTTGCTATCATTGCTGCTGCCTTGTCACTCATTTCATCATAATTTTCTACTTCTATTATTCTCATGTAAAGCACCCCCTATTTTGATTTCTTATTTTCAAATACTGTTTTTCCTCCTACAATAGTGTGTTTAACTTCAAATTTTTCATCAAAAATATTCATATCAGCATCTTTTCCTATTTCAATGCTTCCCTTCTGTTTATCAATACTAATATCTTTAGCCGGATTTAAAGAAGCCATAGTTACTGCTTCTGGAATACTTAAATTTGTGTTCTCCACTATATTTTTTACGGCCCTGTTTAATGTTAGAACGCTTCCTGCTAAAGTACCATCCTCTAGTCTTGCAGAGTTTTTTGTAACTATAACCTTCTGTCCTCCAAGTTCAGATATTCCATCTTTAAAACATCCTGCTCTCATGCAATCTGTAATAAGTATTATATTATCCTTACCTTTTAATTTAAGTAAAATATTAAACATTGCTGGATTAATGTGTACAGTGTCTGCTATAATTTCACAGCTTATATCAGTATTTAATGCTGCTCCCACAACTCCGAGTTCTCTATGCTTTAATGGACTCATTGCATTAAATAGATGCGTTGCTCTACTTACACCATATCGTATTGCATTTATGGCTTCTTCATATTTTGCATCAGAATGTCCTATAGATAAAGCAATATTTGTTTCTCTCTTTACCCTTTTTATGAAATCAAAGTTGTCATCTTTCTCAGGTGCAAACGTAATAATTTTAATTGTATCTTTATACTTTTTAATAAAATCATAATTTGGCTTTATTATGTAATCTTTTTTTTGAGCTCCTTTATATTTTTCATTTATAAATGGTCCTTCAAGGTGTGCCCCAAGAATCTTTGCTCCTGTATTTTCAATTTTCATTACATCATTTACAGCATCTAAAGCCTTATATATTTTATTTCTGCTCATAGCCATTGTTGTTGGCAAAAAACTCGTAACTCCATTTCTAGCAATAACTGAACTTATTTCCATTAAAGATTCTACAGTTCCATCCATAGTATCCTTTCCACCTGATCCATGAATGTGTAAATCTATAAATCCAGGTGATACATAGTTTCCTTTGGCATCAATTACTTCAATATCTCCATATTTCCCACTTGCAATACTACTTTTAAACTCCTCTTCGTTAACTATATCTTTGATTTTATCATCAAATAAAACTGCATTGTTCTCTAATATACTATCCTTTATTATGATTTTTCCATTTATAATAGCTTTCATAATTTATTCCTTCCTTTTATATTTACATGTCGTAAAAATTTTTCAATATGTTTTTCATTTATACCTGTATCATATATTTGTTTATTTCCATGGTAATCACTGCCTCCAGTTACAAACAAGTCATGGTTATTAGCTATAGAAATAATTTCCTCGGATTGCTCCTTAGAAGCTGATTTGTGGTAAGCTTCTATTCCATCAATTCCGTATTTTATAGCTAAATCTATAACTTCTTTGTTTACCTTATATGAATTATCCTTAATTGGATATTGAAACGGATGCGCTAAAACTGCTAGCCCTTCACAATCCTTAATTATTTTCAAAACTTCTTTTAAAGTTGGAATGCCTTTTGATGCATCAATAAAGAATTTGGAATCCTTATTCATACATTCATGCCAAAAAAATTTAGTATGACTTACAAGCGATGGACAAATTTCTAAATTTAAAGGAGTATTTACTAGAGAATCATAAACTTTATTAAAAGCCTCACCCCTATTACCCGTTTCTATTTTTAAATCATTATCTACTATAAGGCCTGTCTTTTTAGAACATTTAAAAAAGTCCATTAACATTCCGTTCTCATGGTCAATTAATTTTTCTCTTGTATATAATTTGTTAAGTTCATCTTCCATTTTTGAAATATTAAAATTATACGCAAGCATGTGCCTTATATAATTATCATGTACAAAAGTTAATTCCACTCCATTTATTATTTTCATATGATACCTTTTATCACTTTTTAACATGCTATAAGCTTTTACTGAGTCATGATCTGTAATTGAAATTAATTTAATTCCTAACTTAGATAATTTTAAAATCAACTCCAGCGGTGTGTCATCGCCATCTGAACAAGTTGTATGTAAATGCAAATCTACAGTACTTTCCACCTTAATCATCTCCCATAAAAATATTTTTCAGCTTGTGTTTTGATATTGTTTACATTATAATAATACTGCATATAATTTAAATAATATATCAAAATAGCTCATGTTTTTATAACAATAGTACATAAATTGGAGTGATACATATTTTAAAGATAAAACTGTCAAATGATAATTCAGAAATTATTCCTTACAATTTTAATGATTTTGAGGCCTACGCAAAACGGTGCATGATATCATACTATCCAGGCATGGCTTCCGCTAATCACTGGCATAATGACTTTGAATTTACCATTCTTTTAAAAGGCCATATGTCATACTCAATAAACGGAGAAAGTTATAAATTGAAAGAAGGACAAGGTATTTTTGTGAATTCAAATCAAATGCATTATGGTTACTCTAGTGATGGTTCGGACTGTAATTTTGTCTCAATTTTAATACATCCTTCACTTATTTCTATAGTAAAACGTATAAAAGAAAACTATGTGCTACCAATATGCAAAGATACATCCCACCCACTTTTTATTTTGTATCCTTACATTGGTTGGCAAAATGAAATAATTGAAATGCTAAAAAATATTTATACTTTATTTAGAGAAAAAAAAGATGGTTTTGAATTGCATGTCATGAGTATTTTTTATTCATTATTTTACATCTTATATCACAATATGAAAAATAATGTTACTGAAAAAAAATATGATGATAATAAAAACTTAAAAGCTATGCATGACATGATAGGATATATGCAGAAAAATTATAAGAATAAAATCACTTTAAGTAACATCGCTTCCGCTGGAAATGTGTGCCGCAGCAGCTGCTTTCAAATTTTTCAACTTATTTTAAATAAGACTCCCATTTCCTATCTTACAGAATATAGACTAGAAAAAAGCATTGACCTACTCAAATTCACGTCACTTTCAATTACTGAAATAGCACTTAAATGTGGATTTTCTGGTTCTAGTTACTTTACAGAAATATTTCGCAAAAATATGGGATGTACACCATCTCAATACAGAAAAAATTGCTAAATATGACCTGAGTAATTATTCACCAGAATCAACGTGAAATGTTTCTATATAGCTGCAAATGTAAAAATATTAGTTCAAAAATCATAAAAATGCAGTCATGATATAATTATTAATATCGCAAAAATCATCATTATTATCATGTATTTATTAATGTTTTTAGTTTGTTATTGTGATTTTACCATTAAACTTAGCATTTCATTAACAAACATCTAGTAAGTGTCTCATTGTAACCCTGTTAAATATATATTAATATATAAATATTAAACTTAAATAGTTCAGATGAAGATAGTGGGAGAGTTATGGCTGTTGCCATGCACCGAAGAAGTAAATCTTTCAGGTATCTATTAATATAGATATGACCGTTATTGGATGAACCCTTGGAGAGACTCTTAATGAGCACCGAAGGAGCAAGCCATATGGCGAAACTCTCAGGTAAAAGGACAGGGACAGATAACATATCTTTCAAGAGTAATATATAAATTACTTCACTTGAATCTTATCTACTCCCATTTGTATCTCCAATCATAAAACACTTACTATGGAGGGATAAAATGGATCAACAAAAATCACAAAACGAAAATTTATCAAGGGGGCTAAAAAATCGTCACGTCCAGCTGCTTGCAATTGGGGGTGCAATTGGTACTGGATTATTTCTTGGTTCTGGCAGGTCTATTCATCTAGCTGGTCCATCTATTTTATTTGCTTATATGATAACAGGTGGAATTTGCTTTTTAGTTATGCGTGCTCTTGGGGAACTACTACTTTCTAATCTAAAGTATCATTCTTTTGTAGACTTCGTACAAGATTATCTAGGTGATAAAGCTGCTTTTATTACTGGTTGGACTTATTGGTTCTGCTGGATTTCACTTGCCATGGCTGACGTTACTGCCGCAGGACTTTATGTACAATACTGGCTTCCAAGTGTACCAAGGTGGGTTCCAAGTCTTATAGTTCTTGTAATTTTATTAATTATGAACCTTGCTACAGTAAAACTATTTGGTGAAATGGAATTTTGGTTTGCTTTAATTAAAGTTGTCGCAATATTATCACTAATTGTAGTGGGTACATTTATGATCATTAAAGGATTTTCTACAAACGCTGGTTCAGCTAGTTTTGCAAACCTCTGGAAACATGGAGGACTCTTCCCTAATGGATTGAAAGGTTTTATTCTTTCCTTTCAGATGGTTGTATTTGCTTTTACTGGAATTGAATTAGTGGGACTTACAGCTGGTGAAACTGAAGATCCAGAACATGTTCTTCCAAGAGCCATTGATAATATTCCAATTAGAATTATTATTTTCTACATAGGAGCGCTTGGCATTATTATGAGCATATATCCTTGGAATTCAATTAATGCAGATAAAAGTCCTTTTGTACAGGTATTTTCAGCAGTTGGAATCACAGCGGCAGCAAGTATTGTAAATTTTGTTGTATTAACATCCGCAGCATCAGCTTGTAACAGCGGTATTTTCAGCACAAGCCGTATGGTTTACTCTCTTGCAAATGAAAATAATGCGCCTTCAATAATGAAAAAACTAACATCACGCAAAATACCTGCTAATGCTACTGTATTCTCCGCAGCTGTTCTTTTAATTGCAGTTATTTTGAATTACATTATGCCAGAAGGAGTATTTGTATTAATTACAAGTATATCAACATTTTGTTTTATATTTATTTGGGCAATTATAGTTATTTGCCACTTGAAATACCGCAAAGCTAATCATAAACTTGCAGCTAAAGCTAAATTTAAAATGCCTTTTTACCCAGTTGCTAACTACATAATCCTAATATTCTTTGCTTTTGTAATAGTTACTCTGGCACTTAATAGCGAAACCCGTGTAGCATTATTTGTAACACCTGTATGGTTTATAATGCTTGGAGTTCTTTACAAAATACTTAAGTCAAAGGCTAAAACCAAAAATGAAGAGGATGCTGAAAAAACTTTAGCATAAACAACATAATTATAGATAAAGCTTTATTTAAACCATCCCCAATCGCATGTATGATAGAATTTTCAAATTCCGTAGGTACGGAGGAATTTCCTCCTTGCCTTACCTTTTAAATGAAGTAACAATGCTGAAGGAACGATTTAAAAAAATCCTAATAAATCTTGGTTCAAAAGTAGTAAAACACTTAAATTTTTCAATATTATCATATACGAGGTTTGGGCTTGCCCATTATCCTTCTTTACTTAATATGGACACTCTCCGTATTATACAAGGTTTGGGCAATTTAGGAAATACTTATATAGCGTTGTTGGTGATAATGTAAAAAGTGCCTATTTATAGTTAAGAAGGATAATGGGTCTTTGACCCAAACCCCATGTATGATAAAATTTATAGCATTTTTTTAACGCGACGAAGCATTGTTAATTTCCACTATTTTAAATTATGATAGTAAATCGAATAGATTTTCCATCATCACTTTTTGCCGAAATCTTTCCATGATGTGTTTCTACAATAGACTTTGCAATTGAAAGTCCAATTCCATATCCTCCAGTTTCTCTAGCTCTTGAAGAATCTGCCCTATAAAATCTATCAAATAATTCATCTAATTTTCCCTTATCTATTTTATCTACAGTATTATATACTTCGAGCTTTATTCCCTTTTTTATAGATGATAATGAAATTTTAATTTCTCCATTCTCATTAGAATATTTCATGGCATTATCAACAAGAGTTGAAACAAGCTGATTTATACTGCCCTCATCACCACGGAATTTAACTTCAGGTTCAACCTCCATTAAAAGTTTCTTATTGTGATTCTCTGCAATAACTTTAAATGGCATTGCTGTTTCAAAAACTACATCACTTAAATTAAAATCAGAGAACATCAATTCTATATCATCTTCATTCATTTTAGAAAGCATCAAAAGATTCTTCACAAGTTTATCAAGGCGGCTCGTCTGATTTCGAATGCTTGTAATCCATTCATTTTTACCTGAGGTCAATTCAAGAACATCTGCATTAGCTGAAATAATTGCAAGTGG
The DNA here is from genome assembly GCF_001705235.1 of Clostridium pasteurianum. NCBI lineage: Bacteria > Bacillati > Bacillota > Clostridia > Eubacteriales > Clostridiaceae > Clostridium > Clostridium pasteurianum. The sequence continues at coordinate 1,602,707 of NZ_MCGV01000001.1, forward strand.
TGTTTTAATCTCATGCCCTGCATCCGTAATAAATTGCTTTTGCTTCTCCATACTTTTAATAATTGGTTTAATTAACCTTTTAGAAAGAATAGAAACCAGGATAAATACAAGTGAGAAAGTAACTAGTGCAACAACACAAGAAATAAGGGAAAATACAGTAATTTCCTGACTCTGAATTCTGTAGTCTATAAATATAATCATAGAACCATATGGTTCATCAACTACAGCATATTTATACATATCTTTGTGTCCACTTTTTCTACCACTTTTAAGTACTTTATTTGCATATCCTACTGCATCTTCTGAAGTAACGGCTGCAACATGCTCAGTATCAGTTTTTTTAATGCTGCCATCTTTATTGACCTTTACTATAAAATATCGTGTTTGAAATTGAGTTTCTGGACTTATTTGAAAACCAAATTTTTGCTCACTGTGCATCTCTGTTGACTTTTGGTATTTGGGGAATTCACCTTGATTTTGTGAAAGAATTTTAATAACTCCATTCATTTTACTATCAAATTCATAATAACTAACTATATTAATGGCCCCAATAAGAATAAACACAACTATAGCCAATGATCCCATTGTAATCATAATAAACTTTTTCTGTAATTTTCTAATCATTGTTTTACCCTCCCTTCTATGTGTAGATAAATGAAAATTAATACTTGCAAAAATGCACTATAAAGATTCACACTAAAATTTCGTAGGTACGGAGGAATTTTTTCCTTAGATTTATAGGATTCTTTTAACGCGACGAAGCATTATTACTTATTACTCTACTTCTAATGTATACCCAACACCTCTAACTGCCTTTATTTTTACATTAGCGCCTAAAGATTCAAGCTTTTTACGCAAATAAGATATGTATACCCACACCACATTCATTTCAGTTTCAGAATCATATCCCCAAATTCGTTCCATAAACTGCTCAGCAGAAATCATACGTTTAGGGTTGTTCATTAACATCTCAAGCATCTGAAATTCCTTATTTCCAAGCCTCAGTGAAGATTTTTCATTTGATAATTCATAACTTTCTTTGTTAAGGCTGATATTACCCACTTCAATTAAATTTGGTGTAAACTCAGACTTTCTTCTAGTCATAGCACGAACTCTAGCAAGCAGCTCACCCATAGCAAATGGTTTACTTAAATAATCATCTGCTCCCTTATCTAGTCCAATAATTCTGTCTTCAATTTCAGCCTTTGCAGTAAGCATCAAAACTGGTGTATAAATTCCCTTTTTTCTTAGTTTCTCTAATACCTCAAGTCCACTCATCTTAGGCATCATAATGTCCAAAATTAACACATCATAATTTTCGGAAAGTGCAAAGTTTAATGCCTCTGCTCCATCATACACAGCATCAACTGAATAATTATTATGCTTTAAAATAACAACAAGAGCGTTTGACAGTTCTTTTTCATCTTCAGCTAATAAAATTCTCATCTCTATTCTTTCTACCTCCATCTTGCATTTCTACTATCATATCACGAATAGTCTGCAAATTTAAGTCCGTGGAGGCAATTTCATCCGAACATCTTTTTAATTCTTCAATAATCATATTTGCACTAGGAATATCTCTCTTATACTTTAACTGATGCTCTAAACTTGCCCAACAATCCATCGCAATGGTACGTATTTGAATCTCACAATATACCATTTGAACTCCATTTTCTAAATGAATTGGAACCTGTAAAATCATATGATAACTGCGATAACCATTAGGTTTGGGATTTTTAATATAATCCTTTTCTTTAATAATTTTAATATCCTTCTGATTTTTAAGCATATTTACAATCCAATAAATATCATCTAAAAATGTACAAATAACGCGTATTCCTGCTGCATCATGTATTTCAGTTAAAGCACTCTTTGCAGTAATAGGAAGCTTTTTTCTCTTTAATTTTTCTTTCATACTTTCAGCTGACTTAATTCTTGCTTTACAGTGTTCTATAGGGTCATCATTGTGTTCAATTGCTCTATATTTCCGAATAATCTCTAATCTTGAAATCACTTCGGTAATTGCTCCTTCTAGTAGTACATAAGATTCTTTATAAAATTCTCGCTCCGGCGATAAAGTTTTACATTTAATATCATATTTAACCTGCTGCATAATAATTTCCTCCATAATTTAAGTAAGCGGCCTTAAAAATTCAAATCATTAGTTATGACTTCATGCCTTAAGTCATAATTTTTAATATTAGACTAAAATTTTAAGGCTGCAAGCTATCTATTGATATGAATTATATACTTGCAACCTTAAATGAACCTTAATTTATAATATTAAGCAAAACTTTTATCTGATTTTTTGTATTTATACTCCTAAATTAAAAGCTTGTGAGCTTATATCCTTGTTAAGTTTAACTGCTAAAACAATCATGCCCGTTATAGTAATAAAATCAGCAATTGCTTGAGAAAAAATAACTCCATTTAAACCAATAAAATGAGGCAAAATTAAAATGCAGGGAATAAAGAAAACACCTTGTCTACCTATACTAAGAAGCCAGCCCCCAGCAATTTTCCCAAGTGCTAATGAAAGCATACCATATATTGTTTCTACTCCCATTCCAATAAACATAACAACATTAACTCTAAGTGCAAATTCTCCAATTTTTATAACCTTAAGATCATTAGATGTAAATAGTGAAACTACAGGAGTTGCAAATGCAAATAAAAGCACTGATACTATGATACAAAAAGAACTAGTCCAGATAAGTCCAACCTTTGTTGCTTCCTTAACCCTATCATATTGTTTTGCTCCATAGTTATATCCAGCGATAGGCTGAAATCCCTTTCCAAAACCTGCTACAGCATAAGCAATCATAGAAGTAACACGCGTCACAATTCCCATTGCAGCAATTGCAGCATCCCCATATTCGCTTGCAGCAGCATTAGTAAGTCCCATAGCTACGCTTGTTGTGAGCTGAAACACTAACATAGGAATACCAATTTTAAATATTTCCTTATAAATACTTCCATCTATACGAATATCCTTTGGTGAAAAACTAAATACACTTTTCTTTTTTAATATGTAAATTAAATACATGAATGAAGTGATACCTTGTGCAATTGCAGTAGCAATTGCAGCTCCAGCAATTCCAGTTTTTAAAACGTAAATAAATATAGGTGCAAAAATCGCATTGAGGACAGCCCCCATAAGCATAGCAAACATTGAAATTTTTGAAGCTCCCTCACTAGTTGCAATATTATTCATTGTCACATTAAAAATATTAAAAATTGAACTTATAACATAAATTACAGCATATATACGAGCATAAGGATAAATAGTATCTGTTGCACCAAGTGCATATAAAATTGGATGCAGTAATAATATTATAACAGCAATAGCTACAGCTGCAATTACTAAACTAGAATATAATGCTGTTGAAGCTACATGATTGGCCTCTTTCCTATCATTAGCACCTAAAAGCCTTGAAAGATACGATGAAGCACCGCTACCAAATAATACAGCTAAACCTACAATAGCCTGTCCTAATGGAAATGTAATGGATACTGCCCCCATTTGACTTGTGCCAAGCCCACCAACAAAATAAGCATCAATTAAACTATATACTCCTGTAATAAGCATTCCAAGCATAGTCGGAAATCCCATCGTCAATAATAGCCTTGGAATTGGAGCTTCTCTAAGCATTTTAATACGTTTTTCATCCTTCATAATGAACCTCCTAAATTTGTATCTTTTGAATGAGTAAATTTATTCATTGATATAATATAATATAACGTCAAAAATGTCAATGAGTAAATTTATTCACTCATTGACATTTTTAATAAAGATTTCTGATTATATCTTCATACCTAAGACACGCGGCTGTACCTCATGTATAAAATTAATAAACTCCTTCATATATTCTTTAATATTTTCTTCTGGCATTTCCTCATGAAAAGTATGAGTTAATCCAGAAATTAAAAATCTAGCTGTTCTAGCTGCATTACTGCAATGAAAAATATTTTCTTTAATACCCTGCTCTATTATTGGTACCATAATAGCTATAAATTCGGCTGCTACATCATCAAGTATTATTGCTCTAATGCTTGACACCTCGTTAAATCTAGCTTCAAATTCATAATTATTACTTGAAAAATTAAATATGCGATTCATTACAATGTTTAGTTTTTCATCAGCAGACATGTTTTTAGGTATTGGGATTTTCATTTCCTCTACTGCTTTCATTGCATAATATTTTGAAGCCGCTGCAAAAATTTCTGTTTTAGATTTAAAATATCTGTAACATAAACCTGGCGATACCTTCATTTCATTAGCTATGTCTTGAATAGCAGTATTTTCATAACCTTTTTGAGAAAAAAGCTTTAAAGCTGTTTCTATAATCTCTTGACGACGTTCATCCGGTTCTTTTGATATACGTATTTTGTGAGAACGTTCCTTCTCATTTTCTGATAATGTCATAATTTTTCACCTCAATACAAAACTTTGTCTATTATAATTTATACAAAATATAATATAATACTATTGCTATCTTGCCTTTTTGTAAAGTGTAATATAATAAATATTAATCGTACTTAAAATAAACTCTATAAAATCAAAATATTGATTTAAAATTTTGAAAATTGAATTAATAATGATAATATGTTATTATATAGGATTTTAAATTTATATGCTAATTCGGTGGGGTGATACTGTATGAAAAGAAATAATTCTTTGCAAATCAAGGCAATTATATTAATTTCAATTATTTTTGCTGCAGTAATGAGTCTTGTAACAATAATTAGTTATGCAAATTCTAAAAAATTAATTCTATCATCGCTTGAAAACTCAGGAAAACAAACAATTGCTGTTCATTCGCAAAATTTATCTTCATGGATAAAATCTAGATTATCACAAGTAGAAGTAATGGCAAATACAGAAACAGTAAACAGCATGGATACAAATAAAATAGTACCTTATTTTAAACATGAAAAAAATAATTATAATGGAGTTTTTAACAGTATAGGAATAAGCGATGCATCTGGAAAATTAACACTTCAAGATAATACGACAATAAATATAAGTTCTGAAAATACTTTTCCAGAAGTCATGCAAAGAAAAGAAATTATATCAAATCCATTTCAAGCAAAAGAAAATCCATCAGAGTGGATTATATCAATGGAATGTCCTGTAAAAGACATTAATACAAATAAAGTAAAAGGACTCGTAAGTGGCGCATGTCTTGTTTCAACAGTCTTTAAAGAAAATACAAATTTTCATTTAGGAAAAACTGATAATGTTTATATTTTAAATAAAGATGGTACTGTGCTTTTTCATAAAAATAATTCATTAATAAACAAAAGTAATTTTTTAAAAAATTCAAATAAAGATTATGTAACTTTACTTAAACAGGGCATATCCAAAGAAAATTCATATGGCGAATTTAAAGATACTTCTGGAACAAAAAAGCTTTTCTCTTCACATATTGACGGAACCAACTGGTATATGTTTCTCGAGGTACCCACTAAAGAATATGTTAGCAGCGTAAATTCACTTTTATATTTTTCTACTTTCATTACAGCTTTTGCAATAATAATACTGATAATAGTATTAGTTATAATACTTAAATATTTCTTTAATAAATTATTACAAGTATCTTTAGCAGCAGAAAAAGTTGCTAAAGGTGATTTGACTAATTATTTACCAGAATCCAAAGATGAACTTGGAAGCCTTAATGCCACCTTTAATAAAATGACAAAGGAACTAAAAGAAATCATTCTGAAGTTAAAAGGTGTATCAAATGTAGTTAATAAATCTTCTAAAAATTGTACAGACATAAGCTTAACAATAGCTCAAGGTGGTGAAAATATTCAAGAGAGTATTAAAAACTTATCTTTAGGAACTCGAGTAACAGCCAAAGAAATATCAAACATAACCACATATGTAAGTGACATGGAGAATCAATCAAAAGAATTGGTTAGCATAAGTACAAATATAGATAATATGATAAAAGATACTAAAGATAGCACTAAAATTGGTTCAAAAAATTTAAAAGAAACAATTGATATACTTAATGACATGAAAAAAAGTATACTGGTTTCTAGTGACGTCATAACTAAGCTTTCAGAAAGGTCTAAAAATATCGCAAACATAACAACTACTATATCTGATATATCTGGACAAACTAATTTATTAGCATTAAATGCAAGTATTGAGGCGGCTAGAGCTGGAGAAAGCGGAAAAGGATTTTCTGTAGTTGCAGATGAAGTTAAAAAATTAGCAGAACAGTCTTCAAATTCAAGTGAAGAAATTTCCACAGAAATATGTGAGGTACAAGCTCAAATATCTGAAGCATTTAAGACTATGAAAGAAAGTATAAATTTTATGGAACAAGGAACATCCTCTATGGCTTCAATTTCTACAATATTCCACAAAATATCAGAACAAGTTGAAAAAGTAAAGAACGTTAGTTCAAATGTTTCTGAAATAGCACAAACACTTTTAAATCAAAATGAAAATATCTATCAAGCTATTTCAAATACGTCAGCGGCAAGTGAAGAGATGGCAGCAAATACAGAATCAGCAGAGGAATCTGTTAACAATCAGGAAAAGGTATTTTTAAAACTTAAAACTGCATCAAAGGAACTTGAAAATATCTCAATAAGCCTTAATGAAGAATTTTCGAAATTTAAATGTTAAGACTTTGTATGGAATTGTTGCAATATGAAAATATAACTGGAAAGCTAAATTTCCAGTTATATTAATACTCAAATATTTTACTTTTTTTGTTCATCAATAAAATTCAAAATTGCCTCAACTGTTTGATTTTGTTGACTTTCTCTAGTTATAGTCGCTTTTCCATCACCTTTTTGATCACCATAATTTCCAAAATCAGCATGATTACCGCCATTTATCTCTAATATCTTCGAAGTTTTATCCAATTTAGTTTTGTTAAGAATCTTATCATTGCTGCCATAAACAATTAAAGTTCTAAGCGTTGTTTTCTTAATCCTGTATGCTCCTAATAAAATAATTCCTTTAAGCCTACTTTCATTCTCAGCTGAATATTTACTTGCCATAGCCCCACCTAGTGAATGTCCAGAAATGTACCAATTCTTTATATTAGGCAGCTTTTTATATACTTTATCTGCCGCATTTGTATCAAAAATTGCTAAATTAAAAGGCATTTTTAAAAGTACTGTAGTAATTCCTCTATCTGCAAGCTTCTTTAAAATGGGCGCATATGCAATATATTCAACCTTTGCTCCCGGGTAAAATATAATTGCTGTTTTATCTTTGTCTCGAAACTTTGGATAAAATATGATCATGCTACCATCTTTCACTGCATAATGATTACTTTGAGCCACAGTTTCTTTTGCTGTATTTTGTGCTTTGTAATAATTCAATGTATATACATAAAACCCGCATATTAATAAAATTAGTATAGCTATAGGACCTATAAGCAATCTTTTAATCACATTTTTTTTACACATTTTTATTCCTCCAATTATAGAATAAGTCGGTGACAAAGTGACACAATAAAAATATTTAGTTCTATAATTCACTTCCTGCTGCCTTATTAACTATTATTGTAGCATCTTTATGCATATGTTTCTTATCTATATTAATATACTTAATTTTTAATTTACCATATGCAGTTATTTTCATCAGAATAAATAACACTACTACTGGAACTGAAGGAATAATTGTTGTTTCTTCTTTATAATACTCACAGAGTGCTTTTACTATAGTTACACTCCTATATCATTTATTTTATCTACAAACTTCTTGGTGATGATTTGTGGTCTTGTAATAATCGAACCTACTACAACACTGCAGCAGCCTAATTCTAAAACGCGGCGTGCTTTCTTAGGTGTATCTATGTTCCCCTCTGCTATTACTGGTTTATTAACTTTTCCTAATATTTTTCTTATTAATTCAAAATCATTTTCTTCTATTTTTATTCCTCTACTCTGTTTAGTGTATCCTACTAATGTAGTTCCAATAAAATCAAAACCTAATTCATCAGCATGTATTGCTTCTTCATAAGTTGAACAATCAGCCATTAATAATTGTTTTGGATATCTTCTCTTAATTTCTAAAAAAAATTCATCTAAAGATATGTTATTGGGTCTTAAAGAACTTGTAGCATCAAGAGCTATAATATCAACCTTAGCTTCTACTAGTTCTTCAATTTCATCCATAGTTGGAGTAATATATATTTCACTATCAGCATAATCTCTTTTTACTATACCTATAATAGGTAAATCTACATTACGTTTAATTTCTAATATATCTTCCTTCGTATTAGCCCTAATTCCTGAGGCACCACCTTGTTTTGCTGCTAATGCCATTTTCCCCATTATTAAGGAAGAGTGTAATGGCTCATCTGGCAAAGCTTGACAAGATACTATTAGTTTGTTTTTTAAATAATTAACTATATTCAACTTATTACATCCTCTCATATCTTCTATAAAGATTTACTAATCATATGCTTAATATAATGGTGTGATTTTGATAATAAGTCAAGTTCCATTTCGTAATATTTCACTCAAAAATTATTATTGTAGAAATATTTATTTAATGTTATTATACTAACATGTATAATTCAAAATTCATGTATAAACTTTATTACGGCCTATGTATTTACAGTTTAATTAATAATTCTAAGGACATGAAGTTTTAAAATGAAATGTTTAAAGATATTTTTACCTATATTTGTTTTAGCCTTTTGTATTTTTGTATTAGTAAAAACATCATCCCTTTTTCTTTCATCTAACTCTACTTCAAATTATATTGCTACCAATGAAGTTGAAAAGAGGAGTACTCCCGTTCACAGTTGGATGATTGGGCTGACCATTTACCTCATATGAAAGTTTTCTTCTGGGTTCCTAAGAACTCTACAGCTTTTATACCCTATGCTAATAGATGTGTTAAAACTAACGTAATTGGACACGAACCAAATTTTTATAAATCAACTCACATATACTATAGATAATATAAAATTAAACATAATCAAGTAGATGCTGAATAATTGTTTTATTCAGCGACCCCTCACACCACCGTGCGTACCCTTCAGTACACGGCGGTTCAATATAAATTAATGCTTCAATGAATATATTTCAGACGTACTTCGATAGTATTCTTATCAGCTTATCATGATTTATTGCGTCAAAGTATTTTGCGAAACCAAAATCACCGTCTGCTTTGAATAGTTTATGACTTTTTCTAAACAGCACAATTAATGTCCTCTTCTTCAATTTTCTGCTTATTCTTACTTATAGAAATAAGCGCTGGTATTACTGACGGAAGTAATATAAAACTAAGTATAAACAATCCAATCACAACACAAATAGACAATTCCATTAATACAATTATATTTGATGGATATAAAGTAGCAAAAGTTCCTGCAAGTATTATAGCAGCAGACATCACCACTCCTCCAATATTTTTTGCAGATAGAATAATTGCTTCCTTTTTTGAAAGCTCTGGATACTCCTTGAAACGCATCATAAGAAATATACTATAGTCAACGCCAAGTGAAACTATCATTATAAAGGCAAAGAAAGGAACATTCCAAGCTAACCCATCCTTAGCACTACTAAATAATATTTTAGATATAAACATAGTTGATGCCAATGAGGTAAAGTATGCTATCATTAATGAAGCAATTATATATATTGGTATCCAAAAAGATCTTATTACTAAAACAAGTAATAAAAAGATAGCCGCTAGCACAATTATCTGTGTAAAGTTTATATCATGGGTCGCTATATTTTTCAAATCATTAGTTTCCGCAGTATCTCCTGCTATTCCAATATCCACATTTTGAATTTTTGTACCTTTTAATTGGCTTTTGACAAAACTATTAATATTATTTATAAGACTAACAGATCTTTCTGAATCAGGTTCTGAAGCAAGTGTCAAAGTTAACCTTATCATTTTTCTATCTTTAGACATATACATATCAAGCATTTTAGTTATATCTTTTGTTTTGAAAACTTCCTTAGGAATATAAAAACTTTTGGTCGTTGTTAGCTGTGTTAAAAAATCATTACTTTTATTTATTCCATCAGATATAGTTGTTAGGCCATCGCTGCTCTTTCCTAATGCATTCTTTAATTCACCAATTCCATTACCAAGACCACTAATTCCATTATTTAGTGCCTGTTGTCCGTTCTTGATTTTTTCTGCCCCATCATTCAATTGCGACATGCTTTGGATAACCTGCGTCTGTCCCGCACTTCCTTGCCTAAGTCCACTTGAAAGTGCTTTTTCACCATTTTCAAGTTCATTTATTCCTTCAACTAATTTTGATTGATCACTTGTATTATCAACAATTAGCTTAAGTCCAGCATTAACTTTAGATAAATTTGATGTTAATAAATCATAATTATCATTGGCCCCATTTACAGATGTTGTAACCTCATCTAAAGCTCCTGATAAATTATTAAGCATAGTCTTCATTTGTCCAACATCCGGGTCGTTAGGCAACTTTGCATTAATATTAGAAATATTTATTTGCATAGCAAGCACCATTTGTTTCAATTGCCCAATAGATGCAGGTATAGCCTTGTATCCCGCTCCAAGAGCATCATATCCTTTATTTATATCATCGATACTTTGTGAAATATTATTAGCTGCATCATTTATACTTTTCACTCCTGACCTAAGTTGTCCTATGCCCGAAACAAGGTCATCCGCTCCATTTGCCCCACTTTCAATACCATTATTTATTTTTTGAAGTACACCTGTTACAGTATTTATACCACTTTGAAGCTGACCTGTTCCATTTGATAATTCTGCAACTGCTGAAAAATCCTCATTTGGCAAGCTATTATTCATGGTAAGTATACCATTTTTAATTTCCTTTACACCACTATTTGCATCATCCAAACCATTAATAACAGTTTTTGTTTGGTTATTTGTATACAAATCATCTATCATAGCTCCTTTAGGTTGAGTAGGCCCATAAACTTCTTTTATGCCTTTTACTCCTTTTAGTTTTTGTGTTAAATTATCTATGACAGCAAGATCCTCATTATTGTCCATAGGCTTATCATTTTTCAAAACAATATCTGTCTGCATAACTTTACCTGCGCCAAACTTATTCACTACGAGATTAAAACCTTGTATAGAAGGGTCTTTAGGATTTAAATCTTTAACACTATTGAAAGATAATTTTGTTGTATTAAATATAATAACTGGAGCAATTAAAGCTGATACAATTATTAATGAAACTATTGGATGTTTAACAGATGCTATCGCAATTTTACCCCAGAAAACACTTTTTTTGTGTCCACTCCTATTTTTTGAAGGCCAAAATAGTTTTTTCCCAAGTGTTCTCATTATAATTGGTGTAAGAGTCATAATTTCTATCAAAAGTATCCCTATAGCTATAGCAACTGCATTTGCCGACTTATATACCGGAAACTTAACAAAGGTTAAACTTGCAAAAGCTATTAAAACAGTTATTCCACTATATAGTATTGTCCTACCCGCAGTTCTATAACTTGTTACCACTGCTCCTTCTACACTTAACCCATGCGAAAGCTCTTCTTTAAATCTATTAAATAAAAGAATGTGATAGTCAGTCCCTATTCCAAATAATATTAAAATTACAAACATCTCTGTAAAACCTGTAATTGGAAAATTAAATTGATGTATAAGTATGCCTATAATTGCCATAGAACAACCATATGAAATGCCCACGGCTAAAAGACTTATGAGTGGTGTAATCAAAGAACGAAACATAAAAATCAAAACAACTAATATGAATATAATCGTAATTTGACCGCTTTTATCAACACCTTCCCCCACATCATTTAAGTAATCATTGTTTATTGGAAATGATCCAGTTATGTAGTGTTTTACTTTAACACTCTTAAGTGTACTTTTAAAATCACTCATTACAGTATCACTATCCCTAGTTCCTCTTTCAAAATAAACTTGTGCTAATAACGTAGTCTTATCTTTAGATAGTAATTGATCTTTTGCTTCTGGGGTATCAAATGAGTCTAAAATACTAGTTATTTTTAATTTTGATTTATTTCTGTTAAGCTTATCAATTCCATTTTTAATATCTTTCATATCATTATTTGAAATTTTATTTTTGTCATTAAACACTAATAAAAGGGAATCTCCCTTAGAATTCTCACCCATACTATTTAACATTTTTGATGCTATTTTTGATGCCTCATTATCTGGTATTGTGGCCTCTCCTTTTTGATTAAGTATTTGCTTTAAATTGGGTTGAATTATTATGGATCCTGCAATAATTACAATCCATAAAACAAAAAATTTCCATCGATGTTTTAAAAGTTTCTGCATATTATCTACCTCCTTATGCAATTTTTCATGAACACCTGTTGACTAATTAATATGTGTAAATTATACTTTGATATATGTAGTATCACAATCGGCAATTACTCTAACTTTGTACATTAATGAACACTTAATAAATATTTGTATTATTGTCTGGAGGAAACATGAAAGATAGAAGATTTGTAAAAACTGAAGCCGCAATTCGCGAAGCATTTTTATCACTTTTGAAAGAAAAAAGACTCAATCAAATTACAGTATCTGAAATTTCAAGAATAGCTTACTTAGGAAGAGGCACCTTTTATCTGCATTACAAGGATGTTTATGATCTATACAGTCATATTGAAAATGAATTGTATACTGGACTTGGTGAATTATTTGAAAAATCCAATCCATATACTAATGAAAAAAATCTTATGGATCTAATAGATAATATTATGGATTATATATCACTTCATCATGATATATTTAAACTTTTCATTCAACTCGACTTCAACGGAAATGTTTTATCTAGGCTCAAAAAATATTTCTATGACAAAGTTTTACATGAATGTATAATACTCTCTAGGCCTATAAATATTAACGGTACTGATTATGACAAAGTAGAAGCTAATTTTATTGTTTCAGGGGTTATAGGTGTTTTAGAAGATTGGTTAACTGACGGCATGGTAATGCCAAGAGAAAATGTTTCTGTTATACTTCAAAGAATATTGGAGAAATTTTAAATAAAACCTGTTAATAAACTTATTACATTATCATTGAACTTATTTAAAAATATTATTGAAGCAAGATATGAATACATAAAACTATAATTTATAAACTGGATTTTGCATTAGTTATTTTATATGGTATAGTTTTATTTTTATTAATGATTTAATTATAAGTTTTTGCTTAAATGTTCAAGTCTCTCTTCAACTCTTTCTATATCTGTATCCACTTTCATCAACTCCTTTAATTTATCTTCTAAATTATCCTTATTAAAGAAAGTCAACTCAAAATCATTATTGTAGTAATGTTTATTTAATGTTATTATACTAACATGTATAATTCAAAATTCATGTATAAACTTTATTACGGCCTATGTATTTACAGTTTAATTAATAATTCTAAGGACAGGAAGTTTTAAAATGAAATGTTTAAAGATATTTTTATCTATATTTGTTTTAGCCTTTTGTATTTTTGTATTAGTAAAAACATCATCCCTTTTTCTTTCGTCTAACTCTACTTCAAATTATATTGCTACCAATGAAGTTGAAAAGAGGGGTACTCCCGTTCACAGTTGGATGATTGGAGCTGACCATTTACCTCATATGAAAGTTTTCTTCTGGGTTCCTAAGAACTCTACAACTTTTATACCATATGCTAATAAAGGTGTTAAAACTAACGTAATTGGACATGGACCAATCAATCAATGGACAGTAATACAGACTGGGGAAGTTTCAGGTCAAGACAAGCTTATATTTATGTTTGTACCCAAAACTTTTGTGTTTACACACGGACCAAATTTTTATAAATTAACTCACATATACTATAGATAATATTACCATAAACATGTAAGTTTATGGTAATATTTTAAACACAAAATCAAACTTTTTATGAGATTTTCTTTATAGTTCCTAACATTATTTAGGAGATTACATATCCAATACTTTCATGTAATCTTCTAATATCATACCAAAGTTAATGATACCATCCTCTGATACAAATCTTATACTTTATATTGTTCCATTTATTTACTCATTCTACAAACTAGCTCTTTAAACCAACCGTTTTCCTCACCATTTTTGATTCCATGATAAGTAATAGTAATTCTATCATTTATTGTAGATATCCCTATAATGTTCTTGGCATATGATATCGCTGGTGGTACAAAAATAATATTATTCACCTTATATTTTCCATATTGGGTTGGCATTTTAATAATACCGAGATTGGTGACACCCAAATCCGTTTTCTTAGTTTCCTTATACCCCATAACATATGCTGCTTTTCCAGCTATTTTATTATTGGTTTGTCCATGAGCGGCAAGTAATACAGCATCTACTAATGTTGGACAAAGCTCTTCCATAAAAAGCAATACAAAGTATTTATGCTTCGGAGAATTTATCATTTTATGAATCCTTTTATGAATTGCCTCATAATCATCCCATGAATAACTTTGTATTTCTCTTTCCCATACTTTATTTAGATGTGATACATATTTCTTATAAAAAAACTTAGTTTTCCCCTTTTATATAAAAATTCTTTTGTGATAATATTTGCCGGCTTACATTGTATTTCATTTCCCGTGAGTATCATTAATGCATCCTGCAAAAGTGTAATGATTGACTTTCCATCCCCTGCGAGATGATGTGCCATAAAAAATATTTTACCATTTTCCTTCACAAACACCTGCATCAATTCTCCACACTTTATTTCAAAGGGCTGCTTTTCATTCTCTGCTATAATACTTTTCCAGTCACTTTGCGTGATTATGACCTTGCATCCACTTTCCTTTAATTTCTCATAATATGCTCGTCCTGCTTCATCTATAGTTACCTTTGACATTGTAAGTTCATTTCTTGGGAATGCTTTTTGTATTGCTTCTTTCAGCCGTTCAACTGGTGGTTTTCCATCTATCTCTACATATATAACAATATATACATTTGGTTCAAAAAGGTTTGTCCGTTCCGTTATAATTTGTTTGCTCATATATACTTTTTTAGTCCCTCCATCCATATTTTCATAGTAAGCTTTTGTGGCATCAGCTTTACATTTAAATGCTGACATTTTACATATAAAGAACAGACTGACATATCCTTCCCCCTCTTAGCATCGCTGATTGCCTTTTCTGCTACCCTCTTTGCTGTAACCATGCCTGGAAACTTAACTTTGTGTCCATTAATCGTCTTTGTAATCATATCTGTATTCACCCAACCTGGGCATACTGCTATCACCGCTATACCAAGGGACTGAACCTCTACATTTAAAGCTCTGGAATAACTTCTTTCAAAAGCCTTAGATGCTGCATAGAGATTGATGTATTGATCTGGCTGAAACGCAGCTGCTGAAGAAATATTCAATATGCAACTTCCTTTTTTCATATATGGAATACATAAGTTTGACAGTATAGTAGGAGCTTTACAGTTTAAATTTATTGTGTTTTCAATTTCTTCTAATGTAAAATCCTTATACGATCCCATTTTTGCCAAACTGGCATTGTTTACTAAATATTGCACTACCGGCTTTGTATCATCAAGCAATTTGCCTATGTCATATAGGGATTTTGTATCAGTTAAGTCCTTCGAAATTGATACAATTTTTTCTCCATATTGGGATTTTAATAATTCCAGTTTTTCTTTATTTCTTGCTATAATCCATATTTCATCTAAATTTTCTTTTGCAAGTAAAGCTGTAAATTTCCTTCCAATGCCACCTGTTGCACCAATAATAATAGCTATCTTTTTACACATTATCCCTTATACCATCCTTTAGCAATATTCTTTCTAAATCATGTACTGATATGCTTTCATATTGAACAGTAAATAGCTTCTTTAGGGAATACAGATATACAGTACTCCAATAATAATCTGTCAGCTTCATTTCACTTCCTTGAACAACACTGCCTTCCTTTTGCCCTTGCTTTACGATCTGAGCAGTATACTTGTATAAATCTGAGCGATAAGTGGCATCCACCGAAGCATACTCTTTTTCCTCAAACATCATCTGTGTATTCAAAGCCACCTTTGCTGCAAATTTTTCACCTTGCTCTAATTTCTTCATAATTGATTCAGTTAATTTATGTATCTTATTTTTTGCCGTTATTGGCAGAATAGTAAGCAGCTTTAGCTCTGCTACATCTTCTTCATAATTTATTCTTTTAGCAATTTCATTAAACAGTTCCTCTTTAGATTAAAAATACAAATAGAGCGTTCCCTGTCCAATACCTATATATTTTGATAAATCACTTATTTTAGTTTCCAAAAATCCGTTTCTAGCAAAGTACAACATAGATTTATGTAAAATCTTATCTCTCATTTCTTTTCTTATTTCCTGACATCTCTCTTGTGATTTTGGAATTTGTCATAAAAATCCTTCATATCTGAGACTGTTGCTATGTCATCAATATTACTGCTATCAAGTAATTCCTTGCTATCTTCTGTTAATGCATTTCTTGCTACTATTTATCACTGCAAAAAAACAATGAACTAGCTACTTATTTTTCAGCTAGTTCACTTTATCCTCTCCTCACTGAATTCTTATTATAATTCAACTAAATATGTTGCATTATCTGATAGTTTAGTATATCAATTGTAATATTCAACTTATCAATCCAGTTAATATATATCTTTGTAGTAATTTAAAATTGTACATTAGCAGGCTTCTAAACCTATTTGCCTATTTTCCCCAAAGTTATCATGTATAAAAATTTAAAAATTCTATCTTCATCTCCCTTTTCAACAATTGAAAAGTTTTGTATTTCGTCTACACCATACAAAACCCAATTTCCATCTTCAAAGTAACAACCTGTGGAAAATGGTACATTTGTTTTTCTTCCAATCACAATATTTAGTTGTTCTAAATTTATGCCAAAAACATTTATTTTATTTTCATATTCATTTCATATTATCAACTTAATATATTCAATATTTTTAGCTTCTATATTGTTTTAATAATGCTCTAGTAATCAAATATAAATAACCAAAAATTTCATCTTCTGTTCCTGTTTTAGTAATAACTAAATCTTGCCTTTCATTTACATCATAAAAATACCAAATATCATTTTCTTGATAGCATCCTTTAGAATATGGTACATTTGTCTTTCTTCCAATCACAATATTTAATCTTTCTAAATTTATGTTACTGTCTTTAATTTTACTTAAATATTCTGTATATGTCATCTTACCATCCTCCAACATTTTTAATTAAAGCAGTATCCTCTAAAGTTTTTACTGAAACTGGCGTATTGATTTGTCCTGCACCACCATTTGTAATTAACTCTCCATTTACCATCCATTTCTCAGCTTTTCCCATAACACCATAAGTAGAATCTATTCCTTTTTCTTTACATAACTCAATCAAATTAGGATTGTTTTGAAATTTAATATAATCATCTTTCCATAAAACAATATCTGCAGCATCTACTTTAACCAAGTTTGTTCCATTTATCTTATTTTGTATATCAATAATAGAATTTATTTTATCAACGGATTTTCCTGGATTATCAATATCAAAATCCTTTACTGCATCAATCACATCTTTATAATATGTTCCATCAAATTGATAACCATTGGTTGCATATTTATTTTCAATATAGCAAATTGAGCGTTCATCTTGTGTACAATGATGTCCATCTTTTACCACTCCTAAATTATTACCATAAGGACTTCCAAGTCTATCTACATTATTAGGAATTTCTATTTTTCCAGTAGCCTCATTATATACATTCTTTGCAGTATCTTTATTTAATCCCGGGAATTTTGGCCAATCAATATCTGGCCATTGACCCCAATTAGAATAATCAGGATTTTTAAGTACTCTTACTTCATTTGAAACATTAAAATTTACTTTTTGTTCTGGTATTAACTTATCAAAGTTGGCTTTCATAATATCAATTTTTTCTGCATTAGATAACGTTTTATCGCACCAAACATTTTCTCTAAGATATTTATTGAAATTATCTTGCGCTTCTTTTCCTAAACCTTCAAATGAGTGCTGAACATATTTCCCCAATTTAGGATCTAAAGTAGTCTCAGCATTACTTACTCCCGTAGTATTTCCTTTTCCTCCGTCACTTTTATTAACAGTTGTCTTTACACCCTCACTTGCCTTATTTTTTACCGATTTTACTTTTGCAACTTCTGATGACGCTTCTGATTTTCTATTTATTATATCATTTTTTACTTTACCATTGATTTCTTTCGGAACATTTTTTGTCTCTTGTACTGCTTTGATAACTGGTTTTTCTTCTACCTTCCTAACTATATTAGAATCTGATATTTCAGCTTTGATTTCAGACATGCCATTTTTTAATCCTTTGGGGAAAGTTTTTACCATAGGACTTTCAGTCAATTTTGATGATAATTTCATGGTTTTCGATAAGAAATTTTCTTCCTCATTATATCCAAATACTTTCTTTATCTCCTTAAATATGTCTCCTGGTGTTTCAAACTTAGGTACTTTAAATTCTTCTCCTTTCGCTGCTTTTATAACACCAGCTTCACTTCCTACTTTTTCTGCCTCTATAGCACTCTTTGCTTCTCCTAAACCTCCAAAAAAAAGAGCTGCATTGCCCATAATGTCAATTGACATTCTCTCCTTATTGTGTGGATTTGCATTTCAAAACTGCTTGCCTGTATTTATAACACCCTCAGCTGAATTATTTAAGAATTTAAGCTTTTCCTGGGGTGTTATGCCCATAATAAAATCTGATGGACTTATGCCATCATTAACTATATGCTTCATAACTCCAACAGGATTTCTAAAAAGTTCTGTTTCTCTTTCGAATGCTAAATGAGGTAATTGCAAAGGTGTTTCAACAAGCCCCATTGCTATGTCCTACTTTCCTTGCTCCTCAGCTATCTTTGAATCACATTCTTCTTCTATTTTTGAAGCAATAAATGAATTTACATCATATATTAATTTCTAAAAAAATAATGAACCAGCTTACTTAAATTCAGCCGATTCATTTCATCTTTTCGCTGCATTATTATGTAGAAAGTTTAGTAAATTAAATATCAGTATTTTTTAATGTTTCTACTACCCTATATATCTAGTCAAAAATACTGTAGTGAGTATAAATATTATTTATCTAGCGAGTTATTTTGTTATAATAATAATTCTCACTTTTACAATCATTCTTTTATTTGTTTAAGCAGTATTTTTAATTCTTCTTCATCAAATAAATCTTGATTCTCTGGTGATTTAATCAATAGTTCAGGAAAGCGTCTAACAAATGCCTTCTTTTTTTCTATCTGTTCACTTTTTTCTGAAGGCCATTTTCCTGTCTCCGCATAAACCATTACTTTATAAGCATCCTGTTCTGATTTTAGTGCCTTCTCCATATTTTCTCTTGAAATATCATAAAAAACAGGTTGCCCATATGGCCCTTCCGACCACGTAATTTGAATTTTTTCTCCATTCTCGATAATAGCAAAACCATTTCCATGATGTATTTTTTCCATAAATTATTCCCTCCTTCAAATTTACTAATTAGGATAAACACTAGATGTTGTATATCCTCCTAATGGAATCTGGTCAATCACAGCCTCTGGAACACCTCCACTAGTGTATCCACCAGGATTCCAGTATTCAGGCCATGCACCTGCTTCATTTCCTGATGGAATCCTAATATTAGATGGATTATTTATATCCAATATAATTGGATGCTCTCCTAAATACCCCGGATCTAATCCTAAAAGTTCCTCCAAAATTCGTGGATTACCATTAGATGCCTCTACAGCCTTACTAACAATGCTTTTCGGAAGTACAAACGTACCAGTTGCAGGGTCTCCGATATTACTTCCATACAAGTGTATTGCTTTTTCAAAGGATTCTTTGCTTTGTATTCGCACTGCCCCATCATCAAACAATGATAAATGTTTTTTTATTTCTGAGCTGCTCATATACACACTAGGATCAGGTTTCTGTCCTTTAGGTATTCCAATAATCTCATCTCTTATTTCTGTTGAGATTTCAGCATGAGGGAGTTTAGCCATTTCCTCGGTAAAATCCTCTAAAGAATAATTCTTTAAAGGGTTACTTACCCCTTTAGTATCTCCTTTTCCACCATCACTTTTATTAACAGTCGTCTTTACAGCATCACTTGCTTTATTTTCTACCGATTTTACTTTCGCTTCATCTGATTCAATTTCTGCCTTTTTATTTATTATATCATCTACAGTTTTTCCGTGAGTCTCACTTTTGTTATCCACCTTGAGGGCTTGTTTAAGCTTACTCCTAAAATCATTAAGTGCTGCTTTTCCTTCTGTACTCTTAATCTTTGATAAGTCGACCCCCAATCCTTCTAATGAAGGTTCTAAACCTCTATTAAAAAAGTTTTCTTTAAGAAGTCCCTTTAAATTTTTAATTTTCTCAGAAAATCCACTCTTTATATTCTCTACAATCTCAGATGCTTTATCCAGTTTAAATGCATTATTTCCTCCTTTTAACATTTCAGCACCCTTTGCTGCTTTACTTGCCTCGGATACCTTATCTACTGTTTTCCCAGCTTCTAACACATCATTTACTTTTGATGCATTGCCTGCTGCCTTTAACTCTCCATCTCCAGTAAAGCACAAAACAATGTTTCCTATAAGTTCTGTTGTGCTTTTTATTCTATTGTAATCACTTGTATGTATGAAATTCTTATCTATGTATGTACCTACAGACTTATAGAAATTCTTAGAAATCTCTTGATTTTCCTTGGTCTTAGGCCATGCTGGATTTATAATACATTCTACATGATCTAGTGCTTTTCCACTTTAACTATTGTAGTTTTAAGTTCATTTACCACATTAGGATGGTCGTTTGCAGATACCTATGCTGAGGAGTTTCTAAATAAATTTTAGTCACCTCCCAATTTCTATTAAATTAGTTGATTTAACCCTTATTCAATACTTTTAAACTTCATCCTCATTCTGAATGTAAATAGTATCCTATAAAATATCCTTATCATTGTATACATCCACCTGTTTCTCTAAACTATAGGCTATTTTCACCCTATCCTTAGAATTTTCTACAACTATTTCTTTCATATCACCAGTAGTTACTAAGTACCTATTTAATGCATGAATACTATTAATCTTTTTATTGATTGTTGCTACCTCATAGTTACTTTCTACTAAAAAGTTTTTGTAACTTACTACATAGAATCGTTGTAAAGTACCATTGAAATCAACTCCTTTAGCTTTTAAGAACTCTTTAAAAGCCTTAATGTCACCAACATAGCTTTCTATTGTTTTAGCACTCTTACCATCCTCAATTAGGCTCATCTTGAAATCTTCAATTAATTGCCACATCATCTTTACTCCTTTCAATTTCTTTACATGGAAAAAGAGCCAATGCTTCTTCATTAGAAACATTGACTCTTATCACGTTTATAATATATATTTAGCTTTTCTTTTAGTTACTGCCCACTGCATTATTGTAATTATGCAGCGAGTTTTGTCTTGCCTACATTTCAACAATCTTTGAGAATCATTAAGTCTGATACTTGGTAGATTTCCCTTAGAAATATGTAGTCAGAAAAGCCTATTTAATGCATTCACTTCCCAATTTGAACTTCTTCAATATGCTAAATTTTCTTTAGTCATATCACCCGTTTTAATATCAATAGCAAAATGCCAACTACTTCTGCCGTAAGCATCAGCATTTGTTTTTCCTCCATCACAAACAACGGAAGGTTTATTCTTATAGGTTGATAAGTTCACAAAACTATACCCATGTGGCGGCTCCTTTTCAAACAACAATATACCGTCTAATGCAAAACCTTGTAACTTTCTATGAGATTGACTTAAAGCTGTAATTACTATAATCACCCCGTTCTCAATATAGAATTGAGCATTTACAATACTTTCACAAGCAACTTCAACCATTTTGTCTTGATATAACCAACTAACTTTGCCACTTAACTTATCAAGTGTAAATATTCGTTTTCCATCAAAAGAAAGGTGATATACTTGGTCTTGAGAATAATTTTGTCCTGCCTCAACATACACAAAACTTTCCTGTGTATTAACAGTAGCAAAATATGCATTCTCATATGTTTCTTTAATAATTTTTCCATTATATGTCCAACTTACACTTTGATTTTGGCTATCCCAAATGAAATTTTCAATAGTCATTTTTTCCCTCCCTTAATTAATTGAGCGTATTGACACAACCTCCAAGTAATCCATTTTGTTAACACTTCTATCAAGTAACATTTGTATCTGAGTTCCACCACCGGGCAAGTACTTGTCAGCATTTATGTCTATTTGTGGTCCAACTGGTCCTTCAAGCACATGTAAATCTACACCTTGCTTAACCCTGTAAGTAACAACTTTACTGCAATCTACTTTCCAATCTGATTTTACCGCTAGATTATTTCTAACATAATCAACATTAGGTATATTGTCAAATGTAGCGAAACCACCTGGTGATGTCACCGGTTGCGTACTATCTAGTGCCATCTGAAAAGTATCTCCTGGCTTGAGGATTTTTTGTTGTGGTACAAAGTTTTCAGGCCATGGAGACTGTCCCTCAATAAGTTTTATGTAAGAACTCGATACCTCTTCTACGCTTCTTTCTGAATTCACAGCTAAAAACTCTTCCCAAGTTTTTGGTGTTCCCTTCGCTATAGCCCTCTCAATAGCTTCAGCCGCTCCCGTAGTATTTCCTTTTCCTCCGTCACTTTTATTAACAGTTGTCTTTACACCCTCACTTGCCTTATTTTTTACCGATTTTACTTTTGCAACTTCTGATGACGCTTCTGATTTTCTATTTATTATATCATTTTTTACTTTACCATTGATTTCTTTCGGAACATTTTTTGTCTCTTGTACTGCTTTGATAACTGGTTTTTCTTCTACCTTCCTAACTATATTAGAATCTGATATTTCAGCTTTGATTTCAGACATGCCATTTTTTAATCCTTTGGGGAAAGTTTTTACCATAGGACTTTCAGTCAATTTTGATGATAATTTCATGGTTTTCGATAAGAAATTTTCTTCCTCATTATATCCAAATACTTTCTTTATCTCCTTAAATATGTCTCCTGGTGTTTCAAACTTAGGTACTTTAAATTCTTCTCCTTTCGCTGCTTTTATAACACCAGCTTCACTTCCTACTTTTTCTGCCTCTATAGCACTCTTTGCTTCTCCTAAACCTCCAAAAAAAAGAGCTGCATTGCCCATAATGTCAATTGACATTCTCTCCTTATTGTGTGGATTTGCATTCCAAAACTGCTTGCCTGTATTTATAACACCCTCAGCTGAATTATTTAAGAATTTAAGCTTTTCCTGGGGTGTTATGCCCATAATAAAATCTGATGGACTTATGCCATCATTAACTATATGCTTCATAACTCCAACAGGATTTCTAAAAAGTTCTGTTTCTCTTTCGAATGCTAAATGAGGTAATTGCAAAGGTGTTTCAACAAGCCCCATTGCTATGTCCTGCTTTCCTTGCTCCTCAGCTATCTTTGAATCACATTCTTCTTCTATTTTTGAAGCAATAAATGAATTATTCTTTTTAAAATTGCTCCAAACTCCTTTTTTATCATTTAGTCTGCTATGTGCTTTGTTTAGTGCAGTTTCTTCACTAGTATTAAGAAACTTATCGATATTACTAGTATCTGTATCCTTGCTCAAATCTTCCGCTATTTTAACTAATAGCCGCTGAACTTCTTCTATCTTATTCTTAATATTATTAACTTTTGTTTTTAAAGCTTTTTCTTCATCCGCTAGTTTACCTTCTATCCAATTTCCTTCTGCTTCTAGTTTCTCCATCCCATCTTCTGCTTTATTTTTTAAATACTTAGCATCTTCTTTAGCCTCTGTAAATAGCTTATCCTTTTCTTCTTCTCCCCAGGAAGCTACATTATCTAAAAAAGTTTCATCGTCATCACTTTCATCATCACCGTCTGTTTCAAGACTCTGCTCCAATTCCGGTGAAAGTTCTGTTATAGATGCAGCACCACATTCTATTCCCATAGATGTCTTTTGCAGTATATAGTCTACCCCGGCCCTTGGCGATGCCTCAAACTTAATGGCATTTGCAAGCTGCACCAGCTGATTTTCTACTGCTTCATACCTTGCCATTTCGTCACGTATGAAGGAAATAAGTTCCTCACAATGACATACTATTTTATCTCCCGCTTTAATAGCTGCTACCATTGATTTTTCTGCTCTTGTTATTCCCATAATACTACTTGCTTCCTGTGGGGTAAATATAAAATTATCTCTTTCTCTTTTTAGCTTGTTAATAGTGTTCTCTACACCCGCCGCGGCAGTACTTATAAATGTACAAAGCTGCGACAATTTATCAAAATCCACTGAAATCACTGTTGTGTCCACCTGCTTTTTGCCTTAGTCTTAAGTATTTTTTTCCTTTTATACTTCTTATTAGATTGCCATGAATATTTTATCACATACTTTTATTAAATTAAATATGTTTTTTAATTAAATTAAATTTTTATCTCACATAACTATTTTTTTAAAATCACTTAGACTTTTCTTGTAAGGCTCAAACATACCATTACCAATATTACTAGTATATTACTTTTGCCACATTCAATATTAAATTAAACATTTCTTGCTCTGTACTCATTTTGTCCTCCTTAATGAAACTCTTTTCTGCACTGACTAAATTACTTTTATTTTTTTTTTAAGTATATAAAATATCGCCATATATTTAAAATACTTGCTAATAAGTTGTTTTATATTGCAACATCTTGATAGCCTACTTCTATTACTTTTTCATCAACAAGACAAATTCCTATACCATTTTCATTATCCCATGTACAATCAAAAGTTAACCCACACCCTCTTCCATCATAAACTCCTGAATATGGAATAACTATTCCAACTAAAGTTATATTTTTGAGTAAATTTTGTATATTTTTAATTAAAGGATATTTTTCATAATTTTCAATATTAATTTTATCGCATACTTAACTAGACTATAAAATTAATATACAAAAAAAACAAAACAGCCAGATAAAGTAATTACCTATCACTTTATCTGGCTATTTTTAAAATGCTTTATTCAATTACAACTTCAATCTCAGTTCCTTAAATCAATGCTACAATAATCCTGTTTTCCTGATACACAGTCATCTTCTCAATTATTTTATAATATAAATCCATGAAGGCTTTTCTTTGTTAAACAAAAAATAAAACCAACCCAGTTAATTGAGTTCGTTTTTGTTTCTTAATTTAATTGTACATATAGCTAACTGCCTTTAATTGCAGAACTATGTGAATTAGTATTTGAATCAAGTTTATCTTATCTTGCAACTTTCTTGGATTGTACCTTATCAACAACAGAACCAATAATGCACATAATAATTAATACCAACACAGTTGCTTGTCCTGCCACATAAGCATTTGTAACAAAACCAATTAAGGCTATAATTAATACTGCTAATACTGTTAATATCTTATGCCTTACGAAAAAAATTCTTTGATCTTTACCACAATTAGGGCATATACTCCTCTTGGTCATTTCTTTACCGCATGCTTTACAATTTGTCAATTTACTCATTTATATCCTCCTTTGTTTGCGTAATATATTATACCCAAACATTCACAACTTATCAATAATGTTTAGAAATATACAAACTTGCCATATAGATATTTTATACTTTATTATCTAAACATTTATCAATAAGCCGCTTTATGAATACTAGGAATCTACATTAATGCATATTTTCATTTCATATGCGATGAAACAAGTTTCCTTGTCAATTCTAAAGTTATTGGTATTCCACCAACACCAAAATCAAATTCACCCAAAGGAATTATCATACACCATATATTTCTCCCCTTCTGCAATCGTGTTTTATCACTAACAGAAATAAAAGCATTGGTAATTTGTAAAAATAATTTCTTTTTTATTTCTTCACTGTAAGCGTTTGAAAATCCATAAATCTTTATCACAACTTTATCCTGATTACCTCTTTCACCTCCAACATATAAACTATCAAATTCCTTAATATCCAGTAAAGCGATTGAATGTGAGATAGGATTATCTTGTAAGCCTTCTGACTCAATAAGTATTTTTGTCAACTTCTTTGATAAAGTGGACTTTTCCTCATCTGTAATAAAATTCTTAGTCATTGACACTTCTGCATATGGCATGTTTATCTCCCCTTCTTTTAATTAATTTATTAGACTATTGCCACTTGTGTATTAGACCAGTTGGTTTATATAATATAAAAAATAACTTCATGGAAATTCATAGTTAACAAAATGATATTTCAAATAAAGTTAACTATGAATTTATTCTCTATTATACTAATGATAATAAATCATTAAGAATACAGTCAAAGGCACTTTCATCTTTACATATTCTATAATAAAGTATGTGTCCTTCATAAAGAGCAAATGCTTTTCTAGCAATAATACCAGCTTTATCTTTTGCTAATCCTGATACTTGTAGAGACTTTGAAAAAATATTAATTAGTTTTGTAACTGCGGTTGCATATGCTTCTGAAAGATTATCTTCAATAAATGCTACTTCTAAACCTAATACAGCTATTGGACATCCAAAATAGTTACCTTCCGATACAGAGCTTTTTATATCAGATACCATTTTATTCACAAATATTTCCCAAGGATTATTTGATAGAGGCCCTAACCAATTAATTAATAGAGTTTTTCCGTAATACTTTGCTACTTCAATTCCAAGCTCTTTCTTACTCGAAAAATAAAAATAAAATGAGCCCTTTGACATATTAGCTTCTTGCAATATCTCATTTATTCCTGTATTCGAGTATCCATTTTTTAAAAATAATTTTGAAGCTATTTCTATTAAGCACTGCTTTGCTTGTTCACCTTTAGTTGATCTCATTCTTTATATTCCTTCCATAAAAGTTATTTATTTCATAATAAACCAGTCGGTATATTTTGTCAACACTCTTTTACCTAATTCATACTAATTTGTTAAACTTATAGAAATTAAAAAAGATAGAACTCCTAAAATCTCTTATAGATCTTAGGAGTTCTCCACTTATTTTTCAACTTTTTTTACTAACACACAGCTCTCCACATGCCCAGTCATCGGGAACATATCCACAGGCTGAACTTCTACTACTTCATATCCTTCTTTTTGAAGTACAGCCAAATCACGTGCTAAGGTTGCCGGATCACAAGAAACATAAACTATAGTTCGTGGTGAAGCCTCTGCAATAGAGTATAGAAGAGACTTTTCGCAGCCCTTTCTTGGCGGGTCTACTACAACAACTTCTGGCTTTATGCCCTCTTCTATGAGTTTTGGTATCTCCTCTTCAGACTTTCCAACTATGAATTCCGCATTTGTTACACTATTTTGCTTTGCATTTATTTTGGCATTTTCAATGGCCTCTGGTATTATTTCAACACCATAAACCTTTTTGGCATTTTGCGATAAGAAAAGAGAAATTGTTCCCGTTCCGCAATAAGCATCAAATACTATCTCTTTCCCTGTAAGACCTGCATATTTCATAGCAGTAGAATAAAGCTTTTCAGTTTGTACTGGATTCACTTGAAAAAATGATTTTGGAGAAATGTTAAACTTAAATTCGCCTATATAATCCTGTATGGTATTTTTGCCCCAGAGTGTTATTTCCTTTTTTCCAAGCACCACATTGGTTTTTTTGTTATTTATATTTTGAATTATCCCCATTATCCCCTTAATTTCTGTGGTTAAACTGTGGATAAGTTCTTCTTTATGTGGAAGATTTTTTTCGTTAGTTACTAAAACTATCATTATATCTCCTGTTTTAAAAGCTTTCCTTATCATAATGTGCCTTAATGTGCCTTTGCCAAGTGATTCATTGTATCCAGTTATATTAAATTCCTCAATCCACTTTTTTATTACACACATTATTTGATTTGCAGCCTCATCTTGTATAAAACATTTATCTACCTCTATTATTTCATGACTTCTCTCTCTATAAAATCCAATTTTCACTTTTCCATTTACCTCGCCAACAGGCAGCTGAACTTTATTCCTATAATAATATGGATTTTCCATTCCTATTGTGTCATGTACTGTTATTGAATTTATATCAATTTTTCCTATTCTCTGAAGACAGTCTATAACCTTATGCTTTTTAAATTGGAGCTGATCACTGTATGATATATGTTGAAGCTGACATCCTCCGCAGTTTTTATAAATTGAACATATTGGCTCACATCTTTTATCTGATTTTTCAATTACCTCTAGCAGTTTTCCAAAAGCAAAATTTTTACTTACCTTAACAATTTTTATCTTTGCCTTCTCACCCTTTACCGCCCCTTTTACAAATACCGTAAAGTTATTTATCTTTCCAATACCTTCACCCATATTTCCAAAACTATCTATATAAATTTCATAATCTTTATTTTTCTCTACAGGAATAACCTTATCCATAAATTTCACCTTTCATCCTTAAATTTAATATTTCACTATATAAACTGATTTCAATATATTATAACATATCTATATACTTCATACCTTAATCTTAATACAAGTATGCTATAATATATATCGTAATTTATATGAATCCCGGAGGTGTTAAACTCATGATAAAGTTAATTGCCACAGATATGGATGGCACATTACTTAAAAGTAATGGAGAGGTTCCCCATGAATTCCCCAAGGTTTTAAATAATTTAATTGGTAAGAAAATCATGTTTTGTATTGCAAGCGGACGTCAGTATTTTACCCTAAAAGATAATATGAGTAAGTTTTCAAATAAAGTTATTTTTATCGCTGAAAATGGTGCCTTTATAGTTAAAAACGGAAAAGAATTATTTTCAAGAACACTAGATAAAAATATGATGACAGAAATTATAGAAGATATAAAAAAGATCCCCGACTGTTTTCCAATTTTATGTGGCAAAAAAAGTGCCTATGTACTAGACAGAAATCCTGATTTTATAGGTGAAGTAAACAAATATTATCATAAAAACACTATAGTAGACAATTTTGAAGACATCGATGATGAATTTTTCAAAATAGCTGTATGCGATTTTAGAGGCTCTGCTAATAATTGCAGCCCAATTTTATCTTCAAAATGGGGTGAATCATTTCAGCTTGTTGTTTCTGGAGACATATGGCTTGATATTGGAAGAAATGATGTAAATAAAGGAATGGCAATAAAATTTCTTCAGAACAAATTTAAAATAAATAAAACTGAAACCATGGCTTTTGGAGATTATTATAATGATGTATCCATGCTAAAAAGTGTGTACCATAGTTATGTAATGGACAATGCTCCTGATGGAGTTAAAAAACATGGCAGATTTATAGCCAAAAGTAATGATGAAGCCGGCGTACTACAGGTTATAAAAAATAACGTACTGGCAGTACAATAATGATTGAGTCTTAATATTTTGGTAGAAGTAAAAAAGCACAAAATACCGTGTACGGTGAATTATTCATTGTATCTGAGGGTCGATTTACCGAATAAAAATCTTAATATGTCAAGGACGCCTGTTTTCAAAGGCGTCCTTGACATACATATTTAAAACAAGATAGAAAGTCACTTTTATGAATTACTTTATCTATTTTCTATTATTATTCTTTATTTTAGGTGCTTTAATAGCATCATATCCATATTGATCCATCAATTCTGGATATCCAATCTTAAGACATTTATTAAATTGTCTTGGAATTCTACTTACACATAAAAAATAACAAAGTGCTAATATAAAAGGAATTATAACAATAGGAAAGACTAGAGTAGACATATTTAGTTGATTAGTCTTTAATTCATTAAGTGCAGTCATCACATCCATGATTAGAAATATTGCTGTCAACATAATTGACGCACATAACATACCTTTTTTTCTTTGATGATACGTATCCTTAATTGAATGAAATATGCTATCTATCGATTTTAGTGACAGTTCTCTTTTTTTTATCTTTTTTTTATACTCATCTGATAAACCTTCTATGTATAGTACTCCCATTAAACATTTTCCACCTTTTTCTTAAACAAATTCCAATTTTCTTGTTATACTATATCACAAAAGTGGTTCATTGTCTATCTCTAGGAGAATATCCAATATCCCTAGTTCTGCTTAATAATTGGATTTCATCCCAAATCCCATGTACAATAGTATTTTCAAATTCCGTAGGCACAGAGGAATTTCTTCCTTGCCTTACCCCCTAAAAGAAGTAACAATGCAGAAGGGACAATTTAAAAAAAGTCTAATAAATCTTGGTGAAAAAATCGTAAAAGACTTAGATATTTCAATCTTATCATGCACAAGGCTTTGGCAAATATATAGATGCTTAATACAAATTAAAGAATGCTAATGAGATTACATCCCAAATTTCATGTACGATAGTATTTTCAAATTCCGTAGACACGGAGGAATTTCTTCCTTGCTTTACCCCCTAACGGAAGTAATGGTGCATAAGGAACGATTTAAAAAAAGTCTAATAAATCTTGGTGAAAAAAATCTTAAAATGCTTAGATATTTCAATCTGTTTGAGCTTTTTTTCAGCGAGTTATTGAAATATCTTAGTATTTTAAGATTTTGAGTTAATAAATTGTAGTTATTAGCCGTAAACATTAAGATAGCCTATATTTTATAAAGAAGGATAATGGGTCCCTGACCCAAACCCCAGTTATGATAAGATTCATAGACTTTTTTTAATGTTCCTTATGTACTGTTACTTCTTATCTGAAAATGTATCGCACTGTGTTCCTTCACTTGTCGCAGCTCCTGGTCCATATATCTGAACATTCCTTGCGGAACATAATTTGTGATCATTATAATTGCAATGAACTGCTTCACATTTTATTCTTGGACTCATAACTATTGAATCTTTATTGAATACCTGCCTTATTTCCCCGGAAATATTCATATTAACTAAATTTGATATCGCATTTTTTACACCTTTTTCTGCAAATGTTTCACATTCAGTATCTACAGCAGCATTTGCTTTTATTCCATGTACATTAATTGTACTAGCCGTACATAACCCATTCATATTGTTTACACATGTCCCTGCACTACACATTAACTTTGTCGATGTTGACATAATATCCTCCTCCAATTATACGTGCCTTAATTCAAAGCACTATATGATATAACATTATTTTCTACATATTGCTTAATTTATATTCATATATATTGGAGTTTTTTATTTACTTTCTCATTTTTTATCTCGATATACTACTTTGCCTTTACAAATAGTTACTTTTATCTTTCCAGACAGTTCCTTGCCTATGAATGGAGAATTTGATGCTTTAGACGCAAATCCATCTTCACTTACAACATACTTTTCATCTGGATTGAATATTACAATATCTGCTCTATGATTTTCTTTTATATATCCTCTATCAATATTATAAAATTTAGCTGGATTTACTGTAAGCTTAGATATTACTTCCATGTAATTTAATTCATGTTTCTTTATTAAATTGGTTACTGCCAAAGAAAGTGCAGTTTCAAGCCCTATCATACCACTTGGTGCTTTTGAAAATTCTCTTTGCTTTTCAAGTTTAGTATGAGGCGCATGATCTGTTGCTATTACTTCTATAGTATCATCTTTCATGGCATTTATTATTGCTTTCCTATCTTCTTCCGTCCTAAGAGGAGGATTTACCTTGGCATTAGTCCCACTTCTCAGTATTTCGTCTTCAGTGATACTAAAGTGCTGTGGTGTAGCTTCAGCTATTATGTTAGCTCCCATTTTTTTCGCCCATCTTATAATTTCTATTGAATCTTTTGAACTTATATGCTGTATATCAACTTTTGCTTTAGTCGATACAGCCAAAACTGAATCTCTGGCTGTTAAAACACTTTCCGCTTCACTTAAAGCACCCTTAATATTAAGCTTTTTAGCTATTTTACCCATGTTTATTCCACTTTGACATATTAGACTAGGATCCTCTTCATGAAAACTTAATGGAACATTTAGCTTTTTCGCAAGCTTCATGGCTTCTAATACAATTTTTGCATCCATTATAGGTTTTCCATCATCAGAAAATCCAACAGCTCCATTATCTTTTAATACTGTCATATCTACTAGTTCCTCGCCCTGCATTCCTTTTGTTATTGAGCCAACTTGAAGTACTTCTACTTCAGCAGATTTAGCTTTATCTAATATATACTTTAAAGTTTCAACATTATCAACTACTGGTTTAGTATTAGCCATACATATTACAGTAGTATATCCTCCTTTTGCTGCTGCGTAAGATCCTGTTATTATGTCTTCCTTTTCTGTAAAGCCAGGATCTCTAAAATGACTATGTATATCAATAAATCCAGGTGCTACTATGCAATTTAATGCATCAATTACTTGCACATTTTCTTCCTCTTTTATATTTTCATATATTTTAATTACCTTTTCATTCTCTATTAAAATATCAAATTTACCTTCTCTTTTACTTAAGGGATCAACTAAATATCCATTTTTTATAAGTATCATAATATACTCCTTTATAAGTATTTTTAATATATATAATTATACAACAAAAAAGCACCCGAAGGTGCAAAACAAAAAAGGTTGCCATTTTATTTATATTTCTTATATTTTACCATTTTATTATTATAACCATAATAACCAATTTTAAACAATTTGTTATAATATTTTTATAATACACCACTATAAAGCTGATAATAAACTTTTAAGCATAATAAAAAAAGAGGTTGCAAGCCCCTACGTCAAGCAACCCCTTCTTCTCATTGGGTTTTAGTTAATTTATAATATAAAGTTATTTATATTATCATAATTATTAAATATCTTATTCAACTACGTGAACTTTGATCATGTTAGTAGTACCAGATACATTTGTTGGTACACCTGCAGCTACTACTACAAGATCTCCCTTTTTAACATATCCAGCTTCAAGAGCTTTAGCTACTGAAGTTTGTATAAGTTCATCTGTTGAACCGAATTTATCAGATATTATTGGATATACTCCCCAGTTCATTGCAAGTTTTCTTGCTACTTTTTCAGATGGAGTAACTGCAATTACAGGAGTCTTTGGTCTGTATTTTGAAACTGTTTTTGCTGTATTTCCAGTTTGAGTTGCTGTTATTATTGCTGCTGCATCTAAGTCTGATGCTGCTACGCAAGCTCCAAGGCTTATTGCATCTGCTGTATTTTTTCTTTCATTTGCTTTTCTATCTTCTAAGAATTTTGTATAATCGATTTGTGTTTCTGTTTCCTGAGCTATTTTAGCCATTGTAGTTACAGCTTCAATAGGATAAGCTCCATTAGCACTTTCACCACTTAACATTATAGCATCTGTTCCATCAAATATTGCATTTGCTATATCTGAAGCTTCTGCTCTTGTAGGTCTTGGATTTCTTATCATTGAATCAAGCATTTGAGTTGCTGTTATGACAGGTTTTCCTGCTGCATTACATTTTTTGATTATCATTTTTTGAATTAGTGGAACTCTTTGTATAGGAATTTCAACTCCCATATCTCCTCTAGCAACCATTATTCCGTCTGAAACTTCGATGATTGCATCTATGTTATCAACGCCTTCTTGGTTTTCTATTTTAGGGAATATCTGTATGTTATCTCCACCATGCTCTTTTAATACTTTTCTGATTGCAATTACATCTTCTGGTTTTCTTATGAATGATGCACTTACCATATCTATTTCTTCTTCACATCCGAATATTAAATCGCCCTTATCTTTTTCTGTCATTGCTGGAAGTTGTATAGATACGTTTGGAACATTTACTCCTTTGTGACTTCCTACTAAACCAGTGTTATCAACTTTACAGTGTATATCTTTACCTTCTATTGACTCTACTGTAAGTCCAACTAAACCATCATCTATTAATATATTGTTTCCAGGTTTTACATCTTTATATAATCCCTTATATGAAACTGAACATTTTGTAGCATCTCCAACTATATCATCGCCACAAGAAACTGTGAATTTTGAACCTTTTTTAAGCTCAAGTTTTGAAGGATTGAAATCTCCAGTTCTTATTTCTGGTCCCTTAGTATCAAGACAAATAGCTACAGGTTTATTTAACTTTGCTCTAACCTTTTTTACTAATGCTATTCTTCTACCGTGCTCTTCATGATCACCGTGTGAAAAATTATGTCTTGAAGCATTCATTCCTGCTTTTACAAAAGCTGTTACAATTTCTTCTGTCTCACTTGCTGGTCCTACTGTAAAAATCATTTTAGTTTTTTGCATTATATTATCTCCTCATCTTTTATATAAATTGTGATTTGAATTAAAAAAAATCATTTATATATATATGTTAATTAATCATATGATTAATTACTTTCCTATTTTGAAAGCATGTTAGCTATATCGTATAATTTATCATCAAATTTTCTTGGAACTGCTAGTGCTTCATCGATATCTTGATCGATTATTTTTCCATTTCTTATACCTATAACTCTAGAAGTTTTTCCTTCAAGTAAAACTTCTACAGCTTTTACTCCCATTCTAGAAGCAAGCATTCTATCAAAAGCTGATGGACTTCCACCTCTTTGAATGTGTCCAAGTATTGTAGCTCTAGTCTCTATTCCAGTAACCTCCTGAACTTTCTTGGCAAGCTCGGCTGCTCCTCCAACTCCCTCTGCCAAAATTATGAGATTATGCATTTTTCCTCTTAGTTTACCTTCAAGTATATTCTTACATAATTCATTGAAATCATATCCCTTTTCAGGTAATATGACACTTTCTGCTCCTCCTGCTATTCCAGAAAAAAGAGCTATATCACCACAATCTCTTCCCATAACCTCTACTATACTTACTCTCTCATGAGAAGTAGATGTGTCTCTCAATTTATTTATTGCATCAAGTACTGTATTCAGTGTAGTATCAAATCCTATTGTATAATCAGTGTAAGAAAGATCGTTATCTATAGTACCTGGCAAACCAACTGTTTTTACACCAAGTTTTGAAAGCTTTTGTGCTCCCATAAAAGAACCATTTCCACCTATTACGACAAGACTATCAATACCAAAAACTTTAAGTACATTTGCAGCTTTTTTTCTGCCTTCTTCTTTTAAGAACTCCTTGCAGCGTGCTGTTCTTAGCATAGTGCCTCCACGCTGTATTATATCTGATACACTGTGCCTATTCATATCAAATATTTCGCCATTTATAAGACCGCTGTAGCCTCGTTCTATTCCTTTAACTTTAAGGCCTTTGTCTATGGCAGTTCTTACTACTGCCCTTATTGCAGCATTCATTCCTGGTGCATCTCCACCACTTGTTAAAACAGCTATTGTTTTCATATTATTATACCTCCCATGACCGCAGGGACTTAATGTGTCCCGCGCTATTTATAGAAACAAGTATATAAATTCCAACCTAAAACAACAACTTTTAAAATTCCTCGTCTATAATTTTAATAGAAAAGTCAAAAATATTCAATGCCTTTATAAAAAATATGCTAATTTTATTAATTTAATAACATATAAGTTAACATTTTTCTGTAAAACCATGCTCAAATATTTTTAACTTATAATACTATTTTAAATTATATGAATTTCCGTTTTTATTATAACACTTTTACGTTACTTTCGCCAAATTTATCCTTCAAAAATTTTATTAAATCTGGTTCATTTTGAACCCATAAAAACTTATCAATAAGAAATTTTCTTCTTTCCTTTTTAGTACATAAATATATTGGAGTATCTCCTCTATATAAAAGCAACATTTTCCTCATATTTTTTATTGAATTTTTCACTTCAGCTTCATCTTCAACAAGTATATATATTTTCTCATTATTACCTACAAGAGGTGATATTTCCTCGCATATTATCTTAGGTTGTTCGTCTTCTCTCTTGTTTACTCTCCCTTTTATTATCACCATTTCATCTTCTTTTATGTAAGAAGCATTTCGTTCTAATACTTTAGGAAATATTATAACCTCAATGGCTGCATACATATCTTCTATTTTAATAAAAGCCATCATAGTATTGTTTTTAGTTACTTTTTTAGTTACAGACGTTACTATTCCTCCTATGATAACACGAGTACCGTCCTTTATCTTAGAGTTTTCATCTATTCCTGCATTATCTTCAAGAGACTCATTTACTACTATATCAGATATTTTCACGCTTGTTACATTTTTTAAAGTCTCTTCATAATCTTCTAGTGGATTACCTGAAAGATATAATCCTGTCATTTCCTTCTCCATTGCAAGTAAATATTTTTTATCAAACTCTTTTATATCTGGATATTGAATTTCAACTTGTTTGTATTCTTCCTGTCCAAAGTCTGTAAATAAATTCATCTGACCTTTTATATTCTTTTTTCTCTGTCCTGAAATCCCATCCATTATCTTTTCAAATACAGCAAGAAGCTTTGACCTATATACTCCCAAAGTATCAAATCCACCTGCCTTTATTATACTTTCAACAGCTCTTTTGTTTACTTCAGAAGTATCAATTTTATTGCAAAAATCGGTAAAGGAAGCAAAATTGCCTTTGCTATCTCTTGCTTTAACTATACTTTCAATTACATTTACTCCTACATTTTTAATAGCAGCAAGACCAAACCTTATTGTATCTTTCTTTACTGTGAATTTGGAGTAACTTTCATTTATGTCTGGTGGAAGAACTTGAATTCCAAGCTCCTCTGCACATCTTATATAAAAAGCCACTTTTTCATTGTTGCCCATTACACTGTTGAGCATAGCAGCTAAATATTCACCAGGATAATAATGAACAAGATATGCTGTCTCATAAGCTACTACTGCATATGCAGCTGCATGAGATTTATTAAATGCGTAACTTGCAAAATCCATCATAGAATCAAATATATCATTAGCTATTTTTTCTGAAATTCCATTTCTTACGCAGCCAGGTACTTCAACTTTTCCATCCTCACCTACAATTCCATGGATAAAATTATGTCTCTCTTCTTCCATAACATGATGCTTTTTCTTAGACATGGCACGCCTTACAAGATCACTTCTACCCATAGAATATCCTGCTAAATCTCTTACTATCTGCATTACTTGTTCCTGGTATATTATGCATCCGTAAGTTACATCTAGAATATGTCTAAGCTCTGGAGTTACATACTTTATGTCTTCTGGATTGTTTTTATTCTTTATGTAACGTGGTATTTCATTCATAGGCCCTGGTCTATAAAGACTTATTCCAGCTATTATATCCTCTAGGTTATCCGGTTTGAGCTCCTTCATGAAACTAGTCATGCCTGAAGATTCAAGCTGAAATACGCCTACTGTTCTGCCTTCCCCTATCATTTTATATACACTGCTATCATCAAAATTTATATTATCAATATCTATATCAACATTTCTGTTCTGCTTAACCATTTTTATGGTATCACTTATAACTGTCAACGTTCTTAGCCCTAAGAAGTCCATCTTAAGTAATCCAAGCTCTTCAAGTATTCCCATTGTAAACTGAGCTACTATAGAATCTTCATTTTTCAGAAGAGGCACATAATTTACAAGAGGCTGTGAAGATATAACAACTCCTGCAGCATGTGTAGAAGTATGCCTAGGTAGTCCCTCAAGCTTTCTTGAGATATCTATTAACTCTTTTACTCTATCATCATTATCATATTCAGCCTTAAGTTCAGGGTTCATTTCAAGAGCTTTGTCTATGGTTATATTGAGTACATTTGGAATCATCTTAGCTATTTTATCCACTTCACCGTAGGAATAATTCATAGCTCTTCCAACATCACGTATACATAGTCTAGCTGCCATTGTTCCAAAGGTTACAATTTGTGATACACAGTCTTTTCCATACTTTCTTACAACATAATCAATTACCTTTTGACGCTTTTCATAGCAGAAATCACTATCTATATCCGGCATAGAAACTCTATCTGGATTCAAGAATCTTTCAAATATCAGATTATATTTTATAGGATCAATCTTAGTTATTCCAAGGGTATACGCTACAATTGAACCAGCAGCTGAACCTCTTCCAGGTCCCGTTGGAACATCATGTTCTCTTGCAAATTTAATAAAGTCCCATACTATTAAAAAGTAATCTACATAGCCCATCCTCTTTATTATGCCAAGCTCATATTCAAGCCTGTCCTTTAGAGTATCCGTCATATCTTCATACCTTTTCTTTAATCCTGAATAGCATAAATTTTTAAGATATTCATAATGATCTGTTCCTTCAGCCAGTGGAAAATTAGGCAGCTTAGATTCATGAAACTTATAATCAAAATTACACTCATCAGCTATCTTAGCTGTGTTTAGCAGAGCATCTTTTGCATAAGAAAACTGTTCATACATATCTTCCTGACTTTTAAGATAAAATTGCTCTGGGGCATATCTCATCCTATTTTCGTCTTCTATAGTTTTACCAGTCTGTATGCATAAAAGTATATCATGAGACCTTGAGTCTTCTTTATTTATGTAGTGAACATCATTTGTCGCTATTAAAGGTATGTCAAGTTCTTTAGACATGCTTACAAGAGTATCATTAACCTTCATATCATTTTCAAGTCCATGATACTGAAGTTCTAGATAAAATCCGTCTTTAAATGTATCTTTATAAAAAAGTGCTGCCTGTTTTGACTTTTCAAGATTGTCTTTTAAAATATATGACTGAACCTCTCCTCCAAAACATGCACTTGAGGCTATTAATCCTTCGCTGTGACTTTTAAGATACTCATGATCAACTCTAGGCTTATAATAGAAACCATCTATAGAGGCCTTTGAAACAATTTTCATGAGATTTTCATATCCAGTTTCATTTTTTACAAGTAAAACTAAATGATAAGTTTTATTGTCCGGATTAGGTTCTTTTATGTACATTGATTTGCCTGCTACATATATTTCACAGCCTATTATGGGCTTTATACCTGCTTCTTTTGCTGCTTTATAAAACTCAACACACCCATACATAGCACCATGATCTGTTATTGCTATACTCTTCATACCAAGTTCCTTAGCACGCTGAATTAACTTCTCTACTTTGCCAGAACCATCAAGGAGACTGTACTCGGTATGGACATGAAGATGAACAAAATTTTTAAATTCAGCCTCCATTAGATCATCCCTTCTCTTTAGTCTTCAAAATCTACCGAAGCAGAACCTTCGATAAAAGGTTTTGTATTCTTCATAACTACATCAACATGGTATGGATGTACCTGATAAGCCTCCATATCCTTTAAAGAATCAAATTTTATTATTAAAGCTATATCATATGCTCTTTTTGAATGAACCACATCACATCCAACTTTAACTTCTCTTGCAAAATCTACATTTCCTTCAATTGATTCAAGTACCTTTCTGACTTCATTTAATTTTCCCTTATTGTTAAGTTTAAAAAATACAATATGTGTTAACATTTAATTAACCCTCCCCTTATACTTTTAATAATTTTACAGAAAGTATAGCCTTAGCTATAATTTCTTCCTTTTCATTTAACATATCTACTTCTACTTTTCCAAAATATCTTCCTGTACCAAGAATTTTAGTATATATGTTTATAATATTATCCATCTGAACAGGCTTTAAAAAGTAAGTAGACATACTATCTATTGAAATGTTAGTATTATTTTGCTGTTTTAATGTCATGACTCCCGCAGTAGAAAGGAGCATATTTAATGCGTTCCATGATACTGTTCCTATAGTTTCCAGCATTTCAGGAACTATTTTACCTG
Source organism: Clostridium pasteurianum (assembly GCF_001705235.1). NCBI lineage: Bacteria > Bacillati > Bacillota > Clostridia > Eubacteriales > Clostridiaceae > Clostridium > Clostridium pasteurianum. Next base: position 1,642,228 of record NZ_MCGV01000001.1, read on the forward strand.
AAAATTTCATGCCATCCTTAACATAGGAATATTGAAACTTTTTAAGCACCAAATCCTCCAATTTTTCTCCAACCTGAGGCTGCCTTAAAATATACTGAAGAGCTTTTATAACATCTATTTTTGTAACTATTCCAACTAGTTTATTATTATTGTCCACAACTGGGCACATAGATATATTTTCCCATCCCATAACATGTGCAATATAAGCAACTGTAGTCTTATAATTTACCTTTACAGGCTCCCTATTTATGTATTTATCTATTAATTCATTATCAGTCACACTATCATATATATCCTTTTTAGATATAATACCTATTAATTTTTTATTTTTATCAATTACAGGATATACTTTCATTTCAAAGTCTTGAGCGTAACTTCTAAGTTTACCTACACTATCAGAAGCCCTAAAAAATTTAGGGTTCTCATTCATTATATCTTCTGCTAAGATTATATCCTTCTTAACAAGATTTTCAGATATAGCTTTGTTTATTATACTTGCTATTGTAAAGGTATCATAATTAGAAGATATAACCGGCAAGCATCTTTCATTTGCAAGCTTCTTTATCTCCTCACTGCAGTCAAAACCACCCGTTATTAAAACTGCCATGTCATTTAATATAGCAAGTTTTTGGACATCTTCTCTATTTCCAACAATCATGAGACTTCCTGGATCGATGTATTTGCCTATTACATCTGTTGTCATAGCACCTATTACAAACTTCTTTAAAACTTTATCTATACCGTTTTTTCCACCTATTATAGTACCTTCTATTACACTTACAATCTCCCTATATGTAAGAGCTTCTATATTCTTTTTCTCAACTTTTTTTATCCTTACTGTTCCAACTCTTGGTACTGTAGTTACTAATCCTAAATTATCACATTCTTTTATTGCTCTATACGCCGTACCTTCACTAACACTTAAATCGTTTGCTATTCCCCTAACAGATATTTTAGTACCAGCTTTTAAAGACATAATATAATTTATTATCTCTTCATGCTTTGACATCTACTATATCCCCTCTTTTCGCAGTTCTTCTGCTATTTTCTCTATTTTTCTAAGTCTATGATTTACCCCTGATTTTCCAACTGGCGGCTCTAGCATTTTCCCTAACTCCTTGAGTGATTCATCTGGATAATTTACTCTAAGCTTAGCAATCTCCCTAAGATTTTCAGGTAACCTTGAAAGTCCTATTCTTTTTTCTATAAGTTTTATACTTTCTATCTGTCTTACAGAAGCATTAACGGTTTTACTTAAATTTGCAGTTTCACAGTTCACAAGTCTATTTATATTATTTCTCATTTCCTTTAATATTCTTATATTTTCAAGCTCAAGTAGGCTGGAATGTGCACCTATTATATTAAGTAAATCGACAACATGTTCTCCTTCTTTTATATATACCACATAGCTATTCTTTCTCTGTATAACCTTGGAATTCAAATCATAGGTATTAATTAAATTCATAAGATTAACAGCGTATTCTTCATTATGCGTTACAAATTCAAGATGATACATTTTTTCTGGATTACTTACACTTCCACCGCCTAAAAATGCACCTCTTATGTACATCTTTTTACTTTCAGTATCACTAACTATCTCTTCTGGAATTTTATAATTTAAGGTCACAATTCCATCCTCGTTTTTCATAACTCCAACAGTTTTTAGTAAATCTCTTACTCCCATATCTTCTGTTATACAAACAATATAAACATTATTTTTTTTAAGAGAATTGCTCCTTTTCACTATTATTTCTGTATGTATATTAAAATACTTTTTCAGTAGCTTAAAAACAAGTCTTGCTATAGCTGGGTTTTCAGTTATAATCTTAAAACTTATTTTTCTATTTCCTTCTAGAGCTAATGTTCCACTCGCTTTCATAAGTGCAGATAAAATGGCAATTGCCTCTTCTTTAGTGTATTCGTTATATCTGCAAACTTCGCTTTTAACTTTAGATGAAAATGACATTTTAATTACCTCTATTTTCCTTTTCTAGTTTTTTATTTTCTTTAAGTCTTTGAGATAAATAGAAATATTCTATTATTTTCTTTCTATCATAGAATAACTTTTTATCCATTATTGTTTCTACTAAAATCTTTGCAATTTCGTCTGAGTCATGTCTAACAAGCCCATTGCTTATTTTGATAAAGTTTCCTTCTATTATACCTACTCCCATTTTATCAAGTTTATCTTTATCTACCTTAACAATTTCAGATGTCTTTTCAAAATATTTACCTTTAAGTTCTTCACTTACTGTTCCAGTATTAACAAGTGTATAATCTACAACTTTTCCTCCAACATGATCCATTATGGCTTTTACATGATCCGAAGCAGTAAAATTATCTGTTTCTCCCGGCTGAGTCATTATATTTGAAACATAAAGTTTAAGAGCTTTGGTTTTTAAAAGAGCATTTCTTATATCTTTTACTAAAAGATTAGGTATTACACTTGTGAACAAGCTTCCAGGTCCAAGTATTATAGCATCTGCTTCCTTTATCGCTTGAACAGTTTCTTGAAGTGCCTTTGCATCTTGAGGATCTATAAATACTTTTTCAATTGGACTCTCATAAATTATTGCCTGTTCTGGTATATTAGATTCACCTTCAACAACAACACCATTTTTTAGTTTTGCTTTTAAAACAACATTGTCTAAAGTAACTGGCAGTACTCTTCCCGTTACAGCAAGTACCGAACTCATTTTATGAACAGCTTCCTCAAAATTAGTTGATATTCCATCCATAGCTGCTAAAAACAAATTACCAAAGCTTTGATTTTTAAGTCTTCCATCTTTAAACCTGTATTGAAGAAGTTCTTCCATAAGAGGCTCTGTATCAGATAATGCTAAAATACAGTTTCTTATATCACCAGGTGGAAGTATTCCAAGATCCTCTCTTAAAGCTCCAGAACCTCCACCATCATCTGCTACTGTAACAACTGCAGTTATATTAGAAGTATAATATTTAAGACCTCTAAGCATAGTTGATAGTCCTGTACCACCACCTATAGCTACTATTTTAGGTCCTTTTACCAGTAATCTCTTCTCATATATAAGATTTCCGAGCTTTCGTGAATCTAAAGAAACATTTAAATATCCTTTGTTAATAAGAGATATTATAGCTTTCATTCCCTGGCTCAAGGAAATATAAAGGATAAACGCACCTGTTATAATTAAGAATATATAGAAAGCCTTATAATAAACAGAATAATAACTTCCCTTTGTAATGAGTTCAGCTAAGGCAAATGAAATAAATAGAACTCCCATTCCTCCTAGCATAATCCACCTTTTAACTTTAATACCAGGCTTTATCCAATCAATAAACTTCATAGTTTTTTACCACCTTTATTAATATCCTCTTGTATATCCCTATGATCTATGTTTACAACCGCTCCACCTTTTTTAAGTCTCTCATAAATTTCATTTGCAATAGTAACCGAACGATGTCTTCCACCAGTACATCCTATAGAGACTATAAGCTGTCTTTTTCCTTCCTTTAGATAATTTGGCATTAAAAATTTAAGCAAATCCTCCACTTTATCCACAAACTCACGTGTTTGTTTAAAAGACATAACATAATCTCTAACTGGTTTTTCAATTCCAGAGAAGCGTTTTAATTCTGGTATATAAAAAGGATTGGGTAAAAATCTAACATCAAATACCAAATCAGAATCAACCGGTATTCCATATTTAAATCCAAAAGATACTACAGTAACTATGAGCTTACTCTCAATTTGACCATCTTCCTGATAAACTGAATTTATCTTTTCTCTAAGCTCTCGTGTGGCTAATTTGGAAGTATCTATTACATTATTAGCTATATCATATAATTTCTTAAGTTTTTTACGCTCAAGTTGTATACCATTTAGTATTCTACCATTAGGAGCAAGAGGATGCTTTCTTCTCGACTCTTTAAATCTTTTTATTAAAACTTCATCATCCGCATCCAAAAATAAAATTTCATATTTGTATCCTGCATTTTTGAGATATTTTAAGCTTTCAAAAAGATCGTCAAAAAATTCTCCTCCTCTTATGTCAATAACAAGAGCTATCTTATTAATCTTACTTTCCGATTCATAACAAACCTGTGCAAATTTAGGTATGAGTGTTGGAGGTAAATTATCAATGCAGAAATATCCAAGATCTTCAAGACTCCTTATAGCCTGCGTTTTACCTGCACCTGATAATCCTGTAACAATAACAAATCTCATAAAATCTTGCCTCCTTTATTAGTCTATATTAATAATAAAATATATAATTTATCTTCTAATTATTATAGCATAAAAGTGACTGCAAATGTCTATTATATTCACAGTCACTTTTAATCATCTATTTATCTTCACCTATAATTCTAACTTCTGGATCAAGATTAACATTAAATTTTGATTTCACAGTACTCTCTACAAAATTTATTAAATCCAATATATCTTTTGCTGTTGCATTTTCCTTATTTATGATAAAGCCAGAATGTTTTTCTGATACCTGAGCTCCACCTATAGATTTACCCTTTAGTCCACTATCTTGTATAAGTTTTGCGGCAAAGTGCCCCGCAGGTCTTTTAAAAGTACTTCCAGCTGACGGATATTCTAAAGGCTGATTTTCAATTCTTCTTCTCATTAAATCATTAATTCTAGTGGATATCTTTTCTTTATCACCTTTTTGTAACTTAAATGTAGCTTCTAGAACTATATATTTTTGCTTCAATATAATACTTGTTCTATATCCAAATTCAAGTTCATCCTTGTTTATTCTTCTCATATTACCTTTGTTATCAATAACAAGTACACTTTCAATTATACTTGAAATTTCTCCATTATAGGCTCCTGCATTCATAGCAACAGCTCCTCCAACACTTCCCGGAATACCACATGCAAACTCCAATCCAGTAAGTGATTTGTCTCTGGCTTTTCTACTCAAAAATCCAAGCGGAACTCCACATCCTGCAATAATTTTATCATTTCCAATTTGCAGTTTATTTAATCTCAATAGTTTTATTGCTACTCCGCGTATTCCACCATCTTTCACTAGCAAATTAGATCCATTTCCTACTATATAATAATTAATGTCATATCTTTCGCATAATTCTATAATCTTAATAACTTCATCGTATTTTTCTGGCATCACTAAAACATCTACAGGTCCACCAACTTTAAAAGAAGTGTGTTTTTTCATTGGAACATTAATCTGAAGATTATCTTTTTTTATAAAATTGCTTAACGATGCTACAAAATCCTGAAAGTAATCCATAGTACATCTCCTCAAATTATTAATATAAAGTTAGTATAATTTAAAATCTAGGCTTATTCAAGGTTAAAATTTTCAAGTTTGCCTTTTCCCTTTAAGTATTCAACTATTTTTTTCTCATCTGTATTCATAATAAGTTCTTCCGGCATATTAACAGCATCAAGCATTTTCTGCACCTTACTGAAGTTTCCTATGTCAAAACTTATATGTGAATCTGTTCCAAGAATTACTTTAGCCTGCTTTTCCTTACAAACTTGAGCTATATTTTTGCAGTTGTCAAAGCTTCCCTCTCTTGCTCCATTTAAAGAACCATTATTTAACTCTATTAGAACATTTTTTTGTTTTGCTTTGTCAACTACAGCCTCTACATCTATTGGGAAAATCGGATTACCGATATGTCCTAAAATGTGTATATTAGGATTATCCATTGCACTAAGAAGAGCTTTCGTATTATTTTCTACACTGCTTGGTTCTATGCAAACATCATGCAAACTAGCAATCATATAATCTAATTTATTCTGTACTTCACTAGGAATATCTATGTTGCCATCACAATCAAGTATATTAGCCTCACAACCCCTCAATACAATAACATCTTTTATCTTTCTTGGTATTTTAGTTTCATTGCCAAAATACCATATATGTGGAGCCCCTGGCATTTTAGGTCCATGTTCAGATGTACCTAAAATCTTTAGTCCAATTTCTGATGCCTGTTTTACATTTTCCAGTAATGTAGTATACGCATGACCACTAACTATAGTATGGGTATGTAAATCTATAAAATATTTCAAAATCTCATTTCCCTCTTTTCTCACTAAAATAATCGACAATACTTTGGGCAGCTTTCTTGTCAATAGAAGGTGTTTTCATAAGTTCGCTATAACTTGCCTTCTTAATGTTTTCTATACTTCCAAAAGTCCTAAGAAGGGCTTTTCTTCTTCTGTCTCCAATATATGGGATGTCGTCAAGCACAGAATGAAGAATCCTCTTATCTCTAAGACTTCTATGATATGAAATTGCAAATCTATGTACTTCATCCTGAATCCTTGTAATAAAATTAATTACTTTTGTATTTGACTTTATGTTCAATTCAATATCATTATATATAAGTCCTCTTGTTCTGTGTTTATCATCTTTAACCATACCACACACAGGTATCTGTATATTAAATTTCTTAAGTACTTCAAGTGCTATATTCACCTGTCCTTTTCCACCATCCATAAGTATCAAATCAGGAAAAGCACAAAACTTTCCAGCACTAAGTGGAAGGTTGTTATTAACTATAGAATTAACCTCCTCCAAACCATGTTTAAATCTTCTTGTTAAAATTTCTCTCATGCTATCATAATCATTTGCACCCTTTACAGTCTTTATCTTAAAACGCCTGTAATCACTATTTTTAGGTTTTCCATCTTCAAATACAATCATTGACCCTACAGAATCGACTCCTTGAATATTGGAAATGTCATAAGCTTCAATTCTATGTGGTACTTCATCCATTCCTAAAATCTCCATCAATTCTATAAGTATGTTTTCATTGAGCCTTTTATCACTTAAAATTTTTATTTTGAATTTTTCAAGGGTTATTTTTGAGTTTCTTTTTACCATTTCAATTATGTCTTTTTTTTCACCCTTTTTAGGAATTCTTATTTGTACCTTTGAACCTCTTTTCATTGTAAGCCAATTTTCAAGAAGATTCAAATCCTCAGCAGAAGAAACATATATATTCTTAGGAACATATGCTGTTCCAATATAAAATTCCTTAATAAATTCTCCTATTATGTCACCCTCTGCTTCTCCAAAAGTATTTTCAAATATAAAATGCTCTCTCCCCACAATTTTTCCAGCTCTTAAAAAGAATATCTGAACACAGCTGTCTTTTTCATCACTGTATAAACTTATAAAATCTTCATTTTCAAAATTCCCTATTATTATCTTCTGTTTTTCCCGAACCTTCTCAGCTGCCAGCATTTTATCTCTAAAATCAGCAGCTTTTTCAAACTCCAAATTCATTGAAGCCTTTTCCATTTCAGACCTTAGCTCATTTATCACCAGGTTGTCTCTTCCAGCTATAAGATCAACGGCTTTTTTTATTACTTTCCCATATTCTTCTTTACTTATAAGTCCTGCACACGGTGCATTGCATCTTTTTATATGGTAATTAAGACATGGCCTTATCTTATCGTCGTTCTCTTTTATGTATTTTTTGCAGGTTCTTATTGGAAAAATCTTTCTAATAAGTTCAACAGTTTCATGAACTGCCGAAACATCAGGATAAGGTCCAAAATATTTTGCTCCATCCTTAACCATATTTCTCGTAACAATTAACCTTGGAAAATCCTCATTCACAGTTACCTTTATAAACGGATAATGCTTATCATCCTTAAGCAGTATATTATATCTTGGTCTATATTTTTTTATTAGATTGCACTCTAAAATCAGAGCTTCAACTTCAGAGTCTGTAACTATGTATTCAAATTCAGAAATATTCTTAACCATAGCTTTTACTTTTTCTGAATGGTTTTTAGATTTTCTAAAATATTGCCTTACTCTATTTTTAAGTATCTTAGCTTTCCCAACATATATTACTTCTCCAAGAGAATTCTTCATTATATAAACCCCGGGCTTATCCGGAAGATTTTTTAATTGATATTCAAAATCAAACATAGAGTTATTTCCTCCTTTAAGTTTTCAAAACAATTGGAAGTTTATAAATTATATATATTAAACTTACTATTATCAAAAAATCTTCTATAAAGTTACCTTTAGCGGAGCCAACTCTAAAATTATAAGAGAATTTATAATTTTTCTTTTTAAATGGATATAAAAGTGGAATACCCCTAGAAGTACTCATATCACATAAAAGGTGTAATCCATAGCCTATCATAAAATAGTAAATAATACTATGCATATTATAATTATTGGCAGCATAGCCAACAACTATAGTAAATATTATCATACCAGCAGCACTATGCATAAGCCCTGTTCTATGAGAAGAAACAGCGATCATGAGAAGCAAGATTCCAACAATATACAAAATAAACATATGAAATTTATAATAGTTGCCAAAAATAATAAGAGCACCAAAAGAACCATAAACAAAAGTTTTTATAAGCTTATTTTTTATAGGCAATATATATTGATTTAATATTCCCTTAGGATGATCTATATCAGGAAGTAGTGAAGCAGTAATAATAACACCTAATCCAACCGCAGTAAATCCACCAGGTATTTTATCTGCCAACGCTACTCCAACTGCTGCAGCAATTCCAGCATGAGTTTTTCCATTCATTATACTCCTATTTCCCTAAAGCAGTTTTAATTACAGTAGATGCAATTTGAGCTGCTGCCTTTCCCCCTTGGCCTCCATTTTCTACTACTACTGCCACAGCGACCTGAGGATTGTCACATGGCGCAAATCCAATAAACCATGAGTGTGGAGTTGCATCCTTTCCATTAATTTTATTATCAGCAGTACCTGTTTTACCTGCAACCTGTACTCCATCTACTGATGCATTTACTCCTGTACCCTCGGATACAACACTTGCCATAAAATCTTTCATTGTAGCGGCATTAGCTGCAGAGGTTATAGTTCCTATACTTTGAGGTGAAGTAGTTTTTACTTTATCTCCATCTGGTGATAAAATCTGACTTACTAAATAAGGTTTCATCATTACTCCATTATTAGCAATAGTACTTGCTACAAGGGCCATTTGCATAGGTGTAGCTACTACACTTGCCTGACCTATAGCACTTTGAGCCATATTACCTTTTTCATAACTTTTTAAAGTTGGAAACTGGCTCTTACTGATAGTAATATCATCACATGGAATACTCTTATTAAAATAAAAGGATTCTGCTGTTTGCTTAAGCTCATTATTTCCAAGTTGAAGCCCTATTTTACCAAAGACTACATTACTAGACACAACATATGCATATTTAAAACCTATAGTTCCAAAATGTTCACCATCAAAATCACTTAATGATTGACTGGAATTAAATACAAGCACTCCGGGATCATCAAAAGATAGATTTTGGATACCTGGTATATTCTGAAGTGCACTAACGGCTGTCACCGTTTTAAAGGTTGATCCTGGTGGATACAAGCCTGACACCGCTCTATTTATAAGAGGCCTATTTGCAGAATCACTATTAAGTGCTTTCCAATTTGCCTTAAGTGCATCAGCATTAGGATCATAAGATGGTTTTGAAACCATTGCTAATACTTCACCAGTCTTAGGATTAAGTGCTACAACCGCACCTTTATTATTGCCAAGAGCATTATATGCAGCCTGTTGAATATTATAGTCAAGAGTTGTAACTAAATCCTCCCCCTGTTTACTTTCAGATGAAATTTTTCCTTTGTTTTTTATAAGCTGATTCAAATACTGACCTATTGTTTGATCTTCTGCGCCCATTAAATACTGATCATACTTAGCCTCAAGTCCTGTTAAACCGTATTGAGGATTAACATATCCAAGTACATTTGCAAACATAGGTCCATCAATATATTCTCTTTTTTGTGTCAATGTATTTACTCTATCACTTTTAGTTAACGCTTTCTTATTTCTATCATAAATAGTTCCACGTAAAACTTCATTTCGCTTAGCCCATAACCTTTTATTATCAGTATTATTAATTATCTTAGGTGAAACTACAAGTTCAAAATATGTTATATAGGATATAGTAATAAAAAATATAACTAAAAAAATAAACATTACTTTTTTTATATTACTCGATATATCATCCAAATTACCTTCCACCTTCCGATATCTTCTGTAAAATACCAAGTGCTACAAACATTATTATCATAGAACTTCCTCCTGCACTTACAAGAGGCAAAGTAATTCCTGTAAGTGGAATCATCCCTGTGACTCCTCCGACTATGATTATAACTTCAGCACCAATCATCGCGCTATAGCCAACGGCAAGAAGTCTTGAAAAATTGTCCTCTGCAAGTACTGCTGCCCTCATACACCTATAGAAAAGTAAAAAATAAAGAATCATTACAGCATATCCCATAAGTGCTCCCATTTCTTCACATATAGTTGAAAATATAAAGTCCGACTCACTTACTGGTACGAATTGAGGATACCCAAGACCAAGTCCTGTACCAAATAATCCTCCCCATGCTATAGAATACATTGACTGTACTACTTGATAACTCTTATCATTTTTATACGGCCATGGATTTTGCCATATTGTGAATCTAAGCCGAACATGTGCAAAAAGCTTATAACTTATATAAGCACCTACTGCAAATAGAATAAAACATACCAATACATACTTTTTTTTAGATGTAGCTATATAAAGCATAGTTACAGAAATTGCAAAAAACAAAAGTGCTGATCCTAAGTCCTTTTGAAGAACCATAAAACCAAGTGAAACCATTACTATAAAAGCTGGTTCTATAAGCTGCTTAAAGTTTTTATATTCCTTAAGTGCAGCTGCAAGATATGCCACTAAAAATATTTTTCCGAATTCTGACGGTTGAAATCCCATAGAACCTATGTATACCCAGTTTTTAGAACCATTTTTTTCTGTCCCTTTAAATGTTGCCATAGCCATAAATAAAAGACATATGACCATATATACATATTTATATCTGTCATATTTTTTTAATTCTGGTAAAAGTACTACAATCAATATAAAAATTGCAATGCCTACTATAAAAAATACTATTTGCCTTATTGCATATGATGAATTTATTCTATATAAGATAACTATACCTATAGAAGAAAGAATGCAGGCGAATATAAGCAAATATTTATCTCCATCTGGAAAAAACTTTCTAAGTATAAAATGAGAATATCCCATCAGAAAACATATTACGCCAAACATTACCAGTGAGCCCTTATCAAATGGGTTCTTAAGCAAAGATATATTCAAAAAACATATAAAACAGAAAAAATAAGTGTATCTTAAAAGTTTCTTTTCGTCTTTTAAACTATTATCCATTTAATTCACCCTATCCTATTACTTTAAAAAGACTGCTGCCTATTTTTATTTCGTCACCATTTTTTATATAGACCTTATTTTCCACCCTCTGCCCATTTAAAGCTGTACCATTAGTACTATTCAAATCTTCAAGGATATATTGATTATTTCTAAGATAGACCCTGGCATGATGACCAGAAACATACCCTTCATTAAGCGTAATAGAATTATCCTCTCTTCTTCCTATTGTTACTTCTCTATTTATTGGAATTACTGCTCCCTTTCTGATAGCTCTATTCATTCCTGGATCTACAACTTCAAGTCCAAAGGATTTTCCCCTCTTTGGAGCTTTCCTACTACCACTATTCTTCATGTCCTTATACATTATTCTAAAAGCAGTAAAGATTATCAAATAAACAATTGCTATTATTATAAATTTAAAAATTGTACTCAAATTACTCAAGCTTGAACCAATCACTGCTAAACTATACATGTTATATACAGAAAACAATATTTCACACCCTCTAACGTTATAATTTCAAGCATAACCTGCGCATTTTATTATATACAATACACATAATTATATCATCTTTTTTAAATATTGTCCTGTATATGATGAAGTATTTTCAGCTACAACTTCAGGTGTCCCACTGCAAACTATATTTCCTCCCTTTTCTCCTCCTTCAGGTCCTAAATCTACTATATAATCTGCACACTTTATAACATCCAAGTTATGCTCTATTACAACTACTGTATTCCCCATATCAGTTAGCTTTTGCAGTATACCTACAAGTTTTTTAACATCATCTGTATGAAGTCCTGTAGTTGGCTCATCGAGTATATATAAGGTTTTTCCTGTGCTTCTTTTAGACAGTTCATAAGCTAACTTTATTCTTTGTGCTTCACCACCTGAAAGCTGAGTAGATGGCTGACCAAGTTTTACATATCCAAGCCCAACATCCATTAAAGTTTGAAGTTTATTCTTTATTCTAGGAATATTTTCAAAGAACTTCAGTGCTTCTTCCACTGTCATATTTAATAAATCATCTATATTTTTGTCTTTATATTTTATTTCTAATGTCTCTCTATTATATCTCTTTCCCTTACAAACCTCACAAGGCACATATACATCTGATAAAAACTGCATTTCAATTTTTATTATTCCGTCTCCCTTGCAGGCTTCACACCTTCCGCCTTTTACATTAAAGCTAAATCTTCCAGGTTTGTATCCTCTCATTTTCGCTTCTTTGGTAGATGCATAAAGTTCTCTTATTATATCAAAAACTCCCGTATATGTAGCAGGATTTGACCTTGGTGTTCTTCCTATAGGACTTTGGTTTATATCTATAATTTTATCAATATTTTCTATACCATTAATTGTCTTATATTTACCAGGATTGATTTTTGAATGATTTAATTTTTTGTTTAAACCTTTATATAATATTTCATTTACAAGAGTACTTTTTCCTGAACCTGACACCCCTGTAACGCAAGTAAATAAACCAACTGGAAATTTAACACTTATGTTTTTAAGATTATTTTCTTTTGCGCCTATTACTTCTATAAATTGTTTACCAGATTTTCTTCTTTTTTTAGGTACTTCTATTTTTTTAGCTCCTGTTAAATACTGACCCGTTATAGATTCTTTACACTTTTTTATATCTTCCAATTTTCCAGCGGCAACTACATTTCCGCCATGTTCTCCAGCACCAGGACCTATATCAACTATATAATCAGCTGCCCTTATGGTATCTTCATCATGTTCAACAACAATAAGCGTATTTCCTATATCTCTAAGATGTTTCATAGTTGCGATAAGTCTATCATTGTCCCTTTGATGCAGACCTATACTTGGCTCATCAAGAATATAAAGCACACCAACTAAACTTGAACCTATCTGCGTTGCAAGCCTTATTCTTTGTGATTCTCCTCCAGATAAGGTTCTTGCCTCCCTAGTAAGATTTAAATAATCCAAGCCTACATCAATTAAAAATTGCAGTCTGCTGTCTATTTCTTTAATTATTTGATCACTTATTATTTTGTCTTTTTCCGAAAGCTCTAGCCCCTGCAAGAATTTTAATTCATCTCTTATTGGCATCGAACATAATTCAAATATATTTTTGTCGCCAACAGTAATTGCAAGCACTTCTTTATTTAATCTTGCACCTTTGCATTCTGGACATGGATTATTGCTCATATAATTTTCTATTTCTGCCTTTATATAATCAGAATTACTTTCCATGTACCTTCTTTTCATCTGATTTATTATACCTTCATACGTATGATTGAACTCCATCCTTTGTGAGTCCTTAACATAACTTACCTTTAACCTATCTGGTGCACCATATAAAAGTATATTTAAGGTCTTTTCATCAAAATCTTCGATAGGTTTATTTATATCAAGTTTATACTTTTTTGATAGTGCTTTAAGTACACTAAATGTCCACGAATCTTCTTTTAGTCTTCCCTCTCCCCAAGGTGCTATTGCCCCTTCCATTATGCTTTTGGATTTATCGGGAATAACTAAATCCTCATCTATTTCAAGAAGCGTACCTAATCCATCACAGACATCACATTTTCCAAAAGGCGCATTAAAAGAAAACTTTCTAGGTGAAATTTCTCCTATACTTATGCCACAATCAGGACAAGCAAAATTTTCACTAAAAATCATATCTTCTTTTCCTATTATATTAACAATAACAAGGCCTTCTCCAAGTTTAAGTGCAGTTTCAAGAGAATCAGTAATTCTGCCTTCTGCTTCTTTTTTTACTATTATTCTATCAACTACAGCATCAATATTGTGCTTCTTATTTTTTTCAAGCTTTATTTCGTCTTCATCGATTTCATACATTTCTCCATCTATTCTAACTCTTACATAACCGCTTTTTTTAATTTTGGCAATTAACTTTGTATGTTCACCTTTTCTTCCCTTTACAACAGGTGCTAATATTTGAATTTTAGTCTTTTCAGGAAGCTCCATAATATTATCTACCATCTGATCCACTGTCTGCTGCGAAATTTCTCTACCACACTTAGGGCAGTGTGGCACACCTATATTAGCATACAAAAGTCTTAAATAATCATATATTTCAGTTACAGTTCCAACAGTTGAACGTGGGTTTCTACTTGTAGTTTTCTGATCTATTGATATTGCTGGAGATAATCCTTCTATGTACTCAACATCAGGCTTATCCATCTGACCTAAAAATTGTCTTGCATATGATGACAGAGATTCTACATATCTTCTCTGTCCTTCTGCATACAATGTATCAAATGCAAGGGATGATTTACCAGAGCCTGAAAGTCCAGTAAAAACAACAAACTCATTTCTTGGTATTGTAAGGTCAATATTCTTTAAATTGTGAACTTTAGCTCCTTTTATAACTATCTTATCTTTCATTTTATTACCTCTTTGTTTTCATTTAATTTTTTCTTAAGCTCACCTATTCTATCTCTAAGATACGCTGCTTCTTCAAATTGTAGTTCCTTTGCAGCATTTTTCATTTTCTTTTCAAGTTCCTTTATCAATTTATCAGTATTCTTACTATCAGCTTCTACAGCTTCATTCATAGTTTTATATTCTGCTTTTCCTTCTGCTATTTCGCTTATACCTATAACATCTCTTACTGCCTTTTTAATAGTAGTAGGAGTTATTCCATTCTTCTTGTTGTACTCCATTTGAATTTTTCTTCTTCTCTTCGTTTCACTTATTGCCTTTCCCATAGAATCAGTTATTGTATCACCATACATTATTACTTTACTTTCTGCATTTCTAGCTGCCCTTCCTATGGTTTGGATAAGTGACCTTTCAGATCTTAAAAATCCCTCTTTATCTGCATCTAATATTGCAACTAAAGCAACTTCCGGAATATCAAGTCCTTCTCTTAAAAGATTTATACCAACAAGTACATTGAATTCTCCAGTTCTAAGACCCTTTATAATTTTCATTCTCTCTATAGTATCTATATCAGAATGCATGTATCTAGTTTTTATTCCAAGCTCTTTAAAATAATCTGTTAAGTCCTCAGCCATTTTCTTTGTAAGCGTAGTAACTAATACCCTTGAATTATTCTTTATTGCTGTTTGTATTTCACTATAAAGGTCATCTATTTGTCCCCTAGTAGGTCTTACCTCAATCTCAGGATCAAGAAGTCCCGTAGGTCTTATAACTTGCTCTGCTATATTCTCTGAATGCTTTAATTCATAATCTGCTGGCGTAGCACTTACAAACACAACTTGATTTATTTTATCTTCAAATTCGTTAAACTTAAGCGGTCTATTATCATAAGCACTTGGAAGCCTAAAGCCATAGTCAACAAGAGAATTTTTTCTTGACCTATCTCCTCCGTACATGGCTTTTACCTGAGGAAGTGTGACATGACTTTCATCAATAAACATGAGGAAATCATCCGGAAAATAATCAATTAATGTTTTTGGAGGCTCTCCTGCGGCCCTTCCATCTATAATCCTTGAGTAGTTTTCTATTCCTGTGCAATACCCAACTTCCCTCATCATTTCAATATCGTAATTCGTTCTCTGTTTCAGCCTTTGTGCTTCAAGAAGTTTATCCTCTGAATTAAGTTCTTGTAATCTTTTCTCCAGTTCAATTTCTATTTGCTTTATTGAAGCTTCCAGCTTTTCACTGGATGTTGCAAAGTGCGATGCTGGAAAAATTATTGCATGTTTTAATGAAGACACTGTGTTTCCTGTAAGTACATCAAATTCCTTTATTTTATCTATTTCATCTCCAAAAAATTCAACTCTTATTGCCTTATCACTTGATCCTGCGGGAAAAATATCTACAGTATCACCTTTTACTTTAAAAGTTCCTCTTACAAAATTTATATCATTTCGTTCATACTGCATTTCTACAAGCTTTTTTAATACTTCATCTCTATCTTTAGTCATTCCAGCTCTCAAGGATATAGAAAGTTTCTTATATTCTTCTGGATCACCAAGTCCATATATACAGGAGACTGATGCCACAACAATTACATCTCTTCTCTCAAAAAGAGCAGATGTGGCAGAATGTCTAAGTTTATCTATTTCATCATTTATGGAAGCGTCTTTTTCTATATATGTATCCGTCTGTGCAACATAGGCTTCTGGCTGATAATAATCGTAATAAGATACAAAGTATTCTACTGCACTGTCTGGAAAAAAGTCTCTAAATTCACTGCAAAGCTGCGCTGCCAAAGTTTTATTATGTGCAATAACAAGTGTTGGTTTTTGTACTTTTTCTATTATGTTCGCCATAGTAAATGTCTTTCCTGAACCGGTAACACCTAAAAGTGTCTGATACTTATCATTATCTTTTATTCCCTTAACTATACTATCTATGGCTCTAGGTTGATCCCCAGTAGGTTTAAATGCCGAGTTAATTTTAAAAACACCCATAGTAACATCTCCATCAAACATTTGTTCGTATTATAATATATAATTTTAATATTAGTTATGTTCATTGTCAATCATAAAACACTATATTTTAATTCTTGCCCAAAACTAAAAAATATTATAACCAAAAGAGCTGCAATACTAAGCAATATTAGTTTAGCATTGCAACTCTTTTTCATTTTAACATGTGAAACGTTATCAATTACCATGTAAAAAAAGGACAATACGCAATTATAGAACTAAGGTATGGTAAAGCTGCACACACACCTACTACCATTAAAGTTAAGAGTAATACTTTCATACTCCATTTATCTTTTTTATAAAACATCATATCCACGACCTTTCATATATAATCCAATAAATTTTTGAATTTCCTCTAATGCTTTACAATCTTTTTTGCTCAAATAGTATTCTACAAGTTTATTTACAAAGTGTACATCCATCTTTTGTTCCCTATTTACATTCAATAAAAACATGTCCTTAATATCATTGATTTCTTTATTATCATCGTTAGCAATACATATATCAAGTAAAGCATTTAATGTATTCCTTACTATACTAAATTGCTTATAAGTTCTAGCATAGTCTAAAGATTTCATAAAATATACTTTTGCATGCAAAATATCATTTATTTTTTTATACGAATTTCCAATTTCATAATATATTTTAGAACCTTGCTGCGGTACATAAGAAATACTATCTATATCTTTTAATATATCCTCCAAATATTGTTTAGCCGTATCAACCTCATTGAGATTAATATAAGCATCTACTATATTAAGTCGTAATAGTATATACACTTCAATGTTATCTTTACTTACAAAATCAAGTACTTTATTAAATATGTTTAAAGCTTTTTGGTGTTTCCCCAGAAAACCTAAGCAAACGCCTTCTTGCGCTAGCACTTCATAATACTTGTTCATATTTATTTCTTTAATTGTATTCTCAAGACTTTTCAATCGTGTAAGAGCAGCACTATATTCTTTTAGTTCCATATAATACACTGCACTATTAAAAATGAATATAGAACGATACTTTTCGCTTATGTTATCTTTAAACTGATTTAATGCAAAATCACAGCATCTTATACCTTCGTCGTATTTGCCCATATAAATATAAATCATAGATAATTTTCTTAAGATGGATATAGTATGTTCATTATAAACATTAATATCCATTAATGCTCTTGCTTTTTCGTAATATAATGAACTGTTATAAAAATCGTTAGTATTAGAAAAATAGTCACCAGCTAGCTCAAAAATGATTATTTTTTTGTCAACTAAATTCCAGTTAACTAAAAAATCTTCAACTTCATTCAATTTATTAAGAAAACTAGTATTTTTATAAACACTCATATCTTTAAGATCTTTTATGTAATCGTCAAGCATCCTACCAGCCTGTGATTTTTCATCTTCCATTAAATATTCTATAGTCTCATCAACTGCTATATGCCTTTTATAACAAATTTTTTTCAAGTTATTCATCATAATTTCAGCAGCATGTTTGGTTAAATTTGCCTTATCGTGTTCTATTTGACTTATAAGATTTCTAGTTATATCACCACTGTTTCCGCCAGCTAAATCATCCTGTCTTACATTATACTTTTCTCTTAACTTTTTAAGTTTGCTACCTACTGACAGTATTTCATAACCACCCATAGTAATTCTCCTTTATTAAGCTAACTTGTAAAATATTTTATTTACGCTTATTGTACCATATATTCCAGTGTTTGTTAACATTTTTTTTTTTTTGATTTTAATAAAAAATTTTACATTTAATTTAATTTATAATAATACATGTATGCATATAACCTTTTTATAGATAGTATATTTCAAAATACAGTAAATTAAAAATTATAGCACTGCATTGCCAACGATTTACTTCAAATAAAATATAAAGTGGGAGGATGTTATGGAATTAGAAATATTAAAAGCAGCTTTTCTAGGAATAGTTGAAGGTATTACAGAATGGCTGCCAATAAGCAGTACGGGTCATATGATATTAGTCAATGAATTTCTAAAACTAAATGTAACTAATGAATTTAAAGAAATGTTTTTAGTGGTAATTCAACTGGGAGCAATTTTATCTGTTGTTGTATTGTATTGGAATAAACTCATACCTTTTTCCTTACATAACGGTTTTTCCATAAAAAAAGATACTATGTCAATGTGGTTTAAAATAATAGTTTCTTGTATTCCTGCTGCTATTGTTGGAGTTCTATTTGATAATAAAATAGATGCTCTTTTTTACAACTATCAAACAGTATCAATTATGCTTATCTTATTTGGAATTCTATTTATTATTATTGAAAACCATAATAAAGGCAAATACCCAAAAATCAAATCTATTTCTGAAATAACATATGGAACTGCCGTTATGGTTGGAATATTTCAGTTAATAGCGGCTGTATTTCCTGGCACATCACGCTCTGGTGCAACAATTGTAGGTGCACTCATGATTGGTGTATCAAGAACAGTCGCCGCAGAATATACCTTTTTCCTCGCCATACCTGTAATGTTTGGTGCAAGCCTTCTTAAATTATTAAAATTTGGTTTTAACCTTACATTTAATGAAACAATCATACTTCTTACCGGTACAAGTATTGCTTTTCTAGTATCAATACTTGCAATCAAATTTCTTATGGTATACATCAAAAAACATGACTTTAAAGCATTTGGATGGTACAGAATTATTTTGGGATGTGGAGTATTAGGGTACTTCTTATTTGTAGTATAATGAAAAGGCTGCTGAACTAAAAAATTATTATGGAAGTATATTAGCTTCGTGTATGATTCTATTATTAATAAATTAAAGATAACTAATATACCAACCTATTTAAAAATCAAATAATATAGATATGAAATTAAATCAACTATTTATACTAAAAATTCCGTAGGCACGGAAGAATTTTTTCCTTGTTTTACTCCAAAAGCAAATTAACATTGATGAAGTAACAATTAAAAAAAACTCTAATAAATCTTGGTAAAAAGATCATAAAATACTTAAAGTTTTCAATTTGTCTGAACGCTAGTGAGTTATTGAAAACTTTTAGTATTTTATGATTTTTTTCACCTTAGATTTATAGAATTTTTTTAATGTTACAAATCAATGTTAATTCGCAATAGTTTTATTTAATGTTTCAAAATACTATTAATTTACATCTTTTTATTATCGTCCTTTTCGTTCTCATCTTGCTTCTCATCATTTTTCGTTGCATCATCTAAGACATCGTCAAAGTTTTTATGATCAAATTTTACTACTTTACTCTCTTTAGGCATATCCTTTGGTACAAAAACCAATCCAAGCTTCTTATTCCTATCGAATTTATTGTAACTTACCTCGTTTAATTTGCCTTGTACATCTTTTATTTTAAGCCATACATATGTACTTACATTCTGAATTGACTTTGAAATATCTTCCTCTGTCAAAATTTTCGTGTCATTTATTTCCAAAACCAAATCTCCACTCTTTATTCCCATTTCTTTTGCTGGAGAATTAGGCGCTACCTCTAAAACCATGATTCCATCATCACTTATAAATTTAGGTTCACCCTTTAATTCAGAATACGCTTCCAATCTAAGCATAGTTTCATGCATTAACGGTGCGAGAATAGCTAAAACAAGCTGTTCTACAAGATTATATTTTAATACCTGTGCTAACCCCAAAAGAATTAATCCATACAATGCTACACCTAATCCAGATGTAAGTGCTTTTTTTCTTTTAGTTTTTGTAAACGTAACACTCTTGTATCCTATCACTCCATAAAATACAGCAAAAGACATAACTACATTCTTAGCAATATCAGTTAAATTCGTTCTTATGAGAGGCCAAAACCCTGGTGTAGCAACATTAACAGTTCCATTTAAATTAGGGCTATTTATAATGATAAATAAAGTTACAGGTAATATCCAATATCTTTTAAATGCAAAGCCTCCGATAATTTTATTATTTCTATTGGTAAAAACCGGAATAGCTCCAGACTTTCCATCAAACATTACCAATATTCCCTCTATAATATGTAAAACTCCAACAAGTGACATAAGCATTACAACATCAACCTCAAGAAATTTTACTGAATTTACATTTATCATATTGTTTGCTGCTAAAAATTGAACTGCTACACTTGCAACTCCAAGTACAGCTCCCGAATAAGAAAAGCATATAAATCTACTCCCGGCAAATGTTAAAATTATAGAAATCAAAAATAACAAAACAATCGAACTGTTATCCTGAAAAGCAACACCAAGATATGCTAAGATCACACTACCAAGTGCTCCAGCAATTATACTTAGCGTTACCTGTGATAATGTAAGCTCAAGGGGTGACTCAATATCCTGACCGATTATCATTTTCTGCATAAAAGATATTTTTCTATTCTTTATGTAAAACATTATCATTATAATCACAAGTGTAAAGAGATACGATGGCATAACTATAGTCTGCGCCAATGCTCTTAATGTCTGAATTGCAATACTCATGTACTCAAAATTCCCCTCTCCTTTAAACAATCATCAATAATTTACTTTGAAAGCTTTACCTTAACAAGTGTAAAAATTAGCACTTGTTGAGATAAAGCTTTTTCAGTACTTATAAATATGTTTTTAAATATTATGGATAACTAGAAGCTATTTCTACTTAATTTTACTCTTTATTTGTTCCAGTGCTTTTTGAAATTGTGGATCTGTATTTCTATCATAAGGTTTATCCTTCAAAGCATCAGGATATTTTACTTCTATATCTGGCTTTATACCTTTATGCTGTATGTTCTCGCCGCTTGGTGTATAATATTTTGATATTGTTATTTTTAACTGTGTGCCATCATTCATATCAAAAGGAGCTTGAACGACACCTTTTCCAAATGTCTTCTCACCAATTAGGGTACCCAATTTATAATCTCTTATAGCCCCAGAAAAAATTTCTGACGCACTTGCTGTATTTCCATCTACTAAAACAACAAGAGGTAATCCTATATAATTTCCACCTTTTGATTTATATTCTTCTTTAGAATTATATTTATCTATTGTAGAAACTATAACCTTATCCTTAGTGACAAAATTTGAAGTTACATCTATACATGAGCTAAGAAGTCCACCTGGATTTGATCTTAAATCGAGAATAAGACCCTTCATACCCTGCTGCTTTAATTCATCTATTTTCTTATTAAAATTCTTTCCTGTATTTTCATCAAACATGCTTATATCTATATATGCTATTCCATTACTTAGCATTTCACCCTTTACCATATCTACAGCAACTTTTTCTCTCTTAGCTGTTATATCAAACATGCCTTTAGTAGTTCTGTATAATGTAAGTGTTACTTCTGTTCCCTCTTTACCTTTTATCATAGATACTGTCTTATTAAGATCGCTTGGTGCATCTTTGCCGTTTACCTTAGCAATTATATCTCCTGCCTTCATTCCTGCTTTTTCAGCTGGCGAATCATCAAATACAGTAGACACCATTACTTTATTGTCTTTAGATTGAACTTCCATTCCAAGACCAACATACTGCTGTCCCTGCATTTCAGAGTTAAAAGACTTTGTTTCAGATTTATCCATATAAACTGTATATGGATCATTTAAAGATGAAGTCATTCCTTTTATAGCACCATCTAGCAATGTACTATCACTTATTTTGCCATCATAATATTTATAAAGCTGATCTCTTACACTAAGCAATTTCGAAAATTTTGTAAAAGTATCATAAGTTTTTCTATCTACTGCAACTCTATCCTTGCCTGCAAAGACTAAAAATCTACCTCCTAAAAATAAAGATATTAAATTAGTCACAATTACGATAGCCACAGTGGCTGCAATCCACTTTTTCTTCTTATTATCCACAATTTTCACCGTCCCAAAAAAATTTCTGAAATATAAAAAATTTCAGTTATATAATTATGCACATAATGTTAGTATTTTCATAAACAACAAATATTATTTATTATAGCACTATTAAATATTTATATCACTATTAAATATTAATTTGTAAAATGATTTAAATAAAACCACTTCATACTCAAAACATAATTTAAAGCTTATATAAACAAGCTCTAAATCACATTAAAAGTTTAAAGTGGTCATATCTATGTTAAAATTCAGCTATATATCGCAGATTAAACATCAAGGAATTTCCTTATAACTACAATACTTCCTAACGCTCCAATAAACATTCCTGCAAGTATAAATTCCCATGACATAAATACCAATACATATGAAGGGCTTACTATATTCATAGTTAAGAAACTACTATTCATTTTATTATATGCTACTTTATATAAATTATAAGTAACAATAATTGTAATAACGGATCCAACTATACCTATAATCATACCTTCTATTATAAATGGAAATCTTATAAACCAATCGGTAGCCCCTATATATTTCATTATTCCTATCTCTCTACGTCTTGAATATACAGTAAGCTTTATAGTGTTTCCTATAAGGAATAAGGATACACCTGCTAAAATTATAAATATAGCAATTCCTACACCCTGAACCGTACTAGTTATTGTTGTTATCTTGTTAATAAGCTCTCTTCCATCCTGTACTTTTTCAATTCCATCTAAAGTGCCACCATTTTTATTTTTAAGAGCCTTAACTACATTTGATGCATAGTCAGCATCCGAAACACTTACTACATATGAAGTAGGCATAGGATTTCTATCCATACCTTCAATTAAACTTTTGTTTTCACTTCCGAGCTGATTTTTAAACTTTGATAAAGCATCACTTTTACTTTCAAATTTTATACTTGTTATTCCAGATGTTTTAGTTAACTTATCTAAAACGTCCTTCTGCTGATCTATTGTTATATCATCCTTAAAATACACTTGAACCTGAACCTTAGATCTTACATCACTTATTCCAGTCCTTACATTTAAAAGAACAAGCAGACATATTCCAAGTATAAAAAGAGTCGCTGCTACTGTAGCTGCTGCTGCTGTACTTATTGTTTTATTTCTCTTTAAGCTCTTAAGAGCATCTATAAAAAATAATTTTAATGTACTAACTCTCATGATCGTATCTTCCCCTTCGCTCATCTCTTACAATTACACCATTTTCAATTGCTATAACTCTTTTTTTCATATAATTTACTATTTCTTTAGCATGAGTTGCCATAAGAACTGTTGTCCCTGCTTTATTTATATCAGCCATAATACTTACAATCTCGTCTGCTGTATCAGGATCAAGATTTCCTGTAGGCTCGTCAGCTATTAAAACGGATGGGTTGTTTACTATTGCTCTTGCAAGTGCAACCCTCTGTTGCTCTCCTCCTGAAAGCTGAGTAGGAAAATCACTTGCTTTATTAGAAAGTCCTACAAGAGACAATACCATAGGCACTCTTTTCCTTATTTCCTTATGACTAGCTTGAACAACTCTCATTGCAAATGCTACATTTTCATAGACATTTAAGGTTTGTATAAGTCTAAAGTCCTGAAATACCATTCCTATTTTTCTTCTATAGTATGGTACCTGCTTTCTTTTCAAGTCGCATATATTTACATCATTTACTATTATCTCACCCGAAGTTGGCTCTATTTCTTTCATTAACAATTTTACAAAAGTTGATTTACCTGCACCACTAGCACCAACAAGGAAAACAAATTCTCCCCTGTCTATTGAAATATTTATATCCGAAAGAGCTTTTACATCATTTCCGTACGTCTTATTAACATTCTTAAATTCTATCATTTATCTCTCTCCCATTTACCTTTTTCTACAAATTAATTATCGAAAAGTAACAAAACTATTATTATTATAGCATAATATATTAAATATACAAAACTCCATTTATTAACATATTATTAAGTTTTCTATATTTCCTTAAATCCCTCTCCTAGAACTTCTTTAGCATCACTTATGGTTATGAATGCATTTTTATCTACTTCCTTTATAAAAATTCTAAGTTTTATAAACTCTTTTCTACTCAAAACTGTATACAATATGTACGTATCCTTACCAGTATAACCACCCTTCCCATCAAAAATGGTACAGCCTCTTTCCAGTTCATTTATTATAAAATCACTTATTTCCTTATTCTTGTTACTTATAACCATGACTTTTTTACAAACATTAAGTCCTTCAATAACACTATCTATAACAAAGCCACCTATAATAACAGATAAAAGAGAATACATACCTAAATCTGCACCTAAAGTAAAACCAGCAAAAAGAGTTATAACAAAGTCCACCAAAAGAAGTGATTTTCCTATGTCCATATGAAGAAACTTATTCATCATTTTGGCAATTATATCCGTACCACCCGTTGATGCGTTTTGGTTAAAGCAGATTCCCATTCCTACACCTGATATAAGTGTTCCAAACAAAGTTGCCAAAAGTAAATTTTTAGTTAAAGGAGGACAAACTATATATTTATCCATGACCCATAAAGAAATAGAAAGTCCAAAACTTGAGTATAAAGTTTTAATACCAAAGTTTCCACCTACAAATATCATCGCAAGCACAAATAGCACTGCATTCAATATAAATGTAATTAAACCTACAGAAATATAGTGAAAAAATTTATTTATAATGATTGCAAATCCCGTTACTCCGCCTCCGGCTATGCTATTTGGCTCAAAGAAAAATCTAACTGAAGCAGCTACTATTAAAAAACCTATTGTTATGTAAAAATACTCCTTAAATTTCTTCATAAGATGACCTCCAAAATCTAATTATAGAACACTATTGCTTCACATATAATATCACAAAGATAAAGCACTATTCAATAAGAATAGTGCTTATTTATTTATCACTTAATATCCAGTAATTGAAACAAAAACTAATGTGCCATTTAATCTACGCACTTTCAAACATGCTCTGAAGACCTATACTGATTAAAAGCGCTTCGTCCACTTTTTTCATATCAGTATCCGTCATATGACCTATTTTTTCCTTAAGTCTTCTCTTATCCAAAGTTCTTATCTGTTCAAGCAAAACAACTGAATCCTTATTCAAACCATAATCTTCTGACGAAATTTCCACATGTGTTGGGAGTTTTGCTTTATTTATCTGCGAAGTAATTGCTGCAACAATTACTGTGGGACTGTATTTATTACCCATCTCATTTTGAATAATTATAACAGGTCTTATTCCTCCTTGTTCAGAGCCAACTACTGGACTCAAATCAGCATAAAATATATCTCCTCTTTTTACTACTATTGTCATCAAGCAAATCACTCTCCGATAGCATAACTTCATATTGATTTAAATCTTCCAAATCAGAGGAAAAACCGAGCTCACAAATTTCCATATTTATTTCAGTCATTTCTTTATATCCTCTTTTTATAAGTTCCATCTGTTGAAGTTTTTTTCTCTCCTCTATATATAGTATTATAGCTTCTCTAATAAATTCACTTCTTTTTTTGCAATCTTCCTTGAGAGCTTTATTAAACTCGTCATAAAGTTTTTCTGAGAGGTTGACAACTAATCTCTTTGAACTTGACATACAAAAATTAATACCTCCTATCAACTATAACGAATATATGTATATACTGATTATAATTCAACAAGTGTCAATATGTCAAAGGATTCGTCAAAACTTCAATTCTTTTTTATAAAATTTGCTACACGTAATTCCTTATTTTTACAACGTTCTTATTTTTTATATAAACACGTGGTACTCTTTTACTTATCATACAAATAACTTCATAATTTATTGTTCCTATAATCTCTGCAATATCATCAGCTGTAAATTTTTTTCCATCACTTTCTCCCATAATTACGACCTCGTCTCCAACTTTAACTCCTGGGATATCAGTAATATCAATCATGCATTGATCCATACATATCCTGCCAACAACTGGTGCAAACTTACCATTTATTATTACCTTAGCTTTGCCAGAGAGCATTCGCGTATAACCATCTGCATAACCAACTGGAAGTGTAGCTATAACACTTTCCCTTTCACACTTAAATTTTCTACCATAACTAACATATTGCCCTGGTAACATTTTCTTTATGTGAACTACATTGGTTTTAAGGGTCATAATAGGTTTTAATTTAAGCTTATTTTTATCAACTTCATCTGATGGATAATATCCATATAATATAATCCCTGGTCTTGATGCTTCATAATGTGTTTTAGGTAGTTCCATTATTGCAGCACTATTAGCTATATGTCTTATATTAATTTTCACATTATTCTTTCTAAGCTCATCATAAAACCAATTAAATTTTTCAAATTGGGTGTAAGTATATTCTTTATTCTTTTCATCCGATGTTGAGAAATGTGAAAATAATCCTTCTATCTCTATATTAGATAGCTTACTTATTTTAACCACTTCATTTACACTATCATCATTAGGTAAAAATCCTATTCTCCCCATTCCTGTATCAAGTGCTATATGAACTCTAAGCTTTATATTATTTTCCCTAGCTGCTTGAGATAATTTTGCTGCATATTCATAGGAGAAAACAGTTTGTTCTATATTGTATTTTATAATACTATCAACTAAGCTAATAGGAGTATATCCTAAAATCATTATAGGACATTCAATACCAGCTTTTCTAAGTTCAACAGCTTCACTTATAACAGCAACAGCAAGACGATTTGCTCCATTTTGCAGAAGAACTGGTGCTACATCAACTGCTCCATGGCCATATGCATCCGCTTTAACTACCCCTATTATTTCATCACTTTTTGAACACTTTCTTATTTGTTGCATATTATATGCAAGATTATCTAAATTTATTTCAGCCCATACAGGTCTTATATGTCTAAACATTTTTACCACCATCCTAATAAATCTACTAAAAACAAATATTACAATATATAAACTATAAAATTAAAAACTTATACTTCTACAAATGATACATAAAATAAATGTTTATATCAAGAACCACTCACAATTATATTTACATCTTAACTGGTTCAAATATCTTTTCATCCATTTGAACATTTGGCTGAAACTCTTCATATTTTATTTTCAATTTTTCCTCATTTTTTATATCATATATCCTAAGTTCAGTCGGAAACTTACCCTTTAAATCTACATAAAGTACAGCATAATTCATATTCTTATTTTGATTTGGTATTGATATCTTAATCAGGACATAATCTACTCCATTTATATTCTTTATAGAGTAATTTATGTTCTCATTTGTATATAGCATGCCAATATATTCACCCACAAAGCTCATATTATATACATCATCAAATTTTAAAGGAAGAATATATGACTTATTGTTCTCTGCATCATAAACATATATCTTATTTTCTTTGTATATCATAATTCTTTTTTTCTTATTTAATTCTAGCCTGTACCCCTTACCTAATTTATACATTTGTTTTCCCGTATAACTAATGCGCTGCTTACTATTTTTCACTTCTATATCTATACTACAAGTGTAGCTTTTTAACCCCTTTAAATACTCAGCAACATCTTTTTCTTCTTTCTTATTCATAAAGTAGTAAGCCATAAAAAAAGCTATTAAAAGTGTCACAGTAACAGCAATGATTATAGGGATGAGTATTTTTTTGTTTTTATTCATGCAATTCCCCTTAAAATTTCTATTACTTAATTAATATTCACAACTTATGAATTTTATTATAAATATTTTTTATACAATAAGGTATTGCGTAAATAATATCAGATGCAGTTACATTAGACATTTTTTCAGATAAAATGTCTCCACAATAACCGTGGATAAAAGTTCCACATACAGCTGCCATAATTGGTGAATAGCCTTGTCCGATTAATGATACTATCATTCCAGTAAGACAATCGCCCATTCCCCCTGAAGCCATAGCACTATTTCCTGTAGAATTCACATATACACTTTCACCATCCGTTACTACCGTATGGTATCCTTTCAAAACCAATATAACATCATTTTCCCTTGCAAACTTTTTAGAAATATTTATTCTATCTTGTTCAATATCTTTAACCGTAATGCCTGAAATTCTAGAAAACTCGCCTGGATGCGGAGTAAGTATTATTTTATTTTTTTTGAGCTTCAATATGTTAAGTTTATCTTTAAGAACATTTAATCCATCTGCATCAATTACAATAGGACATGAAACTTTCGATATGATACTTTCAAGTGTTTTAAAGGTTTCTTTGGTGTTTCCCATTCCAGGTCCTACAGCTACAGCATCACTTTTACTGATAAGTTCTTCAATCCTATTCTTGTTATCAACTGATACAGTCATAGCTTCCACTAATTTGCTACTTAATATTGCCTGCAATTCTTCTGCTGTGCACAAAGTCACAAGCCCTGAACCGCATTTTACAGCAGCTTCTGTGGCAATATAAGCTGCGCCAGAATAACCATTTGAACCTGCAAATATAGTAACTCTTCCAAAGTTGCCTTTATGTTCATACCTCCCCCTTACTCTTATATTATTTAAAATCATTTCTTCGTCCGTTATATACTCATCTTCGTGAAATTTGTCTAATATAGATTCAGGTACTCCTATATTCTCTATTACTATTTCACCTGTATACTGTTCATTGTTGTAGCTTAAAAAACCTTTTTTATACATCTCAAAAGAAATAGTCTTATTAGCCTTTATGCAATTTCCCATTATAGCTCCAGTATCACCATTCATCCCTGATGGCACATCTACAGCTACAATGTACTTTGCTTCTTCGTTTATGCATGAAATTACTTTGCTATATATACCTTTAACTTGTCTATTGAGACCAGTACCAAATACAGCATCTACAACAATGTCTGCTTCTTTTATATAAGTTATAAATTCTTTTGTATCATCCTCACTATTTATTTTCGTTACATTTATTCCCATATTTATAAGTATGTTGTAATTAATTTTACAATCATGGCTCATTTTTTCTATATTTCCAACATAAAATACCCTTATCTTTTTACCTTTTGCCTTGAAATGCCTTGCACACACCATTCCATCTCCACCATTATTTCCTGTGCCACATACTATAACAACATTATCATAATCTTTACTTATGCTACTTACTACCTTAAGTGCAGCATTTTCCATAAGAATGACTCCTGATATTCCTAAAGTTTCAATACAAAATTTATCAATATTGTTCATAATTTTTGAAGTACCTAATCGCATATTAAAATACCTCCATAACCGCGTAGGCAATAGCTTTATCTCTATCATGTGAAATACTGAGCTGAATTTGATATTTTCCCATCTTTTCAGCAATATTTTTTGCTTTTCCACTTAATACAACTATAGGCTTTCCTAAATCATCTTTATAAATTTCTATATTTTTAAATTCAAATCCCCTAAACCCAGTACCTAAAGCTTTTGAGACCGCTTCTTTTGCTGAAAATCTTCCAGCTAAATATTCATCCCTCAACTTTTCCTTCTTCGCAAATTCTATCTCTTTATCACTAAATAATTTTTTAATAAAATTATTATTTCTTTGTACGGCTTTCCTTACTCTATTTATTTCTATAATATCAACACCTACTCCTTTAATCATGACTACACCTCTTATCAAAAATAAAAATATTAAGTATACATTTTATTATACTATTCTTACGAAGCTTGCAAAATTTAAATAACCGATTTAGTTTAATATATATATTATTTTTCGCAGAAAAGCAGAGAAAAATTTACCTTGCTTTTATTTTAAGCGAAGTAATAGTATTTTGGGAACGATTTAAATAAAAGTCAATAAGACTTGCTTCAAATTATAAAAAGACTTAGAAATTTTAATTTGTCTGAACTTTTTTTCAACGAGTTATTAAAATTCCTTAATATTTTTATAATTTGGAGCTTAATCTTATGATTTTTATTTAATGTTTCAAAATACTATTACTTCGCAATATTTTTATATTACGAATAAAAATAGTGAAAAATTAAAGGTTTTTCATTTTAAATTAAATGTATTTCTCAAAAAATCATTTAACTAAAACCTCTAATTTTCCACTTTCGTTTAAGATGAAATTTTATACCCCTATATGTTTTTATTCCACTTATTTGCAGTTTACATCAAAATCCAGTACAAGTTGATCAACGTATTCTCCAATGACTTCTATAAAGTGTATAGGAGAAACTATATTATTGTATAAAATTTCCATCAAATTATGTACTTTATTCTTATCAACACTTATATTTTTTATATTATCTCTCTCAATATTAACAACTTTATTGTCAATAATATCTTTTCTTTCAACCTCTATACCATATGATTGCATTACGTTTACTTCATATCCATAAACCATAGAAAACTTTCCTTTTATGAGCCTATATTCATACTCATAAATTTTATCCTTTGTAGTAACTTCCTTGTTTAAAGTTTCAATCACTTCCATATCATACCCTCCAATCAACCTTATAATTACATGTTATCATAATTTTCAGAAAAATTGTGTCACTATATGAAATGAAAGTGAAATTTTTATATTTCAAACTTTGCTATATAATTAAATAATACTTTATAAATTGTGCTTTTTTTCATATATCATGATTGTGTGCATTCGTTTGCAAATAATTAAATTTATTTTTTCACCGTAATTATTGTAGAACTATGTCATAATGTTGTATATTTTTTTGCTTTTATCACATAAATTAATGCCTTAATTTATTTCACATCCGATTGAAATCTCTGTTCACACATTTTCATATAATCTCTGTTTTCATTATCAAATTCTGTATTATTTTTAAGTATATCCTGTATGGTTCTGTTTTTAACAATAAACTCTTCTTGATTCTTTTTCTCATTTTGAAGCCATTCATATTCTTTATCCGTAGTTACTGAAGCATCATTTAAAAAATACCATGAATTATTTTTATAAATAAGTACTATTATTTCTACATCAGGGCGTGGCTTTTTTATATTCTGAAAATACACGTTAAAAGCTGATACCATTACTTTTAATCTATCATAAGACTTAATATTATACACATTAATTAATTCCATTTTCGTTATGCCAAAGTCTTTAAACTTTTTCTTCATCTCTTTCGTATTTGATTGATTGGGATTATTATAGAACTTGCTTAAATAAATTTCATCCCTATTAACCTCACTATTGTAATAATTGCTAACAAATTCTTTTGGTTTAATAGAATTTTCTTTATCAATTTTATTTTTACTATCATTTTTACTTTCCTTACTACATCCAAATAGTAAAAAAATGTTCAAAAATATAAGACATATTACAACAAATTTAAACCAAAAGCTTTTCACAACTTTACCTCTATTCTAAAATTATTATTGTATTCTGCAATTTTAAATTTTACACTAAAACGAACATCATGTAAATACATATAGCTTTGCCAATTTATTATAATTTTACAAAATATACTTGTCGTTATTCTTTATTTCGAAATAAACAGCATTTACCTCCCCACCAAAAATTATTACAAATGATATTATAAAAAGCCATATCATAAGAACTATAACCGTTCCTATACTTCCATATATTTTTGAATAATTTCCAAAATTGTTAACATAATATGTAAAACATAGAGAAGAAATTATCCAACCCGCAGTACTTACTACAGCTCCTGGGAATACATCCTGCCAATCGTGTTTTGTAGCTGGCGTATATCTATATAATTCCGCAAAAGTAAATACCATTGTCATAACTAAAATAAGATATTTTATAAAATCCCAAATTGCATATCCAAAAAATTTAGGAACTCCAAAACGTCTAACTACTATAGCCTCATTAACATCCCCAAAAACTATTAGCAGCATTACAGATAAGATTATTATTATGAGTCCAAAAGTAAAAATCAATGATACAAACTGTACTCTTAAAAAACTTCTTCTTTCACTATCCTCATATGAGTTATTAAGTCCCCTTATAACAGCACTAAACCCAGAAACACATGCCCATATACTTATAATCAAACTAAACGAAAGCAAATTACCATTTCTTGTATCCACTACCTCTGTTATTGTGCTCTTTATAAGATTGTATACTTGTTCTGGCACCAGTCTTCCTATAACTACTAATACATCACTACTTTTGATGCTGCTAAATCCAACAAGTGTCATTAAAAATATTAAAAACGGAAAAAAAGCAAATAAAAGACTATACGCAAGTTGAGATGCTAACGCAAATATATCATCTTTAATAAGCCTTTTTATAAGTATAGACGCGCAATCTTTTAAACCTAATTTTTTATACATAATACATTCCCTTCCATAAAAATAATTTTAAAATATATTATAGTATATTCACTTTTATGAAAATAAAAAACAGTGACAAATTAGGATGGTTTTCTATGATGACTTCTCATACTCGTCCATTACCGAAAACTCTATAACTTATTATGTTTTAAAAACATAATAATATTAATTTTAAAAATTTTTCGGAGTTGGACAAAAAACTAATCTTAACTTGTCACTCTATTATTTAAATTTAATTATACTCTTTATTAGTTCGCCTTACGCTCAATTAGCTGTGCAAGATTATGAGCTAGAGTATTTAATTTTTCTTGATCTTCACCTTCAAGCATAACTCTAACAAGAGGCTCTGTTCCTGAAGGTCTTATTAAAACTCTACCTACACCATCTAGTTCATCTTCTATTTTTTTAATTTCACCCATTATTTCCTTATCATTAAGATATATATCTTTCTTAGAATTTGGAACCTTTGCATTAGCAAGCACTTGTGGAAGCTTGTGCATCATGGAAGCAAGCTCTGATAACTTTTTACCGCTTTTCTTAACTATAGAACATATCTGAAGGGCAGTTACAAGACCATCTCCAGTTGTATTATAATCTAAGAATATAATATGTCCAGATTGTTCTCCTCCAAGTTTATAACCATTTTTAAGCATTTCTTCAAGAACATATCTATCCCCAACTCTTGTCTTAACAGTTTTAATATTTACTTTGTCAAGTGCTAAGAAAAGTCCCATATTACTCATAACAGTAACAACTACAGCATCTTTATCAAGTTTATTATTCTCTTGCATGTACTTTCCACATATAGCCATTATAAAATCGCCATCTATTAGATTTCCCTTTTCATCAACAGCAAGGCATCTATCAGCATCTCCATCAAAAGCAAGACCTAAATCATATTTTCTTCTAACAACATAATCCATTAACTCTTCTGGATGTGTAGAACCACACTTGTTATTTATATTTATACCATCGGGATCATTATTTATAACTCTAACATGAGCTCCCAATTCTCTAAATGTCTTTACTGCACACTTATAAGATGCTCCGTTCGCACAATCAAGGGCTACCCTTAATCCTTTTAAGCTAATATCTACAGTACTCTCTGCAAATTCAACATAATCATCCACAGCAGAATTTTCAACAATCTTCTTTCCAATACACTCTCCAGTTGGAAGAGGCACCCCTTTAAAATTGCTCTCAATAACTTCTTGAATTTTATCTTCAAGTGCATCCGATAGTTTGTATCCATCACCATTAAAAAACTTTATTCCATTATACTCTACAGGATTGTGTGACGCAGATATTACTACACCAGCATCCGCATTATATTTCCTAGTTAAATATGCAACTGCAGGAGTAGGTATTATACCAACACAAACTGCTTCTGCACCAACTGAAAGTATTCCCGAAACAAGAGCAGCTTCAAGCATATCCCCTGAAATTCTAGTATCCATTCCAACTAAAATCTTAGGTCTGTGTGTTTCACTTGTAAGTACATATGCACCTGCTCTACCAAGCTTGTATGCAGTTTCTGCTGTAAGTTCCTTATTTGCTATTCCTCTTACTCCATCAGTTCCAAACATTCTACTCATACTATATATCCTACCTTTCTAAGCGAGTATTCTTGAAATATTATATCATACTTTAAATTTATCTGCACATTACATTATCTTATGCAAATTTTGATAAACACAAGCAGTAAAAAGCACTAATGATAAAACAATGGGTATAACTGATACAAACTTATCTTCGGCAGTATAATTTTCTTTTTTTTCCAAATCCTCAAGCTGCTCAACTTTTATTTTATCCTTATTTATATCCATAAGCTGTTTAATTAATACAATTATTATATAACAAGCAACTACTGCTAAAATAGCTCCTATAAGCAATGTTACTATTTTGCCATTCGTAGATAAATCTCTTATACTTTTTCCTGTATTCTGTATACCATACTTCATTGAATACCACGATCCAACTGCACTAAAACTGTTAAAAGTAAAATGAGCAGTCATGGATGCAAATATGGAATCACATGAATATACAAGATATGAAAGTATTATACCTAAGGCAAAAGTATATAAAAATTGAGGTGGATTAAGATGAAGTACCCCAAACAAAAAACCATTTATTAATGCTGCCTTTTTTATCGAAATACTTCTATATCCAGATAAAATAGAACCTCTAACAAGAAATTCTTCACAGAGTGCAGGAACTATAGCAAGCACAATAACCATTATTATTAAAGGTGTACCTTTCATGTATCCTATTACAGTCTCTACATTATTTTTAAATACTAGCCCCGTTAAATTTGCTAAAAAAGATGCAATTGGCAAAAAGAATATTGCTATAAGTACTACAATACCAACGCTTTTTATGTTGATTGAATTAATTCTCAAAGTTTTTTTAAATGATTGTCTAGTCACTAAAATATAGATTATATTAGGTATCACCAAAAGTATTATCTGCGAAATGACAAGTGCACTAGGAAAATTAAACTTAAAATTAGCTTTGACTACCTGTATAACTGCACTACCTAATAACTGCATAATTATTAAAACCAAAAAAAATATATTGGCCTTTGTGATTTTTTTCAATTTATTTCCTCCTTATTACACCTTGGATTTGAGCTTTTCCCATTATCATTATTTTTCTTTTAATTATACCATTAATATACATTAATAAAATAATCTATAATTAAATATATTGAAAACTTTACATACTAATACTATAATTACTTTAAATAAGTGTAAAATAATAAATAAGAAAGTGGTGATATTATTGAAGATTACCTGGTTTGGTCAATCATGCTTTTTAATTGAAACTGATAACAATATAAAAATTTTATTAGATCCTTTTGATGATTCTATAGGTTACACTCCATTTAAAGGTGAAGCTGATATAGTAACTGTAAGTCATCATCATTTTGATCACGACTATACTGACTGTGTTACCAATTCCCCTGCAATAATAGATAAGCCTGGAACTTATGAAATCAAAAATATTAAAATAAAAGGGCTGCCATCTTTTCACGATAACGTAAAAGGTGCTGCCCGTGGCAAAAATACAATTTTTTTATTTGATATAGACGGTACAAGAATATGCCATCTTGGAGATATAGGTTATATATTATCATCTTCTGAGATAGAATCTTTAGGTAATATTGATATACTCATGATTCCTGTTGGAGGCAACTTTACAATTGATGGAAAGGAAGCCGCTATATTATGTAAAAAAATAAACAGTAGTATAATACTGCCAATGCATTATAAAACTACTTTCACCATTCTTCCTTTAGAAGGTGCTGAAAAGTTTATAATAGAGATGCAAAATGCAGAACGCCTACCAAGTAATGTATTTACTGTAGATAATAATTTTGATAAAAAAAATAAGGTTAAAATGCTTTCCCTTAAGTAGTTTTTATTTTAACCTTATAACCCTTTGATTGCTTGAACCCGCATACTTGGGTGCATTTTCCATTAAATCTTGCTTAAATTCACCATCTACAAGAACATCTATGTACTTAAGTAGTTCAAGCTTATTGGGGTCACTTTCCTCTAAAATCTGTTCATGGGTATACCCTGTATATGACCATATATTAAGCCCAAGCTTTTTTATTTCTTTTGAAAGCTCAATTAAATTTTCAGCCTGTTCTAATGGATCTCCTCCGGAAAATGTAACACCCTTTATAATAGGCATATTATCTTTTATTCTCTCTAGCACTTCCATAACCGAAATGTCTTCCCCATATTTAAAATCCTGCATAGCTTCATTTTGGCATCCTGGACATCTTCGCCTACAACCAGATAAAAATAATACTGATCTCATACCTTCGCCATTCACCATTGAATTATCTAAAAATCCAGCAACCCTTAAGTTCATTTAAACCTCTCCCTACTAAAACTAAAAACATATAAGTTGTTTCCGTAATAATTAATAATTTATAAATATTGCAAATTAACATTGATTTGTAACATTTTAAAAAAATTCCTCCGTGCCTACGGAATTTTAGGCATAAATTATATAAATTAGATTAGTAAATCGCTATTTAGACAAGTAAACTTTCAATAATTCTACGAAGCTTACAAAATTTAAATAACTGATTTAGCTTAATGCCTATATTATTTTTCGTAGGGAAGCGGAGAAAAATTCACCTTGCCTTTATTCTAAGCAAAGTAATAGTATTTTGGGAACAATTTAAATAAAATTCAATAAGACTTGATTCAAATTATAAAAAGACTTAGAAATTTTAATTTGTTTGAGCTTTTCTTCAGCGAGTTATTAAAATTTCTTAGTATTTTTATAATTTGAAGCTTAGTCTTATGAGTTTTATTTAATGTTTCAAAATACTATTACTTGTAGCAGTGTTTCCCTGTTCCTTGAGCTGTTCTATCAGCCCTCTCAGCTGACTTTCCTACACCGAATCTTTCATCTAAGCTCAAATATCCTGTAACTCTTGATATACCTTGAATATCATAGCTTCCGCATTTCGGACATTTTGCTTCAGATGTTTCTAAATACTCTCCACAATGTTTGCAATATCTTATATGAAAATTTATTCCTATATAACTTATATTAGTTTTTTCATAAGCGTACTTAACTATATTCATTATAGTTTCCTCATCACCATAACCATCAAGCTCTATATAAGATATATGGCCTCCGTTACATAACTTATGATAAGGTGCCTCTATATTTATCTTATCCTTAATAGAAATATTGAAACCAACTGGTATATGATAACTATTAGTGTAGTAATCCTTATCCGTAACACCAGGTATCTCACCAAAAATTGCCTTATCTTTCACAATAAACTTTCCAGATAATCCTTCTGCCGGTGTAGCATAACAGCTCCAATTAAGACGTATCTCTTTCTTTAAGTTGTCAAGATAATTCCTAATATACGTAACTATCTTAACGCCGAGCTCCCTTGCCTCCGCAGTTTCACCATGATGATGTCCTGTAAGTGCTACAAGTGTTTCAGCAAGTCCTATAAATCCAATTGCCCATGATCCTTGTTTAAGAATCGGCTCTATTGAATCGTCAGACTTCAAACCTTCAGAACCTTTCATAAGATTTTGACCTATTACAAATGGCAAATCCTTAACCCTTAGTTTTTTAAGCACATTATATCTATCAAGCAAACTTTCTTTTGCAATCTCAAGTCTTGAATCTAATAGCTCAAAAAACTTATCTATATTTCCCTTTGCAAGAATACCTATTCTAGGAAGGTTAATTGTAGTTGGTGCTATATTTCCTCTTCCTTTAACTCCAGGTTCTCCATTAATGTTAGACATTATATAAGTTCTGCATCCCATAGTTGCTGGAAGGTATCCTTTATCATAATATTCCTTATTAAAATCAGCATCTATATTCATAAAAGTAGGATTCATCCTCTTAGCTGCAACTCTACATGCTAATCTAAACAAGTAAAAATAAGGATCATCCTTTTCCCTATTTACACCTTTTTTAACCCTAAAAATTATATTAGGGAAAATTGGCTGTTCACCATTTCCAAGTCCTTTTTCATACTCCTTTAAAAATATCTCACATACAAGTGCTGCATCCTTAGATCTTGGAATTCCAATATTTATAGATGAAAAAGGTACCTGTGAACCTGCCCTACTATGCATAGTATTTAAATTATATACTATACCCTGCATAGACTGTGCAATAATCTTCATTAATTTTTTCTCAGTGAATTCTTCTATCCTACTTGGATCAACACCTAGTTCTCTATATTCATCACGTATTTGTTCCCTTGTAGGTTCTATAAATTCACCCATATCATTATCGAAATCCGGGTGAGCTTGACCTCCAAACATATCATTTTGCGTTGACTGCAAAAGTATGCATGAAAGTTCTGCCGCTGACTCTATTCTCTTCGGCGGTCTTATGTATCCATATCCTGTATTAAATCCTTTTTGTAGAACTTCTTTAGTTGGAATGTGGAGACAATTTATACTTAAATTATAACTATCAAGATCATGTAAATATATATCTCCATTTTCATGTGCCCTTGATATTTTTTTAGGCATAGCAGCAAGATTATGCCACTTATTAGATTCACTTGCTATTCTAAGAAGTTTAGAACTATAGTT
Organism: Clostridium pasteurianum; assembly: GCF_001705235.1. Lineage (NCBI taxonomy): Bacteria > Bacillati > Bacillota > Clostridia > Eubacteriales > Clostridiaceae > Clostridium > Clostridium pasteurianum. Next base: position 1,680,975 of record NZ_MCGV01000001.1, read on the forward strand.
ATTTCCAACATTAGCATTATCTCTATCAGTTTCTATTCCTATTTTCTCTATAACCTTCATAAGGTTTGATTTTATCTCTCTTACCTTAGTTCTTTCTTTTCTATAAGCACAATAAGCCATTCCTATTTCTTTATTTCCATTTTCAAGAAGGACTTTCTCTACTATATTTTGTACTTCCTCTACTGTAACCTTTTTTAATTTTAATTCTTCAAGTCTACCCATAACTTTTTGAGTTAATTCAAGAATATCGCTCTCTTTAATACCAAAGCCTATTTCTTCTGCTGCTCCCTTTATGGCATTGAATATCTTGCTAGAGTCAAATATTACTTGCCTACCATCTCTTTTTACTACATTTAGCATATAATTACCCTCCAATATACTATATATTGTACTTTGCTTATTATACATTAGGTAAATTATTATATCAAAATTTTAAAATATACATATTGGATTGTAATTTAATTTCTAATCGCTATGAACTTTATTTTCTATCTTTTTTAAGCCTTTATTGTATTTGATATTTTTAATATTACACTAAATCCTCTGATATTACTTTCATAACTATATGTAAACCTAATTATTAGAATATTTATTCTTTATTTATTTATGTTTGAATATCATTTAAAAAAGCTGCACTAATTTTCCTATTAATGCAACTTTTTCAACACTAGTTTTTAAAACTATGTATTGGTGATGGAATTCTTCCACCTCTATTAATAAAATCAGCTGAAGAAAATTTACTTACAGGCATTACAGGTGCTCTTCCAAAAAGGCCCCCAAACTCAACACTATCTCCTACTCCCATACCTATTGCAGGAATTATACGAACTGCTGTAGTCTTATTATTTACGACTCCTATTGCAGCTTCATCGGCAATTATTCCTGAAATAGTTTCAGCAGGCGTATCTCCAGGTACTGCTATCATGTCAAGTCCAACAGAGCATACACATGTCATAGCTTCAAGTTTTTCTAGGTTAAGTGCTCCACTTTCTACAGCAGCTATCATACCTTCATCTTCACTTACAGGTATAAAAGCACCACTAAGTCCTCCAACATGAGAAGCAGCCATTATTCCACCTTTTTTAACAGCATCATTTAACATTGCAAGTGCTGCTGTTGTTCCAGGTGCACCGCAAGTTTCAACTCCCATTTCTTCTATTATTCTCGCAACACTATCTCCAACTGCTGGTGTCGGTGCAAGTGATAAATCTATTATTCCAAAAGGAACATTTAATTTTTTAGAAGCTTCTCTTGCCACAAGCTGACCTGCCCTAGTAATTCTAAAAGCAGTTTTCTTTATCGTTTCAGCAACTACATCAAATGGTTCACCTTTTACATTCTCAAGTGCCGCCTTAACAACTCCTGGTCCACTTATTCCAACATTTATTACGCATTCTGCTTCTCCTATGCCATGAAATGCACCTGCCATAAAAGGATTATCCTCTATAGCATTGGCAAATACTACAAGCTTCATGCAGTTTAGTCCATTAGTTGAAGCAGATAAATTTGCAATATCCTTTATTATATGTCCCATTTGTTTGACAGCATTCATGTTGATTCCTGTTTTAGTACTCCCAACATTTACAGACGAACAAACAATATCTGTACTATTTAAAGCTTCAGGAATAGATGCTAACAAAATCTTATCACCTTTAGTACATCCTTTATGTACAAGTGCAGAAAATCCACCTATAAGATTGACCCCAACGGCTTTTGCTGCCTTATCTAATGTTTTAGCATATTCAACATAATCTTTATCATCAGATGATTCTGCTACTATTGAAATAGGAGTTACAGATATTCTTTTATTAATTATCGGAATACCATAATCTCTTTCTATTTCTTCTCCTACTTTTACAAGGTTTTCAGCATATTTAGTTATTTTATCATAAATCCTTTTTCTGGACTCTTTTCCATTAAAACTAGAGCAGTCTCTTAAAGATATCCCCATAGTTATCGTACGTATATCCAGATTCTGCTCCCCAATCATTTTTATTGTACGCATAATTTCATTCGTATTCATTGATTTTCAATCTCCTTTACACCCTGTTCATTGAGTTAAATATACCCTCATCCTGTATTTTTATTGAAACCCCAAGTTTTTTACCTTTCTCATCAAGTTCACCTTTAACTTTATCAAAAGGAACAGTTGAACAGGACAAATCTGTAAGCATTATCATAGTAAAATATTCTTGCATTATAGTTTGACTTATATCAAGGATATTAACTTTCATTTCTGCGAGAATTGAACTTACTCCTGCAATGATACCAACTTTGTCTTTTCCTATAACTGTAATAATAGCTTTCATAAAATAGCCTCCTTAATTATAAATATACAATATTAATTATAATACAAAAATTTTATTGTGAATACAACAAAATTTTTTAACCCCAATTGATAGTTTATGAATATTGTTAAGTAATAGTATTTCGAAACATTAAATAAAAATCATAAGACTAAACTCCAAATTATAAAAACACTAAAAAATTTTATCAATTATATTAAAATATCGCTTAACACTCTTCCATCTACATTTTTCATTTGAAGTCCAAGAATTGCCGCCATAGTAGGACCCTCATCAACAAGCTTAGCTGATTCTAGCCTAAATCCTTTTTTTATTCCACATCCTGCGGCTGCAAAAAACGACTTGTAATTATCTTTTAATGGATCATATCCATGAGTTGCAGCATAATATCCAAATTCGTTTACCCTTGCTTTTGACTTTTTTATCTTAACAACAACATCTTTTTCATTCCAATTATTATCAAAATAATATCCATCTTCTGCCTCTAGCATAAAATCGAAATCACCTTTAACTCTCTTTTTAAGAGCTTGCACTTTAGTATATACAGCCTTTATACCGTATTTTCCACTTTCTTTCATATCCATCAAAAGTTTTAAAACTTTATCTTTATTCTTATTACCCATTACTTTTACTTGATTTGAACCATCACAATAATTCGAATATGCCTTACAATTAATTATTTTGCCTTTTTTATTTAGTTTTATAAGTCCTTTTTGAGCAAATGCAGTATTAATGCAAATTTTATAATCCACATCTGAAAACCCATGATCTCCTAAAACAATAAAAGCTGTATCTTCATATATATTAGCTTTTTTTGAAGCTTCTATTATTTTACCAATCCGCTCATCTTCATGTTTTAAAGCTTCATATACCTCATTAGATGCAAATCCGTATTTATGCCTTGTATAATCTATTTCATTTAAATGTACTAATGTTAAATTAGTTCTCTTTTTTCTTATAGTATAGCATGCACACGCACACGCAAAATTGTCTAAATTAAACTGATTTATCTTGTTTAATATCTTTCCAAATCTTAAACCAAGACTTATTATAAATAAAGGTGTACCATTCATAAGAGAAGTTATAATATGACTTCCATACTTTTTTACATTCCAAATTTCAGGACAATTATATTGAATATTAGATTTCGCCATAACCGGCCAAAATATATTACCAACCTTCATATTATTTTCAATTGCAATATCGACTAAAGTTGGAACCTTAATATATTTTTTTTGCCAGTACCAATGCTGCTTCCTTACTCCAATTTCCATTCTTTCATTGTTAAATATACCATGTCTTTCAGGATATGTCCCCGTAATTATAGATGTATGTGCCGGATAAGTAGTGGATGGATATATCCCCGTAACATTTCTAACATAAGAGCCCGTATTTATTATTTTTGAAAAATTAGGTAGTTTTTTTATAAAATCAAAATCTTGTGAATTTAACGCATCAACAGAAATAACCACAAGATGCTTTGCTTTAGTTTTCATAATGTTTTTGTCCTCCATACAATTAAATTTTATATGTAATATTATTATACTACTATCCTATTACACTGTGAACTATATAAAAACAAGCTAATGCAATCCTACTTATATAATAATACATACTTATATAATACTACATAGTTTCACATTAACTTGTTATAATTAATTGATTTATGTTAAATTTTATTTTTCTGAATATAATTTAATTATATTAACTATTACTTCTACAGCCTTAGCCATAGCAAATGTAGGTATATATTCATATTTTCCGTGAAAATTCATTCCTCCGGTAAATAAATTAGGTGTTGGAAGCCCCATGAAAGACAATCTAGCACCATCAGTGCCTCCTCTTATAGCTCTTACTAGTGGCTCAACATCAGCATTTTTCATTGCTTTATATGCTATATCTACAACATGCTTAGCCAAATCAATTTTTTCTTTCATATTATAATATTGATCTTTAACATCTATACTCAATATCTCGCTTCCATACTTACTATTTATAAACTCAGCAGCTTTGAGCATAAATTTTTTCTTATTCTCAAATTCCTTTTTAGAAAAATCTCTTATTATGTAATGCAACTTAGTTTCTTCAATACTTCCCTGTATACCAACTATATGGTAAAATCCTTCATAATTTTCGGTATGCTCTGGAACTTCATTTTTAGGTAAAAGATTCATGAATTCTTCTGCAATACTGATAGAATTTATCATTTTATTTTTAGCTGAACCAGGATGAACGCTTCTTCCCTTTATTACAATTTTTGCTTCAGCAGCATTAAAATTCTCATATTGAAGTTCTCCAAAATCTCCACCATCAAGAGTATAGGCAACATCTGCTCCAAACTTCTTAACATCAAAATAATCTGCACCTCTACCCACTTCTTCATCAGGCGTAAATCCTATACAAATTCTTCCGTGCTTTATCTCTGGATGCTTTATAATATAATCTACAGCAGTTATTATTTCTGCAACACCAGCCTTATCATCTGCACCGAGTAATGTTGTTCCATCTGTTGTAATTAAAGTTTTTCCCTTATATTCTAAAAGCTCAGGAAAATCCTTTGGAGACAATACAATATTTTTTTCCTTATTAAGTACAATATCTTTTCCATCATAATTATCTACAAATTGTGGATTAACACCTTCGCCATTCATATCAGGACTTGTATCCATATGAGATATAAAACCTACTGCTGGTACTTTTTTGTCTGTATTAGCAGGTAAATATGCCATGACATATCCCTTTTCATCAATAGATACACCTGAAAGTCCTAAGCTTTTCAATTCACTTGCAAGTTCATTTCCAAGTTTAAGCTGCTTTGCAGTACTAGGTGTAGTGTCAGAATTTTCATCAGATTGTGTATCGAATTTTACATATTTCAAAAATCTATTTATTACTTCCTCCATAAAAATCACTCTTTTCTTTAAATATTAAATAACCTCTTGTATAATTATATCATTATGCTGCAATAAATCTATTTCATATGGTGAAATTGATTTTTTATCAGCACCTTCATAAACAACTCTTATGATAGGTCTGTCTGGAAAATGCTCATTTTGATTAACAACGTAACCTTCAATACCATTTGAAAGCTTAACACAAGAACCTAATGGGTAAACGAAAAACACACTTCTAAATTGATCTACCAATTCAGGATCAAACATACTTCCGGCCCCAGATAATATAAGTTCATATGCTTCATTTGGCTTAAATCTATCTCTATATGACCTATTAGCACTTACGGCTGTAAAAACATCGCATATACTTATTATCCTGCCAAACTGTGATATTTCTTTTCCTGCCAAACCTTTTGGATACCCACTTCCATCATACCTTTCATGATGCTGAAAAACGCCATCCATAACTTCATCACTTAAAACGTTTAACTTCCTTAATATATCTTTTCCATATTGAGGATGCTGTTTTATAATTTTGAATTCCTCATCGGTTAATTTACCCCGCTTATTTATAATTTCACTTGGAATTTTGGTCTTACCAATATCATGAAGTATACCTGAAATGGTTAAATCTTTTAATCTTGAAGTACTCATTCCCATAGATAATCCTAGAAAAGCCGCCATAATCCCAGTATCAAGGCAATGAATATAAGTATAATTATCGTACATCTTAACCTCATAAAGATTAGTATTTATAGTGCCTTTTTTTGCTATATAATCAACAAGTTCATCAACAGTTTCCATTGCTTCCTTACAACTTTCATAATCACCAGTTATTAAATTATTAAATACTAGCGGCATCTTTGTAAGTGTATTTGTTTTAACTTTTTGTAACTTTTTATCAACCTTAATATCATCTAATTTTTCATCTTCTACATGTACCATAAATACATTTCTACTCTTTAAAAAGTTAATGCTTCCTCTGCCAATCTTAGTTCCTTCTTTTATTAAAAGCTTTCCAGTATCGTCATATATATCCTTTGCAATTATATCGTCAGGCTTAAGGTCCTTAATAAAAACCATTTTCATTAATAGCCACTTCCCTCTCATAAATTTATTCTCTATATTCTTACGAATTTATATCTATCACTACTAACTTTAAAAAATGGTCTCACGAAAATATCAACATTCTCAATGTTTATAAAAGCCCTGTTTTCATTACCACTATAAACTATTTTGCCATCCATCATGGAAGTAGGTTCCTTTTTTTCATTTACAACTAAAACATAGTCAGGAACCACAGTACTGCCATGATCTTTTAATGAAAACAAAATTCCTCTATTAAGCCCAAATATACCCTTTGACCTTTTTATTTCGTAGTGAATTTCCTCAATACCTAAATTACCCAATTTACATCTCATTCCAAAGGAATACCTTTTTATATACGATGTCTCATAAACAGAAAAAACCGTAAAAAAATACTCTTTATACTGCAAATTTTCAATTACAAATGCAGCATTATTATTATATTCCTCTAATGAAATTTCTCTATATAGCGTTTCCTTATCATTTATACCATCACAATAACCATTGAATTTCAAACCAACCAAAACTTTTTCTATTCCAGCTGGCCATCTCCATTGGAGATATAGTTTTTTGTCAAAAATATATCCAGTAAGTTTTTCAACTTCATTTAAAATTGATATGTGCTGCTCTCTTCCAATGCAAGCCGTATTACCCTCAGATACCACTGGCAATATAAAGATTGTTCCAGCATCAATATCTTTTATTTCACACTCTCCTTCATTCTTTATAAGAGCTTTATTAGCTAAATTATTTAATTTGTTCTTTTGTAAAAGTTGCCCTTCCTCAAAACCAAAAGGATTGGATGAATAAAATATATGAACCTTACCTTTATAATCTTTCCTCTTCCATTCCACTTTCAAATTATGTTCTTTTGAAATCGAAAGTTTAATGTTATCAATTGTTTCTGGAGGCTTTATAGTTTTTCCAAAACAAGTAACACCTTTAGTTGCTATTTCCTTTCCTTTAATATCTCTATATTTTGTAATTATTAAATAGCCATAATTCTTTCCATCTATAAGCCCCTTATCTTCGGCTCCAAATAAAGATACATCCCTAAGCTTTGTACCGTCTCCTTCTTTCGATGGAAGCATTCCTTCTTTTCTCCATACCTCTACAGCCTTTGCCTTTACAGGGATACTCCAGGACAAAATTATTTCTTTACTACCACTTTCTACTTCAATATTGTCAACCTCAAATATAGGCATAACAGGTCCAACATACGAGAAGGCTTTTGAATAAATATCTCCTCTACACGAAAAAACAGCATAATAATAAATTTGTCCTGCTTCTACAGCAGAATCTGTAATTTCATTTTTTAATGTATCTCCTATTACTTTGCCATCATTAATGGACTCTGGCTCATTTCTAAGCTTTCTTATTACTCTATATTTAATATTATTGTTCTGTCCCTTGTCCCATTTTAGATTCACACTATCATTCAAAATCTCATATTTTAAATTATATGGAGGCTGCGGTGGATATTTTGAAAGCCACCTTAAAGCGTACTCACAATCGCTGCAAACATTAAGTGCCTCAGTACAAATCTCTGTTATATGTTCTTCATCTTTTACATCTTTAATTTTTTCTATGACTTTTTCTGATTCTTCTATCTTAATGCTTATTATTCTCTCATAGGTTTCTATAAAATACGAAAAGTTCATACCTTTTAATGCTATAATTTCTTTCATTGCAGTGTAATAAGCTTTCCTATCTATAAGTTCAAGAATCTTATTTTCCCTATCAACAATTATATTTCTCTTATGCTCAACTACTTTTATCATATCTTTTATTCTAGAGTTATCACTCCATAACTCTTGAGCTCTTTTTAATAAAGAATATGCGCCTTCAACGTCATTGTATGCAATCTTATTTTCAGCATCTCTTAGAAGATCAGCTGCTATATTCATATCTTCTACATGAAAACCACAATTAGTACATACCTTTTCAGAAGAACTTATAACTCTATGGCATTTTGGACAAGTTACTTTCAATGGGAATCCGCAATTATAACAAAATCTAGATATTTTATAATTTAAGCACCCACATATACCGCATCTTTCCATTGTTTCTACGGATAAATGTTTAGGAACCTCAACAGATATTTTTCTTTGAAAGCACAAACTTTTTATGTATCCCTTGGCTTTAGCTGTATCCATTCCCCTTGTAGTAAGTTCTTTAATTATAGAATCAAACTCTTCGCAAGCTATATATCCTTTTGAAGATAGAATATCTATTATTTCAGATAAACCCTTTGTGCTACCATTTTTTAAAGCAGCATCATATTTTTCACGATTTTCTTCATCTTTAAAAATATCATCACACATACCTTGAAGTATAGAACTTGCAGTTACGAACGCATCCTTTAAAGATGATTTCTTTATCTCCTCATACTTTCTTTTAGATGCCATTTTTATAGCAATTAGATTTGTTGACATAGAAACATTAAGGAAATCATATAAAGACTTTTTGCCGACTATTTCAAGATTTGATTTTATTTTGTTCATTCTCGTAATATCAAAAGCATTATTATCACTAATTTGTTCTTTTTTACTCTTTTCGTATCTTTTTACTGGAACTTTAATTCTAATGTTTATCTCTGAATCATTAAATTCTTTAAACTTTTTTCTAAGAGCATCTTTTTCTGTATCAAATATATAACCTTTTGAACATAAAAATTTTATAGCTTCATCTAAAATATTATATCTATGCTTCTCTTTCTCCTTTTTTTCCTTAATTGCCCTTTTCCATTCTTCATTTCTAGAATACTCACTCTTAAGCATGACATTCTCTATCTCCGGAATCATACTTAAATACAATTTTGCCTTAACAGCTTTAGTTGGATGATTTCTGAGTTTTGACCATTCACTTCTTTTTTTATTTATTGCATTTCTAATCTTTTCTTCATCCTGCTCTTTAGGCTCTATAGATAATTTCAAAAGGGTATAGAAATTTTCCCTTCTCTGCATTTTATTCACCTCATAATTAATGCATCTTTATTGAACCATTTTTTTGAAACATTCTTAGTCCACTTTCCGATTCTGAAATAACCCTTGCAATTTTTGAGAACGATTGTTTTAAGTTTGAAACTTCAGTAAAAATAGAATTTTCTTTGCAAGTAGCTATTTTATCTAAAAATTCCTTCTTAGCATCACCAAATCCAACTGCTGCAATTTCAATTCCACTTTCCTTACACTTATTAACTTCTGCCATTATATCAGTTTTGCCATACCACTGACCATCAGTAAGAACTACAACAAATGAGTCCCCATATGCATCCTTTAAAACATTATATGCTTCGCCAAAAGGTTCAGATAAAGTTGATGTTCCTACATCAGCTTTTTTAAGTCCTTCTATTGCTTCAAATATTTCTTCCTTATTACTTGTTAATTTCATTAAGGTTTGAACTCTATCAGCAAAAGCAACAAGTGCCACAGAAGAATTATCCATATCTATATTATCTATAAAAGTCTTTGAAGCCTCTACTGCTTCTTTAAGGGGTACTCCCCTCATACTTCCAGATAAATCTATAGATATAACTATGCTTTTATGAACTATTTCCTCTTCTTCCTTTAATTCTTCATCCCATTCAAAGTTTTCCGGAATTTTATCTATTCTAAGTGGAAGGTTTTTACCAGTTTCCCTCTGAACTGCAAAAACCTTAGCAACACCATTCTTATTATAAGCATACTCAATATCTATAACTGAAGGTTTTCTTCCAACATAATCTATATCATAAAATACATATTTCCCCAAAACAGTGCAATCTGAAATTTCTTCGCTCTCACCTTGAAGCATATACACTTCGAGAACATTATTTCTGTTTTTACCAGTCCTAATCTCATAAGGTCTCTTTTCGCTGCATGGTATTTTTTTATTTTTGCTTATTATTATACTGTTTATATATTTTTGCCCTGAACTATCAAAAGCCACCATTCCTAAACTGTGACTCATTACATCCTCAGTTTTTTTGTATCCTCCCAGTGTAAATATAACTTTATCACTAGTACTTTTATTTTCCATAGATGCCGTAATTGCCGCACCAATAGAAACTGCTTCGTCCACATTTATTCCCGTTATAGGCTCCTTTTTACTTACTTTTCTGATAAATTCAAGTACCATTGGCATTCTAGTTGAGCCGCCAACTGGAAGAACACCGTCTATATCCTCCCAAGAAAGTCCAGCACTTTTTATGACATCTTCGCTTAAACTTCTTGTTCTTTGAAGTAAATCTCCTGTGAGGGACATAAACATTTCTCTTGTTATTGTGAATTTTTCATTGAGATCACAGTAGTAAACATTTATATCCGTACTATCCCTTTTAGAAAGATGTTTCTTTGCATTCTCACATTTCACAAGAATGTCATTGTAATATTCAACATCATCCATTGGATTTACTCCAAACTTCTCAAAGAACTTTTCTCCTATATACATGGCAATCCTATCGTCCCAATCCTTGCCACCTAATTCATGATCTCCATCAGTACTTAAAACCTTTATAATTTCTTTCTCTATATGAACAAGGGTTACATCAAAAGTACCACCACCAAGATCGTATACAAGAATATTTTTCTTATCTTTTACATCCTTCATTCCATAAGCTATAGCTGCTGCAGTCGGCTCATTTAATATACTTGAAACATTAAAACCAGCTCTCTTACCTGCATTTATAGTAGACTGTCTTTGTAAATTATTAAAATAAGCCGGCACAGTTATAACTGCATCTGAAACCTCACATTTAAGAAAAGCCTCTGCATCCTTCTTTAATTTTTTAAGAACTATTACAGATAAATCCTCTGCGTTATAATACTTCTCACCAAACTGAAGTACATAGTTTTCATCTCCAATATTTCTTTTAAAAAAGCAGGCTATGTTGTTATCTCCCATTGCCTGCATTTCTTTTGCCCCGTCACCTACAATAATTTCATCATCGCCAAAATATATAACTGAAGGAGTTAATGTATTTCCTTCTGCATTATTTAAAACTTTAGGAATTCCATTTTCATCGATTATGGAAACTACAGAAAATGTAGTTCCTAGATCTATACCTAAACTATATTTCATACATACCTCAATCCTTACGATACTTCAATATTTTTGTTTCTTTCTTTAGCTTCTTCAAGATCTTTGCCCTTTATAACAGAACTTGTCTCTATAGATGTACTTACTTCTTTTCCTTCCGCAGCCTCAACCGCTTTGATTTCAAGTCTACCTTCAGAATTAAGCTTAAAAGTTATATCAACAGGAGAATTTTTAGGTAAATTCTCAGGAAGTACAAGTTCAGCTTCTCCTATTTTGCTGCCATATTCTTTTTCTACTACTCTATCTGTAAGCTCGTCCTCAACTATAGTTATCATTACGTTTTCTTGATTTTCTTCTTTAGTTCCAAACTTTTCAGTAAATTCATATGGAACCTCAGAATTTTTAATTATCAAATTATATATAACTTCCTTGTCTTCATTATTATAAGTAACGACTCCAAAACTTTTGCTAACTACATTAACAACCTTTACATTTGAAGATTTAACCGCTGAAAGCGTATATCCAGTATCATCTGCAACTTTCTTTGCTGCCTTTTCAACTACATCCTCATCTATATTGTTTTCAGAAATGCTTTTCTTTACATCTTCAACATCTTTTCCAGTATCCTCAGAAATCCTCTTAATAAGTTCATCATTTACAGAAAGCTTCCAACCGTAAAGTGCCGCTCCCTTTGAAACTGCCTCATCTGGATCAAATAATTTAGGTTCAATATTATATTTATTTTTTATTATTTCCGCAACTTGAGGCATACGACATGAGCCTCCAACAAGAAGTATTTCATCAAAGTTTGTATAATTTTTCTTTTCTGCTTCCTTAAGCATATCATCAGTAAGATTTACCGTTCTCTGCAGCAAATCGTAAGTTAATTCATTGAATTTCTCTCTTGTTATTTCTATTTTTGCTCTTTCGCCCTCATAGTTAATTGATATAGGAGCTTTTTCCCTTTGAGATAATGTTTTTTTAACTCTTTCAGCAAGAAGTCCAAGTTCCTGACAGGTTTCAGGATCATCTAAAATATCCGTATCATTTCCTGTAATTTCTTTATATTGCTCAGCCATATATGCGATAAGTGCATCGTCCCAATCTTTACCTCCTAGATTATGATCTCCTCCTGTACATATAACCTTTATGGAATCCTTTTTCACGTCAATCATAGTTACATCAAAAGTTCCTCCACCAAGGTCATAAACCAGAACTACTTTATCTTTATCGTAATCAACACCGTATGAAACTGCTGCAGCTGTTGGTTCATTTATTATGGCTTTTACATTAAGTCCAGCTATTTCTCCTGCAAGTTTTGTAGCTTCTCTCTCGTTTATACCAAAATAAGCAGGACACGTTATTACCACATCGTTTACCTTTTGTCCTAAATTATTTTCAGCATCACTTACAAGTTTTCTTAGTATAAAACTAGATATCTCCTCTGCATGATACTGCTTTCCACCATGCTCAAAATAGAAATTTTCATCACCCATAGAACGTTTTACAAAAGACACAACATCATCTGGATACATCTTAGAATTTTCTTTTGCAACATCTCCAACTATGACATTATCTCCATCAAAAAATACAACTGATGGAGTGATTCTTTCATTTTCAGCATTAGGAACAACTACAGGTCTACCATACTCATCAACATAAGATATGCATGAATACGTAGTTCCTAAATCTATTCCAAAAATTTCATTCACTGTTATCCCTCCTGACTTTCGTTCTTATTACTGTTATAAACATATACTTCTACAAGCTCATGACGTATGACTCTACCTTCTAAAACATATCCTTTTTTTATACTTCTCGCAACAGTTCTATCCTTATCCTTGTCATCTGTTTCAACTGTTTTTACTATTTTCTGCTTTTTAGGATCAAACTCTGGAAGTTTACACGTAAAGTCTTCTACCCCCTGCCTGTATAAAATATCCTCTAAGTCTTCCGATAAGCCTCTTACAATTCCAAGTATCTTTTCCTGACTTAACTCAGAAATATCCTTTTCTTTAAGTGCTTCTGCTGTCTTATTATTATTATCGATAGTATAAATTATATCTGTAATAAGTGGCTTTATCATTTTGCTTATTAAGTCATTTCTATAATTCTGAAGCTCCTCATGCAGATCATCTATAATTTTGTCCTTGTGTTTATCATATTTTACTTTGCTCTCAAATTCTTCTCTAAGTTTTTCAAATTCCTCCATGAACTTTTCTGATTTTTCATCAACCTTTTTAATTAAATCTTCCATATCAAAATTTTGTGAAATCTCCTTTTCCATCATTCATACCTCATTTATACCTTAGTATTTTTTTGAAAATTCCCTAAATTAATTATTTAAAAATCATAATTCAATTATAACTTTTATTCTCTATTTTGTTAATAGAACTACTATTACTTCGCTTGAAATAAAAACAAGGTAACCTTTTCTCATCTTCCCTACAAAAATACCATAACATATTGTTAATAGGCACGTAGGAATTTTTTCCTTGCTTTACTCCAAAAGCGGATTAACATTGATGAAGTAACGATTTAAAAAAACTTTAATAAATCTTGGTAAAAAAATCGTAAAATACTTAGAGTTTTAATTTGTTTGAGCTTTTTTTTAGCGAGTTATTAAAACTCTTAGGATTTTATGATTTTTTTACCTTAGATTTATAAAGTTTTTTTAATGTTACAAATCAATGTTAATCCGCAGCTTCTGGTTGTATATACGTGTATTTATAGTTATAATAATTTTTATTTATGTAGTCTATCATAGTTACAGCAGCCGCTTCAGCTTTTCTTTCGTTACTTATTATAAATTTCTTAATTCCATTTTTAAGCATAAATGAACTTCCAGAAGTACATATTACAACCATATCCTCTTCATTAACATATCTTTCAATAAGGAATGCTATAAATTCATTTATAACTATAAATTTTCCGCCCTTATGATTAGTAACAAAGTTTATTATTTCGTCCCTTGAATGAGCTTCACATATATTATTTTTATCTAACCCAAAAGAAAATCTTATTGAATTCATCATATTTTCATCATTATAAACATCTGTTATAAGAAACATTTCCCCCCTGCCAAGAACATTTTTAGACTTCTCTATGCACTGCTCTAAATCTGGCAGCACTTTATGAAATATAATATCATCAATTAAACTATCTACTATTATTATAGGAACAGTAAATCTATTTGATATTGTATAAAAGAAATCCTTCTTAACATTTATTATGAAAACACCATCAAGTTCTCTTTCAGCTATTATATCGAGCTGTGGATCGGAGGTATCAATATTTGACATTATGACATGGTATCCTTCTTTTGAGAATTTATGCTCTAAAATATTTATAAACTCAGAATAACAAAACTTTTTCCATGGCGTTTCATTTTTATAATCTCTCACAACTAAAATTCCAATAAGATATGATTTTCTTTTTACAAGTGATCTTGCAGCAAGATTGGGTACATAATCCATATCTTCTGCTATCTTAAATATTTTTTCTCTTGTTTCATCTGGAATTTTTTCTTTTTCATTGTTATTGAGTACATATGAAACTGTTGCTACTGAAACTCCTGCTGTCCTTGCTATATCCTTCATTGTAACCTTACCCATATATTTTCACCTCCATAAAGTTAACTCAATTGTTTTCTTTCATTAAAAAAGCCCCTATATCCTAAATAGCATGCTATAAAAGAAGCTATAGCCGTAGTAGAAAGCATCATAAATGTTACCATAATTTGATATTTAATTGCATTTACAGGAGAAACACCTGCCAATATAAGTCCTGTCATCATACCTGGAAGAGACACGATTCCAAGTGTTTTTGCTGAATCAATAGTCGGCAGCATGCCAGTTTTAATTGAATCTCTTATTATTTCAATAGAAGAAGTCTTTATATCCGCACCAAGTGAAAGCTTGGTTTCTACTTCTTCCCTCTTGTTTTTAAAATCCGCTTTCATCTGCCTATAGCAAAGTCCTATAGCTACCATCGCATTACTTATAATCATTCCACCAACAGGAACTATTTGGTTGGGTTCGTATTTTATTGCTTTTGCAAACACAAGTATAAAAAGTGTAATTATTGTGCCGATAATTATTGATACAAATGATATAACCCTAACATTCTTTATTCCTTGTCCTCTTTTTCCTGCATTATATGCTGCATTAAAAGTCATAAATAGCAGTAACATCGTAGTAAATAGAACACTTTTGAGCTTAAATATGTAATCTAGCACATATCCAACTGCAAATAATTGAATTACAGCCCTTACAACTCCTATTAATGTCTCCTTTTCTAGTTTTAATTTTTGTGTATATGAAAAAATAAGAGAAATTACTACAAGGAATGAGGCTATTAAAAGTGATGATGTACTTATATTATTCATTTTTAAGCACCTCCATAGATTTAATTTCTCCGTCTTCTAGAGTAATAACTTTATTTGCATATTTTGTGCTTTGCTCTTTATTATGTGTTATCCACATTATTGTAATTCCTTCTTTATTTAAACCTTTAATTACATTTTCCACAATTATTGTATTATCAGCATCAAGTGCAGAAGTAGCCTCATCAAGCAGCAGTATATCTGGCTTAAATAGTAAGCTTCTTATTAGTGCTATTCTCTGTTTTTCACCACCCGATAAATTTCTTACATCCTTATTTAAATAATCATGAGTAAACTTAAAATCATCCATTAATTCATTAATTCTATCATAATCCACTAAAACACTTCTTATATTATATGGGAATTTAAAATTATCTAAAACAGTATCACCAAGCAAATGAGGAATTTGAAAACAATATACAATCTTTTTTCTAAGTTCCATTGGATTGTATTTTGAATATTCCTTATTCCTATAAATTATGCTGCCTTCTGTTGGGCTTATTAAGTCTGCACACATTTTAAAAAAAGTACTTTTTCCACTTCCAGAATGCCCTACTACTGAAACAAAATCACCACTATCGATATTTACATTTATATTTTTTAATATGGTGTTACTACCGTTTACATATGAAACTTCTTTAAATTCAAGCAAATTCAATTCACATACCTCCGTCAAAAGTCCCTAAAAATTTTATTTTTACAGAATTATTTTTTTACAAATATCTTTTATTCCTACTTTTAATCTACTTATAATTATAATATTGAAATATATTTAATCCAATAAATTTTAAAATGCAATGAAAATTTATTTACAAATAGAAAAGAATGGCATATAATGATATTACATTTTAAATGAACCGCCATTCATAATAAGAGGTGATGTTATGCCAAAGATAATAAAAGATGTTGAGAAAACTATTAGAAATTGTGCTTTACAATTATTTGTTGAGCTTAGTTATACTGATGTAGATATGAAAATGATATCTAAAAAATCTGGTGTAGCTGTTGGAACTCTATATAATTACTACGAAAATAAGGAGCAACTTTATGTAAGCATACTTAAAGAAAGTTGGGAAAATACATTTAACAAACTAGATTCTATAAATAATCTTACTATTTCTCCAGAAAAAAAGCTCAGAAAATTCATAAGTACGCTTTACGAAGATATAGAATCAAGGAATGGTTTAGGAAAAGCTTTGATAAATACTCCTGCTGTTGAGCTAAAAGATAATAAAGAAATTAATTATTTAAAAGACAGCTTGATTTTAAGGACAGAAAATCTCTTAAGTTGTCTTGATAAGGTAGAAACCCTTAGTAAATGCCCTAACATTAATACTAGATTAGCAGAGTCTTTATTAGTATCCACATTAGTAATGTTAGAATTTCACCCGAATGATAAAAAAGACAATATAAATTTTTTAGTTGAATTTGCAAACTTATCTATGAAATAGAAACAGCAAAGGAGATATATTTTTATGAATTTAATATTTTATTTATTAGCAATAATTACAGGTGTTATTACTGGTGGTATTACAAGTCTTATAGGTGCTAGTGGAGTTATGATTATAGTTCCAATTTTGACTATGATCTTTAAGATTAATGTTCATTCCGCAATAGGGACAAGTCTTTTTGTGGATGTTATATCTTCTTTAACTGTATCTTATTCTTACTACAAAAATGGCAATATTGAGCTTAAGTCAAGCATTTGGATAGCTTTAACTTCTATTATTGGGGCTCAAATAGGTGCATCATTTGCAAATAAAATAGGTGCAAGCAACCTATCCTCAAGTTTTGGAATTGTACTAGTTATTGCAGGTGTATCACTGATTCGTAAGAGCTATAAACAAAAAAAAGATTCGTCAGATAATTTAAGTAAATTTATTCATTTTAAAGCTGAATGGCAAAAAATATTAGCTGCTTTAGTTATAGGATTAGGTATCGGAATACTAAGCGGAATATTTGGAGCTGGCGGTGGAGTTATGATACTTTTAGCTTTAATAACATTAATGTCATTTCCACTTCATAAGGCTATAGGAACTTCTACTCTTATAATGGCTATAACGGCTTTTTCCTCTACTATCGGTTATGCAACTAGAGGTAATATAGACTTTGGAGTAGGTAGTTTGTTATCTGTGGGGTCAGTCCTTGGCGGTATTCTAGGTTCACGCTATGCTAATAAGGTTAATGAAAAGACATTACAAAAAATTGTTGGTATATGCTTTATGGCAATGGGAATAGTAATGATTGTAATAGAAATAATGAAATAAATTAATTACTTTGAGAATGATATGCTACCTTCTAGGTAGGCAAGTAAAATAATAAAAAATTTGTCCGTAGAAGTGAGCATATTAAACATATTTTTTATGCTAATGTGACCCCCCAATAAACTTATAGTTTAAATTTCTGTACTAAAATCAAATCAGAAATTTAACAATGAGCAGCGCTGCAATAATAGAAGTCAAATCTGCCATAACAGCAGCCCAAAGCGTATGTCTTATTTTTTTTATTTTAACCGCTCCATAATAAACGGTTATTGTATAAAATATAGTTTCTGTTGACCCCATAATTACAGAAGCAATTATTCCTATGTAAGAATCTGCTCCATATTTTTTAAGGATTTCTGCAAAAACTCCAAGTGCTCCACTCCCAGAAAGAGGCTTAACCACAACAAGAGGTACAAGTTCTGGTGGAAAACCTAAAATCTTAACTACTGGTTTAACAAAATTTATAAAATACTGCATTGCTCCAGACTCTCTGAATATGGCAACCGAAAGAAGCATAGCGAGGATATACGGAAATATATTTATACATATTCTAATTCCATCTTTAGCACCTTCAACAAAACACTCATATACCTTTACTTTTTTCATCATTCCATACGAAACTATAGAAAATATTATAATAGGTATTAGTGCCCTTGATATGTAATTCACTTATCCCCTCACCCCTTTTAAAAATATCTTTCTAGAATCTTACAATAAATTATGCCCATCACCGCTGCTGTACATGAGGTAATAATAGTTGGAATTATTATCACCGCTGGATTAGAAGAACTACAGGCGGCTCTTATGGATATAACTGTCGTAGGTACAAGCTGTATGCAGGCTGCATTTATAACAAGAAACTTTGCCATATCATTAGTTGCTGTATCTTTTTTTCTATTGACCTTTTCCATGGCTTCCATTGTTTTTATTCCAAAAGGTGTTGCAGCATTTCCAAGTCCCAGCATATTTGAAGTTATATTCATAATCATGGGACCCATTATGTCCTTATCTTTACTTATATCTTTAAACACTATTTTAAGTATAGGTCTTAACACCACAGCAAGCTTGTCCGTAAGTCCACTTTTTTCTGCAATTCTCATAATTCCACACCACAAACACATTATCCCTACAAGCGAAAACATAAGTTTAACAGTAGTTTCCGTAGAACCTATAATAGCTTTTGAAAGGCCATCACCTTTTCCCGAAAAAACACCAACAATAGTTCCCACAAATACAAAAACAAACCATATATAATTTATCAATTTATTCCTCCCACAAATACATAATAGATATATATAATAGTATTTCAAAACATTAAATAAAATACATAAATTCAGGCCATCCTCGAATACTATTATTTCATTTAGAATAAAAAACTGTACACATATATATGTATATTATTCCACAAAGTATTAAAATTTGTTTGCTTGACTATTTTATGTGATTATGTTGTAATGTATATTATAATTATATTAAATTTTATATTAAATATTTTAATTTTATACAGGAGGAATATCTTTTAATGAAAAAATTAATTTCAACTATTGTAATATTTTCACTTATTGTAAGTAGTGTACTTACAGGCTGCAATAAAAGTGAAATTGCATCTAAGAATCTCAATATTAAATCTACTAATAAAACAAATTATGTAACCATACAAAGTATTAAAAAAAAATATCAAACACAAAATAGCAATTCTATAATGCCAATGTATAATGTACCAAACAATAAAAAATTCGATCTTAAATTTAAATCTAATCTAAATAATTTAAATGCTCAAGATATAGTTTCTGTTCACACAGATTCAAAATGCTTAGATCAGAGCCGAATTTTAGACTTTGAATGGCTCAAAAATAACGCAAGCAATCAAACTTACGTTACTATAAAACCCCTAAGTTCTGTATTAAGTTCTAAAAGCAATATGGATACTAACAATAATGCACTTTGGGGAAATGCACCAATGTATTATATAAGAATAAATTATGATATGAATTCAACAACTGTAAAAAAATTGGACAAGCCTATAATTATACCTTTTACTGTTAAATCGGAATTACCAGTTCCAAATCTTAGAAAAGAAATAAGTGCTGATGGCAGACTTAAATTAGTTTGGGATAAGGTAAAGGGCGCTAAAAAATACAATGTATACCATGTAATTACACCTGAAATAGGAAATGATTCTAATGCACCTACTAGCGGAGCAGAAGATGGCTATAAAGGTTATCCATTACTTGAAGCAACAATTACCAAAACAAAATGGCAGGACTTTATGAATGATGGTAAAGACGGTCTTCTAGGTTACTCAAAAACTATAAGTGAAGAAAATTCTGGTATAAATGGAGATTATTATGTTACTGCTGTAGCTGGCAATAAAGAATCAAATTTCAGTACCCCTGTTTGTACATCTAATTTATCTTCTCAGATGCCAAATAGATTAGATGACGTGCAAACTTTCACCAAAAAATTTAAAACCGCAGCCGACCTTCCACATTCTGTGCCAATAAAATTTGTTGGCGGAAGTGTTAAAAACTTAAAAGTTATCTATGATACAAAAAACATACATAAAGAAGATGACACAACTCTTATAAACTATAAAATAAAAGGCACTGCACTAAAAGGTTATACTTACGTAGAAGACTTCAAAAATTCTGATAAAACAGTATTAAATACTTATAATAAGGATAAAGATATATCTGATGGATACGTTGAACCAACAGATACAAGTGACAGTGTACCAAACCCAAATGTACCTACTATAATAAACAATAAAAATAAATCAAATAGTAAAGATTCTAGTATTGATGATCAAAAGAAAAATACTAAAAGCCATATAAGTAAAGCTGATAAAGCACTTGTTCCTACTTCTGATATATCAAGAGCAGTGAAAATATCCGCTTCATCACCACTTGAAGAATATTTGGCCTTAAAACTTATAAATGGAGATTCAAGTATTTCTCTAGAAGCTTTCCCTGAAGCTCAAAATATGGATACATTGTCAGATACACTGAAAGAAGTAATATATCAAAATCCTATTATATTAGGTGTAAAAAGATATTCATATAGTTATTCTACTTTAACACTTAACATCACATATAATGATACTCCTAGTACTATGAAGGAAAAGCAAAAAAGTATACTTACTGAGGCTAAGAAAATAGTTTCTTCAACTACAAACTCAAGCATGTCAGATGAAGAAAAGCGTAAAGCTCTATACGATTATTTAAATAAAAATACCAAATATGATGATGCAGCTCTAAAGGATGCTGAAAAGAACAATTATAGATATACGGATTCAAAATATAATGATGCTTTTACAACTTATGGGATACTGGTAAAAAAATCAGGCGTCTGCATGAGTTACGCCTACACTTACAAATTACTTTGTGATCTGGCAAAAGTAAAATGTATTGTGGTTACTGGAACAATAGATAATTGCCCTCATGCATGGAATAAGGTTAAAATAGACAGTGATTGGCTAAATACCGACAATACTAACAATCAAACGAACTGTGGAATACCATACATGCTTTATGAAAGTAACGACCAAACTGCATCAAATTTGACTTATGTTGAGGATAATGATTTTTGCCTAGATAAAGATATTGAAAACTATGCAGGTACCAACAATCAAAATGATTATTATGTTGAAAACGGTCTTGAAGTTAACGATGTATCTCAATATTCATCTAAAATAAGCGACTTTGTAAAAACAAATAAGCATTATATAATTTTGAGATTTTCTAATAAATTCAATAAAGATGAAGTAACCGACGCCACAGCAAAATCATTTTATGATAACGCAAAAGATAAACTCTCTAGAGCCCGTATAAGATCTCTAGCGAACTACGTAGAGGTACTTGTAAAATAGGATATATCATAAAATTGTATAAACCTCGAAAACTGATGTAATATAAATTACTCTATTAGGAAGGTTTTATTAATTAGGAAAAAATAAATTAGACTATAAAAAATAATTAACTCAACTTTTTACGTACAAAGTTGAGTTAATTATTTTTAATGCAATACGTATTTTATATTCTCGCTGTGTACCTTATTTTCATATTCTGTTTTAAAACTAAAATTTTTACCATTCATTAAACCTTTTAAATATTCAATTGTATTTAATATATCTCCCTTTGTTAAGTTCAAGGTATGACCACCCATAATTTTTTTAGGTTTATATTCAATATACTTTTCAAGTGTTTTTATATATTCTTCAGTGCAGCTGCTTTCAAGGTATATTATTGGTTTTTCAACATTATCACCAACATATAGTATTTCCTCTTCGCGGTCATATATTGAAATACTGTCTATTGTATGTCCCGGACTATAAAAAAGTTCAAGACTATCATCTTCAAAATAAATTTTACTATCAAAAGTCATATTGGGAAGTTTCTTAACTGTGGCACCTAAAACATATTCTTTATTTTGATTTAATTGATCATCCCAGCACTTATCTAACAAACTTCTGCATTTTTTATGACTTATTATTTTACAACCATTAAAGGAGCAATTCCCAAGTACATGATCCCAGTGAAAATGAGTATTAATAACTACGATTTCTTTATTTCCAAGTGTTTTTAATATAGGTTTCATATATTCAGCACCGCAAAATGTGTCTATTATATATACTCTATTCTTTTTTTCAATTACAAATACATTAGTTAAACATTCTTGCAATTCATCAAAAATATATACTGTAGAACTTTTGCTTACCCTTTTTAGTTTTGCCACAAAACTTCCCCTTTCTAATATTTTAATTTTCCCAAAGTTTATCTTTATTAATCCTATGCAGATACAGAGGAGTTTTTTTAACGCGACGAAGCATTTTTACTTGGCTACTCTAATCCACACTTCGCAGTGCCCTTTTCCGTTTCCATCTCCATAATACATTTCCAAATCATATCCATCAACTTTTTCATAATTAGAAGTTGGAAGCCATTCAGAATATATACGCTCATTTAAAGATTGAATACTTTTTCCACTATCATTATTAACTTCATACTGCTCAGTTGTAAATATAGCCCATGTAGAGGCTGGAACTTCTACTACCTTGTATTTTCCAACTTTGCTTTTTGGATTTTCTACTACACATAACATATACGGAAATGTAGCTCCCCCAGTTTTTCTGTAATCACAAATTGCATTAACAGAGCATAATCCTTTATCACTTTCTGGATAATTGCCAGAAGACTCAGCAAGTTCATCATACTCACCATTTGTTAAAAGCTCATCCCAAAACTTTGGCACTTCATTTGAAGCAAAATCATTTACTGTATTAAAAATCCTTTCAATGCCATAAACTCTAAATGATTCTTTTTTCTCAATCCTATAATTCATTTCAAACACTCCTTTAATTGAAATTTTAAAGGATATGCGTGGATAAGCTTTAAGTTCAACTCCAGTATTACGTGCCTGTGTAGGTGTAACACCATGAAGTAATTGAAATGCACGGGTAAAAGCTTCTGGCGATTCATACCCATATTTAAGTGCAAGATTAATAACCTTTACATCACTATTTTGAAGTTCAAATGCTGCAAGTGTCATTTTCCTTCGCCTTATATATTCAGCCAAAGTAACATCAACTATAAATGAAAATGCTCTTTGAAAACTGTATACAGATGAACATGCCTCTCTTGCAGCCTTTTCATAATCAACTTTACCTTCAAGGTTACTTTCAATATAGTTTATTGCATTATTCATTCTTTTAAGCCAATCCACTTATATCACTTCCTTCAATTAAAAAGTATACAAGCAAAAATAAATTTAAGCCTTGCAATTTATGCAGGATATTGCAAGACAATTATTTTGTGTTAATTACTTTTTCCATAAGCATTGTACTAAATTTGTCGCCATTAAGGTCATACTTGTTTTCACGAACAACTTTAAAACCATACTTATTATAAAAATTGCTTCCCTTAATATTATCCTTTTCCACTTCTAAATAAATTCTATTAGCAGCTTTGAAGCTATCAATAACTCCCTCTAAAAGTTTTCTGCCAATTCCTTTTCTTTGACAATTGGGATTTATATATAGCCTCTTTAAAAACACTTTATCTTCCTTTTTCTGAGCAGTGGCTAGTCCAACTATTTTATTTTCATCATCTTTAGCTATAAGAAATAATATTTTCTCATCCTGAATTTCAGCTTTAAACTTATCCACTGTTTGTGACTCATTTATAATATAATCCACAGTTTGCTGTAAAAAAAAATCTTTGTAAGTATCAATCCATACCAAATTCAATAATTTTTTAATTTCATCTGCATTATTAGGGTTTGCTCTACATATGCTTATCATAATATCATCCCTATTTTTGAAATTCATCTTTAAATATTGCCATAAGTATTTCATCATAGTATTTTCCATCTTTAAATATTTCATCTTTTAAAGTACCCTCCACTTTAAATCCACATTTTTTATAAGATTTTATGGCTCTCTCATTGAAAGAAAATACACTTAATTTCACTTTATTTATATTCATATTTTGAAAAATAAACTTCAAGAGTACCCTCATTGCATCAGTTCCATAGCCCTTTCCCCAATACTCTTTGCTAACCCAAATTCCAACTTCTGCTGTACGCACAAGCCAGTTCAATTCATTAATACCACAACCTCCTATATATTTCTCCGTTTTTATATCTTCTATGGCAAAATTAAACTGACCATTTTCATTTGCCTTCTGGGCTTTTATCCATTCCTCTTCTCCCAACTTACTCATTGGGAATGGAACTCTTGGATTCAAAAACTTTTGCAGCTCCTCATTATTCATAAATTTCGTAGCTAATTCTATGTCCTCTTCCTTATATGCTCTTAAACAAACTTTTTCTCCATAATACACTTCATATCATCTCCTACAAAAATATATATTTGAATTATTTTGGCTTATTATAACATAATACATCATTTGTATATTTTTTACACAAAATCCAATTGTTTTTTTCCCATTTATATAAAGTTATATTATCAAAATTAGCTTTAAAATTACAATCATATTTATTTACATAATCCCAAATTTCTTCAAAGTTATTTTTGACTCTCTTACTTACAATTGTACAATGAAAAACCTTATCCCCCTTTTCATTGCCCTTCCACTCCAGCCAGTTTAATTTTTTTAGTTCATTAATTAATTTGTCATAAATGTTTCTTGCCTCTTTTGATAACTTAACGGGCATATATATAACATCTTTTCTAAATTTATCGAATCCATTTATACTTATTTCATAACCTTTAAAATCACTTTGAAACTTTTCTAAAATATTTTCTAATTCCATGATGTTATTTTCATCAGCTTCAAATGGAGCTTTTATAGTAAAATGTGCTGACAATTTAGAGCGGCCAGCATTAAATTTGTACTTTAAATCAGCTGCCAATTTTGCATTTAGTTTTGCAGCTTCTCCCTCTATATTACAGATTATAACATATCTCATTTGCGCATCTCCTCATTTAACCATTAAGCTTTATACTATATATCTTTCTAATCCATTCAAATTTCTAATAATTCTATAATTCCTACAAAACAATTTATTATACATATACATACTAAAACTCCTACACAGAACAATTGATTGAAGTCCAAGCTCTTTTGCCCCAGCACAATTTTTTACATTATCATCAATAAACACAGCTTCCCCTGGCAAAACTCCAAGTTCATGAAGTGCAGTATTATACATAATTTTATTAGGTTTTGTTACTCCATGTACTGATGATATTACAAAAGAAGAAAAGTACTTTCTAAATCCAGCTGTTTTAAAAACACTCTCAAGTGATGGCCATGCATCAGAAACTACTGCAAGTTTGTATTTTTCACTTAATTTCGGTATTAAATTAACAGCATCATCATAAAAACTATATTTATTATAATAATATACCAAATCCTGCGCAGCAGCTCCAATTTCTTTATTTCCCATCTTTAACTCAGGAATATTAGTTGAAAATATACTATAGTATTTTACAAAACATATATATTCATCTTTTTCATTAAGAATTAAATTTTGCTTATTTATATAATCTCCAGCTTTCTTAAAAGCCCATTTCCTTTTTAAAACCGGTACAGCATAAAATCTTTTTCTATCCACATACTTAAAAAAATTAGGTGGTATAAACCAGCTCCCTGAAACAGGTCTATTTAAAACGCGTCCTGAATCAAATAAAATGGTTCTAATCATAAAGTCCTCCAATATATTAAATTCTTGATATAAAATCAACGCCTCTTGCTGCAAGCACAATAGCTGAAGAAGCTGGAAGTAAAAGAAATACAGCCGCAAAGGTTCCAGTAACCTTACTTCCTACCATAGCCATGACACAGTCTTTAAAACTTTTTTCAGTGCATTTCCCATCCATTACATCCTCTGTCATAACAGACATCTGTGGATCTATAAAAATTGTCATAAGTATTTGTGCAATACCATTTACAACAGAAGATAAAGTAACACAAGTTGCCCTTAAATCAGGAGCCATCTTACATGCATATATAGGTGCCAAAGCTCCAACTGTAATAATTGCAACTGATATAAAATTGTACACTACAACTTTTTTAGGTAAATTTCTATAATTCATTTCCTTTATGCTTTCCTTTGAAGGAGCAACGACACAATTTTTCATAGAATGCATGCCCTGCTTTGACATACTATGTAATATAAGTCTTGGAATAGATCTTTGGGCTGAAAAGAAAAAAACTCCTTTAGAAAACATTTTTTGAAATGTAGGTATTAAAATAGCCCCAACAGCTGCAGCTATACCAGAAACTAAAATTATGAGATTAAATATATGAAGTAAATTGCTGGAGTATAAATTCTTCTCAACATAATTTGTTAAAAGTGGTTCTTGAAAAGTTACCGCAGTTCTTGATATTAAGGTTAAAATATTAAACACTGTAAATGAGATTGCTATCTTACCTGTCCTTACTCCAACTAATCTAGTAGAATATGCAAGTGTTCCAATAAATGTAATAATAAAATTAAAAACTAAAATCAATAAAATCTGTAATGTCAAGTTATACTCCTTCTCTCTTAAATTTAAAGAAACATTATATTTGAATTTCTATTTATGAAATATCTGCTGTTAAAAAACGTAATTCCGAATTTTATAAATTTTTTGGTGTCATTTTGCCTTTTTAATCTAGAAGAATATATTGACTTTCCACTATGCTTTTTAATCCTTATAGCCTCAAGTACTATATTTCTAAATTCGCTTGGAATGTAATCTGCAATTATATCCATGGAATTAATTTTGGATAGTTCTTTTTTATTTTGAACAAAATACAAAATTCTACATACAGCTAGAACTGAAAATTGGACCCAATAATCAGATAGAAATATAATTTTAGATTTTACTTTTTCACCCCAGTAACAATTTAAATTATAATCTATATTTTCAAGTAATTCCTTATAACTTATCCTAATATTTAATTTATCAACTGACGGACTTTTAACACCCACACCATAATTTTTTAACGCCCACCATGTAAAATTATCTATATGGGAATATCCTTTTTTCAAAGTTTCGTTTTGTAAATAAATGTATGGTTTCATGTGCAAATCAGATTTTCCTATGTTTTTTAAAGTTATATAATTTCCTCTCACCATGCTTGTAAATTTAAGTTTCTTGTGTATACTCTCAAGCATGCAAAATTCTTCTTTTGTAAAATCATCTGCTATAATTGTCATAAATTCAATACACTTATTTTCCTTTAAAGTATTATTTTTATATATATAAACGCCATAAATTTTATCCTCAAAATATATTTTAAGCTGAAACTCATACTCATAAAATTTTGATTTAACATCATAAATTAATTTTTTATTATCCATACTTCTTTCATCTCCAACTCAAAACTTATTTATAAATATAATTCATAACATTTCCAAACTCAATATTTATATAAAATTCAAACATAATCTTGAACATTATGGTATATTAAATATAATATTAGAATATAATCTTGAATAATAATCAACTTTCAGGAGGATAAATAATGAAAAACAATAATCTTGAAATAAAAATATCAAAAAATAAAATCTACGAAAAGACATGTGATATATTTACGCATAACTTAAAAAAATTAATTCAACTTGAAGGGACTCAAAAAAAATTAGCAAAAAAAATAGGCGTCTCTGAAGATTTGCTATCAAAATATAAATCCGGAGATACCTTTCCATCAATAGAAACAATTTTATATATTTGTAATGTATATCATATAGATATAGATAAATTTTTAACCGTACCTTTAAACGCTTCTTTTTTTGAAGAATCAATTGAAAATGACTCAGAGCTCCATAATATTTTTGCCGAAAACTATTTCTGCTATTTTTTTGTCACCAACTCCGGCAAAAGAGAAGCTATTCATGAGTCAAAACTAAAAATACTTAAAAACAGCAGCACTTTTGAGATATTTGTCAAAGGTCAAATTATTAAAGAATTCAAGGGAGATTACAAAATTTCAGACAATCTAGTTTTTTTTAATCTTTACAGTAAAAAAGACGGTTATGCTTACATAACAATGATTAGACCTAGCTTAAATAAAAGCAGATATGTTGGTGGACTTGCAATGCTGTGCCTTCCTTCTGATGCAAACAGCAAGCCATGTTGCCAGAAGATAGTAATAAGTAACACACAAATTGATAGACAAGTTAACTTTGATTCCTTAAGCAATTTTTTGAGCTTTTCAGCTGAAAATAATAATTTTGGAAATATAAAAATTTCAAGATATGAAGACGAAAATGTCTATGATTTTATAGTTAATTTAAACACTTCATCTTCATATTAATTATTCAAATAATTCATTTAATAGAGGAATTACATTTATAACTGGTTCTTCATAAGGATGTACTTTTCTTATGATTTTCATAGCAGCCTCTACATATTCACGTTTACATCTAACTTCAACTTTGCATTCTTCTCCTTTGCAAAGTTTCCCCACTTCTCCATCAAATGGATCAGCTCCTTCAAGTGGTCTCCAGTATCCCTGAACTTTATTTATAGACATACAATGATCATAATTTCCTATCTTACCTACATTAACTTTACTGAGCTCATCCCCTAATTTTTTAACATACCCTTTTGGAATATAAATTTCAATTTTAAATTCTCTCATCTGCATGTAACCATCTCCCGGAATTATCTTTTTAAATAATTTTATACCAATGTTTTCTATATGTAAACAGCAAGAATAATATATGCAATTTTGTGTCAAAATATTATCAAAAACATTGGTGGCGATATTATGAAAACACATAAATTATTATCCTTAATTTTAGTAGATACTATTTTTATTTCTACTTTTACTGGCTGTAAATTAAACAACAATAAAACGAATATGCATTCTAATAAGGCAATTGCACAAGATACTACTACAAATGCTGAATCTCCTGTAACTATTGCATCAAAAAAGGTTCTCCCTTCAGTTGTCGGCGTTACCACAACTTTTGTTGAAAATAATGAAACCAAACAAGGTGTCGGTTCCGGAATGGTAATTGACAGTTCTGGATACATTTTAACTAACAATCATGTAGCTAATAAAAATAGCAAGAGCATAAAAATATCCTTGTATGGTGGTGGTGATGTTGATGCAAAGCCAATGTGGGCTAATGATAGTTTGGATTTATCGATATTAAAAATAAATTCTAAAAATCTAACACCTGTTGTGCTTGGTGATTCTTCAAAAGTACAAATAGGTGAAACAGCTATAGCCATAGGCAATCCTCTTGGGCTAAATTTCCAAAGAACAGTAACTTCTGGCATAGTAAGTGCCGTTGACAGAACAGTTGAGGCTGGAGAAGGTGTATTTATGGAGGACTTAATTCAAACGGATGCCTCAATAAATCCAGGTAACAGTGGTGGTCCACTTATAGATACAAATGGAAAAGTAATAGGTGTAAACTCTGCAAAAATAACAAGTGCTGAAGGTATAGGCTTTGCCGTTCCAGTAAACATAATTAAGCCAGTTATAAAAAGCTTAAAATCAACTGGATCATTTACAACTCCTGTAATAGGTATAATAGGTCTTGATAAATCAATGAGCGGATACCTAAATATAAATTTTAAAAAAGGCATTTATGTTTATAACGTAGCTAAAAACAGCGGTGCATCTGAAGCTGGAATAAAAAAGGGAGATATAATATTAGGTGTTAATGGAAATGATATTAATACTATGAATGAATTAAGGGAAGCCATATACAATACCGGTGTCAATAAAACTATAAATTTAAAACTTCAAACTAGCTCAGGTGAAACTAACGTTAGTGTTAATACTAGAGCGAAGTAATAGTATTTTGAAACATTAAATAAAACTCATAAATCTAAGTTCCAAATTATAAAAGGACTAAGAAATTTTAATAACTCGCTGAAAAAAAGCTCAAACAAATTAAAACTTCTAAGTCCTTTTATAATTTAGAACAAGACTTATTGAATTTTATTTAAATCGTTCCCAAAATACTATTACTTCGCTCAAAATAAAAACAAGGTAAATTTTCCAAAGCAAAGCGGCGGAAAATCGTCATTCATTCTTAATTCTTCTTTCTTAATTTTTAATTTTATATATTATATTTGATCATGTAATTATAAAGTGCTCCGATTAAATTTGAATCGTTAAAAAACTTACAAGGAACAATCTCTGGCTTTAATAAAATTGCTGGAGCTATATCTTTGGCGTGTTTTTCTATGTTTTCTCTTATACAATCAATAAGTACTTTCTGCTTGCTTATTCCGCCTCCAATAGCTATTTTTTCAGGATCGTAAATGTATTGTAAATTATACAATTGTATAGCCATCCTGTAACAGTAATTATTAAGTGCTTCAATAGCACTTTCATCACCATTATTTATATATTCAAAAGCTTTGTATCCATCCACCTCTTCTATAGATAAGTTTTTAGCATCAGCCACCATCTTACATAATGCCTTTGTACCACCACGCGTAGCCCAGGTATTTGCATATTTATCCCTTGGATCAGGCACTGCATCACTAGTAAGAATAAAACTAAATTCTCCTGCCACAAAATGCTTTCCCTTATGAAGTCTTTTATTCTTAATAACTCCGCCGCCAATGCCTGTCCCTAAAACAACAACTAATCCATCATCACAATCCTTAAGATTTCCTTTCCACGCTTCTGCTAAAGCTGCACATTTTCCATCATTCTCGATTGATATTGGGACAGGACATCTTTCGCTAAGTGTTTTTCCCATATCTTTATCATTATTGTATAGCAGCGCTCCTCCAGAATACAAATATCCCCGATCACTATCTATACGTCCAGGCATGCTCATAGCTATTCCATTAATTCTACTTTTGTACTTATCAAAGATTTTACCAATAGTGTCTACAAAATTTTCTATATTATCACTAGGAGTTTTCTCCTTACCTTTCTCAATAAATTCAGCTTCATCATTCATAATTGCATATTTTATAAAAGTTCCACCTACATCAATTACTAAAAATTCCATAAAAAACACTCCCCAATCTAAATAATATCGTTTACAAAATTATACTTAATATTATCATGTTTTTCAATAAAATTAAAGTCAACTTGTAATTTTTAATTTTCAAGTTTATTATAATATTGTTACACATAATAATTATTCATGCAACATACACAAATCTTTAATTCATACATATTTTAGGCCGTAATTTATATTCTCTACATTACATATTAAAATCGATTTTCTATTTTTTGATATATGAATTTTATAAGACAAGTAGAACTATTCGCTGCGCAATTAATGCACTTTATTATGAACTTACGGAGGTATTATAATGGTATTATTAAATAGAACTACATTTTCTTCACTACAACATAGAGATTTTAAATGCTTTATAATTGGACAGTCTATTTCTTTGATAGGTACTTGGCTTCAAAGAACTGCACAAGTCTGGTTATTATATACTTTAACAAAATCACCTTTTCTTTTAGGTCTACTCAGCGTTTTTCAATTTGGTCCAACACTTCTTTTCTCAGCCTTCTGTGGAGCAATCGTTGATAGATTTCCTAAAAAGAAACTGCTTTATTTAACTCAGACTGTAGGTATGCTTCAAGCTTTAGTACTATTCATACTAGTTTACACAAACCACATTACTTATCAGTTGATTTTCCTCTTAGCTGTAATAGCAGGTTTGGGAACAACCTTGGACATGCCAACAAGACAATCATATTTCATTGAGCTCGTTGGGAAAAAAGATTTGCCTAATGCTATATCACTAAATTCCTCTATTTTTAACATAGCCAAAATAATAGGACCGTCAATTGCAGGTATAATAATGTTAAAGACAAGTATAAGTTTTTGCTTTTTTATAAACTTTTTGAGCTTCGCTGCCGTACTCACCGGTTTATTCTTTATAAAACAAAAAAGTACAGCTGCAAACACTTCAAAGGGTGCTCTGCTTAAGGAAGTAAAAGAAGGCTTTAAATATATCTATTCAAATAAAATACTTACAAAAACTTTGATTTTCATGGCAATAATCTGTACTTTTGCTATGAATATAGATGTAATAGCTCCTGTATTTTCAAAAACTATTCTACATAAAGAATCGAGCGGATATACATTTATATTATCTGCAATGGGAGTAGGTTCACTCCTTGGAACTATAAAAATGGCAAATTTAAGACGAAAAAAACTAAATTTTAAGCTTTTAAAAATTGTTGCCCTTTCAACTGCCACTTTTCAGATAATAGCGGCTTTCTCTGGCAATCTTTATTTTTGTGCCTTATTAGTACTTGGAAGTGGCTTTTGCAACCTATGTTTTTTAAATGGAAGTAATTCAATACTTCAGCTTAACACCTCAGACGAATACAGAGGAAGAGTTATGAGTATATATACCCTTGTAAATGCTGGTACAACTCCTATAGGGAACTTACTTGTAGGTACAGCAATGAATATGGGCGGGGGAAGACTTGGCTTTCTATCTACTGGCCTTGTAGCAATAATTTTAACTATAGTATATTCTCTAGTTTACAAATCCAACTTTTAAAAATAGCTGTCTATCCATTGATATTTATGGATGAACAGCTGCCTTATTTTTTATTGAATCATCTATAATCATTTTCCTATTTTGAATTAAATCTTATTTTTATTGTTGTTCCTTCACCGAGTTCACTCTCCACATCAAATTTAATATTATGTATTCTAGCAATTTGAGAACATAAAGAAAGTCCAAGTCCAACACCATTATTACTTCTATCCCTTGATTTATCAACCATATAAAATGGTTCAAATATTTTTTTAATCTCCTCCTTAGGTATTCCAACTCCTTTATCTTTAATTTGTACTATATGATCTGACTCTATATATGAATTTATATATATTTTACTTCCACATTGAGAAGCTTTAATTGCATTATCTACCAAATTGCTTATAAGTATTCGTATAAGCTCTCTATCCATAGTTAAGCTAAAATCTTCAATTGAAGTTACTAATTCTATATTTTTATCCTTTAACTTCGGTACTATAGAATTTTTTATTTCTTCAATTACACTTTTGATTTTACTAACCTGCATTTTAGGTTTTTCTTCTCTTAGCATAATTAAGTCCATTAACTTTGAAGACATTTTTTGTAATCTCTTTCCTTCTTTATAAACATAATTCAAACAGTTAAAAGTTTCCTCATCAAAACTTTTATTTGTTATAAGATAATCAGTATAACCTATAATTGATGTAAGTGGACTTCTAATTTCATGTGATAAATTATCTATAAAATTTTGCTTGTCCATTGAGTTCTCTCTTAATTCCTTTATATTTTCTTCAATTACATCTGCCATATGGTTAAAATTCTCTGCTAAATCACCAATCTCATCTTTATTTGTAATCTTAACCCTTTCACTGAAATTTCCTTCTGATATTTTGTGAGTTGATTTTATAAGTTGATTAATAGGATTCACAATTGTTTTACTTATAATTATCATAACTACAGCTAACGCTATACATACAAAAAAATTCAATTTCATAAGAATATTGTACAAATATCTGTAATTCTTATATACCCATGATACTTCTTTTATGTATGAAACTTTATAATATCTATTATATATATAAATTTTTTTATTTATATATAAATAGCTTTTGCCAGTTATATCTCGAACTTCATAACTAACTTTATCTTTAGAAAAATTACCATTGCTTTCGTTTCTTGATACTCCTTTTTTAAAGTCGTCATATATTTTCCTGTTACTGTTATCTAATATCTGAAAATATATTTCTCCATTAGTTACAGATTCCATGTATGAATTAATAGCCTGGTTTATCTTGGCCTTATTGTCAGCAATATAAATTTTATCACTAAGTCGCACATACAGCTGCATAGATTCACAAAATCTATTTTGTTCGTTTATTCCAGAATTAATTTCACTCTCCAAATTTAATTTAAAACTTCTATTTATTAAATACATAGTCGATGGAACAAAAAAAAATTCAAAAGCAACTAATGTGCATATAAAAATTTTCTCCCAAAGCTTCATCTAACCCTCCAATTTATATCCTAACCCAAATATAGTTCTTATTTCCTTCTTCAAAGATAGTTTCCTTCTAATACGCTGCACATGGTTATCTACCGTTCGTGTTTCCCCGCAATAATCATATCCCCACACATTTTCAATTAGTTTTTCCCTTGTAAGAACAATATTTTTATTTTGAACTAAAAACAAAAACAATTCAAATTCTTTCAAAGTAAGCTCTACATCTTTACCATCTATCCTGATGCTTCTCTCATCAGTATTTATTTCTATATTTTTATAGCATAATATATTGCTTTTTTTCTTGTAATGCCTTAATGTATTTTCAATTCTAGCTAAAAGTTCAACCCCTTCAAATGGTTTTGTTATATAATCATCCGCACCTAATTTTAATCCATATACTCTATCTGCAACAGAAACTTTAGCTGTTAAAAAAATAGTTGGAATATTTCTTTTTTTAATCTTTGAAAATACAGTAAATCCATCAATCTTAGGAAGCATAACATCAAGAAGAAGCAAATCAAATTTCTCATTTTTTATTGCCTTTAAAGCTTCTTCGCCATCATAAACCTGCGTACTTTCATAATTAGCCATATTTAGATTAAGTTTTATTAAATTAGAAATTGCAGCATCATCTTCTACAATTAATATTTTTATCATTGCTAAATCACCTTTCAGCCTTAACAAATCAGCTAAAATACTAATTTTAGCCGATTCATTATTATGATATTTTTAATTAATTTACATTCAAAGGTTTTATTTATTAGGCATTAATCCTTCACTTTTACCTTCTTTTATTTCATCAAAACCAACTACAGAGTAAGTATTAAGATCTACTTCTACATAAAAAATTTCATTTCCAGTTGCATCTTTACAATTCATCATAACTCTACCATACTCTTTACCTGCATCACTATCCCCAATTAAATCTATTGATGCAATACCATCAAAAATTCCTTTATCCTTTAAAAACTTTTCAGTTGCTGCTTTAGCTTTTTCTTTATCACACTTTAAACCCTTCGTGCTTTTTATTCCATCTAATGCTCTTATACTTGCAACCTTGCCATCTTTTAAGTATATCATAACATTATAATCATCATAAATTGTATTAGTCTTGTTAAAGGTTTCGTATGATTTTTCTGCATCAATTGGATCAAAGAATACATATACTACTTTCGAAGCATCTTTATCTCTACCAACATCTGCTCTTAAATGATCTTGTTTCATTTTTTCATCCATATCTACATTCATATATTTTTTTAAATAATTTTTTGCAAGGTCAATTGCTTTCTTATCACTAGTTTTTAGTTCATCAACATTACTATTGCTATTTTCACTTAAATTACTACTAGCTACCTTAACAACATTTTTAGTCGCTTTTTCTGTATTTTTTCCTTCAAAATTGATAACAAATGTACTTGATATTATAACTACAGCTGTCAAAGTAAGTCCTATTAATTTTCTTGTATTCATTTAAAATTACCTCCACAAAATATTTTTTCGTGCACGAAATTGTTTTTTCAATGATTATTATGGACTTAACTTTTACTCTAAATCTACCAAAGTTGTGTACAAGTTGTAAAATATCTCCCAACTTATAAAAATAACTTTTTATTCTTCTACCCCCATAATCTCCACAATATTAATCTTCTCAATTTTCTTTATAGGGAACATCATAGAAAGAAATATTACAGCAAATACGCCAATGCTAGAAACCACTATCTCTTTACAAAATAGTATCCAATTAAGACCGCTAATGTTGTTTATACTTTTGCAAATTAAATAATAAAGTATACTGCTGAAAATAGTTCCATAAAATATACCATAAACGCCATATAAAAGTCCTTCGCTTAATAAAGTTTTTTTAAGACTACCCATACTCATTCCAGCAGCTCTAAGACATGCAAATTCTTTTAATCTTAGCATCAAATTTGTATTTACAGTATTAATTATATTTAACACTCCAATCAAACTTATTACTCCTATAAATCCATATACAAGTGCATAAATTTCTATTTTATACTGTTTAGCTTGTTCTTCAATTTCTACTGAATCATCAATTTTATATCGATAATTAACTCCAAGTTTATCACCTATCTCAGTTTTAACCTTTTTCCTGTCTGCATTTTTATCTAGCTCAACTTGAAATTCGCTAAATCCCTCTAAACCAGTTATATTTTTGTATCCTTCAGCAGATGTTATAGCAGAAATACCATTGAGATTTTTATAATAAGAAATTTCTCTACTTAATACAGCTCCAACTTTAACTTTTCGCAATTTTTCAAAATTTACTTTTTTAACATTACCTCTATCATAAATTTTATTGTTATCTATATAAATCTCATCACCTGGTTTTAGATTAGTTTCTCTAATTGTTTTTCCATTAGCTTCATAATCTATCCCATCAAATATCAGTACTTCCTCTCCGCTGTTAAGTTTTTCAGTGTCGATTTTTCCATCTATAACCACATTTTTTAAAAGGTTAATTTCATTTAAATCATATCCTGTCAGAACATCATTAACATCATAAAAATATCCCCCATAATAACTCAAGGCTCTTTTATTTACACTTTTAAACTCAGGAGAAATATTACTTTTAGGACATAATATCATAAAACTTGATTCCTCTAGTGGATATATATTCTTTACGCCACTTATCTTTTTTATCCCATACACATCTTCCTTTTTAAAACTAATATCATTTGAATATATATGCAAATCTTTTATAAATCCACCATAATTGAAGTATTGAAGCATCCTATATAAGAAGGCATAAAATGACACAAAAATAACTATACTAACTGCAATCGAAGAAACAACAAGCCTAAAACTTTTTTTATTTCTTTTCATATTTCTAAATGTTAAAAATGTTTCAAATCTAAATTTCTTTTTTATAGGATTATAACGCTTTTTATACTTTGCAATTCCACTACCTTTGCTATATCCCCTTATAGCCTCCATAGGTGTTATTTTACTGCTTTTATATACAGGAACAACTGACGAAAAAATAATGCATAAGATTCCAAATCCAGCACATATACTAATCGTCTTTAAGGATATATATACACCTGCCATACCCGCACTATCAAATATAGAGAATTTACTCACATTTACTATTAGAAAAATAATTTTTATTACTCCTATACCACATAAAATACCAAGAGGAATTCCTATGCCTATCATTATAAAGGCTTCTATAAATACTATACTTTTTACATGATAAGATGAAGCTCCCAAAGCCCTTAGTACACCAAATTCCTTTATTCGCTGAAAAATAGACATATTAAATGCACTGTATATAACAAGAGCTGAAGATATGAGTATTATACCTCCAAGAATTATCATCACTATTAAATTTCCAATATCATTATAATTATTTATACTTTTTCCCTTAAGTAAAAGTACACCATCATTATAGTTTTTAAATTTAGGTTTTATTTTTGCTTCAATTGTTTTAAAACTTTTTTTGAAATCAGCCTTATTTTTCAAATTAACGTAGGCACTATATTTTGATTTTCCAGCCATAATATTATCCGCTGCTTTCTGTGAAATAAAAAACATATTATTTGTTTCCTTAGAAAAACCTGAAATAGTAAATTCTTTTTGAGCTACATTTTTTGAGTCATTAACTGATATATATAATTTTATTTTATCATTGAGCTTATATCCTTGTTTCATAAGCATTTTAGGTGCTACAGCTTCATTTTCATTTCTAGGAAATTTTCCTTCTTGCAATTTTACATTTCTCATTTTTATTACATTATCTTCATAAAAGGATATTTCATAAGCCCTTATAGTTCTATCACCTAAAGTATATTTACTAATTTGGTCCTGTTTTAAAAAACCATTTCCAACGTAAATACTTATTCCAACCTGACTTACAGAATAATTGCTTTTAAGATAGTTAATATTATTCATATCAAGCCCATCATATAAAACATCATAGCTTCCAGTTACATTTATATTTTGCTTAGCTTGAGAATACTCAATACTATCAAGCATCACTGAAATAGCTGTAAAAAGTGCAACTGCAAGTATTATGCCCAATATAGTAATAATTGTTCTTCTTTTTTGGCGTTTAATATACCTAAAAGCAAGAATCTTGGATACATTCATCCTCGTATCACCTCATCACTTATTACACTTCCATCTTCCATCCTAATTATTCTATCTGCCGATGAAGCTATATTCATATCATGTGTTATCATAATTAAAGTTTGATTGAATTTCTCAACAGAAAGTCTTAAAAGTTCTACTACTGCTCTGCTGTTTTTTGTATCAAGATTTCCTGTAGGTTCGTCTGCAAGTATTATTGATGGTCTATAAGCAAGTGCTCGTCCTATAGCAACTCTCTGCTGTTGTCCACCAGAAAGTTCCTCCGGGAAATGATATCTTCTGTCTTTTAAGTCTAATATTTCTATTAATTCATCAACATACTTTTGATCAGGTTCTATATCATCCAACATAAAAGATAACTTTATGTTCTCCTCTACATTGAGTACAGGAATAAGATTATAGTACTGAAATATTATTCCTATCTTTCTTCTCCTAAACACAGAAAGCTTTTTTTCATTAAGAGAATATATATCGCTTCCATCTATGATAACCTTTCCCGATGACGGTTTATCAATACCTCCAAGCATATGTAGCAGTGTGCTTTTACCTGAACCACTTGCTCCTACCACTGCCGTAAACTGACCTTTTTTTATATCAAGATTTATATTTTTTAAAGCTTCTACCTTTGTAATACCTTTTCCATATGTCTTACAAAGATCACTTGTAACAGCTATCCCCATATGTACCTCCAAATATTAAATTACTATATATATTATACTTTAAATTTTAATAAATGAATCTTAATTATTTGTGTAATATATTCTTACTTTTTATACATTTAAGTTCCAAATATAGCTTAAATTTGGACTTGGTTTACTTATGCTTTTATGATAAAATATAATATGTTTTTATTAAACTTTAAAATTGTTATTTTTAATAGTATGTGAAACATGGTCACAGTACAATAGATTTCAATATGCTTAGTATTAATTGTAAACATTAACACATAATAATCCCACTAACAGATAATAAATATATTAAAGCTTTTAGTATATTTATTTTTGTTAAAATTTTCACTTGCAGCATTCTATAATAATATTTTTACATACT
Organism: Clostridium pasteurianum; assembly: GCF_001705235.1. NCBI lineage: Bacteria > Bacillati > Bacillota > Clostridia > Eubacteriales > Clostridiaceae > Clostridium > Clostridium pasteurianum. The sequence goes on from NZ_MCGV01000001.1 coordinate 1,720,533, forward strand.
ATTGTATCTATTGTCATACGTATTAAAACATACTATATAGATTTATATAATAATACCATGCAGGATAATTTAAAACTTTGAGAGGAGGATATGTGTAAAATACCCACATTATAAAACATATTTATAGTTTTATAAATTTTACGCATTCAAAAAACTATGAACAAAAACTTTAGAAACATGCTTATAGCTTTTATAGGCGCATTTTTTATGTCACTATTTTCTAATACTTTATCCCCTTTTATAACTACTATACAAAATACTTACCACGTTTCAAACACAATAATTGCAATACTTCCTTCAACCGTTTATGGTGCCTCATTTATAATGAGTATACTTGGTGCTAAGATTATGAATAAACTTGATTTAAAAAAATCACTTTATTTAGGATTTTCATTTGTAATTTTATCTAGCATTATAATTTTTACTGCAAATTCTTTTTATGTACTTTTAATAGGTTATTTTTTCTCTGGATTTGCAGTTGGTTTAGGCTGCCTTATATCAAGTACTATAATATCGGTTTTACCAAAACAATATCAAAAGTTTAGTCTTTTCAATGCTTGTTTTGGACTTGGTGGAATTTTGATTTTACCAATAGATAAATTTTTCTTAAAAAATGGCATAAGTTTTCATTATGCTTATTTAATTCATGTTGTTACAATATGCTTATTTTTCATTTTAGCATTAGGCGTTAAAGATGTATCAATACATACAGAAGAAACTTCTTCTGATAATAATAGTTCATCCATAATTTCAGTATTAAAAAATCCTTTAGTTCTTACTTTATCTTTTGCTATATTCTTTTATGTAGGTGCTGAAATTTCTACTACCAGTTGGACAGGTACTTTTTTAGAGAGATATTATAGTATAAGCAGAGCAGATGTCCCAAATATACTATTAGGATTTTGGGTCTTATTTACAATTGGAAGAGCTGTTGGTGATAAAATTCTTGACAAAATTGGACAACTTAGATTTTTATCATTTTCGCCTATTATATCTATATTAGGAATATTTATAATACTATCAAAAGCAAATAAGTTTTTTGCCTTATTAGGTGTTGCCATTATAGGCATAACAATATCTATGATATATCCTGCTCTTCAAGGATACATAGTACAGCATGTTCCAAAGCGCGATGTTCCATCTGCCGCTGCTATTATAAACATATTCAATAATTTTGGAGCTACTTTTTTGACTTACCTTATAGGCTATGCAGCCGGGGTTAAAATAACTTACGCTTTCTTAATACAGATAATTTTCTATGTTTATATAATATCTGTTTCATTTAAATACCTGTTAAAATCAAAAAAGTTACACATTAATAATACTGCAGCATAAAAATATTGCGAAGTAATAGTATTTTGAAACATTAAATAAAAATCATAAGACTAAGCTCCAAATTATAAAAAGACTAAGGAATTTTAATAACTCGCTGAAAAAAAGCTCAGACAAATTAAAATTTCTAAGTCTTTTTATAATTTTAAGCAAATCTTATTGAGCTTTATTTAAATCGTTCCCAAAATACTATTACTTCGCCTAAAATAAAAGCAAGGAAAATTTTTCTCCGCTTCACTACGGAAAATAGGTATAAAAGTACAGATATAAGTAATAAAAATTCTAAAAATACTAAGATATTTTAATAACTTACTAGCATTCATGCAAATTAAAATCTCTAATCTTTTTAGAATTTTAAGCAAATCTTATTGAGCTTTATTTAAATCGTTCCAAAATATTGTTACTTTACTCAAGAAAAAAAGCAATGCTGTTATTTTTCCTTATCATATAAAAACACAATATTAAAAGTAGTTCCCACTCCAATAACACTTTTAACTGTAATGAATCCTCCTTGATTTTCTATGATGCTTTTTGCAAGTGATAACCCAATACCAGTACTGTTTTTATTATAAACCCCTTTTCCTTTATAAAATCTCTCAAATATGTGAGGCAAATCTTCCTTAGAAATTCCTGCTCCATTATCGCCAATGGTAACCTTGACCATAATAGGCGAGTTGTAAATTGTAATTTTTATTTTCCCTTCATCATCCGTATGCTCAATACAATTTTTTATTATATTGCTAAAAGCTTCAATTAACCACTTTCTATCATGAGCAAAGTATGCCTTATCGCTGCTTTCAACTATCATTTTTTGATTTTTCACAGTATACATAGGTCTTAATAATTTTACACTTTCATCTATTGTTTCTTCAATTGACGAATCTCTATTTCTAAACTCAATAGCACCTGCATCTAATTTTGCCATTTTTAAAAGATTTATTATAAGCCATTCCATTTTATCAAGTTGCTTTTGACTTTCATGTAAAAATTCATTTAACGTTTTTTCATCCTTAACACTTTGATTTAAAAGAAGTTCATTAAAAATTTTAAGGGAAGAAAGAGGAGTTTTTAATTGATGTGATATATCCTGCATAGTATTCTTAAGGAAACCTTTTTCCTTTTTAAGGGTATCAAATGTATTTTCTATTATAGAACTCATTTTATTAAAAGAAGTACTTAATTTTCCAAGTTCGCCATCTCTATATTCACTTAATCTTAAGGAATATTCACCCTTTATTATTTTCTCCGCACCATTATACACCTCATTTATTTTAGTAAAAATACTATTAAATTGTCTGAGTGATATTATCATATGAAATATGACAAATAAAATGAATATCATTAAAGTTAAAGTTATGAAGCTATCATGAAATCTACTAAGTGAATCATTAAGATCATATGTATTTTTCTCAATTCCATACTGCTTTAGCATCCCAATTCCACTTTCAATTGTACCCTTATCATACTTTTGGGTAAAATCCGTTATTATTTCGTTCTTCATTTCGGGATGACTTTTTATTAATGTCTCAATAGCAGCACCATTACTACTTATAAGTTCTCCATTAACCTGTCTTAACATCATAGTTGAAAAAACATATAATATAAGAGCACATACTATTGTAACTATGATATTAAGTTCTACATTTTTTGCAATTTCCGGATTTCTAAAAGCCTTCCTCACTTAAACTTCCCCTCCATTCCATCTATATCCGATACCTCTAACCGTAACTATATACGGATCTTTGGAATCATCCTTAAGCTTTTCCCTAAGTCTTTTAATATAAACAGACAATGTATTGTCATCTACAAACTCTTCAGAAATATCCCATAATTTTTTAAGTATCAGATTTCTTTCAAGAGTTTGTCCAGCATTTTCTATAAATAAAATAAGAAGTTTAAGTTCCATATGAGTGAGTATTATTTCTTCTCCGTTTTTATACGCTTTTAAAGTTTTCTTATCAATTAATACATCACGTGACTTAAGCTCTAACCTTTGAGCATTATTAGAGCATCTTCTCATAACTGCCTTGATTCTTGATATAAGTTCTTTTATCTTAAACGGCTTTGATATATAGTCATCTGCTCCTAAGTCAAATCCCATAACTACATTTACCTCTTCGTCGCAGGCAGTTAAAAATATTATTGGAATATCTGAACTTTTCCTTATTTCTTTACATAAATCATATCCACTTCCATCCGGAAGCATCAAATCTAAAAGTACAAGTGAAACTTTCTCTCTTTTAAACGCTTCCTTTGCATCTTGAATATTACTTGCAGATACAACCTCAAATTTTTCACTTAAGAGAGTATATTTTATTCCCATTGAAAGTGCTTCGTCATCTTCCACAAGAAGTATTCTTGCCATAACCTTATCTCCTTTAAATAAATTATTTAAACACTATTATAATACTAATATACTTTATTAAAGGTATCAAGTATAGGTTTTAATAGTTAAACTTTATTTAAGCATGTACCAAAGTGCTAATCTTCAAAACATTTTGGTACATGCTTAAATAAAATGTTTAACTTAAAACCTACGTTGTGAAATAATGTTGATTCGAGATATTAAATAAAACTAATAAATCTAAGACAATAAATCGTAAAAATCTAAGGAAATTTAATAACTGGCTATCACTCAAACAGATTAAATTCTCTAAGACTTTTACGATTTATCATCTAAGATTTATAAAGCTTTATTTAAACCATCCCAAATCAACATTATTTCACTATGTCAGAAAAGCAAGGAAACTTTTTCTCCGCTCCTCTACGAAAAACTTTCAATTTTAAATTTTTTTCAGTGACATCAAAAGAAAATCATCCTTTCCCTTGACCTTCTGACGAGCGAAGCAATGTCAACTATACAAATTACTAATGGCTAATACACATTATTTACGCCCAAAATTCCGTAGGCACGGAGGAATTTTTTCCCTGTTTCACTCAAAAAGAGAAGTAACAATGCTGAAGGAACAATTTAAAAAAATTCTAATAAATCTTGAATTAAAAATCATAAAATACTTAGATATTATCTCACACATAAGGCTTATGCAAAGTCTATCCCCTGCTGACGAGCAAAGCAATGTCAACACTCATAAATTACTAATGGCTAGTTCACATTGTCTACGCCCAAAATTCCGTAGGCACGGAGGAATTTTTTCCTTGCTCTACTTAAAAAGAGAAGTGACAATGCTGAAGGAACGATTTAAAAAAATTCTAATAAATCTTGAATTAAAAATCATAAAATACTTAGATATTTCAATTTGTCTGAGCTTCTTTTCAGCGAGTTATTGAAATATCTTAGGATTTTATGATTTTTAATTCTTAGATTTATAGGATTTTTTTAATGTTCTGAAGCATTGTTACTTCTCTTTAGATTATTTTTTACACCCCTAACAATATTCGCAATATCCATATATGCCTTTAATGTTCCATAAGTTACAATTGGTCTTCCTATGTTTACAAGATGGAGTCTTCTTGATGTAAAGCCTCCAATTTTCATAAGCGTATTTATTGATGGTTTTGTATCAACTATCATAAGCTCTTCGTTATCCCCCTTAAGAATAGTATACATATCCTCAATTGCGGGTATAACTAAATTAGCAACATATTGCCTTCCTATAGTGTATATTTTATTTTTATATTCATCTTTTCCTATATAAATTAAATGTCCCATATCGCCTTTATCAATCTTATCAAAGGTTTTAAGTTTTAATAACTCTTCCTTTGATGGCACTGTATCTATCGGTAGTTTATTAATATGTATATTAGCAGCTACTGCCGTAGAATGTGTTCCTCCAACATCATGATATATAATTATCATTTTTATCACCTACTAAAATAAACTATACATAAAACTCTTTTAATGAGCTTTACATATAGTTTACTTAGTTTGAAAAAAACTATTCATTATTAAGCACTTTCAATGCAAATTCTAAAACCTTTTCTCCATCCATCATTCCATAAGCACGTGATGGTATAATTTCAATTGGAATTTTATCGTTACATAATTTTTTCAGCTTAGGAAGCTTAAAAGCTATTTGAGGACCTATTAATGCAATATCCCATTTGTTTAATTGTTTAGAAAATTGCACTTCAGAAAAAGCATCAACAGCAACCTCTATCCCCCTTTTCTCCGCCGCTTTCTTTATTCTAGGTACTAACATACTTGAAGACATACCAGCTCCACAAAATAATGAAATCCTAATCAATTAGAGTCCTCCTTATGACATTTCTATTTCATATAGATAACGTTTACTTGATATACTAATTATAACTTAAGATGCATGATCTTTTCAATAAAATTATATTTCTAACAAATTCCTTTACCATAAATCTTTTATTCTTTTAAATTAACCATTTATTTTCATGCTAAAAGGCCGTTACACTAACTTTTAGTGCAACAGCCCAGCTTTTAGATATTATATATAATCAAATTAATATTCCAACATTATAAACTATAAAAGCAACTATCCATGCAACGCAGGTTTGAAATGTAATTGAAAAAAGCATCATCTTAGTTCCATACTCTTTTTTCATTGTTCCAAGTGCTGAAATGCAAGGTGGATATAAAAGTACAAAAATTAAAAATACATAAGCAGTAAGTGGAGTAAATAAAGTAGGTAAAATCTTTGTCAAATTTGCTCCATAAATTACTCCCATTGTACTCAAAACTACTTCTTTAGCAGCAACTCCACTTAAAAGAGCAACTGAATTTTGCCATGTTCCAAAACCAAGAGGTCTGAAAAATGGAACCAATACACGTCCAATATATGATAAAAAGCTGTACTTTATATCAACCATACCGTAAAATCCAAAGTTTGATAGTGCCCACATTATAACTGATATAGAGAATATTATTGTTCCTGCCTTTTTTAGGAATCCCTTTCCCTTATCCCATGTATGTAAAAATAAATTTTTAGGTTCCGGAAGTTTATATTCAGGAAGCTCTATTACAAGAGGCTCCTCACCTTTTTTAAACAATGTGCTTTTAAAAGTCTTTCCTACAATAAACGCAATTATAATTCCTATTAAATATAACGAACCTATAACAAGACCTTGATTTTTTGGAAAAAATGCTGCTGTTAGCAGTGCATATATTGGTAATCTAGCGTTACATGACATAAATGGTACAAGTAGTGCCGTTAATTTTCTATCTTTCTCACTCTCTAAAGTTCTAGCTGACATTATTGCTGGAACGCTGCAACCAAAGCCCATTACAAGAGGTATAAATGCTTTACCTGAAAGCCCCATCTTTCTCATCAACTTGTCCATTAAAAATGCTGCTCTTGCCATGTATCCACTATCCTCTAGAATAGATATACAGAAAAATAAAGTTAGTATTATTGGCAAAAATACTACTACTGAAACAACTCCACCAAATACACCATCAATTAGAAATGAATTGAACCATGGACTAGTGAATGAAAGTGCCTTATGTAGATATGGTATTACGGCATCATTCACAAATGTATTAGCTAAATCTTGAAGAGGGCCACCAACCCATGAAAATGTTGTTTTAAATATAATAAATATTATAAGTGCAAATGCAGGATAAGCTAAAAATTTATCAAGCAATATTTTGTCTATAATTTCTGTAACTATATTTACATTCTTAAGTGTACCATTTACACACTTTTTTAAAGCATTTTCTATATAAGCGTAGGTTTCTTTCTCTGAAGAAAAATGATATTCATTATCATCCTTAAACTCTAAAAAACTTTCCTTTTTAAGTATTTGTCTAACTTCTTCTACATTTTTATTCTTTGATGCTACTATAGGGATAACTTTGACTTTAAGTTCTTTTGATAGTTTATCGCAATCGATTTGTACACCTTTCTTTTCTGCTACATCTATCATGTTTAGAACAAGTATGATGGGCTTTTTAAATTCTTTGAGCTGCATAGTAAGATATAAATTTCTATCTAAGTTCGATGCATCAACTATATTTATAATTACATCTACATTTCCGTTCTCCAAAAAGTTTTTAGATACTTTTTCTTCATTTGAATAAGTATCCATTGCATAAATACCTGGTAAATCTACTATTTTAATATTTTCATCTAAATATCCTTCTTTTTTATCTACAGTTACTCCTGCCCAGTTACCAACATACTGGTTAGAACCTGTAAGAACATTAAACAAAGAAGTTTTGCCCACATTAGGATTTCCGATTAGTGCGGCTACTGCCATCTTTATGCCTCCTTAAGATAAATATTTTTAGCGTCATTCTTTCTAATGGCTATATTAAACCCTCTGACACTGACTAACATGGGATCCCCAAACGGAGCCATAATTTTCACTTCTACTTCAGTGCCTTCTATGAAACCTAAAGCACTCAATCTTTTTGATAATCTACTATCACCTTTAATAATACTTATTATACCTTTCTCTCTCGGTCTCAAATCGTATAAACTCATATCTATACCTCCATATCAATTAATAAGTATTTTCATTTCCTACCAATATTATATTATAAATGATATTGATTGTCAATATCATTTATATTCACTACCTCGTTATAAAATAAGACTGCTATATGTAAATATATTGCAACTCAACTGAATAAAAGTGACTGGTAAATTGAGACTATGGTTTTTTCATCATATATCGAGCTTAAAAAGATTGTAACTTACTAAAGTCAACCTCATAAGCTCGTCTACTTTATATTAACATGTAAATCAATTTTATCTTCGCTGTTATAAATATATTACAATGCTCCCTTACATATGAAACTTTTCTTTAAAAATATCAATAAAAACTAATATCTTTGTGCTTTCTCAAAAATCCTTCTATAGTATTCATCACCATGTGGTGCAAATTCATTCTTAGAAAGTTTTCTAATAACTTCATGCCTATTTCCTTCACCATCAACTTCAAAGCCATTAGCTTGCACACTTTCTATATCGCCATTAAGTAATTTTATAAGTCCATCAAGTTCTATTTCTACAAGTCCCACAACCTCTTCCGGTTGCAAAATATAATTTTCAACCTTTTCATTACTCATATAAAAATAGACATGACAATACTCTCTATCCATATAAGTTTTGCCATCATACTCTTCTTTATAGACCAAAGCCGGAATAAGCTCACTAAATTTCACATCTATTCCAAGTTCCTCTTTAAGTTCCCTTACTCCATCCTCAATCTTCTCTCCACTTACAAGATGCCCCGCAGAACTTATATCAAATAAATTAGGGGAAGTATCCTTTAATGGATGCCTTTTTTGAAACAACATAAGAGTCTTACCATTTTCTTTTTTTATAATAAAGCATTGAAAAGTCCTATGCCAATATCCATTCTTATGTACGTCCTCTCTCAAGGCCTTTCCTATTAAATTTTCATCCTCATCAAATATATCTAAGCACTCTTTCAATATTTAATCAACTCCTACCATAAGCCAAGCTCTAGCTTTTCACAGCAGACGAAACTACATGCATCATTATTAACAGGTAAACCAAAGTTAATATTACACCAATTTAATAGAAATGCAATATATGTTTTTATGATTACACATGATTTTAGTCGTAACCTATTGTAATTCTCAGAATCCCGCAATTTTCCGTAAAACATTGAAGAAAATTTTTCCTTAGACCTCCATAGTGAAGTAATTGTGTTGAAGGAACGATTTAAATTAATTCTTATAAATCTTAGTTACATTTTTAAAAAAACTTAGAAATTTTAATTTGTTTGAGCTTTTTTTCAGCGAGTTATTAAAATTTCTTAGGATTTTTAAAAATGTAACTTTAGATTTATTGAATTAATTTAACCTTCTGAAACACTTTCATTTCTATTTCATTAGATAAAAATCTCCCAATTTTTCGTAAAGCATTGGAGAAAAATTTTCCTTAGACCTTCCTAGTGAAGTAATTGTGTTGAAGGAACGATTTAAATTAATTCTTATAAATTTTAGTTACATTTTTAAAAAAACTTAGAAATTTTAATTTGTTTGAGCTTTTTTTCAGCGAGTTATTAAAATTTCTTAGGATTTTTAAAAATGCAACTTTAGATTTATTGAATTAATTTAATGTTACAAAACACTTTCATTTCTACTCCATTTAAATAAAAATCCACCAATTTTTCGTAGAGCATTGGAGAAAAATTTTCCTTAGACCTTCCTAGTGAAGTAATTGTGTTGAAGGAACGATTTAAATTAATTCTTATAAATCTTAGTTACATTTTTAAAAAGACTTAGAAATTTTAATTTGTTTGAGCTTTTTTTCAGCGAGTTATTAAAATTTCTTAGGATTTTTAAAAATGCAACTTTAGATTTATTGAATTAATTTAATGTTACAAAACACAATTACTTCACTCTTTTAGCCAATATGTACTACAGTCATCTTTTCTGTCCATAAAGCCATACTCAACAAGCGATCGCCTTATAGTAGCATAATCATCATGTATCCTTTTAATAGTTCGATTAACCTGCGCCTCAGTATACTGTTCGCCATATCTGAAATTTTGTGATATATGCTTAAGCACTACTACTTTCTTTTTTTCTTTCGATGGAATTTCCTTAAGATGACCATTTTTATCGAAACAATTTTTTATTATACTCTTTTCTTCCTTCTCCGTTACTAAAAATCTTTCATCATTCATAGTAGCACCTTTATGAACCGCTATCAAGGTATCATTATTACTTTTATTCTTCTTATCATCAATTATGTTCATTATTGCCATAAAAATTTTCGCTTGCTTCTCTTTTTCCTTAAGCTTAAATCTATAATTCCTAACAGTAGAATTACTTGTCATCATCTTTTCTGCTATTTCTTTATCTGATAAACCATTTTCATAAAGCATTAAAAACTGTTTTTGCATATCCGTTATGCCAGTATACACTTTGCTCATGTTTATTAAATAGTCAAAAACCGACTTATGGCTATCTTTTATATGAATTTTCATATATTTTTTTGCATCATAAAACTTTTCACCTTCTCTATATACTACCCCATCATCATATGTCTTACCGCATATAAGGCATATGTATACTTCTTTTTTATCATCATATATGTATCCTCTTTCTATATCTTCTACTTTTGAATTCCAAAATATTTGTGAAATATCCATAAAATCTTCCTCCTAATTTTATTATAAACATTATATCTTTTTGTTTATATATATGTCAACTATCTCGCGTATTGTTTGCGTAATCGCTTGTTTTGCATAAACATTATTTAATTGAAATGTAAATTTATGTTGATATTCACTCAATAATCTGCTATTATGATAATAAATTAAATATTTTTTTAATATTTTAACATTTCGGTTGAACAAATTCAGTTTTGTTTCAAGAGCGTTTGAATTTCTGGGGTGGGAAATTCCTTAAAGGGATTTCCTGCCCTTTTTGCATACAAAATATTATTTGGAGGTGTGGGTTTTGGAAAAAATCTTATTAAATATTGCATTAATATTAATTTTTACTAGAATAGCTTCCCTAATCAGCATACATTTTAAAATGCCTGGTGTGCTTGGAGAACTTATAGCCGGTGTGATTTTAGGTCCCGTTGTTCTAAACCTTATTCAGCAAAATGCAGATATAAAACTTCTGTCAGATTTGGGAGTTATATTTCTAATGTTTTTAGCCGGTATAGAAACAAACTTAGAAGAATTAAAAAAAGCAGGTAAAACTTCATTTTTTATTGCCTGTGGAGGCGTAATTGTTCCTTTAATACTTGGAACCTTATCTGCTTATATGTTTTTCTCAAACTTCTGGGAAAACCTATTTGTTGGAGTAATACTTACAGCGACAAGTGTCAGTATTTCTGTACAGACACTTACAGAACTAGGCAAATTAAACACACGCGCTGGTATAAATATACTTGGTGCTGCCGTAATAGATGATGTCTTAGGACTAATTCTAATTACAGTAGTACTTGCAGCTTCAGGTGGCGCTAAAGCTGGTGGAAGTTCATCGCTTCTATTGACTTTTATAAACATAGCTATATTCTGTGTAGTATCAATCTTAGCAATACTTTTCTTGCCTAAGCCTATTGATAAATTAACACAGAAATTCAAACCACAGAGAGGACTTGCACTTTTTGCTATAGCAGCTGCACTTATCTGTGCTTTTGCCGCTGAAAAACTGGGAATAGCAGCAATAACCGGTGCATATATATGTGGACTTGTACTTTCACCTATAAAACACAAAGAATACATTGAAAAAAGAATTAAGGTTATATCAGGTTCCTTATTATCACCTATATTCTTTGCTTCAGTAGGTATATCAGCCAACATCAAAGGACTTAACACTGAAGCTTTACTAATAACTTTAGCTATGTTTGTAATTGCAGTAATAGGAAAAGTTGTAGGCTGCGGCGGTGCTGCTCTAGGCTTTAAATTCAAAAAAAGCGAGGCACTGCAAATTGGAGTTGGTATGATTTCAAGGGGAGAAGTTGCTATAATAACTGCTAATATGGGGCTTCAAGCTAAGATAATTTCTGAGGAAGTATTTTTACCTACTTTAATTGTAGTAATACTATCTACTATAATAACTCCAGTGCTGCTCAAAATAGTATTTTCACATAAAACGGATAAAAATATAGATAAAGTCACTGCCTAAAATAAATTAATCTATATTCTATTTTATAATGGTACTGCACTGTCCTGCAATGCAGTACCATTTTTATGTTAAGTTTAACGTACCCAATTCTTTCATTATAATTTGTAGTATTCAAAATAAAGTTGTACTATAAAATAGGTAATTACAACATGAGGTGATTTATTTGAATTATTATTTTAAAAAATTTATAACTGAGGAATCCATTTTAATTGCTAGTGCTTTAAAGTGGATATTTCTGTCTGTAGTAATAGGCGCTGTAGTCGGTGCATTTACAACTTTATTTGTCAAACTAATTTATATTAGTACAGGCTTTGCTTTTAAATTTCATTATTACTACTTGCTTCTTCCCCTTGGTCTCTTTCTAAGCAACTTTATAATAAATTTACTACCCGCTGCAAAAGGACATGGTACTGAAAAAGCAATAAAAAGTGTCAATGAAGATAATGGTAATATGGATATTAAAGTAGTACCTGTAAAGCTCATAACCACTTTAATAACAATTATTTTTGGCGGTTCTGTAGGACTTGAAGGTCCCGCAACTCAAATAGGTGGTGCTATATCATCATTTTTAGGTTCTTTATTTAAAATGAATATTGCTGATAAAAGACGTCTTGTAGTATGTGGTATAAGTGCTGGATTTGTTTCTGTATTTAACGCCCCTGTTGGTGCTGCAATATTTGCATGTGAAGTTCTATACATAGGAAAGTTATCATATATATCTCTTTTGCCATCACTTATCTCATCTTTTGTAAGTTATTATACAGGTTTATATATTGGAAATAAGCCTTTGAAATTTCCAATATCGTATGTCCCTAAAAATCATATAAAAACCTTTATTGGTGTCCTTATTTTTAGTTTTATAATTGGAATTGCATCTATATTATTTATAAAATTAGTAGGAACTATTGATAAACTCTTCAGGAAATTAAAAATCTATTCACCCCTAAAAGGAATAATAGGTGGACTTATAATAATAGCCCTAATCATAATAACTAACTCTCCTGCTGCACTTGGAATAGGAGATGAAACTTTTACGAAAGCTGTTATGGGAACTAAGACTCCTTCTCAATTATTTCTTGTAAAAGCTTTGACAACCTCTATAACACTAGGCAGTGGTGGAAGCGGTGGAATTTTGACTCCTATGCTATTTATAGGTTCAGCCCTTGGGAATGTCTGGGCACAACTTACCCATTCAAGTTTAGTTTTTTATTCTGCAATAGGAATGGTATCATTTTTAGCCGCATGCTCAAATGTTCCTATATCATCAATTGTAATATCTTTAGAACTATTTGGTGGAAATATCGGTTTGTATGCTTCTATTGCTATTGGTGTAAGCTACTTAATAGTAGGTCATACGAGCATTTATCCAACACAGTTTGTAGTAACCTCAAAGACCCCTTCTTTAAAAGTTGATACAAATACAGAGATAAATGATATTGATGGTTCAGATATCTCCCCTAAAAAGCATAAACTTTTGAAAATAATAGATAAAATGAAGTAACAGTAGTTTGAAACATTAAATAAAACTCATAAGACTAAGCTCCAAATTGTAAAAAGGCTAAGAACTTTTAATAACTCGCCTCTCGGCTCAGACAAATTAAAAGTTCTAAGCCTTTTTACAATTTGAAGCAAGTCTTATTGAGTTCTATTTAAATCGTTTCCAAACTACTATTACTTCATTTAGAGAGTAAAAGCTATGATCATTATCCTTCTTAACCATATAAAAGTACTCTTAGGATTTTATTATTTCTTTTACTTAATGCCTATACAAAATATCAGATAAATTTTACGCCTAAAATTCCGTAGACACGGAGGAATTTTTTCCTTGATTTACCCAAAAGGGAATTAACATTGATGAAGTAACAATTTAAAAAAACTCTAATAAATCTTGGTGAAAAAATAATAAAATACTTAGATATTTCAATTTGTCTGAGCATTTTCTCAGCGAGTTATTGAAATATCTTAGTATTTTATTATTTTTTCGCCTTAGATTTATAGAGCTTTTTTAATGTTACGAATCAATGTTAATTCCCTCATCTATCAAAAATCAAAGACTTATATATGGCAAAAAATTCTCTCACATAGCACTGAGGTATTACTAGTATCTTTATAGGTGCGGGAATACCATATAGCTTTAAGCCTACTCTCTTACCTAAAAGCTTAGCACGTGTCATATGAAAATTGCTTGTAACTACCCCTACTTTTATGTTTTTCCCATTAGAAATCTTGTCCAAAATGTTTTTAGTGTTCTTTAAATTTTGGAAAGTATTTTTAGACTTGTCTTCTACTATTATATTTTCATTTTTTACGCCCTTATTTAAAAAATACTCTTTCATAGATTCAGCTTCAGTTATAGATTCTCCAGATCCTTTGCCTCCAGAAACTACAATTTTAATATCAGGATTATCTTTAACGTACTCCATCGCTCTTTGAGCCCTTTGATATTGTGTTGAAAGCATTGTTTTTCCCCTAAGTCCAGCCCCCAAAACCACTATATAATCTAACTTTCCTTTATACTCTATTTTTCCATTGTAAGCCAAAATTGCTTCCGTAAAAACAAAGACACATAAAATTAAGCAAAGTATTACTCTAAAAACATAATATGCTTTTTTAAATTTACATTTTTTATAAATAAGCCCTAATAATATGAAAACAACTCCTAAAGCAACAAAAAATCCAGTAAAATTTATGTACATTCTATAAGTAATTGTACATACTAAAAAATATAAAATATTAATTATGCCAAATATTATAAATAAATTTCCTGCTGTATTCGATTTTAATTTTTCCATTTTGTCTCCTTTACATTTTTAAATTATATAACAAAATTATATCACAAAATTTGTAAGATTAACTTTACCTTAACAGTATTTTTATAGAATAATAAGAGCACTTTTAATAATATATTATGCTCTATATATGGACAAAATAATAATGTAGGTAAGCTAATAAAAAAAATGAAAGAAGGTATCCTAATGGTTGCTTCTGATGATTCTATATCTTGTTCAATAAAAAGCTTAATAGATGATAGCATGAAAGACACTTCACAGGATATACACGTTAACGTACAAGATAATAATGTATTTTTAAGTGGCTGCGTTAATGTTCTAGCAGAAAAATTTAAAGCAGAAGAAATTTGCAAAAAAGTCCAGGGAGTTAAGAATATTGAAAATGACATAACTATAAGTATGGATGGGAATTTTTCTGACAAGGAGCTCACAGAAGTTTTAAATAAAAATCTAAGAAAATGCGAACACTCTGAAAAGATAAATGGCATCACCGGAAAAGTCAATGGAGGTTCTGCGCTTCTTTTAGGTGAAGTGGACACTATTGATGATAAGAAATTAGCTATAAATGAAGCTGCTAAAACTTTTGGAATTAAAGATGTGGTAAACAACATAAATATAGGCCGAGCAAAAATTTAGCCTTTTAAATATTACTAGTAGGATGAATCTATTTTTAATTCATCCTACTTTTATTATAAAGACTCAGGAATTATATATACATCATATTTCATAAAGCAATTTTTCACAAAAGGTTTGTCAGTTGTTGTAACTTTCCCAATATCATTCATATTTTTAACACTAAAAAACACTGTTCCGCCTTTTCTATTATAAACACCTCCGGCAATTAAGTATTTTTTAGATTCAGATTTATGGTTTCTAATTCTTGTCTTTTTATTTTTAATATCCACAGCAAATTGATTATCGCACATATCTTTTATTTCTTCAGCTGAATAACTTATTCTCAAAAATATATTATTTTTATCCATGTTTTCATCCTCCAAATAAAATACAAATTTCCCGAACAGATGTTCTATAATAATTATATAGAACATCTGTTCGGGAGTCAATATTTTTTTGAAGTTAATCAAATATTTCTATCATTTTTAGCTAGAAAACACAATGAAAGCATACCTGCACCAACGTGAGATCCTATTACAGGTCCAACATAATTTATTAGTACTTTTTTCACTCCAAATTCACTTTTCATAATTTCAGCAAGGTACTCTGCATCTTCCACGCAATCACCATGGCTTATTCCTATAACCTTATTTTCAAAACCATGCATCTCGTTAAATCTACTAGCAAGATACCTTATAGCTTTTTTTCTACCTCTTATATTACATACATTTATAAGTTCTCCATCATCATTTATAAATATAATAGGTTTCATATTAAGTATAGTTCCCACAACTGCCTTGGTAGATGAAAGTCTTCCCCCTCTTTTGAGATAAAACAAATTTTCAACTATAAACCAATGATTCATTTTATGACTAATATCCTCTATTTCTTGGACAATTTCTTCCTTACTTTTCCCATTCTTTAGCACATTTAAAGCTTCATATACCAAAAGACCTTCACCAATGCTTGCACATTTGGTATCTATAACAGTTATGTCTGCATTCTTATATTTCTCAATTATCTGCTGTCTTGCAATAAATGCGCTATTTAAAGTTCCACTTATCCTAGAATCAAATCCTATATAAATAACAGCCTTTTCTTCTTTAATAAGTTTCTCAAATTTTTTATAAAATCTATATACATTTACCTGAGATGTAGTTGGTATTTCTCCATTTCTTATACCATCATAGAATTCTTTATACGGAAGTGTTTGTCCCAAATCATCTTCATACTGTTTATTATTAAAATTACACATTAATCCTATTACTTCTACATTACTATCCTTTATAAGTCCAATTGGCAAATCACAACTTGAATCAGTCAAGATCACTACTTGCATTAATTCATCTCCTTTGCTTAAAAATATCAAACACATTATACCATGTAAAAGTTCAAAATACAGCATCCAATAACATTTTAGACAAACTTTATTTAATACATAATATAATAACCTTATAAGGAAATAATAATTGCTGCTAACTTATTGAATTTGCTTCGTCCTCGTGCTAACATTTAATTATGAACTTGCAACTAGGGGGGAACCTAAAATGATAATAAACGATATAATGAAATATGTTGAAAGCGAATACTCAATAATAGATAACACACCTTGTGAAATTTGCGGAGGAAACTATGAAGCTTCAGAAGAAGGAATATGTTTTATAAATAATGAACCTTACGATATATGTGAATGCGCTTGCAAAAAATGCGGTCATGAAAAAATTTTTGAATTTGCAGCACCTTTTTTAATAGAACTTCCAAAAGAAAAAATAAATAAAAAATTCAACTAAAAAATAGGAATTGTTTAACATAACAATTCCTATTTTTCTTTATACTCTTTCTCTATATTAACAAATCTGAAAATTCCATATCCACCTTGTCTTTACTTGACATTCTTATAAGATTGTCAGAATAATCTTTCTTCCAATCTTTTGATTTTCTAACAGGAAGTTTTATAATAAATTCACTTCCACTTCCAACCTTACTTTTAACATCTATGGTTCCATCATGAAGTTCAACTAAAATCTTAACTATAGATAAACCTATACCGCTTCCCTCATTTTTACGCGTAAAAGTTTTGTCAAGTTGAAAAAATCTTTCAAAAATCATCTTCTTTTTGTCTTCAGGTATACCCATACCATCATCTATAACCGATATCTGTATATTTTCTCCTAAATCATGAACCTTAACTTTAATATGAGCATCTTTTCCTGTAAACTTTACTGCATTTGATAAAAGGTTCAATATTATTCTCTCTATTTTTTCCTTATCAAAAATCATTATTTTGTCTTCAACATCAGTATCAAATATTATATTTTTTCCTTTATCCCTCAAAAATGCTTCCACCGCTAGAGTAACATCTTCAATAATACTGACTATATTCCCTTGAATAAAATTAAGTTTACTTGTACCATCTTCTATTTGAGTAATATCCATAAAATTATTTACCATCTTTAATAATCTATAGCTATTTTGTTTCATAACAACAGAATATTTTTCATAGACCTTACATCTTTCCTCAAGATCGCCATAATTGGCATATAAATCAATAACTTGAAGTGCACTTAAAATTATATTAAGTGGTGTCCTTAATTCATGAGATATAGTTCCCATAAATTGTGTCTTAGCATTACTATAATATAAAACTTTATTAAGTACATCATTCTTTTTATCCATTTTACTTTTTAATTCTGAAATTTCATTCTCATAACATGCTATAACTAAATCCATTTTATCTTTGCCACATGAAATTCTTTTATCTATTAATTTTACATCAAGTTCCTTGTTATCCTTTCTTCTAGCCATGACTGCATGTCCTACATACTTTTTGTTCTTATTATCCATCCCATATTTTATACTTATAAAATCATTATAATTTTTTCCTCTAATATCTTCCATATTATTAAACCCAAGAAAATCTAATAACACCTTATTAGCATATAATATCTTTCCATTATCATGCATAAAGATAAACTGAGACATTTCTTCAAAAATGCTTTTAAGCATCATGTCAACATTTTCATGCCTTGCTTCTACACTGAGGGTAATATCATTTTTAATTAAAACAACGATCTTTTGTCCATCTTGTAAAGTCATCGGAATTCTTATTACATCAAAAAAAAGCTTTTTATTATCTTTAACTACTATTTCCTCGTAATTATCTTGAGTAATATTAATTTTATCATTATTAGAATAATTTAGTTTATCGTTAACACTTTTTAAGCCATAAAACTTCCTTGCAGCCTTATTAATTTTAATACATTCTCCATTTTCATCCTCAATAATCATTATTAATGGAATATTATCAACTAATGTACTTAAATTTTCACGCATAGATTTAAAATTTATTTTATTCAAACAATATTTTTTATTCTCAATAATAGATTTTTCTATATCGTAGAAAAAATTGTTCAATAATACTAAAGTCTCTGAAATGCATTTTAAATTTCCAATATTTTTAACAGTATAATTTATATATGCGTTTTCTATGCACTTCATTTTCTTAAAAATTGAATCATAAGAAAAGTTACTATTAATAATATAATTTACTAATTTAAGAATTAGCTTATTATCTTTATTTTCTTTTTCTTCTGATAATAATTCATCAATTCTCCTTATAAATTCAATCCAATTTTCTTTATTTCTACTTTTAAAGCTAATTTTATACTTATCAAAGAGCTTAGATACTTCTACATATATTTTTTCCTCATTTGTATATAGGTTTTCGAATAAATAACTCATAAACTTCACTTTCCCCTTTATGTACTACGAACAATAATTATTATCGTACTATTTGTAATAAAATACAATAATAACTATTTTTCAAAATATGACATAATCTTTTACACATACATACAAATAAATATTATCGCAAAAATTTCAAGTACTGTATTGTTGCATATTGTCGTTTAAATTTAATATCTGTCGTACTTTTTATATAAAAAATATTTTTAATATATTGCATATTATGGTCATTTTGTATATTATTACTCGATTTATATATTTAATACACTTGTAGTTACATTCCTGGTATACTATAATATGCCTCTTTGATTGTATTAATTGGATGTACAAAATTATTATAATTAGGATTATCTATCCTATCTTTAAAATTATTCAAATCATATTGTGGAAATATATATATTCTATTCATTGCATATACGCCCTTGTTTAAACTTGCCCATTTTCCTTTGGTTGTAAACCCCATTATATAATCTAAAGATTTAGCTGCTTTAATTGTATTAATATTATATGAACCATAAGGATATGCAATAAATCTTACCGACTTTTTACATATACCTTCCAATTTACTCTTAGACTGCTGCAATTCACTAAATTGCTTGTCATAGCTGAGCTTGTCCAACTGAGGATGATCAACGGTATGACTTTCTATATCTATTCCATTATCGCTCATTTCCTTAAGCTCACTGGACTTAAGATAATATGTACCCTTGTCCAAATAACCAGTTATAATAAACATAGTTGCATGCATATTATATTTCTTCAGTATATGGTATACATTTTCATAATGATCTTGGTATCCATCATCAAAAGTTAAAAAAACAGATTTATCTGGTACCTTCTTATTATTCACAATACAATCATAAAATTCATCTGCTGTAAGAGTATTATATTTATTGTCTTTTAAATATTTCATTTGCTCGTCAAACTGCTTTACGTTGACTTTCATTAAGTTAGTACTACTATCACTGTTTATCGAATGGTACATAAGTACCGGAATTTCTTTGCTGTTATTCAATGTTTTCTTTACTTTCTCACTTGTAATTTCCTTACTATATGCAACATTTTTATAGTTTTTATAATAATTTTTTACTACATAAAGACAAATTAATATTACTATTATAGTAACTATAATCAGTAGAATTTTCTTTATTTTGTTCAACCTATTCATCCTTTCAATGTTTATTAATAAATTCTTATATATAATATTACTTCTAATAAATAAAAACATAAAACATTTTTAAATAAAACATTTCATTTTTCTTCAAAGCATTTTTGCGAATATAATATTTTTTATTATGATTACTAATTATATCATTATGAAAGTCATTTAATAAGTATTAATTTTGCAATACTACAAGATATAAGTTGTAAAATTAATGAAAACCTTTTAATTACTATTTAAAGTCTATTAACAATTGTGAAATCATATGTTATACTTAAAATATAGAAAATGAAAACGATATCTTAAAGGGTAGGTGGATAGTATGAAAAAGAATGTTATATATGTAGACTTTTCAAGGAGATGTAGAAAAAGGAATCATCTAAACTTGATTTATAATATATTAAATATTTTAAAATCTGCCTTTAAATTTAATAAATCTAATACGAATCCAAAAAATGACGGCGGTAATTTTGATAATAGAAATAGACGTATACTTTAATAAAAAAATCACTTCATTATTAAATATGAAGTGATTTTTTTTAAAACTATTTCTTTTTTGCAAAAATATATCTATAATATTATTATAGGTTTATATCATATTTAATCTTACAAAGGAGAATTGTACATGAGAATCGGCATTGGTTACGACGTTCACAAATTAGTAGCAAACAGAAAATTAATTTTAGGTGGTGTTAAAATTCCCTATTCCAAAGGATTATTAGGTCATTCGGATGCTGATGTACTTATCCATGCTATAATGGACAGTATTTTAGGCGCTGCAGGGCTTGGAGACATAGGGAAATTTTTTCCTGACACTGATGAAAAGTACGAGGGAATTTCAAGTCTAAAGCTATTAGAAAAAGTTAGTACTATTATTAACAATAAGGGGTATACAGTTGGCAATATTGATTCTGTAATAATAGCTCAAAGTCCAAAACTTTCACCCTATATAGAAGAAATGAGAGCAAATATAAGTAATATATTAAACATTAGTCTAAACAATATAAATATAAAAGCTACAACAGAAGAAGGTCTCGGATTTACAGGAACTGGTGAAGGAATATCAAGTCAAAGTGTTTGTTTACTAGTTTAATATTTTTAACTTAAGATTAACTTTTAGGTGGTGTTTATTATGGATTCAAAGTCAAATTTAAAGATATCTTCTAATTTAAAAGCAAGATTTATATCATTAGCTATATCATCTATTGTAATTATATTTTGTGTATATGGTGTAATCCTATACACAGCATGCT
This sequence comes from Clostridium pasteurianum, assembly GCF_001705235.1. Classification (NCBI taxonomy): domain Bacteria; kingdom Bacillati; phylum Bacillota; class Clostridia; order Eubacteriales; family Clostridiaceae; genus Clostridium; species Clostridium pasteurianum. Next base: position 1,741,980 of record NZ_MCGV01000001.1, read on the forward strand.
CTAGCATTTTAAAATCTGGTAGTAATACCAGTTCTCAGCTTTCTTCTATAAGAAACATAATAATAATAGCTACTATCGTTCTCTGTATAGTATTCTACATTCTCTCTCTTATGTCGTACAAAATGATTTCAAACAATTTGGATAATTTAAGAAACATTTTTAAAGAAATTGTCAATGGCAATTTTTCCAGTGACGCCGTAAAAAAATTACAATTAAAAGGCCCTGCTAAAGATTTATCAGATATTTTTATATCAACTACTAATAAAATTCAAAAACTTATAGCTGAAATAAGATATTCATCCAAAACAGTTTTAGATACCTCTGTATCACTTAAAAATCTAATAGATAAAGCAGACAAATCCGCTTCAGATATAGCCTTAGCTACTGACGGAATTGCAAGAGCCGCCTCTGTACAAGCAAAAAATGCTGAAGAATGTTACAATAAAGCAAATTCTTTATCAGACAAAATAAATAGAGTATTAAGTGGTACTGAAGTAATGAATACTGAAGCTGATTCATTTAATGAACTCATAAATAATGGGTTAAAGACTATAAATATTCTTAATGATCAATCTCAAAAAGCTCTTGAATCAACATCAAGAGTTAGTGATATTGTTTCAAAGGTAAATCAAAATTCAAATGATATAGGTACTATAACGAAAACTGTCTCTGAAATAGCAGAGCAAACAAATTTATTAGCGTTAAATGCAGCTATTGAAGCTGCCCGTGCTGGTGAATCAGGAAAAGGATTTTCCGTTGTTGCAGAAGAAGTTAAAAAACTGGCAGAAGAAGTTACCGAATCCATAGGTAAAATTGAGGCTCTAATAAATGAAATACAGCTTCATTCAGGTGAAGCCGTTACTGCAATTTCTGAAGCTTCTAACATAGTTGCAGCTGAGCACAATTCTTCTATTGACACTAAAAAAATATTTAATGATATTTCAGATGTCTTATTTGAAATGAATGCAGTAGTAGGAGAAATTAAATCTGCAAACATGGAAATGGATGGTGAAAAAACTGAACTTACATCGATTATATCTGATATATCATCAAAAGCAGATGATACTTCTGCATCAACTCAAGAAGTAGCCGCAAGTGCAGAGGAACAATTAGCAGCTATGAAAAACGTATCAGATTTTTCAGTAAAACTTGAAGATCTTTCAAAAAAACTTGAAAGTGAACTTTCTGATTTTAAAAACATGAAATAATTTAAGATATACAAACCGAGACCTGCATGATGATTTTTTATCATTATGCAGGTCTTTTAATATTTATTTGAAATTCAATACTTTAATATCATAAACTCCAAAATGGCTACTGCATTAAATTAAATGCGGTAGCCATTTTATTTATAATTTATAATGCTAAATTTCTTAATTCATCAGCCATACTTGTAACTTCTTCAATACTTGCATTCGTTTCTTCTATAGCAGCTGCCTGCTGTGATGTAGTATTCACTGTTGCACCTGAAACTTCTAAAGTTTTGTCTACAGATTTTACTATCTCCCCAGTAAGTTTATCCGCCTTAACTGCTGTTTCCTTTGAACTCTCTGAAAGCTTTCTCATTTCAGCTGCAACTACTCCGAAACCCTTCCCAAGATCTCCTGCACGTGCAGCCTCTATTGCAGCATTTAAGCCTAACATTTTACTTTGATCTGCTATACTTTTGATTTCTGCTAAAATACTATTTATTTCATTTGCAACATCTTTTACATTCAAAATTTCCTTATTAAGTGTCTCTTGATTTTGCGTTACATCCATGGAAGAAGCTGCTAACTCCTCCATTGCTGCAGAAATTTGACTAAAATTATCAACAAACGTACCCGTTGCAGTACCTAATTTTAATTTTTGGTATCCTACTAGTCCTAATGTATTGGTTACATTAAATAATACTTCTGCTGCTGCTGTAACTCTTCTTTCTTCTATAATGGTTATCTTTTCCAATTCATTTGAATATTTGCTTTCATCCTCACCTAAATTATTCAAAATCTGCAATGTCTTTTCTTTGTCCTTTTTTGAATTTACAAGTTGTCCACCTAAAACAGTTCCAATATGCTGTCCACCAATTATTATAGGCGCAGCAAAATCAATTAATCCTGATTTACAAGTATATATATATGGTTTTCCCGTCCTTACTGCTTCCTCCCCACCCATTCTATGTGAAGATGCACATCTATTTTTTCCTTCAGTTGTACTTTGAATCATATTACAAAATCCCATATAATTGCTAGGTCTAGTGACTGGCTTACCATCATTATCTACAGTTACTGCCGCAATCCCCATACTCTCTGAAAAATTATCTTGAAAACTTTGTAAGAAATCAATGTCAATTACATCTTTAATGAGTACATTTTGAAACTCACCTGACGCCATAATCAATCTACCCCTTTTCTCATATCTTTTATTGTATATAAACCATCTTGATTATAGCATATAAGCCTACCTCCAGTCTATATTATAATTCTACTATTAATGACAATATTATGGTATAAAGAACATCAATTTTTCTTGACTTTAATACAATTAATTGCTAAAATAAAAATGTAAGTTAAGTCGAATTTTGTTGATAACAAATTAACTTTTAATTTATTATCACAATAATAACCCTACTCCCCTGTGTCACATGATTGTTCATGTGGCATTTTTTTGTTCTTTTACTCTTTTAGAATTTTATTCCTAATTTTTTCACATACTATAATATATAAATATTATTTTAAATACATAGTCCTTATGAATAATATAATGAGGTGAATAGAATGTCTGAAGATACTAAAATAAAAATCACAAAGCAAACCACTTTAAACGTACTTTATACAATACTCGGCTGTTTCCTTTCTTCTATTGGTCTAAATCTTTTTCTTGTTCATGCGCACCTTTTAAGTCCTGGTGTATCTGGTATAGCACTTATACTTCAATATTTATTTAAAATACCTGCTGGTATATCATATTTACTAATGAATCTACCACTCTTTCTTTTAAGCTATAAAGTAATGGGAAAAAGATTTACTATAATGACTGTTCTTGGAACCCTTACATTCTCCATTGCTTTTAATTTAACCGCACCATTCAAAAATTTATTAAGTATAAATGATCCTATTCTTTTATGTGTATATGGCGGAGTTTTAAATGGACTTGGTACTGGTATAGTTTTAAGCAACTATGGTTCCATGGGAGGTCTTGATATTGTTGCCGCAGCAATTAAAAAGAAACATGAGAATTTTGAATTTGGAACAAGTTCCTTTGTAATAAACATAGTCATTATTACTTTTGGAGCAATTTTCTTCGGAATTTCAAGTGCCTTATATACCCTTTTTTCTATTTACATAGCTTATTTTATAACAGATAAGGTTTTGATTGGTTTTAACAAGCAAAAACTCGTTATGATAATAACAAATAAAGAAGAAGAGCTAAGCGTTAATATAATGAAACACGTAAATAGAGGAGTGACATTTCTATATGGTGAAGGTGCTTACACTAAAATAGATAAAAAAGTTTTATACTGTGTTGTTACAACTCAACAGCTCCCACTGCTAAAAAGAATAGTAAGAAATACAGATGAATCTTCATTCATGTCTATACTTGATATTTCTGAGGTTCATGGTAATGGCTTTAAAGGAAATGTCTTTAGCTAAAATTGAGTAGCAGTACTGAGGGAACATTAAAAAAATGCTATAAATCTAAGGTAAAAAAATCGTGAAATACTAAGAGTTTTGAATAACTCACTAACGTTCAAACAAATTCAAAACTCTAAGTATTTTACGATTTTTTTACCAAGATTTATTAGCATTTTTTTAAATAGTTCCCTCAGCACTGTTACCCAATTTAAAGGGTAAATCAAGGAAAAAATTCCTCCGTTCCTACGGAATTTTAGAATGCCACAGAATCACAAGTGTATCAATGCCAATATTTTAGACACAAAAGGTATAACTTTTTATGCCATTATTTTTGATAGCTCTCCACCTTTCCAAAAAAGTTGTATATCCAATACTTCCATGTAATCTTCTATTATCACCAAGCTTCTATGTATTCCAATATTGTGAAACGTGCAGTTTTATAATCAAAATAATGTCTAAACTACTATTGCCCACTTTGAACATGCCTGCAATATATTATAGTTATGGTTGTCAAACCCGTTCCTGTTTTATATTGAATTTTTCCTTTTTTCTACTATAGATATAAGCTTTCAGGAACCACATGTAAAATCTATGATATTCTAAATATAAAAATATCTCATCGAATTTCATCAACACGGCTATAATTAAAAACAAAAAATACCTGCTACCATTTAATATTTATTATTTAAGTTAGAAGGTTTTGTTTCTGCCCATTTAAGAAAATCTTTTGTCCTCTTTTTCCACAATGCTTCTTCATTTTCTAATACATATTACTACTTCTCGATTATATTCATCTAGTGTATGCTTAAACACTGCTTTCCCTTTAATCCAATCAGTTTCTATATCCCTTTTAAATACAGATTTTCTATATCTTAATGTATCCAATGAATTTTGTAATAATTCCCTTATGCAAATTGATGAAGATTCATATAAACTATCAGTCATTAATAGTTTTACAATTTCATCTCTAGATAACGAAAACCCTAAATCATGTGCTCGTGCTAATTCACTATCTATCCAATCCATAAATTGCAATGGAACTCTTTGATAAATGGGATGAATGCATTTCATGTCGTATCGTATAAGTTCTGGAATAATTTGAGCATATATATTTTTTTGATTCTTCACCATGATTTATCCTAATATAATCTGTTAACAATGCACTTCGTAATTCATTATATAATTGCATACATCTTTCTCTTGCATCATCACTAACATTTAAGTCACTAATTCTTTGTTTTATATCTGAAAAATTATGATGATTTAATATCCAATTTTCCTTAAACAATTTAAAGTTATCATCATGCTTTAATTCTTTCATCTTCTCTTCATCAAGTACCATTCCTTGATCATGAAAAAAAGCTGATAATATTAACAATGAAATTTCAGCTGGATTAAGTTCATTTATAACATCCTCTGATACTAAGTAAGTCATAATCTCTGTAACATTAAGTAAATGTACTTCGTCATGAAGAGTATATTGTGTATGTAATTGTCTAAAGCCTTTCATTCTCTTCACTGCATCATCACAAATTTGCTCTATTATTTGCTAACTTTTCTGCCTCAACGCCTTCTGCTCCTGTAAACCCATTTTTCAATTTCTTCCATAAGGTAGTATCTCTTATAGTATTTAATTGTAAAAACATACTAATTTTCACCTTCTACATAACAGTTAATTTATCTATGTATACATAGTACCATATTTTACAATTTGTAATATAATAAAATAGATTTATACAAAAGCCTTAAACTTATTTTATATTTACACAAATTAAGTTTTGATCTAAAAAAATAGAATTCCATCATTTAGAATCCCATTTTTTAATATTTGTAATTTTTTAGTTTATAACACATTAACTTTTCATATACTTAATTTTATTGAAACTCTTCTAATTTATCTTCAATAGGTTTTTCGTTATTAAAAGCTTAACTCTATATAAGCTTTTAATTGAGATTTTCCACAGCGTCAGCGGAAGAAAATCTTCCTTGCCTTTACTCTCTGTGAAGTAACAGTATTTTAAGAACTGTTTCAAAATACTGTTACTTCACACCTTTTTCAATTACAGGTATCCAAATTTCACTTTTATAATCATCTGCACTCATGTCACCTGATAAATAAATTTCAAATTCAGGACCGTCTGCATGCTCATATTTAGTAGCAGGAAACCATTCGGAAAAAATTCTTCTATAAAGTTTATGCATGGCATCTGGCATTGGTCCAACACATTCAAAAACTGCAAAAGATAACTCTGGTATTTCTATAACACTATAATTGTCAATACCTTTAAGCTTATCCCCTTCCACTGCTATGCCATAGTCAAAATCTTGTGTCTCATCATTAAAATTTAATGAAACTCCCATAACACCAAGACTACCCCGATTTTTCTGTATGATATCATACTGACCATTTTTGCAGATTTCATTCCAAAACTTAGGTATCTTTTTAAAACTTTCCTCATTTTTACTGTTAAAATGCCTCAATATCCCTGAAATTTTAAAACTTTTTCTGGCTTCGATTTTATAATTCATTTTTTCTTCTCCCTTTACAGTTATTTGAAAGGACAACGGTGGGATAGCCTTAAGAACTTTTCTATTTTTTCTAGCGTCAGACGGGGAAATTCCATGTAACCTTTTAAATGCTTTTGTAAATGCTTCTGGTGTCTCATATCCATACTTATACGCTATATCTATTATTTTGAGCTTACTAGAAATCACATCTCTAGCTGAAAGTGACAATCTTCTTTCACGTATATAATCGCTAGCAGTTATACCCGTTAAAATTTTAAATGTTCTAAGGAAATGAAATTTTGACATATGAGCTACCTTTGCTATATCACTAGAATCAATATCCTTTTCAATATTATCTTCGATATAAAAAAGTGCATTATTCATATCACCTATCCAGTTCATTTACCATCTTCCTTTCAAGATAATTATAGAAGCCAAACCATTATTAATCCTGTCTTATATTGCTTTATACTGATAGGCTAGCTATTCATATAATAAATTATTACATAGTCTAGCAACAAATTCTAGAGAACATATACTTCTCCAAAATTAAAATACATTTATCATCAAATCAATTTAAGTTATATTTGTAAACACATTATAGTATTATATATTTGAAAATGTTTGATTAACTGTTATAATTGTTAGTGGACTTAATCAATGATATTGATTCTCAAATAATACCATAGGAGGTTTAATAATGAAACAAAACACTAAAAATTTAGTACGAGCTGCCTTACTGCTCGCAATCGCAATTGTATTTCAATTTATAGGTAAGAGTTTTCCGGATAGCCAAGTTTTTGTTGGTCCAGCTGTAAATGCTATTTTAATTTTAGCCGCTTTTATCGCAGGTACTGGATACGGAATAATGGTTGGTGTATTTACTCCCCTACTGGCTTTTGTACTTGGTCAGCTTAATCCAATACTTGGACCATTTATACCTTTTATAATGATTGGAAATGCTTTATATGTACTTTGCTTTGGCTTACTTAAGAATAAAAATATAATATTCAGTTATATAGGTATTATAATTGCTTCTATTGTAAAATTCTTATTCTTAGATTTATCGGCTACAAAAGTAGTTAAAATGCTACACATAGGACCCTCAGGTCAAAAAGGACAAATGTTCAATAAAATTCTCCTAAAATCTATGACTACGCCTCAACTTATAACAGCCTTAATAGGTGGAATTATCGCTGTTATTATAATAACTATATTAAGAAAAAACAAATCCCTAGATGCTTAGGAACAGTATTTTGAAACATTAAATAAAGCTCATAAGACTAAGCCCCAAATAATGAAAATACTAAGATATTTTAATAACTCGCCTATCGGCTCAAACAAATTAAAATATCTAAGTCTTTTCATTATTTATGGCAAAGTCTTATTGAGTTTTATTTAAACAGTTTCCCAATACTGTTCCTTCGCATAGAGAGTAAAAGCAAGGTTGTGAAGTAACAATGCTTCATCACATTAAAAAAATCCTATAAATCTAAGATAAAAAAGTCGTAAAATCCTAAGATACTTCAATAACTCACTAACGTTCAGGCAAATTGAAATATCTAAGTATTTTACGATTTTTTCATCAAGATTTATTAGAATTTTTTTAAATCGTTCCTTCAGCATTGTTACTTCGCTTAAAATAAAAGCAAGGAAGATTTTCTTCCCCTAACGCTACCGAAAATCTAAATTACAAAATTCAGTAGGCACAAAAATTTTTCCCTTGTTTTACTCCAAGCACAATCAAAATGCATACTAAAAGAACAAGAGTTACTACAAGACCACCTTCTGGACCCACTAACCCTCCATTAATAATATTATTTTTAATAAATTTTACACTGTACATTCCTTTGACAACTATGCCGCTATCAGGTAGTCCCCATATGTTTCCCTCAAAGTAGTCCCACATAGCATGAAAACCTATGGAAAACCATATACTAAACTTCAATGCCATATATGAAAAAAGGATTCCAACTAAAACTACGTTTACAAAAAATAACGGTGCTACATTAGGATTTAGTGAATGAACAACCGAAAATAATACGGATGATATAATTATGGCCTTTAAATTCCCATTTCTTTCACTTATGCTTTTAAGACAGTACCCTCTAAAAAATGTCTCTTCTGCAAATCCAACCATAATAAAAAGTACTAAATCACTTAATAACTTAGCATTTAAATTTGGTTTAAGTATATTCCCCAAAATTGAAACATTACCCACCGCTAAAAGCATAATAAAAACAATACTCATGGAAATTGCTCCTAAAATTAATCCAATTATAAAATGCCTAAGCGATTCTTTTCCACTTGTAAATCCCATCTTGTAAAGTGGCTTCTTTTCTCCAAACTTCCATATTAAAATCGGAACTAAAATAAACAAGACTTCCTGAACATACAAACTACTAGTACGATTGAAAGCTACTATCTGATATAGAATACTTAGTACAATAATAATTGCAAAACAAATAGCAACTTTATATCCACTTTTAAGTTTCGAATATCTTTGCCACAATGGCTCTTTAGAAGTCATTTGCTACACCTCCATACATAATTATAGCATTAATGTAAAAATTCGTGAGAAGTAATATGCTTCTCACGAATTTCCGATCTTTTATAATTGTATTCATTTAAATTTTCCAAAATTCCATATTTAATTTTACTTCTCCACTTTTAGCAAAGAAAATTATATCTTCACTTCCCTCATGTGGATAAATTCTTGAAGTGAAAGTTTCTTCTCCTTCATTTACAAATATCTCAACAGATGATTTATCCATAAATATATGAAGCCTTAATTTCCCATTATCTTCAATGCAACATTTTCTAACACCTGTTTCATGAAAGCCATCCTTACTTCTATCCAAAATGAGTTTTTCTTCTATAACATTATAATAAATCAAAGTATCTTCTTGTCTATTCTTGCTGCATCTTAACTTCACTCCAAAACTTTGAACATCCCCATAAGAAAAATCACACAGGAGTTCATAGCTGTCTCCTTTTACATTTTCAAACTGTTCTTGAGCATTATTTAAAACTATATCATCAAAGCTTATTTTCTCTTTTCTTAAAAGTTTCATCTCTTCTACAGGACTTTGAATTATCTTGTCACCTTTAAGCTTAAGTTCTCTAGCAATAGTTAAGCAGTGAAGCCAACGGTTTTTAATAGTCGGGCTGTTTTCTTCATCAGGAAGGCCCATCCATCCAACCATAAGTATTCTACCTTTGCTATCTTTAGTTACTTGAGGTGCATAAAATTCAAATCCCCTATCAATTTCATTAAAACTCCCATAACTTAATTTACCTGTATTATAATCTAAATTTCCCACTAAATATCCACACTGATATATGTTATTATAAAGATTCCCTTTAGCTTCAACACCTTGTGGGCAAAATAAAAGTATATCTTTATTCCCTATACTAAATAAATTTGGACATTCCCACATATATCCTAAAAAACTCAAATCGTTCAAATTAGAGCCTGCTACCTCTCCAATTTTATCCCACGAATACAAATCCTTAGATTTGTATATTATTGCAGTCCCCTTCTCTGATTCCGTTTGAGCTCCAAGTACCATATACCACAAATCGTCATGCTTCCATAATTTCGGATCTCTAAAATGCCTCGTATATCCCTTTGGCTGATTATTTATAATTGGATTTTTTTCATCTTTGACAAAATTCATGCCATCTACTGTCTTAGCCAAGCATTGATATGTTTCTCTATTTCCATCTGAATCCTTTACATTTCCCGTATACATTAAAGTAAATGTTCCATTATTATTTACAGCACTTCCAGAATAACAACCATGACTATCATACCAATCAATAGGCGCCAAGGCAGCGGGCAGCTTCTTCCAGTTTACTAAGTCTTTACTTTTAACATGCCCCCAGCATACTTTTTTAGGCTCAGGATAAACTGGATTATACTGATAAAACAAATGATACTCATTATTAAACTCAATAAACCCATTGGGATCATTCATAAAGCCAACTGGCGGCATCAGGTGATAATTTTGTCTGTAATAATCATCCTGCACTTCTTTTTCATATTTACTTTCAGTTTTTTTAACTAAATCTAAAAACTCCTTATTATTCATACAATCACCAACTAAACTTTTTATATTTATATATGTTTATTGTCTTCAATATTTGATCTTACTACACTTTATATTATCATAATTTATTTTAATATAATATAAGACTGCTCAAAGTTTCTTAAATTACAAGAACCTTTGAGCAGCATAGTAATATTAAAGTCCTACTTTCACTAAATCCTCACCATTTTTAACTTCTCCGGTCTTTTCTGTCTCTACAAAACTCATGTCATCTGAATTAGTAACTATAACCATAGTAATTGGAGATACCGCTTTTTCCCTTACGAGTTCAAGATTAAATTCAACTAACTTTTGTCCTTTTTTAACTACATCACCATCTTCTACAAAACCCTCAAAACCTTCTCCGTTCATTTTAACTGTATCTATTCCTATGTGAACCAAAATTTCCAGTCCACTCTCTGTTTTTATTGCAATAGCATGTTTAGTTTCAAATAAGTGCACTACAGTTCCATCTACTGGTGAAACAACTACTCCATCCTTTGGATCAACTGCAGCTCCATTTCCAAGAAGTTTGTCTGCAAAAGTTTGATCTGGAACATCTTCTAAAGGAATAACTTTACCATTAACTGGTGCTGCTAGTATTTCAGTTTCATTTGAAAGCTTATAACTTTTCTCATCAGTTTCATCTTCAGAAGTTTCATCTTCACCATTTTTCTTTATCCCAAGTAAAAAAGTTGTTCCAAAAGCTACTCCAAAAGCTATTATCATTCCTATTATATAATTAATCATAAAACCTGCTCTTACAATTGCTAAACCAGGTATTCCTGAAACTCCAATACCATTCATAGCTACTTTCATAAATACAACATATGCTCCTCCAAAAGCTCCTCCAATTGCACCAGCTATAAATGGTTTTGTATACTTTAAGTTAACACCAAAAATTGCTGGTTCAGTTATTCCAAGAAGACATGACAATGATGCTGTAGGTGCTATTGATTTAACTTTCTTGTCTCTTGTAATAAAATAAACTGCTATTGCTGCTCCACCTTGTGCTACATTTGACATAGACCATATTGGTAAAAGAAAGTTTTTGTGTATTGCTGGATTAGCTAAAAGTCCTGCTTCAACAGCCTGAAAACTGTGGTGTATTCCTGTAATAACTATAAATGGATAAAGTCCTCCAAATACAAATCCTGCTACTGGACCTGCTGCATTGTATAGTGCTTGTAATCCAAAAGATAGTTCATCTCCTAAGAACCTTCCAACTGGTCCTATTATCATCATTGCAAAAAAGCCACTTATCATTAATGTAAGAAACGGAGTTAATAATATATCTAACGCATTTGGAACTATTTTTCTAAGATTTCTTTCTACATGCCCCATAAACCATACCGAAATTAGTATAGGAAGAACTGTTCCTTGATATCCAACCATTCCAAGATGTAATCCAAAAATTGAAATTGTCTTTGTTGCAGTTTCACCTAATGTCCATGCATTTTGAAGATCAGGATGAATCATTATTGCACCTAAAGCTGCTGCTAGAAATGGATTAGTATCAAATTCTCTTGCTGCACTGAACGCGATTATCATTGGTAAAAATTGAAATGCAGCATTTGAGAACATATTTAACATTATATAAATACCACTTTTATCATTTACTAAATGGAAATTTTGTAAAAGTCCTAAAACACCCATTAAAAGTCCACTTGCAACTATGGCTGGTATTATCGGTACAAATATATTTGAAAGCATTCGTGCAAATCTTTCGAATATATTCATTTTTGACATAGCTACTTTTTTATTATCACTTAAACTTGCTTCCTTTATATTTGTTCCTTCAATAAAAGCTGCATATACTTTATTAACTTTTCCTTGACCTATTATTATTTGGAGTTGCCCTGAATTTTTAAATGTCCCCTTAACATCGTCAATTTTTTCTATAGCTTTAATATTTGCTTTTTTATCATCATTTAAAACCAATCTAAGTCTAGTTGCACAGTGTGATGCACTTTTAATATTCTTTTCTCCTCCAAGTAAACTTAATATCTCTTTTGCCACTTTACTATAATCCATGGTTTTTTCCTCCTATTATTTTATATAAAAAATAAAAACCTAAACTGAATTATATGTACCATAAAAGTACAAATTCAATTTAGGTTTTGCCTGATGCACAGTAACAATCCCTCGCATATTAAATTTATCTATGTTTTAAGCTTGATAGTATTCTTTGAATGTGAAGGGTTAAATAAACCATCTCTCCATCATTCACATCATAATCATAATTTTTTTCTATATAAGTTTTAATCTTAATTACACATTTATAAGCTTCCTTATAATTTTGCTTTACAACTTTTAAAAAGTGCTCATCACCATCATCATACACATTCTTTTTAGATACAACTCTTTGTGCAAAAAACTTAAGGTGAGTAAGCAGTCTATCATAAGATATATCATCCTCGTTGAATTCTATTGAAAAGAAATACTTTATAATGTTTAAAATCCTTTCGACTATTTCTGTTATACTCATAGTATTGTTCATAGTTTCTTTAAGAGATGCATCAACAAGATGCATTGCAATAAAACCCGCTTCGTCAATATTAAACTTTATTCCGAGCTCCATTTTAATATATTCAAGAGCCCATAATCCAACATTATATTCATTTTTATAAATTCTTTGTATATCCCAAAGCATATTATTTTTAATTTCAATCTTGAGCTTATGCCTTTTAATAGCAAAAGCCAGATGATCAGTTAATGCTATATATATATGTTCATCAAACTTAGTCTCTAGTTTTCTAGCCGCATAACTTATTATTGCTTCTGAAACTTTTACATATTCCATTGGGATATCGTGAATAAGCTCTTGAAACTTCAAATTTTCACTTTCATTTTCAATTACAAATACCTTATCTATCTTATCTTTATTAACTACATCACCAACCTTTTTCTGAAAAGCAACACCTCTTCCCATAATGACTTTTTCAAGATTCGTAACTTCGTCTATAGTTGTAATTACATTATTATTTAGTATCTTTTTTATAACCATTTCTATCACTCCACAAGATATATATAACTTAAATTGTAACATATATGAAGTAAAAAAAATAAAAACCCAAATTAAAATAAACTAAAATAATTTACTTTAATTTGGGTTTTGCCTGCTTACCAGTTACAATCCCGATTATTCATATCATAAATTTATGATAACATTTTCATTGTTTATTGTCAATACTTTGCGCAAATTTTTTAATAAAAAATAATGCCTCTAAAGACATAATGAACTAGAGATTAACCCGCACTTATAATTTCCACTTTATTATTATATTTAATTTACCATTCTTAAGCTCAGCAAAAATAGAATGCCCCATTTGTTCAACTAACTCCTTTGCTATTGTAAGTCCAAGTCCTGTATTATTTCCATTTCTTGTTCTATCAGCCATAAAAAATCTATCAAATAAATGAACTGCATCCTCCCTTGTAAGCTCAGGTGCTGCATTTTTAAATTCCGTAATTACAAACTTATTTTCACTCTTCAAACTAATTTCAAAATTTCCCTTGCCATGTCTTATTGCATTTAAAATCAAATTTGAAAATACACGGCGTGCAGCATTTTCATCACCAATTACACTAGGAGCATTTTCATCTACTTTCATTACAGGTTCTATTCCTGCATTTAAAAAATCATTATAAAATGAAGCTGCCGTTTCGCATAAAATATCATATAAATTAATAGGCTTAAGCTCAAACTTCTGCTCCTTTGACTCAAGCCTTGATAAATCATAAAAGCTGGATATTAAACTCTGAAGATTTAGTGATCTATTTCTAACTATTTTAATATATTCTTTTCTCTCATCATAAGGTAAAGTTTCATCCTCAATAAGCTGGATATATCCTATTATTGAGGTAAGAGGAGTTCTTAAGTCATGAGATATATTTGCAATTGCCTTTTTCATTTCTAAATTACTCTTTTTATACTTTGCCTCTGTACTTATTTTTCTTTCAATATTCCTATTAATTTCCAAAGTAAGATCACTTAATTTCTTAAATGGCACTGTTAGAAGTAATTTCGAATTAGTCTCAGTACTATTGATTTCCTTAAGTTTATATGTTAAATCACCAATACCTTTAACTAATAATATATCTACAATAAAAAATATTATTAGTAAAACTACCAATATAATAATTATTAATATATCCAGCAAAATCACCTCATTTTATTTAATATCTTTTTTTGAGAAAAATACTAAAGTTAAAACAGAAAACAAAACAATATATATAACTGCTATTATCTCTGCCAGAATAGTATTATCATTAATGCCAATTTCCTTTTCCGAAATCATCATTAACATCAAAGTTACAGATGGAGGCATGATTAAATTTTCTATAAAAACATCTTGTAAAAAATCACATATAGTTAAAATTAATATTGGAAATCCTGCAAATACAGCAATATATAGATAAATAAAACCAGCTGCTTTATTCACAATGCTTACAAAAAACATTCCTGTAAGTATTGCCGAAATCCAAAGTGGAACCGCCGCACACCACCTAAAAATACACTTAAACACTATGCTCCAGGTAAAATGCTTTCCCGGTCCAAAAAATATTAATGAGCTTCCTAAAAGTGTAAACAATATAATAAACATAGATAAAAAAAACAGTGCTAAAATGACTATAAATTTACAAATAACTAATTTAACTCTGGTCATTCCAAATGCAATCGTATTTTTTAAAGTTTTATTTTTGTATTCGTCAGCACTAACCATATCTACTATAAAAAGAATGAGTACTAATGGAGCTATCATGCCAAAATCCTGTACACATGCTGCCATGAAATCTATAAGTCCAACACCCTTTTGTATCCCAACTCCAAGCATAAATATATTTAATCCAAGTAAAAATAAGGAAACTAATCCTGTTATCAGTATAAAATATTTTTTATGGAAATTTCTGTAAAATTCCGATTTTATATAATTAAGCATATTTATTCCCCCCAAATATTATTTAATATCCTTATTAGAAAAATACTTTATATTCATACTCAAAAATACTACTATATATATTAAACTTAAGGCATCTGCAATAACTAATTTAAATATCCCTGCATGCAAATTTCCAAAAGTCATAATTAAACTAGTTATAAAAAAACTATTAAATATAAAGATTCTTCTACCGAAGAACAATGAAAACAGCTTAATTATTATCGGTATGATTATAAACACGCTGCTATAAGCATAAAAAAACATATTAAAGTCATTTAATATACTATTTAAAAGTAAACCTAAAGCTATAATTGACATCCATGGTATAGAAACTAAGCATATTCTCAAAATAAAAATTGGAACAAATTCTGTAATTCCATTTCCCATATTGAAAATGAGAGCACCACTTCCATAAAAAGCAAATAAAATAACAATTTCAATTACAAATAATACTACAATGCTAATTATAAATTTGCAGATAATGAGTTTATCTTTTGGCATCCCAAAGGAAATCATATTTTTTAAAGTATTGTTTTTATATTCATCACAATTAACCATATCTATTATTATAAAAATTAATACTACAGGTAATAATAACGAAATTTTATCGATACCAAGTTTCATAAGATCAAATAGATATACACTGCTTTTTTCATCAACTTTTAGAAAAATATTAAAACCTACACAAGCAGCCATTAGTACGCCAATAAAAACATAAAAGCTCTTTTTATTAAAAATCCTATAAAGCTCTGCTTTTATATAATTAGTCATTTTTATCAGAACCAATCAAATTAATAAAATAATCTTCTAAATTGAATCCAATTTGATTCATAGAAAATAATTTCACACCACTTTTTATAAGCATTTCAGATATAACTTCCGGCTTATCATAATTTTGATATATCTTTATTTCACCATCATTTAATACTTCATATTCACTGCACTTAAACTCATTTTCTATTATGACAGAAGCCTTTGAAGTATCACTAACTTTAAGCAAAAGGCATTTTTTGCATTTTTTCTCCAAAGCCTTAGAGGATACCTGTTCTATAAACTTTCCTTTATCAATAAATCCATAAAAAGTTGCAAGATATGATAATTCACTTAATATATGACTTGAGATAATTATGGTTGTGTTCTTTTCCTTATTAAGTGTCATTAATACTTTTCTTATTTCAACAATTCCTTCCGGATCAAGCCCATTTATAGGTTCATCCAGTATTAAAAAATCAGGACTACCCATAATAGCCAGTGCCATGCCTAATCTCTGTTTCATACCCATGGAAAAATTCTTGAACTTTTTATCTTTTGCATTCTGAAGTCCAACAAGTTCAAGGGAAATATCTACTGCATTTTTCTCTGCTATACCCCTCTGAATCCTATAATATTCAAGATTTTTTCTAGCAGATAAATATGAAAAAAATCCCGGTGTCTCAATCATACTTCCAGTTCTGTGCCTAACTTCACTTAGTTTTTCATTAGAAGTCTCACCAAATAATTCAATTTCTCCTTCCGTACTATGTATAAGACCACTTATAATTTTTAAAAGAGTAGTTTTCCCTGCTCCATTTCTACCTACAAGTCCATAAATTTCACCTTTTTTTATTTGAAGTTCTGCATTTTTAAGAGCATATTCCTTACCGTACTTTTTGCTTAAATTTCTAGCCTTAAAAATCACCTCATCCATTTAATCATCCCCTTTTCTTGTATATTAAAATAAATA
The DNA here is from genome assembly GCF_001705235.1 of Clostridium pasteurianum. Taxonomy (NCBI): domain Bacteria; kingdom Bacillati; phylum Bacillota; class Clostridia; order Eubacteriales; family Clostridiaceae; genus Clostridium; species Clostridium pasteurianum. The sequence goes on from NZ_MCGV01000001.1 coordinate 1,758,859, forward strand.
ATACAAGAAAGCTTAAAGAAAGTCTTAAAAAAGTCTTAATTTATTCACTCATTTTAAAACCAATGCCCCATACGGTATGAATATATTCAGTATCAGGATCGGCCTCTGCTATCTTTGAACGGATTTTGCTCATATGAACATTTACAGTGTTGTCATCTCCCAAATAATCATCCTTCCATACCTCTTTAAATAAATTAGATTTAGTAAATACTTTTTTAGGATAGGTCATAAGTATTTCAAGTATTGCAAATTCTTTTGCAGTTAAATATATCTCTTCTCCATTAACTTTAACTTTAAGGGTTTCTTCATCTAATACTAAATTCTTATGTTTTAAAATAGTTGTTTCATGGGTACCCTTAGAAAAAAGCATATATCTTCTAAGCTGTGCCTCAACTCTAGCTAAAACCTCGTTCACATCAAAGGGTTTGGATATAAAATCATCTGCTCCCATTTTAAGTACATCTATCTTAACATCCTGACCTGGCTTTGCCGATATAACTATAATTGGCATAGTTTTAGTCTCACGTATCCTGCCTATTAGCTCTTCCCCTGTAATCCCCGGCAACATTAAATCAAGAAGTATAAGAGAAAAGTTATACCTTTCTATGCACATTTCTGCTTCAGAACCAGAATATGTACATCTTACGTTATAACCTTTTTTAGACAGTATTTTATAAAGTAATTTGTTTATATCCACATCATCTTCTGCTATTAAAATACTTACATTTTCATTCATATAAAATTCCCCTAACTATTTTTTAGATTAATCATATGCAAATCCATTTCATGAACAACTTTTCCAAACCACATACCACCCTTGGCCTCAACTAAGTTATTCATATTAATTAAATAATCATAATTATCCTTTATGTCTAGAATGTGTTCCAAAAATATTTTAGTATAATTTTCTGATTTATTGTTTTTATTAGCTAAAAACTTTTTAAAATAATTGTATAGTTCAAGGGCTTTTTCTTTATTTTTATCAACAAGTGCAAGGTATAAAATATACCTATAGACAATATTTAAAACACTCCTCGTTAACTTAGGTCGTTTCATAAATTCATCTTTTCTACTAACTACATATTTTATAAATTTCTTAGAATTAGCTGGCATTTCATTTATTACTCCACCTAAATATAAATAAAGCACTTCAAGGCTGTAATTCATTTTATCTATCATAATACTATCTTCACAGTCTACACACTTTAAATTTTTATCAAGCTCAATATACTTTTCAATTAGATAACTGAATCTATGTACTTCTTTTATTCCATCATAATATATTGCTAAAAATAATATGTTGTCTATAATCCTTCCTTCAGGACTTTTTTTCATGTTTACTGCATTCTTTACATTACCCCATGCAACTGAAACAAACGCCATTATCTCTGCCATAACAATAGTTATTATTAAAAATTCTTTAATACCTGGCTTATTAATAGCTATTGTAAAAATTAGAATCATGCACACTACACAAATTATTAAATCTCCAAAAAATCCCGAAAAAAATACCTTAGCTAAATTCTTTTTGACCCTTTGAAAATCTTCTTTAGAACTTACAGATGGCATATGAATCCCCTCTATGTTTCCAAAGAATCCTGGATACCCTACCATTTTAAATTTAACTTTGATTTTACCGTCTTCCTTAAAAAATGCAAATGGTCCCATACATATTACCCGAGAAATAATGCCATACATTTTGCCAATTAAAACATAACTTAATTCCTGAACTATTATGCATGTTGCAACAGATAAAATTATATAAATTAAAAACTTAGCTATATCTAAAAAACCTATTTTAAGCACAATAATACCTATAGATATAGATACAGCTAGAATAATAACCATAAAATTATTTAATATTTTTTTCATTTATTAACCTCTCAAGCTTTCCTATTTTAACTTAGAATAATGTTATAATAATATTATTATACAATAAAACGGAGGCGGAATTAAAATGTATACCCACATATTATTTGATTTAGATGGAACACTCACAGATTCTGGAGAAGGTATAATAAATTCATTTAATTATGCACTCAAAAAATTTAACATTGATGTAAAAGATTTAAGTTCTCTGCGCAAAGTTATAGGACCACCTCTTAAGGATTCTTTTATAGATTTTTATAACTTTAATGAAAATAATGTAGATGAGGCTGTTTCCTATTACAGAGAATACTTTAAAGCTAAGGGAATGTTTGAAAACAAAGTGTATCATGGAATCCCAATTTTACTAAGTTCTTTAAAAGAGAAAGGATTTCATTTGGTTGTAGCCACTTCAAAGCCAACTGTGTTTTCCAATGAAATATTAAAGCATTTCAACCTATATGACTACTTTGATGGTGTATTTGGAAGCACTCTTGATGGAACACTCTGCAAAAAGGAAGATATAATAAAATATGCCATAAATGAACTAAACATAAAAAATAATAATGCAATAATGATTGGAGACAGAGAGCACGATATGATAGGCGCTTCAAGAAATAATATTAACTCAATAGGTGTTACGTACGGCTTTGGCTCCTCTGAGGAACTAAAAAATGCTGGTGCTTCTTATGTTGTAGACGCTGTGGACGAGCTCTTGCAAAAAATCGTCTTACTAAATAGGTAATTGTCACATTATAAAAATATTGAGAACTAAGTTGGGGGTTTTAGCGGAAAAATACACCGCTAAAAAGTTTGGGGTCAGCTGACGCTGAGGTGTGGGGTGCTTGACATCGCTTCGCCCGTCAGCAGGTACGGGGTTTCCCCTTCGGCAAAAGGTTATGGCTACCTTTCCTCCGTTTCACTATGGAAAGCTTTTAATTTGAATTTTAGATTTTCGGGAGTGTTAGCGTAAGAAAATCATCCATAACCTTTGCCGCAGGCAAACCCCTCACCTATTAACGAGCGTAGCAAAGTTAATACCCCGTACTTCGGCTGCGCCGATTACAACTTTTTCGTCTCGTTAGATGACGAAAAACCCCAAACTTGCTTCGCAATTTTTATATATTACGGATTATCAACTTTTAATGAACCAGCCCCATTAAATTTCATTAACTCTATATAAAAGGAATGATAAAAGTGAAAAAAAGTATTATTGCCGCAGCCATCATCATAGTATGTGCTGCTGGAATTTATTATTACAAATTTATTTCGGATTTTTCTTATTTAGTAACTATGAAAGATAATATTACTTCCATAGAATCCAGCAGTTCCAATGGGAGTTTTAATGGGAAAAAGCATGAAAAAATTAAATTCTTTTGTAACTCTAAAATTAATCATGGTGTTTTAAATATAATATTAATTGACCCAAATGGGAAAATAATAAAGAAATTCAAAACCAATAAAAATTATACCGAAGAGATATCATTAAATAGCACTGGAAAATACAAATTTCCAGTAAATTACAATAAGTTTATTGGGGATTTTAATGTTAAATGCAGATAGTTGCCTTAATATTACTTAGCCCCCACTATCCATTTTTGCCATGTTTCTGGATTATATCCGACAGTTGCTTGTTTTCCATTCCTAACTATTGGTGTAACATATACTTCAGGATTATTTAATAATATTTCTTCTTTAACTGAATCAGTTCTTATGTTATCAAGATTTAAAGCTTTGTATTTTTTTGCCTTGGTATTTATTAAATTATTTAAACCAACAGCAGCTTTAACACTAGCTAATTCACCTTTGCTTAAAGCTTTTTCTTTTAAATCTATGAATTGATATTTTATTTTTCTCTCTTTAAAATATCTCTCTGCTTTCTTTGTATCAAAACATTTTTTTGTACCAAAAATCTGAATGTTCATGTATATAAAACCTCACTCTTAATTAGTTTTCATTAACCACTGTCTTTAGCATTAGTAATTTCTACCCTATCTACAGACTAACTTTGTACTTTAAATATACAATTTTATTAATAATTTTTCAAATAAAAAGCAAGATTCATTCAAAACAGAACCTTGCCTTTTACTTTTATAAACTATTTAAAATTTCTTTTATTTTCTTTATTATTTCCTCAAACTCATTGTTTTCTTTTGCTATACAAATAAGCTCCTCATAATACTTTATAGCCTTTTCGCCGGTTTCCTTTACCCTATCATATTCACCTAATTTTTTATAAATTAAAACCAATTTATATGGGGCTTTTGCAAAAGAAGAATACAATTTCGATTTATCATTCTTTATCAAAAATTTATAACACTCAGCCGCTTTATAATAATCCTTAATTTTCATAAGAACCTCTGCTTTAAATACATAAGCTTTAAAGCAGTTATTATCAATTTTTATTGCCTCATCATACCATCTAATGGCCTCTTCATATTCTGCTATTTTTCTATACAAGCTTCCTTTTACTGTATATATATCAGGATCATCATTTTTCATTTTAATTGCCCTATTAATCCACTCCAGAGCTTCATTGTATCTTTTACTGCTCATCAGAATAAGAGCTTTATTTACATATCCTATTACCCTTTCAGGATTAACTTCAAGGAACTTTTCTATATAAATAAGAGCTTTATCATAAAGGCATCTTCTGTTGTAAATGCTTGCAATTCTTAGATAAGGATCTCCATCATCTTCCTTTAAACTTGCAATTGTAATATATGTATTTATAGCTTCTTTAGTTTTACCTAGCTTTTCTTCAATTCTTGCTTTCGAATAGTATGCATCTATATATTTATTGTCCTTATCAATAAGTAACTGAAAGCAGTAAATTGCATCGGCAAATTCACCTGCTTTTTCAAGTGAAATTCCCTTATTATACAAAGCTGTTTTGTTATCTTCATTATTCTTTATAACCATATCAAATTGATCTGCTGCTTTTTTAAAATCACCCTGTAGAAATAAAACATTTGCTTTTTCACTCATTGCAAGCTCATCATTTGGCATAATATGAAGTGCCTTATCATAATATTCTACTGCATTATCATAATTTTTTAAAACAGTATAATTTGCAGCTATATTTATAAGCACCCCAAAATCATCTTTATTAAATTCCAGAGACTTTTTAAAATATTTTATTGCCTTATCATAATTACCTACAAGATTTAAATTTAATGCCATCTTCTTATATTTATCCGCGCTGTCCAAATTCTTATTTGACATTATACCACCCCTATAAACCTATCTTGTTTATAATTCATTATAATTTTTATCAATTTTCTTACATCTCTCCATATCTTTTTCTGCATCTTTTTTCATACCTTGATACTCGTAATACTTGGAACGATAGTAATAAGCTCCTGCATAATTTTGATCTAAAGCTATTGCATAGTCGTAACATTCTTTAGCATCATCATATCTTAAAAAGTGAGTAAGCAATATTCCTTTAACCACATAAAATTCCGGTATAAATCCACTGGAACTTATAATATCATCATAATATGTAATAGCATATTCACATGCCTTATCTGTTTCATCCTTGTTTCCTATTTCTTTATATGCCAAATACATTTTATATGGTGCTTTACCATAGGAAGCATACATTTTTGTCTTATCCCGCTCTATAAGAACATTGCAATAATAAATAACTTTTTTATACTTTTTCAGATTCATTAGAATGTTTATTTTCAAGATATAAGCTTCATAAAAATCAGGATCTATATTCAAAGTTTCATCCAAAAGCATAAGTGATTTTTCATACTTTTTTACGTTACTATATATAAGTGCTTTTTCATAATACATTTTGGGATTTTTTCTATCAAGTTTTATAGCCTTATTCATAAGTTCAAGTGATTCGTCACTTTTACCAAGATAGTTTACCAAAACACCCTTAACGTAGTATCCTGAAGATTCTTCTGGATTTATCTCTATAAGCTTTTCCACATATTTCAACGCTGATTTATAATCCTTCATATCAATATACAATTTTATTATGTCGGAAAATACTTTATTAGAATTACTAGATAAATTCATAAACTTACTATAAGTTGATAATGATTCCTCATAGTTCCCTAATCTTTCTTCAAGCCTTGCTTTTGCTGTGTAAGCATCTTCATATTTAGGATTAATATCAATAGCCAAATTATAACATTTTATAGCTTGATCAGTGTCATCAAATATTTCATATACTAAGCCCTTATTATAATATGGGACTACAAACCTGCAATTAACATATATAGCCTTACTGTAATACCTTAAAGCATCTGAATATTTTTGCAGTTTAAATAGCATGTTTCCTTTTTCATTTAAAAGTAATTCATTCTTCGGTTGAAGCTCTATTGCATGTCCATAAGCTTCAGATGCCTCTTCATATTTACCCGTTTTATCAAATAAATCTCCAAGATTAGCATATACATCAAATTTATCTATACTAGTTTCCAAAGCTTTTTTATAATATTCTATAGCTTCATTATACTTTCCCATTATTTTAAGATTATCGGCGAGTTTTTTATATTTATCCTCTTTATTTATCCCGAATTCTTTCACGTACAAACACCTCAATTAAATTTTAAATAAAGTTTAGTTAAAACAAATTACATTCTCTAGTTACAATATCTAAATCAAAGTTAATTTCCGTATTACTCGAACGTATCTTTTGGGGAATTTCTTCTTTTTCCATATGAAGAATTATTTTTAGCCATGAGTTCAGCAATATCCTTAATATCACGTCCTTCAAACTCTTTACCTAATAGTTTTATATACTTTTCCGAAAAATTTATATTCTTTTTTATTTCAACACTATCTACACCTTTTAGTGAATTTGCCATATACACATAATTATCTGCAATAAATTTTTCTTGATTTTTATGCGAATTATATAAATTAGGCTTATTCCCCAAAACATTATAAAAGTAATACTCTTTCCCGGACCTGGACAAATCGCTAATTTTCTTCATATTAATGCCTTTCCTAGTAACTTCTAACTCACATCGTTTTAATTTACTGCTTTCATCCTTTACTTCATATCGATAAAAATTGTTTTTCAATATCTTTTGTAAAACCTTTGATGTAATTAGAAATCCACCACCCACAAGTGTAACCATGACTTGAATCTTAGGTTCGTTAAAAAACTTTTCTAATTTTTTAGACGACAGCTCTGGTATATCACGTTTAAATGTATCCCTACGTATTTTTAGTACTTCTTTATCAACATCCTCAAAATTGCTTTTCATGTTCATTTCTACACTTAGACTCTTCTTTTGCCAACTGTCTTCGGGTGATTCTAATTTAAAATTGCTATTTTGTCCTTTAATGTTTTTCATGTCGGTCATACGACCACTTAATTCGTCCCATTTTAAAAATATCTCATTCATAGGCTTCCCTCCCTGTTTTAAATTGATCTTTACATACCATGTCCTATATTATTCTAGTATACTTCATCAGCATTTCTATATTGGTTAACCTTATCTTTCAGCTGATTTGAGATATTCTGTAAATCACTAGCATATTGTCTCCCCTTGCTCTTTAAGCTTCCATAACTACTCTCAAATTTTGAACCAGACTTTCCCTTCCAGTCCTCACAAACTTCAGTCATTAGCTTATCTAAAGAATTCATTATGTCTGTAGTCTTACTACTCATTTTTTTATATTTTGCTGCTATGCCTTCTATCTCTTCAGCATGGACTAATATTTCTTGATTACTTCCACCATATCCACAATCCATATTAAATCTCCTCCAAACCTTGTTCACTCATCTATTAATGATTGCTTAAAAATTTACATATAACACTTAAAATTATAAGTACAGTTCCTATATTTCTGATAGTACCAAGCAACTTATTTCCCTTATTAAATTCACTTTCAGATGCTTTTCCCTCATTATATAACTTAACAATAGCTTTCTCTCTCTTTTGTATTTGTAAACTAATACATATTGCTGGTGACATAAATCCTACCATAAACATTACAAAGGAAATACCAGCTCCCATCTTTTGCAATATTTCAAATGGATTCGCTAAAAAAAACACTAATTCTAAAATAATAATGGCTATACATATAGAAACATTTCTTTTAAACTTTTTATTAACTTCATCTATTTCGCTGTTCATTTATAGTATATTTTCAATCCCCTCATTATTTTTTATTATTTCACGAAATTTTCCGTCGAGATCTACGCACTTTTTCATATCCTTTTGTCCTTCTTCTATATTACCCTCTGAAATCCTAAATTTACCTCTTAGATAATAACCTTCAGCATAAGAAGGATCTAATTCCACGGCATAATCATATAACTCTTTAGCTTCTGCCTTTTTGTTAGCAAATACAAGCAGCTCTGCTTTAAGAGAATAATAATCAGGAACAAACTGCCACATATTGATGTATACATCTAATTCCTTTATTCCTTTTCTACAATTTTCTTCAACCTTAAGTTTATTTTCTGACTTCTTGTAAGCTAAGAACAGTTTATATGGGGCCCTAGCAACGGATGCATAATATTTTGATTCATCCTTTTTTATAAGCTCTTCATAACACTTAGCTGCTTCTTCATATTTTTCTAATTTCATAAATAGATTTGCCTTTGCTATATACGTCACAAAATACTTCCCATCTATTTCTATAGCTTTATCATAATTTTTAATAGCTTCTTCATAATTTTTTAAATTGGAATAAGTATTTCCCTTTCTGTAATAGACCTCTGCATTGTTCTTGTCTACTTCTTGCGCTTTTTCAATCCATTCAAGAGCCTCTTCATACTTTCCTAATGAATTTAAAAGCAGTCCCTTATCAAGATATCCTATAACTTTTTCCGGGCTTATTTCTATAACTTTATTTATGCTTTCTATAGCTTTTTCATAAAATCCTATTTTATTATAAATACCTGCTATATAAACAAAAGGATCGCTATCTCCCTCTTTTACACCCGCAAGCTCTTCATAAGTATTTATAGCATCCTTATGCTTTCCACTTTCTTCAAATACCCTTGCCTTACCATAATACGCATCAAAATACATTTTATCTCTTTCAATCAATTCATCATAAGCCCTTATTGACTTTTCCTTTTCATCCATTTTTTCTAGACACAAAGCTTTATTAAAATACGCAATCTTATTATCATGATTTATATATTTTGCTTTATCATAACAAGTAAGTGCTTCTTCATACCTTTCAAGGATAAATAGTACATTTCCTTTTTCAACAGTAACAAAATCATTTTTATTATTTATGTTAAGCACATTGTCATACACTTTTAAAGCTTCTTCATACTTATTCATATTACATAAACATGCTGCAATAGCTGTATTAACATTTACATTGTTCTCATCTATTTCAAGAGCCTTTTTCAAATATTTCAAAGCCTCATCGTATTTTTCTATTGCATTTAATCTAAGTGCCATGACAACATAATTTTCAACTTTATCCTGAGTCTCTTTCAAAAATTATCACCTCTTACATTCTATTTCCTATTCTTTTTCAATAGTAAACTTTCTACCATTTCTTATTTATACTTCAAATAATCTTCAACTTTACTGCTTATTATCTTTGAATAGCGGTCACCAATGTCAATTACCTTTATTAAATTATTTACTGCTTCTTCCCTATTATTTACAACTAAATATACTTTGGCTAAAAGTATATTTGCAAACTCTAAATTTTCAGGTTCTTCTGCATTGTCCATAACTTCATTAAGAAATGTATCAACACCTTTAAAATACTCATAATCACCAGTTTCTATATATATATACGCTAATTGCATAATAACTTCTAATCTTATATTTATACAGGTTACATCTTCGTATATTGTAAATAAAATCTCTATAGCCTCATTGTTAAATCTATTTTTACTTAACCTTCTTCCACATTTAATATATTCTGATGTTCTATAAAAACAATTGTATCTATTTATATATGCTCTAAAAGCGATAGCTTCATCAATACAATTTAAATTCAGGCATAAATCATCATACACATGAATAGCCTCTCTATATCTTTTCAAATAGTATAATAATCTAGCAAGCATTCCATATGCATATCCATTATTTAAATCCATATCAAGAACCTTATAATACATCTTAATAGCTTCATCATATTGTCCATTTTTTTCGCAATCCATAGCCATAATTAAATATGGCTTAACTTTTTCATCCTGTTTTTCAAATGCATCATGTACATTAAATTTTTCCTTTAAGCTATTATTGTTTTTTATTGCTTTTCTAACCTGCTTATGTATCTTTTTGGGCATTATCTGAAAAACTTTAAGCAAAGGAAAATCTGTAGCACATATTATAGTTGCAGGTATTGCTAGTAATGCTGATGAAACGCCAAATCCCATAAATATAGTAATAAATATAGTTTGAAAAGTAGCTAAATCATTTTTAAATACATCAATACCATAATGTAATTCTCTAAATAAAGCCAATGAAAAAAGTATAAGACTTATTAATATAGTTAAAATTAAATCAATAGCAAAAAATGCCCAAGCCGGGACTCTTTCTTCAATAATCCACCAATATGAAAAATAAGCTGAAACTCTAAAGGGCTTCTTTAACCAATACTTTAAATTTTCTATATTAAAATATTGTCTGTCTACATATTTATTAGACATAGTACACTCTCCTTCTATTATTAATTAGTTATAATATCATTTGTACTATTATATATAGTTCTTAAATCTGACATCGGTGGATACAAAGGTATAGAATTGCAATATGAAAAACCTTTAACATAATCTACAGCTTTTACTTTTTCCGCAGCAGAGATTCCTAAAGGTAATGCCTTTCCTGGCTTATACCTGATTATCTTCGATGCATTATTTACATATTTACCACCTAATAAATCACTCTTATAAATGCCCATGGTTTCTTTAACCCCTTGAATTGGATGAGCGAGGTATTTAAAGTCTCCTCCTTTTTCAAAATTAGCGCATGATTTAACTTTTGAAACAATACTTTCACTTTTGCTAATCTTACTGCTAAGAGCTCCTGCTTTACTTGCCAAAGATCCAGGATTTATAAATAATGCTGCTGTAGAATCTGCAATCTCTGTACCATCATATATTCTCGTTCCCCATTTACCAAGTTTACTTTCAGCTAATGATTTTAATGGCGATTCTTTTCCCTCAACATCTCCAATAAAATCTGATCCGCTCGTTGCAAGCATCGAAACTCCTACAACCCAACCAACTGGACCTCCAGCTGCAATAAATGTAAGTGCTGTAACTATACCTGCTACATCACCAATATAAGGGTTATTATATACTGCATTCCATATAGCTCCTATAACGCCGTAATTTTTTTGTCTTTCAAAACTCTGACTCTTTATCGTATCAGCTTTTTTATTAATTGTAACAAAGTCACTTTTTATTTCTTTTTTTACACTTGTTCTAAGTTTCTTTTTTATCGCCTTAGCACTAGAAGGATCGGCATAAATTGCATCCATATTGCTTCCAACACTTTGATCCACCTGACTAAAAACCTTAACTGCCTCATTAAGTATAGAAGCTACTTCCATCATGCTTGCTGATAATGCTTGACCTGATTTATGTACATCATACATTCTGTCGGTTATATCCCTAACAAACTTTCCCGCTTGGTCACTATCGAACTGATTCACAGCAGCCTTTATTTCATTTTGAATACTATCTATTTCACTCTTCAGTTTATTTACCGATGAAGCTTTCGCATTTAATTCATTGCAATTTAGTAATATTTCACCCATAATCTAGCCTCCCACCATATGTAATTATTGCCGATATATAATTCCGAATTAAATTTACTGTATGGTTGATTTTCCACTTAAATCATTATCAGTTTGCTCAAACATCTCTACAATCTGTTTAAGGCTATTTCCTGTATTATTTAAATTATCAACGCAACTTTGAAGAAGTTTTACAGTATTATTTTGAACTTCATCCATAAACTTAGTTTTAGAATCACCTTCCCAGTTTTCATTCAGGCTTTGGACATATTTTGATTGAAATTTGTTAAGCACTTCCTGCACAATTTTAGCATCATTTAAAAAATCAGAAGCGACAGCACTCACCTGCTCTTCCTGCATTTTAATTCTTCCAGCCACAAAATCATCTCACTTTCTTTATAATTAAAACTATGTATTTATTACATTAAATAAAATTTAATAAGACTTGCTTCAAATTATAAAAAGACTTAGAAATTTTAATTTGTCTGAGCTTTTTTTCAGCGAGTTATTAAAATTTGTTAGTATTTTTATAATTTGAAGCTTAGTCTTATGATTTTTATTTAATGTTTCAAAATACTATTGCTTCGCAATATTTATAACTGCTAATTAGATATATAAATCTAATTAACCCCTTGCATCTACTTCTCTGAACTTCTGAGCTTGTTGTTTTAACTCAGTTGATATCTGCTGAAGTAATTGGACATATCCTGTCATAGTTTTGCTCCACTCTTGGTATTCTCCAAAGAATTTTGTTGCAGATACACCGGCCCAGTTTTGTTGTACACCTGCTATACCTGATCCTAATCTACTTACCATCTGCTGTGATTCCTCACTTGATTGTGAAAATTGTCCTGCTAATGATTCTAATTCTTCTGGCGTAATTTTTATTAAAGCCATTTATAACACCTCATTTTTTAATATATTTCCAGGATGTTTCCATCCCAAATAGCGTTTTCTCTTAAAGTTGAATTCTTATCCAGCTTTTTTCCATTAACATAAAACTGTTTATCTTTTAAAATTTGTTTATCAGTACTGCTCATTTGCAGCAGGGAAGGATAAACTAAATTCATTATGTTCTGGAGGCTTTCATCTAAGGGTAAATCGAAGTCTGCTTGTCTGTTTTTATCTCTAATTCTAACGGTTATGATAATATTATTAACCTTACTAATATCAAACACCTCAATTCAACTTTCTGTTCAATTTATCTATATAATCTATAAATTTAACCTTTCCTTCATATGGAGTAGGTATTTTTATAGGTGTTGCCTTTCTATTTACGATGAGGAAGCCCTCACCTAAATTTAATATCTTCTTTGAATACTGAAAACCAATGTTTACATTACTAAACACAGAATCTACATTTGTACTGAATATAATTCCTGTCTCCCAAGATTTTATGGTCTTTTCAATTCCTTCCCATGCGCGTGTAAATAAATTTATATTATCAGCTGCTATTACATGGACACCTGTACCTTTATTATTTGCCATTATCCACTCTAAATTAACTGCCGCTTCATCTGAAAAACGTTCTTTAAACTTATTTATAACATCTACTATAAGGAACAAATTCCCCTTGTTTTCAATTATCTTTTTATTGGCATCTACTCCGTATTCCATCCTTAGATCTCTAAGTTCTTTCTTTCTCTCTTCTATATCTTCTCTTATAGATGTGAGGCATTTTGATACTCCATCTTTATCTTCAAGATATCCATCTACGCAATTTAGCTTTTTTGTAATAAGCATATTATTTTCAGGTGAATCTATAATAAAAATCTTATTTTTCTCTCTGCTTCGTGTCTCCGCAAGTGTCATTATAAATGCCATTAAGAAATTAGTTTTTCCACAGCCAATATCACCAGAAATAAGCATGCTATCTACACTCGAGAAATCAACAAAAACACTTTCCATTTCATCTATATCTACGCCAACTGGTACATCATTGTTATATCTAAAATCTTCATCTCCATAATCTAAAAATTCACCATCATGAATAAAGTCGTATAAAGGAAGAACCTCTTTTAATACGGGTATTCCCTTTACTTTAAAGTTTGGATAAGTTTTATTTATGTTCTCTATTTTTTCACCGATTTTGATACTCCAATCAAACTCTTCAGCTTTTACGGGAAGTGCTGTCTGAAATTCCAATAAGTTTTTGTTTCTTAAAACACCACGTCCTGCAATCTTATCCGGTACAATACCATTATTTCTCCCAAAAATCTCACGGTATTCTGAAGAATCATTTAAGCTGTATGCTGCACAAAAAGATACATTTTCTTTTATCTTTATAGGCACAGAACCACTTGTACTAGCAGTATAAACTACATGTACTCCAAGACTTCCTCCCTCTCTTACTATCTTTACGAGATCGTCTCTAAAGTTTTCATCTAAAGAAATAAGCGAAATTACATCATCTATTATGAATACTATTTGAGGAAGAACTTTTCCCGTTTTATAATTGTAGTCATTTATACTCACGGCCCCAATTGAAGTTAGTGCTGCCTTCCTTTTATCAATTTGTTTTATAATAAATTTAAGAAGTTTCTTCATTCTGTCAGCATCGTCACTTAAAGCAATTTCTCCTACATGAACAAGATTCTTAAACATATTCAAAGTTCCCTTATCACAATCAGCTATATAGAAATTTATATTTTTAGGTGAATTATAACCTGCAAGACTTAAAATAAATGTTTCTAAGAAAATTGTTTTTCCTGTACCAGCCATTCCATATAAAGCAATATAATTTTCTTTTTGTATATCAATTTCAAAAACATCCTGAAGCTGATTATAAGGATCATCATATATTCCCATTTTTGCTTTAAATTCATCTTTAGTATCACTTATAAAATCCTCTAAATATATAGAATTTATAAGGGGTGGCAGCCATGGAAGCTTTTTCTCATAATTCATATTTAAATCAGAATAATCTTTAATTACATCAATAAGTTTAGAAAGCTGAGTTACATTCTCACTCTGAGTTTCCTTTGCTCTCTCTATAACATCAAATCTTGTACCATCAATATCAACCATAAGAACTTTTTTATCTTTGGAAACCAATGTTTTTTTATATTTTGCTCCCGCAAATGCTGTTTGTATAAGCTCATATACCATATCATTTCCAACTTTTATATAGGCTCTTCCAGGATTTGATATACTTGAAGCATCTGGCTTGCCAATAACAGTTCTACTATCATCATTATCCTGAACTCTTAAACAAATTTTCAAATTAGTGTTTGTCTCAATCTGAGGATCAACTATACCTGATGGTTTTTGAGTTGCCAGAATAAGATGTACACCAAGACTTCTTCCTACTACGGCTACATTTACAAGCTGACTTATAAAATCAGGATCATTTTTCTTAAGCTGTGCAAATTCGTCAACTATAATTATTAAATGTGGTAATGACATTTTATGCTTTTTTAGCTTATAATTTTTTTCATATTCATCTATATTGTTATAGGAGTTTTCAGTAAGAATTTTTTCTCTTCTTTTTATCTCACTATCTATTGCAATTATTGCTCTCTTTGAGCCATTTCCTTCAAGGTTTGTCACAATTCCAACTACATGAGGCAGATTTTTAAATACATTTGACATACTTCCACCCTTGTAATCTATCAAAAGAAAATTAACATATTCAGGACTAATTTTAAAACTCAAAGCAGCAATAATAGTCTCCAATAATTCACTTTTCCCTGCACCCGTAGTTCCTGCTACAAGTCCATGTGGGCCATGCTGCTTCTGATGCAAATCGAGATAAAATTTTTCTCCATTTTCTCTTATTCCAATAGGCACAGATAAACTTTTGTATGGAACAGCTTTACTCCATATATCACCGAAGTTTATTTCATCAACATTTTTAATATCAAGCTCTTCAAATAGCGAAATAGAATTAGGTAATTTATTTGAATATGAATCTTTTTCAAGTCTTAAAGGAGCCATTATTCTTGAATATTGCATAAGAAGCTTACTATCCATTCTATCTGGAGTAAAATATGATTTTTCTGATGAATTTTGTATATTATAAATTACTCCTTCTCCTTCATTTAACTGTATTATGTTATTACAGCTCCTAGGAACATTACCAAGCTTATCTGATAAAAATATAGTTGATATTTCCATGTCACTATCCACATTCAATAAAAACTTTAAAATAGCTTCATTTTCTATAAGTTCTCTAGATGCAAGAACAAATACAAAATGCGGACTAAATCTATAACTTTCATAATTATTTTTATCTTCAAGCTTATTTTTTCTATCTGATAACACATCATACAATGTTGACAGCAGCCTATGTGTCTGCTCCTTATTTTCTGCCATAAATCTAATACTTTTATTATCATCCCATGCATGTGGAAGCCATTTAACCCATTCCCAATGCTTAAGTTCCTTATCATCAAATATTACAACCAGTTTAACTTCATCAGGCGTATGATTTATAGAAATTTGCAAAATCATATTTTTTATAGTTTCAATTGCCTTATCTCTGTTTCCAATAACCGCTGTTATTTGGTTGTCCCTTATAGGTGCACAAATAGGTACATTATCTACTAAATTATACTTATCTGTAACTTTATCCATTTCATCTAAAAGATGATCTTCATCAAAAAAATTTCTCTTTTCCTTCACAATTTTAAGAGGAAAATCTTCATTTCCAAGGCCAACTCTAAGGAGCAAAAAATCTTCATCTCCATAGCTTCTTGTCCATAATCTTATTGTAGAATTCTTTACTATTTCTATACTTTCATTTAAATCGGGATTCTGCTCAAAAAGAACTTCTCTCAGATTTTTTTCTGCTTTTAAAAGCTTCTTATCTACTTCTCTTATATAAGAAATATACTTTCTGTTTCGTTTTTTACTCTTTTTGTTATATACAATTTTTTGACCAAAGTAGCTAAATCCATACATTAAGCCGCTTATTCCAGTACCTACAGCAAATATCATGCTTGAACTTCCACTCTTATCTTTTAAGGATGTTATTACTGTTACTGCTAAAAAAATAACTGATGGTAAAAACGTCATTAACCCATATAAAGATGGTTTTGTAGGTAATGATGGCGGATTTTCAATCTTTAAATCCTCTTTCTTTATTTCAGGATATATTCTAGGAGCTTTTTGAACAAAAGGATATTCCTTAATAAGCTTTTCAAATCCAGATGCCTTTTTTATGTTCTTTAATGCACCCTCCACAATAATAAATTCTTTATTGAAAATTATTATGTATCCACATATGTCGACTTTATCACCCTTTGATAATATTGCTCGTGTAATCATCTTCCCGTTTAAATAAGTCTTATTTGTACTATTTAAATCTACAATTACATACTTTCCATTATCCTCAAAAATTTCAGCATGCTTTTCCGATACTTTTATATCGTCAAATACTATATCATTAAATTTAGCTCTACCTATCGTAAATTTTATATTTTCTTTAAGAGGTATCTTAACTGTATTTATTAGCTTATCCATAGAAAAAGCTATAATAGTAATGCTCATTATTCCATTTAATCCAAATTGCATTATTTTACCATGCTCTAATAAAATTTCTGTTTCTTTGCCACCTGAACTTATAAACTGTTTACTCATCAAAATAAATTCATTCTTTTTATTAGATTTAATCTTAATCTTAATACAATTTTTCTCATTAGTTTTTATATAATATTTAAATCTTTTTCTATTTCCAATACTCACTGAAGTCTTGGAAGCACTTAAAAGGACTTCGTATAATTTCTCATTAGAATATACAAGTAACTTCATATTCATCTATGTATTCACCCTTTTTCACAATCTTACAATTTCTTTATGCCAACCAAAATTACAGAAATATTATCACTTTCACCGCGGCTCTTAACTATACTTACAAGCTTACTGGCTGAACATTGTAGTGCATCATCATCAAAATCTGTATTGCTTTTAATATTTGTCATAACATCTTCTTCTTTTAGTTGGTTGTAGAAACCATCACTACAAATCATAAAAATTTCATTATTTACAAGTTCACCATATGTAGTAAATATATTAACGTCCTTCTTTACTCCCAAGCATTGAAGAAGTATATGTCTTTCAGGGCTAACCTTAGCTTCTTCAAGTGTCATCATTTTATTTTTCACCTTATATGCCACATAAGAATGATCTTCCGTAAGTTTTAGGATTCTATTTTGTATACTATAAATTCTGCTGTCACCTACATGAAGTATATAATACATATTTTTATACATAAAAACTAACGATATAGTAGTTCCTAATCTTTTCTTATTTCTAATACCATAATCAATTATGCTCTCATTTATTTCCATGAGTACTTGTGATAAGATGTACATTATTTGATCTTCTTGCTTTTTCTTTATTAAATCTATTAGTTCGTCTTCCCACCATCTTTTAAGCCTCATTATTGCCATATTACTTGCTACTTCACCAGAGGAAAGTCCCCCGAGTCCATCGCAAACAACAAACATTCCAAAATCACCGTTTTTATCTTCTCCGATTTTAACTAATATATTGTCTTCATTTATTTTTTTAAAATTTCCTCTATCACTAAGAGCTGCTGCCATTAAAACAAACTTATCCATATCTCACCTCTTATAGAAAAACTCGCTTAACCATTAACTTAAGCATGTACCATAATGTTTTATTAATACTTATTTTTTAATTTAAGTTCTCCAACGCTTTCCATTTAATTAAACTTAAAAGTATAACAACTGTTAGCAAATTTTATAACATCATTTTCCGATATTTTATATAGCTCACTGCTTTTTAATCTTTTATTATTAATGAAAGTTCCATTTTTAGAGTTCAAATCCATAACATAATATTCTGAATTCATTTTTCTTATTTCCGCATGCATCTTTCCAATTGCTCTGTTATCACTTACATAATCAACACTGCCCGTTAACCGTCCAATTTTAAAAATGTTCTTATTTATAAATATTTTTTCCACAACACCATTCTTATTTGACAGTAAATAAGGAACCTTTTCATCTATAATCTGAGTTGAGTATGACATTTGAGTTAATATTTCACGTTTCGATAATTTTATATTATTTGTAGTGTTAGCTGCACTACTTTCCTTTTTCACTGGCATATTCCCTGTGTTCATAGTGTGCACATTAACGGTAAACTTCTGTTTCTTCTTTTTAAAATTCAATACAGAGATAAGTGTCAAAACTATGTCTATACCAACTAAACAAGAAATAATAAAAATCTCAAGAGCACCATAATCATGAAAAAGGATTAATATACAAATAATCATTACTGCTGCTACTACTTGAACTGCTGCAACTTGAAATATAGTTTTGTTTTTTAAACTTTTAATTTTATCTTTTAAATCATTATCTATTTTATTTTCATAGGTATTTGGTTTATTTTCTTTCACATTCTTAACATCCATAATGAACTCTGTCCTAGGATTTAATAATTCACTTGGTTCAGATATTGGTTTTACAATGGAATTTTTATTTATATTAATCCCTTCCGTAGGCAAATTATGTTGAGTCTCTTGCGATGTATTTTCTTCCTCGCTGTCTGAAACTCTAATATCATTAATGTCTATGTCCTTATCTTTAACTTCATCTTCACTGACCGCATATTTTCTAATGAATTCTTCTAAATCATTAAATTTATCACTTCTAAGAGAATTTAAAAGTCCTAATAAAAAGCCGTCATTATCTTCAATATTTACCACGTCAACTATTAACTTTTTTACTAAAACCTTGAGCTCTTCATTAACATCTACTTTTTCTGCTTCCCCAGTTGGTATATAAAGAAAATAAACTTCATTCATTTTCGCATCTACATATATAAATCTAGCATTTACAGCAACAACTCCGTTTTGTAAAGAAATACTATTTATCTTTGTTGCTTCTTTAATTACTTTAAGAAGCATATTGCAAAATTCAGAAGTTCTTATTTTTCTACATTTTAAACAGGCTTCAAGATTTATTTTTCCTGTAATATGATACAAAATCTCTGAATTGTCTTTTTTATTAATCTCCATAGGGATTAATCTTTTACTTAAACTGCTTATCTTAAAAATTTCTTTTTCATCAATCTTAGATGTATCATCAATTTTTAACACAGCAAATTTTCTTTCCACTGTTTTTTCCGAAAGTTTTATATCACTGTAATCACTCATATATACTTCCTCCATTTAAAATACAATCATAAATACACCGTATCGTCTTTATTTTTATTTTCACCAAGTACAGATGTATCACAGACATCATCAAGAATAACAGCCGTATCATCACTATTAGCTACTTCAAACTTTTGAGCAATTCCATTAGTGTCAGAAATTTTTATTTTTTCTTTTGTCTCAGGACTATACATAATTGAAAAATATAAAAATACTATACTAGCAATAATCCCAAATATACCAACAATTATTTTAATAATATCTACTTGCATTTACATCCTCCTACTTTATAACTCCTTGTCCTTTGAGATCTTGATATTTCTGCTTTAAATCCATAAAATCAACATCATTTTCATTATGCTTCTTTGAGCTTGCACTATTATAATTTTTGCTAAAATCACTATAATTACGATTTTCTGAAGGTTTACTTTGCTCCATATCATACTCTAAAAGTGCAAGTTCCATATATCCCTTATAATCATCATTAAATAAATGTATCTCCCTTTGGAATACATTTTTACTTTCATTTAAATTTCCTAAATATTTATATATAACTCCTAATTGACAGTAAGAATCAGATACCTGACTTCCCATGTTTATAGCATTTTTATAATTTTCTAGTGCTTTATTTAAATAAAAAGTATATTGATTTTGATCTATTTTGCTTTCACTTGCTTTATCATAATATGCTTGTCCTAATTGCTCGTATAAAAAAATATTATTTTTATCATCTAAAACAGATTTTGCCTTTTCAAGTACCGATATTTCATCGTCCGTATTGTTTGGGAATATTTGAGGATTATCTCTATACAATTCAGATAATGTTATATATGATTTAACTTTATAATTAATATCACTTTTAGAATCTACATATTTCCCAAGCTTATCTACAGCATCTACAATTTTATTTTTATTTTTCAAATCTATTTTAGATAGCTGTTTTGCAACAAGTTTATAATATTTTAAAGGTTCGTTTATACTATTGTCAGCTCCATTTATTTTTTTAAAATATTCATATGCTTTATTATAATTTTCATTTTCAAAGTAAGTCATCCCAATACTGTAAAGCAACTCATTATTTTTGAGCAGCTCGGCTTTTTTATTTATTAGATTCGTTTCAATAAAATCTACGCCCTGATCATATTGTCCATTATTCAAATATGTATTTATAATTTTCACATAAGCTTTAGGATTATTATGATTTTCATTAAGAGCTTCTTTAAAGCAACTTATTGCTCTATCACTGTGATTTAAATTGTTTTGCTTATCGCCTTTATCAATTGTATTATTGTACTCATTTATTCGTTCATTTCGTATTCCTGCAGCACCTGAAATAAGTAAATATACAGAAAAAACAAATAAACAAATACTTGCAGCAATTTTTATATATTTCTTTAAAAGTCTACTTCTGTAACTAGAATTTAATTTATGTATATTTTGAATATCATAAAGCATATTCTTTACAGTTTGGTACCTCATATCAGGATCTTGCCTTGTACTTTTTTCTATTATAAATTCAATTCCTTCAGAAAATGCGGGATTTATTTCGCGCACTGGTTTCAATTCAAAAGGATAATCATTTGGTCCTCTCCCTGTAAGCATATGATATAATGTAACACCAAAACTATATATATCTGTTCTAGCATCACTTTGACAATCTCCATACTGCTCAGGTGCAGCGTATCCTCTTGTACCAATATAAGTTGTATCTTTTGAAACTTCTTTCTTATACTCACGTGCAATACCAAAATCTATAAGTTTGATCCTACCATTACTAGTAAGCATTAAATTTCCTGGTTTCATATCACGGTATATTATTGGATTAGGTTTTTGAGAATGCAAATATATAAGAACGTCACATATTTGCTTCGCCCAATCTATAACAGTCTTTTCATCTATAGCTCCATGTTTTGAGATATACTTATCCAGCGAAATACCATCAATAAAATCCATAACTATATATATGCTTTCATCATTTTCAATGATATCCACTATTCTAGGCAAAGCAGGATGATCCAATTTCTTTAATATGTTAGTTTCTGCTAATAAATCTATTTTTGCTTTTCCATTATTATTTAACCTGCGTGATATTTCTTTTATTGCCCAAAACTTTTGCAGTTTTATATCTTTAGCTAAGTAAACTGTACTCATACCACCTTTTCCAAGCACGTCTACAATTTTATACTTATTTTCAAATATCTGATTTACTAAATCCAAGTAAAACACCTCATGAAATTTTTTTCATTACAATAATATCACTTTTCCCCATAACATTCTAGTTTTTTTTAAATAAAATTGATTTACTTAAATTTTGTATTAAATTTTTTTAATAAATTACTTGAATTTTTTTGTATTTTAATTTAATGTATATTTTAGCATTATATTATACTTAATATACATAGGAGGTAAAATATTGAATTACAAAAAGATAACTTCACTAATTTTGTCAGTTGCTATTATTTCTTCTACACATTCATACTGTACAGTAAGAGCAGATCAAATTAGTAATACACAAAATAACATCAACCAGCCGCTTAACAATTACGATGAATACGATATTAATGCTCCTACAGATGGAACACCACTTATAGTAAATGTCGCCAATAACTCAATCTACAATAGTTCTGTAGAACCTATAATTAAAATTAATAATATTTCATTAAATGTTTCTGATATTGGTGAGAATAAAGCTGTACATGCCACCTTAAATGGTCAACCTTATAACCTTGCACTTATCAGTAAAAAAAATAATATATTAACGCTTAAAGGTGATAAAATCTCTCAAAATACAGTAAAAGGCCAGAAAAATACACTTGTAATATATTCTAAGGGACTTAATCCAAATGGAACTACAAGTGAAAAAACTGCCTCTGTTAATTTCTCAATAGATTCAGAAGCACCTTCTATTTCCTTTAGTGAAAAAAATGGCATAAATATACAAGATGGTGGCTATTATACTGGACAAATTAATCCTGTAATAAAATTAAGTGATAATTACAGTATTGCTAATTATTCCATAAACCTTAATGGCGCACCTTACACTGGTAAAGTTTCTTATGATAAAGATGGTAATATTACTTTTGAAGGAACTCCTATTTCTTCTGATGGAAATTACAATTTATCTATTAATATTAAAGATTCTGCTGGAAATACTTCTACATTTTCAAGAACATTTATATTAGATAATACTGCTCCAAATATAAGTATTTCTGGAATTAATAATAATGATAGTGTTAATACAGACGTAACGCCCAAAATTAACATTGAAGATTGTAGCCCTGATATTGATAAAACAACTCTCGATATAAAAAAAGATGGTGTTTCAATACCTACTCAATTAAAGAAAAACCCAGATGGTTCATTATATTTTAATGTTAGTGATGAGGGAAACTATTCTTTTTCAGTAACTGCTTATGATAAATGTGGACACAGCTCTACATCAACTCCTATAAATTTTGTTATTGATAAAACTCCTCCTTCACTAAATTCAAATTTTAATGACAATCAATATTTTGATAAGCCTTTTAAACCAGCTATAAATACCGAAAATAGCAGCGACTTTATTTCTACATTAACTATAAATGGTAACCCATATTTATTTAATAATTTACCTTTTTTCAGTGATGGAACATATGACGTTGAAGCTCAGGGTAAAGATAACGCTGGTAATTTAAGTGAAATGTATCATTCAAAATTCACAGTAGATACCATTGCCCCTGAGATAAATATTTCAGGAATTAATAACAATGATTGTGTTAATACAGATGTAACGCCTAAAATTAACATTGACGATTGTAACCCTGATATTGATAAAACAACTCTCGATGTAAAAAAAGATGGTGTTTCAATACCTACTCAATTAAAGAAAAACTCGGATGGTTCATTATATTTTAATGTTAGTGATGAGGGAAGCTATTCTTTTTCAGTAACTGCTTATGATAAATGTGGACACAGCTCTACATCAACTCCTATAAATTTTGTTATTGATAAAACTCCTCCTTCACTAAACTTTAATTTTAATGACGGTCAATATTTTAATAAGCCTTTTAAACCGGTTATAAATACCGAAAATAGCAGCGACTTTATTTCTACATTAATTATAAATGGTAAACCATATTCGATTAACAATTTACCGTTTTTCGGTGATGGAACATATGACGTTGAAGCTCAGGGTAAGGATAACGCTGGTAATTTAAGTGAGATGTATCATTTAAAATTCACAGTAGATACCATTGCCCCAGAGATAAATATTTCAGGTATTAATAACAATGATTATGTTAATACAGACGTAACTCCACACATTAATATTAAAGATTCCAATCTCGATATTGATAGAACAGTTCTTACCGTAAGAAAAGATGGAGTTGTAATACCGGTTGCATTAAAACAAAGTTTAGATGGTTCATTATATTTTAACGTTAGCGCTGAAGGTAGCTATTCTTTTTCAGTAACTGCTTACGATAAAAGCGGAAATAGTTCTACTTCCACCCCTGTAAATTTTGTTATTGATAAAACTTCACCTTTACTTGATTTTAATTTTATTGATGGTCAATATATTAATAAGGATTTTAAGCCAATAGTAAAGACTAAAGATATCAATGACTTTATATCAACATTGCTTGTAAATGGCAATCCATATTTATTTAATGATTTGCCTTATTTTCATGATGGAACATACGATCTTGAGGCTCAGGGTAAGGATAGGGCTGGTAATCTAAGCGCACTGTATCACTTGAAATTTATAGTAGATACTATGGCACCAAATATAAATGTTACTAGCCTTACTGATAATTTTTATTACAATACGTCAGTTAATCCATCAATATCAGTTACAGATGCAAATTTATCATACATTAAAATGCTATTAAATGGTTCTGACTATAATTTAGGTGAAATTACTAACGAGGGCAATTACCAATTAGTTATAATTTCTAAGGACAAAGCAGACAATATTTCAGAAAAAACATTAACATTTGTTATTGATAAGACTGCTCCATCCATTTCAATTAATGGTCTTACTGATGATGGTGTTTTCAATTACTTTCTAAATCCTTATGTATACATAAGTGATAACAATCCTCTTATGTCAATACTTCTTCTTGATGGTCATGATTATCATGGTGGTCTTATAACTGAGGATGGTAAACACATACTTATTGTAGAAGTTGTAGACAAGGCAGGAAATGTATCAAAGAAAGTTTATAAATTCTTTATAAAAGCTGTTCCACCAGACATATATGTATCTGGAGTAGAAAGCGGAAAAACTTATAAGAATGCTATAACACCTAAGATTTCCTTCTCAAAAGATGTTGTTGACTCATATACCAGTATAACATTGGATGGAAAGCCGTATAATATAGGCGATGAAATATCTTCAGTAGGAAAACATGAATTGATTATTTCAGTTAAAGATAATTACGGCAATAAAACTGTAAAAAAAGTCTATTTTTCTATTGCATCAGACGGTGGCAGTACAGTATCTTCAAAAATAAACACAATAATTCATAAAATTATTCCAGCTAAAACAAAAAAGGATACTAAAATACTTTATCTTTTAACAGCTGCTATTTGGGTTGTTATAATATGTGTTGCTGGCGTTATAATATACAAATTTAAAAAGCATAAAAAACCATCTGATAGTGATAGTGAAGATATTTAACTTTAAATTTCATGGAAACTTATTTAAAGGCACTTTTATGTACTAAATAAATCTTTTCATTGAAAAAAACACTTGATATTATTCAATAAAAAAAGTTCTAAATAACTAACTTATTTAGAACTTTTTTTGTGTGTTTATATTAAAAAATCATGCAAAATACGTGTGTAATCCGATTATGATGATTCCTAATAATCTTATTATTTTACTTCTCAATTCATAAAAATTGTAAAGTAAGTTATTATAACTTCTTTTCATCTTTTAGTTTGCATCACTTATTTATTCTCTAAAAACCTTTTTAATTCTTCATGTGTAGGATATCCATCATTATCTCCAGGTGACATTACCGCCATAGCTCCTATGGCATTTGCTCTTTGAACTGTATCTCTAATGCTCAAATTTTCAAGAAGTCCAGTTATTACTCCAACTGCAAATCCATCTCCTGCTCCAACTGTATCTACTACCTTTTTAACTTTAAAACCTTCTAAAACAAATTTTTCGTCTTTTGATTTAACAAAAGCACCTTTAGAACCAAGCTTTATTATCACAAGCTTTACTCCCCTTTTCAGGTAAAAGTCTGCAATTTCATCTGGATTGTCACTACCCATTAAAATTTTCCCCTCATTTACACCTGGAAGTACAATATCACTTCTAAAAGCCATATTATTTAATGTATTAATCATATCTTCTTTATTCTGCCATAGTGCAGGTCTTAAATTTGGGTCAAAGGTAGTTCGTATATTTTTTCCCTTAGCAAGTTCAAGCAATTTATATGAAACGTCTCTCGTACTTCTCGATAATGCCGCAAAAATCCCAGTAAGATGAATATGCCTAACACCATTTAAATCTAACTTTTTCAGATCATCTAAACCAATATTAGAAGCAGCAGAATTTTTTCTTAAATAAAATGTATCTGGATCACCTTTTGTTACTTTCGATTTAAATTCAACTCCCGTAAAGTACTTATCAGTTGAACCTATATATTCCGTTCCCACGTTTTCAACTTTAAGACATTCTCTAATAAATTCGCCAAAAGGATCTTTACCAAGTTTAGTTATGTATTGAACTGAATGTCCAAGTCTTGATGTTCCAACAGAAACATTAACCTCTGCACCAGCCAAAAACTTCTTAAAATGCGTAGTTTCACTCAATTTTTTATCATTTTCACATTCACCATCGGCAGCAAACACTCCTAAAGGTTCTCCGATTGTTATAAGCTCACTCATACTACAAACTACCTCCTATCTATAAAATTTTCTCTGTTTAATATAACACTAATACATAAGTTTGTAAACCGGTTTCTAAAAATCATATAACTAAATTGCAGTAGTTTCAATAACTAGCACAACTTAGTTTAGCATAAAAAATCACTTAAATAATTTAAAACGCAAACTACATATTTAAAGGTATTGTGGAGCCCCTTATTTCTAATTTTGAACTTAACTGTTTATGGATAGTTCCTAGTGTGCTCTCATTTTCAAGTCTATCTATCAAAACCTTTGCCGATTCGTATCCCATTTCATATGATGGTTGAGAAATAGTCGTAATACCTGGAGATATAAGAGAAGCCCATCCCCAATTATCATAACCGCAAATTCCCAAATCCTTTGGAATGCTTATATTTAATTTATTAATTGCACTTAACGTATTTAAAAGAACAACTCCATTAACTGCAAATATAGCTTTTTTTCCGCTGTAATTATTTAAGAACTTGCATAAACTTATTTCTAAATTCCCAGTCTTACTATAATCTACAATAGAGACATTATAATTTTCATCTTTAAGCCTTTTTCTGCAAACCTCCAAAAATGCCATTTCTCTTTCACGTCTTGGTGTAACATTGTCTATTCTCTCATTAAAAAAGCACAAACTATCAAATCCAGCATCTATAAGATAATTAGTAGTTTCAACTGTCATATCATAATTGTTACTTGTAACAGAATCAAAACTTTCATTTGCCAAAGTTCTATCTACCATTACTACTGGTATTCCACTGTTTTTAATATTCAATAGAAGTTCTTCATTATAACCTGTGCCATTTACTATGATACCTTCTACCCTTTGATCCATCATAGATTTAATATAATCTTCTTCTTCTTTTGCGTCATTATCAGAATTTGAAATAAGCATATTATATCCTTTAGCTTTGCACATATCTCCAATGCCCTTAATCATAATAGACGAAAAAGGATTGGTTAAATCAGCTATAATAACACCAACTAATCTACTTTTATTTGATTTTAAACTTCTAGCTATATTATTAGGTCTATAATTAAGTTCTTTTATTGATTTTTCTATTCTAGCTCTGGTTTTTTCCGACATATATTCGAACTTACCATTTAGATATCTTGATATAGTTGCTTTAGATACCCCAGCTAATTTTGCCACATCGCTTATTACAACCTTTTTATTTTCTTCCATGTTTTACCACCCTTAGTAACTGGTTTCTTAAAAATATCATACTATTATTATGATGAGTTATCAATATGTTGATTCAACTTTCAATTTATAACATGTTTAAATCAGTGAAAAGCTGCACCCCCAAGAAAATTTTAATATAACTTTTATCGCATTTCCACTTAATCAAACTATAACATTAAATTTATTATAATCAAGATATCACCTTAACATCTTGGCTACTAATCATTGCTTGTCTGCACCATAATTCAAAATAGTATCCCCTAAACGATAATAATTCTTCATGTGTTCCATGTTCAATTATTTCACCATTTTTAAACACAAAAATTTTATCGCACTTAACAACATTACACAACCTATGGGCAATAATTATTCTAGTATTATTGATATTATAAGTTTCTAATTCCTTCTCTATTTCTATCTCTGTTATAGAATCCAAATTAGATGTAGCTTCATCCATAATTAATATCTCTGGATTTCTTAAAATAGCTTTAGCAATAGATAATCTTTGCCGCTGTCCTGCTGATAGATTAGAAGCATTTTCTTGAAGCATAGTTCCATATTTGTATGGTAAACTATCTATGTAATCATCCATTCGAACAATCTTGCATACTTTAACTATTTCATCAAATTCGACTCCCGGCTTAACAAACTCAAAATTTTCTCTTATTGTACCTGAAAAGAAAAAGGATTCTTGCGATACATAAGCTACTTTATCCCTTAAAATCTGCTTATCTATGTTTTTCAGATTATATGAATTTATGCTTATCTCACCATTTTCTATATCATAAAAGCCCATTAATAGCTTTGCAATTGTTGTTTTGCCTGATCCACTTTCTCCTACAAAACCTACCTTCTCTCCTGCTTTTATTTCAAAGTTTAAATTATTTAATATCTTTTTCTTTATACCATATCTAAAATCAACATTTTTAAATTTAATTTCACCTAAAAGTGATGTAATAGTTGTACTTTCATTTGCTACCTTCTCCTCACCTACTTCCAACACTTCAAATAGTCTATCTGATGCAACCATAGCACTTTGTATTTGTGATTGTAGTCCCGTTAATCTTTCTATTGGTCCAATAAAATATGTTAATAGTGCACTATAGCTTATTAGTGTTCCAATAGTAATCTGCTTACTTAATACTTCAACAACCCCAACCCATAGAACTATCACAGTAAATATTGGTGATATACTATCTTTAATACTTGATTGCAAATTATTAATATACCCAAATTTCAACATATTCTCTAAGACTTTCGAGAATCTTCCTTCTGATTCCTCAGTAGCTGTATTTTCTCCATTTACCGCCTTTACCATTTCCATTCCTTCTAAAGACTCAACTAAATATGAATAAAACCTTGCATTGCTTTCCATTAACTTATGGTTCCCGTTCTCTAAAGGATTTTTAAAAAAAATTATAATCAATAAATATGCCACAAGTGGAATAAAAGATATAAAAAATAATTCTTTATTAAAACTATAAAGAATTATCGTCCCGCCTATAACCATAATGGAGTCAATCATTACTGTTATAGTTACAGATGAAATCATATCCCTTATTTTAGTTGCATCATTAAATCTAGAAACTATTTCTCCAACTCCTCTTGTTCTATAAAAATTCATAGGCAACCTAATAACATGTTTGTAAAAACCCATTAGTATAGATTTATCTAAATTCTGTGTCACCTTAAGTACTAGTACTGATCGCATAAATTCTGTTATAGCTTTAAATACAAGAAGAGCTATAACACCTAATGATATCAATAATAAACCGTTCCTTGATTTTCCATTAGCTACATTATCCACTATAAATTTGTAATAAAAAGTTCCAACAAGACCTAATAGTGTCGTAAATAATGATGCCATGAATATACTTATAAAAAACTTTTTTTGTGTTTTTATGAGTTGTAAATATCCCTTAATTACAATATTATCTGATTTTTGTGGTTTAAATTCCTTGGTTGGTACGAAAGTAATAAGTATCCCTTTCCATATATCAAAAAATTCTTTCAAACTACATTTCACTATTCCCCTTGCAGGATCAGCTATTACTACAGTATCTTTTCTAACCTCATGAATAACAACATAATGTTGTAGTCTATTTTTTGTTACATGAGCTATGGCAGGCTTAGGAAAATTTTTTTTAATATCATCATAATTTTTTAATCTTACTGCTTTACTCTTTAAATTTAGCTTTTCACCTGCCTTGATTAACCCTAAAACTGTAGTTCCGCCTTTATCTGTTCCTGCAAATTTTCTTATTTTTGATATACGTATGTCTGCACCATATTCCTTAGCCACTGTTGCCAAGCAGGCTGCTCCACAGTCGCTTGAATCATGTTGTCTCACACAAATATATTTTTTAAATATTTTCATATAAAAAATCTCCTTTAAAGACCTTTTAGCTTACAATTATTTTATTTTTCTTAATATATCTTAATGCATACAATGCATGTCTAGTAAATGCTCTTACTTTGTTCTCTTGTTCTTTATCAATACCATATAACCTATTACAGAACATGTGAATTAAGCTCATGAGTATATCAAACTTAGAGTTAGTAAGTTCTCCTCTTTCATCAATTTCATTAAGCAGCTCACCAAACTTAATAACAGAATCCTTTCTAATGTTTAGCATAGAATATACTAATTCTCCGCTATTATCTTTCCTCAGATTAGACCATTCATTGTCACAATTAAATAAATCTACATATCGCCTTCTGTTAGCTGAAAATTCTTTTCTCATAAAATCCTTATTAATAATACAATTAAAAATAGCTAATTGTGTGTCATATTTAATTCCAATTAAATTCATCAAATTTATCACATTACATACGGCAAATTCCGTCTCATCAAACTTTAATTGCTTATTTTTAGTTAACCTAAAGAATTCAGATATAATTATTGAGTGAGTTTCAAATACCTCCTCTGCAGAATCTATGAGTTTTTCTCCTCCATACCGTTCTATTTCTCTTTCATATTCATCCAATACAATCTTATCAGCTAATTTTTTTTGCTTAAGTTCATATCTTAAAATGCTTATTTCTTTTAATACCTCTATGTAATTATTTAAAGCACAAATATTTAGCCTTAATCTTATATGATCCTTATCATTTCTATATCTGATGTAAAACCATTTTTTTATTAAACCTTTCTTCTCTAAATGCACTATGAACTTGTTTAATTCTATTCCTAACAATTCATTTGCACGTTCAATATTATTATAAATTTTTAAATATATCCAATTACTTAGTATTCCAAAACTTCTAACTTCTGGTTTAACATTATTTATTCTTAGCTTTTTGTAATTACTCTTAGTTGGATATACTCTATTAATCATGCTATCAAATTTTTCATTTGGAATTGTTGCTTGAGTATTCTTAACAAATTGAAACACAAATTCATTAGTATAATATTTCTTATTATTACTTAACCATTTACTTGTTAAATCTGCCGCTTGCAAAATTATAGAATTATCTTCCTTTTTAAATTCGTCAAACAATATCTGTTTAAACTTATCCACAGATAAATCAATTAGCAAAAGTAAATCTGAATTTTTTATATATACTAAATCAGGCATCATATACTTATTTCTAAATTCTTCCAAGAATCTTGTAAACTCACCATAAGTTATATTTGTTGACTTAAACTTAGATTTATATATCCTCCACGTTCTATCAACAAGAATTGTATTTTTATATCTAATCCTAGGCATATATTCAATTTCTTGAGACTTAACATAACTTATGAATGAAAATGGCGACAATACTTCATTTCCATCACTTATATCTCTCATTAATTTAGTTACTTTGTTTAATTTTGAAGCATTTAACATATGGTTAGTAGTTACTTTTATTTTTTTATCATACTTCTTGCTTTTCAAATATAAATTTTCCTCATCAAGGCCAATATAAATATCACTTATATCTATATTTTTTACTGTACTATCCATAACAGTATTAGCGGCATTAACTTGAAAATCTCTAAAATTTTTAGTAACTGATACATTTGTCAACCTTGGATTAATATCCAAATTAAATAGCTCACATTGAATAAATTCATTGTCCACTAATGCATTTTCTTTTTTCTTAATATTTTTATACATTAATTTGCTATCATCCAACAAATCTGAAAATCTTCCTAAACTTTTTCCTGCCCCTGAAGAACCTAAATTAGCTCCAATCCTTAATCTATATTTTCCCTTCATTAGCTGAGAAATATCTTTTGAAATCACAGAGCAATACATCTCCATTGAAATTGGTAACTTCCTAGTATCAATATTTTTATTGCCATATATTTCAATATCCTCTTCTGTAAATACTGCATCATCACCACTACTAATTGCATTTATAATTTTCTGTTTGATAAAATTATTCTTTAAAAGCTCATCAGATATATATCTATAATCATTTTCCCCATCATCGCACTCATATCCTATGCCAAACGTTGGATCCATTACTTCCAATATTGGTATTTCTCTATACTGTCCATACTTTTCAATAAACTCATTTTTAAACCTGTCTAAACTATCATTAGAATGAAATTTCTTAGCAAATGCTACTAAGAAATTACTAACATCTATTACTTCTCTTCTAATATTTTCATCCAATGATATTTCAAACGGATTAGTTGCATCAACCTGAATTAATGATTTAGCATCCACTACTACTTTTTTCATTAAAATCTCTATCTCATTTAATGTACTTGTTCCACTTTCTTTACCTAACTTGTTATATTTATTAATTAATGAACTTATCTTTTTTAATTCCTGTAATTTATCACATTTTATATTATTTGATTCTATTCTACTGATTACATATTCTAATGTATTAAATTCACTTAGAGGCGGCCTTAATTCTGTATATATGTATTCATTTTTTATTAATTGAACTAAAAACTTATCTATAACCTCACTTTGTATGTTTATATTTTTATATTTATAAGCATTTAAAATATCTTCATACTTTGCACCATTTCTTAAAAGACTTAGTATAAAAATAACATTAGGAGTATTATTAATGTAGCATGCTTGTCCAATTCTTCTTACCTTATCATTAAAATTGAAGCATGTAAGCATTTGATTTTTTACCTTATTACCATACTTTTCAATAAGTTTACTAGAATATAATGTTAACTTTTTATATCCTTCATATTTTACCTCAATCTCTTTTATAAGTTTAGATAACCATTCGTAATCTACTCTCATTCTTTTTTTTATATTTTTTTCGTTATAAGCTACTCTAGACTTTTCTCCAAATCTACCAATAGATACTCCTGAAAATAATCCAAATGGAGTTGTTCTTGTCATAATTCTGCTATAATACTTCATAATAGATTTTATGACCTTATCATTAAATCTTTTTTTATCAATACTTTCATATAAACTAGTACTAGCTACTTTTATAGCTTCCCTAAAACTTTCTTGTGCTATAATATTCTTAATATGGTTCATATCTCCAATGTTTGTACAATTATTGAATGATAATGTAGGCACCCTTGTAATAAATTCATCTAATACATCATAATAATCTTCCTTATTCACAAATACCACCTTCTATTTTTCTAAATACTTATATTCCTTGAGAAAATTATTAATATTATTTGTATCTATATAAATATATGCTAAAGTTTGAAGCAACTTATATTTATTATGAATGTATCTTCTCTTCCTTATTTGCTCCCTGTATGCCAAAAATGGATTTTTATTAAAATTATTAATTTTTTCATGAGGATAATGAATTGCTACAGCATTCCTATTTAATTTATAAATTCCCTCATTAACATATAAATTTATTCCTAAGTCTGTATCTTCTCCTCCCCATGTATTAAACCATTCATCAAAGCCACCACAAGATTTTAAAAATTTTCTTTTAACTGATACATTTACAGTCCAAAATACAGTCCACGGTGCTTCCCATAATTTCAAATAATCACCCAAATAATGATACATTTGTTCCCTTACATCATATACTTTAGCTTCTTTAAGTTCTTCTATACTTCCACTTATATTATTTCTATCATATCTTTTCAAAATAGCTTCTTTTTTATCATCATTAAACTGACTAAAGCCCAAAGCATACCCAATAACCACATCTTTTTCACTTGTATATGTATTAATATGTTCTTGAATAAAATTTTCCGCTACTATACATCCAGAATCAATAAAAATGCAAATATCTCCATTAGCATTTTCAATTCCAATATTTCTAGCTTTGGCAGCTCTAAAACCTTTATCTTCTTGATAAAAATACTTTATATTTAAACTATTATTAAACGAATTAGCTATCTCCCTTGTATCATCACTTGATCCATCATCACATATTATGACTTCAAAATTTTTATTGTTGATATTTTGTTTTTTTAAACTATATAAAGTCTCGTATAGCAAATTTGATCTGTTATATGTAGGTATAATAACTGAAGCCAAATAACTCATTCTATCCTCCACAATTTCATAAAGTGTTACGGGACAAAAGAATTTATTCTTTTGTCCCTAATAAAATTTTAATAATTATATCAATTATTTTTTAGTAGCACCATGTATCCCCAGTACAGTAACTACTATAAGTATGTGCAGCTGAATGTGTGCTATCACCATATCCACCTACTATGTTTATTTTCTCATTGTCTGTAAGCTCAGTTCCTAATTCAAAATCAAGGTCTAGCTCCATTTCCATTAAATCTTTTTTATTCATTGTCTTACCTCCTGAAAATTTAATATTTATATAAATAACAACTAAAAGTTATTACTATATACTATTTAATACACATTATTTTAGATACCAAGTTTCTGTTCTTATCACTATAATTTATCAATGAAAAAATAATCCCTATAATTCCATCTAAAATACCTATATTATTTTGAGCTAAATTCACTTTATCTTCTTTAAAATTTAAAATCTCATCCATTCTAATGTCTTTGACAATTTTATCTGCAATTATATCTGAGGTTTCCTTAAATAAGCCTACATCTGTATCTGCATACATTTCATTTAATACTAATAAAATACTTGAATAACCATGGCATAAGCTGTAACCATTTACATCGGCGTTATTAATATTCCTACAAAAATCTGATAAAATATTTATAGCTACATCCTTATACTTTTTTTCATCTAATGCTTGTCCTGCTAAATATATTGCTCTTGTAATTCCTGATGTTCCATAACACCAACCATATTTATTATAATTAACGCCTTTAGTATTATTTAAATAGTCTTCTATTCCTAAAATACCCGGCCAGTAACTTATTTTCCCGTCTACAATCATAAATTGATTAAATTTATTTAAGAGCGTTTCTATACTTTTTTCTATTCCTTCGACTTTTATTCTATTTGATAATGCTATAGATAATACACTTAATATACCTGCTATACCATGTGCAGCTCCAAAATCAACAAAACCATTAGGACATCTTTTACTTCTTCCAGAATCTCTTACTTTATCTGCTCTAATATAATAATTAGGATACTTTGAATTATTAGTCTTAGTTATTTCTATTAAATATGAAATAATTTCATTTATTAAATCCTTAAATATACTTAGATTCTTAAATTCTAATAAATACCTAAGTGATGATGATAATCCTTCAATTACATCATAGTCTGAATAGTGGACCTTGTTGCTTTTAATATTATTTTTTGCACTTTCAAGCTTTTTTTCTAATACTATTTTTACTCTTCTATTTACAGAATTAAGTGCTTTTTCTACATTAACTCCATATTTAGATAGATATAAAAGCATATACCCTATTCCACAATATCCGTTCAAAATTCCTGAACCTTGATTTAAATATGGCTCACTAACATATAAATTGCTTCTAAATCTTTTTATGTATTCTTTTAATGCCTTATTCCAATTTAGATCATTATTTAATTCTCTAGCTTCTAATATGTAAAATATTATCTCTGGATATCCTGAACATAAGAAAAAAACATTCCATGTTTTACATTTTTCAATTTTATCTTCAAACATATCAACATCGATTATTAATTTTGAGAATTCTCTAATCAAATCGTTAACTTCCCCACTATACATTCTGAAGCACCTCTTTTTATACGTTAATAAGTATGTCATTTAAAATTTTTTCTATATCTTTAGACTTTTGAAAATTTCTTTTGACTTTCTGTAAATTGCTCTTATACATTTGATCATTAATTAATATATTAATATAATTTAATAACGATTCTTTATCTATGTCATCAGTCTTGATAACTTCTCCAATACCTAATTCCTTTATCTTATATGCATTAACTGCTTGATCGTTAATAATTGGTCTCACCATCATAGGAACTAGGTTATGTACAGCCTCACAAACACTGTTATATCCTCCAGCTGTTATAAACAAATCAGCCCTCTCTAAAATTTTTTGCTGATTTATCATATCTCTTACTAATACATTCTGTGGAAATTTTTTGTTATAGTTATTACTTAAATTTGGAACTGAAATAATTAAGTTATAATTTGTTCTACGCACAGTATTAATTACGATATTATAAAACTTGTTACTAGCCCTTATGGTAGATCCCGTTGCAAAATAAATTAATTTTTCTTTACTATCAATAAATTCCTGCAATCTCACGTCATGACCTAAATCCTGACACATATTTCTTAATAATGGTTTTGCAACTATGTATTCTTTATTATTAAATTTACCATCCGGCTGTATTAAACTGCCTCCAAAGGATATATTTATATCATCTTCACCATCTACTACATGAACAGGATTTATATATGGCACTTCCAATTCTTCACTGTTTTTTATATGCCTATTTATTATTCTAGAATAAAAACCACTTTCTTTTATTCCCTTTACTTTCGTAAAATCAACTGAATTAAATAATCCAAATAACTTCACCGGATCACTCTTAACATCCTCATTAAGCATTGTAATTAAACAATTAATTCCTACTGTTCTTTTTTTCAATTTACTTGCAACTATTTTTCCATTTACAGCAGCATTATCTCTAAAAATAATATTAGGCAAAATCATTTTAACTTTTTCCAAATCATATTCAGCCATTTCCTTAAACATCTCTAATAACTTTCTATTAAATACACTGCTCCTATTAACAATATCTTCTACTGTAAATTTAGGTCTTGTCTCATTTTTATAAATATCCTCTAAATTTTTTCTAATATCTTTATATTGAAAAAATTTAATACCCATGTTTTCTATAGCCTGTCTATACTCTTCAAATCCAAAATAATATACTCTAACATCATTTCTAATAATATTTTCTAATATGGATAAGCTTTCATTGAAATTACTTTTAGCTTTCCATCCAAAAAAAACTATCTTTTTCAATTTTGCCCCTCCAATATTCCATAATATATTTTTTATTACATTAATTCCTTTAATTGTATTGTAAACCTTTTCTTATCCATTGTAAAGTTTATTTTACTAATTTATTTAAATAATTTATCAAACTACGGGAAATAAACCCCAGATATACTATATCTAGGGTTTATTATGTCTCAATCATTATTTATTTAACCTTTTCACAAACTCGTTAACATCCGTTATTTTTAAAGCTTCCTTTTTAGGTAAAGCTCTATCTGCTACTCCATTTGACATTTTAAGCTTTACATTTAATGGCTGAGATCCTTTATCTGCTTTTAAGTCCTCACAAAATTTAGTGTATTTTTCCTGTTCCGTTCCTTCATATGGACAATCCTTATAATTAAAATAATCTGTAGAATAAGTATATTCTATTTTAAATTCTTCTACATTACCAACAACTTTTATTTTAAATAATTTCATTTATAAACCCCCTGTGTACAAAACATAAAGTTAACCCAACAATCAAGTTTAAAAGTCGGGTTAACTTGTAAAATTTCTATAGTTAAACCTTATTCACATATGTTTAACTGAAGCAACTATATTATTAGTATTCTTCTATTCTTCTTCAGCATCACCATTTAATTCTTCTTCAGCATACTGTTTATCAAGTACTTTGAAGAATGGGAAATATATTACTGATGCTAATAGTATTATTACAATTTGAAGTACTGCACCTTGCCAACCGGCAACTAAAAATCCTGATATTATCGGCGGCGTCGTCCATGCAACCTGAACATTTGTAAAGCAAGGTACCAGACCAACATACATAGAAAGATAAGTAAGAATTCCTGACATTACTGGGACAATTACAAATGGTATAAACATAAGTGGATTTAATACTACTGGAAGACCAAATAAAACTGGCTCATTAATATTAAATATTCCTGGAATTAATGCTAATTTACCTAATTGTTTTAAACGCTGTGATCTCGCAAATAATACACATGCTACAACAAAGCCTATAGTTATTCCTGAACCAGTCATTGTTAAGAAGTTATCTTGGAACTGCTGACATACTATGTGAGCATTTTTTCCAGCTCCTGAAGCTATTAATTTAGCACCAGTTTTAGCAACTTCACCATTTGCAAGTGTGTTTGCTTGATATATTGAATTCATAACACCACCAATAAGAGTAGCACCATGAACACCAAACCACCAGAAGAAAGATATAACAAATGGTATTACTATTGCTCCGCCAAATGAATCTGTAATTCCCTGTAATGGAATCTGCAATACTTTATAAATCCATTCAAGTGCAGTTCCACCAGTAACAACACTGAAGAAAATGTATACGAGCATAGCTACTACCATAATGACAGCACCTGGTATTAAAGCTGAGAAAGCATTTGAAACTCCAGCTGGTACACTCTCAGGAAGTTTGATTCTTATATCATGGTTTAAGAACCATGAATAAGTATATCCAACGAGTACACCAATAATCAAAGCGGCTATCATTCCTTTACCACCGGTCCAACCCTTATCAATAGAAGCTGTTACATTAATTGGATTCTTTAATACTAAAGAACCATATTTAGTTCCTGCTTTAACAAATGTGTATCCTGGCATGATAATTAAAAAAGTTACTAGTCCGAGAAGTCCAGAAGTAACACCATCCTGTCCTTCATTTTTTGCATATTGAGAAGCTATACCTATTACTGCCGCAAGTGCCAATATATCAAAAGTTGAACTTGAAACTTGAGTTAATGGTACTGACCAGTTTGCTCCAAATATTCCTGCCATCCAGCTGTTCCATCCAGGAATTGGGAAGTTAGCTATCAATAAAAATATTGATCCAATAAGAGTTAATGGCATTGTAATTATAATACCATCTTTAATTGCCGTAATGATTTTTGAATTTGCAAATTTCATTATCGGCGGAATAATTTTTTCTTGAATAGTATCTACTTTACTCATTATTATAATTCCTCCTCATATTTTTTATCTAGTATATATAAATATTAATTATGTCCCATTTAATTATATATTCTCTCCTCGTTCCTTAATTACATTTTTGTACCAATAAAATGATAATTTTTTCTTTCTATCCAAATTATGCTTATGATCTACATATATGAAACCATACTGCTTTTTATATCCATTAAGCCAACTTAGAAGGTCAATTACTGACCAAGCATAATAGCCTTTTACATTTATGCCTTCACTTATTGCCTGCTTTAGTGCTTTTAAGTGAGCTTCTATGAACTTAATTCTAGGCATATCTAAAATTTCATCTTCTACAATTAGGTCCTTATCCCCTAGACCGTTTTCAGTAATATAAAGCTTAACATCCCCATATTCAGCTTTTAGTTTCTTAAGTCCCTCAACTAATGATTCAGGTGATATTTCCCATCCCCATTTGGTGTATACCTTATCATCCATTTTTACTGTTTTATAGAATCCATCAAATGACGGATTTCCTGGTGCTCCTGTCGAATTTTCCCTTGTCCTTTTAAATTCCCCTGTGTCATGATTTTTAATTACTCTCTGTGGTTGATAATAGTTAAGTCCCATGAAATCATTCATCGGTGCTGCTTTCTTTAATATAGCTAATTCATCATCAGTCCAATCAGGAAGCCATCCTTTTTTCTCAATGTTTTTGATTACATATTCAGGATATTTTCCCTTTAGTACTGGATCATAGTACCATGCAATTTCATATTGATTTGCATGATGAGCAGCTGCCTTATTTTCTTCTTTATCATCAACACTAAATGCTGGAGAAAATACATTTGTAATTCCTATTTCTCCATACTGTTTTAGTTTTTTATACTCAATAACAGATTTTGCATGGGCAACAAATACATTATGAGTTGCCTCGAAATACTTTTTAACATCACCTGATATCCCTGGAGGGTGAGCCCCTGATATATATCCATTAGTACAAAATACTATAGTTTCATTAAACGTAATCCAATGCTTAACCCTATCGCCGAATGATTCAAAACATGTCTTAGCATAATCTACAAAGGCATCAATAGTTTCCTTATTTATCCAACCACCTTTTTCCTGTAATGCTTGAGGCATATCCCAGTGATACAATGTAACAAAAGGAACAATTCCATATTTTAAACATTCATCAATTAGATTGTTATAAAATTCAAGTCCTTTTTTGTTAACCTTTCCATCGCCATTAGGTATTATCCTTGGCCATGAAACAGAAAATCTATATGAATCGAGCCCCATTTCCGCCATCAACTTTACATCTTCTTTATATCTATGGTAATGATCTATTGCAACATCTCCATTAGTACCTTCAAAAGTTTTACCGGGTATTTTAGTAAATACGTCCCAGTTAGATACTCCCTTCCCATCTTCATTCCATGCACCTTCTACCTGGTATGAAGCAGATGCAGCACCTAAAAAGAAATCTCTTGGAAATTTCATTTTATGCCTCCTTAAACTATATTATCTATAAGTAATTTTATTTTTTACCTAAAACCTTTAATACATGTTTTAAAACCTTTTCTCCATTGAGCATTCCATAATCTGCAGGATTAATTACCTCTACAGGAACACCTTTTGGTTCAAATATTCCCTTTGCTTTTGGTAAAAGAAATTTAATTTGAGGTCCTAAAAGAGCTATATCTGTCTTATCAGCATAATCAATCATTTTAGCTTGTGGATAAGCCGCAATTTCAGCCTCTACATTATTTTTTTCAGCAGCCTTTTTCATTTTTGTAACTAACATACTTGTTGACATACCAGCACTACAGAATAATAATATTCTAATCATTTCTATTCCCCCTAGTTTTTATTTTAATTTATTTGATAATGCATTGATTGACTTTGTCATTTCTATCATTTCAGTAATCAGATTTTTTTCTGATATCGTTGTCATGAGTTGATCTTGCGCATGTACAAATAGTATTGAGACCTTTAAAGGTTCACCGCTTGCTTCCTTTTGGAGCATTGAAGTTTGTATAT
Source organism: Clostridium pasteurianum (assembly GCF_001705235.1). Taxonomy (NCBI): domain Bacteria; kingdom Bacillati; phylum Bacillota; class Clostridia; order Eubacteriales; family Clostridiaceae; genus Clostridium; species Clostridium pasteurianum. The sequence continues at coordinate 1,799,888 of NZ_MCGV01000001.1, forward strand.
CATGAGCATTTCCTATTGCATCGTTAGCCTGTTTTATCAAACCATCTATCTCATCATATTTTTCTTCTCTCGCCTTAGTAAGTGCTTCATACATGTAATTTCTAGCATCACCGGAATAAATTATTATATTCATTATTATTTGTTCTATGTCCATACCTAACCCCTCCATACAAATACTTTTTTACACTTATTTTCTATAGCAAACGCCGTGCCAAACACTTATTATTATTCAAAACCCTTTATTTATCGACATTTATTAATATACCTTTTTAGTGTTTAAGTTGTAAAACTAGTGTTTATATGTAAATATTATAGTGTTGAAACACTTTTTTTACATTCCATAGAATTTTAGGAAATTTTATTGTATAATTTATGTATTAATTATATTGTGGGGGCGTACTATGAACAGAAGAGAACAGATATATAATAAATTATTAAAAATGGAAAAAGGCACTAAAATTTCAGCTCAAGCTCTTGCTCAAATGCTAGATATAAGCAGATCTAATGTAAGTCATGAACTCAACAATTTATGTAAAGAAGGCAAAATATATAAGACTTCTGGAAGGCCTGTTCTATTTTTTGTTTCAAACACTATAAACACTAAGAAAAAAAATAAACTAGATGAATTTGTAAAACACAACATAAGTTTAAAACAAGCAGTAGAACAATTAAAAGCTGCAATATTGTACCCTCCAAACGGTATGAACTGTTTAATACTTGGTAACACTGGTGTAGGTAAATCAATGTTTGCATCTTTAATGCACGAATACGCTATAGAGATGAATGTAAAAGAAAAAGATTCTCCTTTTATAACTTTTAATTGTGCTGATTATACTAATAATCCTCAACTACTTACTTCGCAATTATTTGGTATTAAAAAGGGGACTTATACAGGTGCCGACAGTGATAGAGTTGGTTTAATAGAAAAGGCAAATGGTGGAATTTTATTTTTAGATGAAGTACATAGACTTCCTCCAGAGGGTCAGGAGGCACTTTTCACTTTTTTAGACAAAGGTACTTTTAGAAGGATGGGTGATGATAAATTACGAAAATCAAACGTCCTTATAATATCCGCTACAACAGAAAATCCTAATTCAGCACTTTTAAAAACTTTTACTCGTAGAATTCCTATGCTAATTACTATCCCATCTATTTCAGAAAGAACACTTGAGGAAAGACTTTATCTCATAAAGACCTTCTTCAAAAATGAAAGCAAAAAATTAAATAGAGATATTTCTGTTTCACTTAATACCATGCGAGCTTTTCTTTCATATGATTGTCCAAATAATATAGGACAACTTAAAAGTGATGTCCAACTAGTATGTGCAAGAGCTTATTCCGAATTTCTCACTGGCGTTATGCGTGATGTTAGAGTAAGTAGTAAATTAATACCTCTATATGTAAAAGAAGGGCTTTATAAAGAAAAAGAGCACAGAATACTATGGAATAAATTAATGGGTGATGAAATAGAATATTTTAAATTTTCAAGTAAAGAATCAGATGAATCAAATGAAGATAATCATGATGCAAGCAACATTAACATATACGAATATATAGAGCAAAAGCTTAAAACTCTAAAAGATAAGGGAATTCCTAATATAAATATAGAAAATATTATTGAAAAAGATATAACAAAATATTTTAACAAATATATAAACGGAATTTCAGAAGAATTAAACAAAAAAAATCTTGTTAATATACTAGGAGAAGATACCCTAAATTTTGTAGATAAACTAATCTATCAAATTGTTATTTCTCTTAGAAAAAATATAAGCAATAATGTGTATACCGCTCTTGCTCTTCATATAAACACTTTAATAACTAGAATAAACAATAATAAAACTATTATAAATCCAGAACTGAAAAAAATTAAAACTTTATATCCTAAAGAATACAAGATAGCTTTAGATGCAAAAAAACAAATTGAGAATTACGTAAATCATTCTATTCCCGATGATGAAGCCGGATATATAGCCTTATTTATAGTAAATAATGATGAAAAATCTCCTGCAAAAGTTATTGATACTGTAAAAATAATTATAATTGCACATGGTAAATCAACTGCTACTTCTATGGCTGATGTTGCAAACACTTTGCTTGAGGAAAATTCAGTAATAGGGCTAAACTGCCCCCTCGATGTAAAACCATCCGTTGTTTTAGGTGAGCTTAAGGAAACCGTAAAGAAGAACTTTTCTACAAGTGGCTACATTCTTCTTGTGGATATGGGCTCTCTCACAACTTTTGGTGATATTATAAAAAAAGAATTCAACATCCCTGTAAAAGTTTTTCCACTTGTATCAACACTACATGTTATAGAAGCCGCAAGAAAATCTATGCTTGGGCTTTCAATAGATGAAATCTTTGACAGTATACTTACAATAAATTCATATAAGCATATAACTCAGCACTCAAATGAGATACCTGTAAAAGTATCAAAAAAGAAGATTGCTATAGTAACTGCTTGCTTAACAGGTGAAGGTGGTTCTCTAGCTATAAAAAGTTTTCTAAATAGCAACTTAAAATATGATAAAGATTTATTTGAAATAGTATCATTAAACTGCCTCGATAAAAATCATTTTAAAAAGAAACTTATAGCTCTTAGTGAACAAAAAGAAATTTTATTTTTAGTTTCATCTTTCCCTGTAAATTTAAATATAAAACAGTATAGTATGCATGATGTTTTAAGCATGAGTGCACTAAATGAACTTCAAGATCTTGTTGACACAAAATCTGTAGTATTAAAACTTTCATTGATCTTAAAAGAAAACATAGACAATATAGACGGTAAACAATTATATGATGATATATATGCCTTTATAAAAAGAGTAGAAATGAAACTCAAACTAAAAGTAGATGACGATGCATTTACAGGACTGGTACTTCATATAGCCTTTGCCATAAGCAGATTAAAGAAAGGAAATCATTCTGTTGAATATCCAGATAAGGATAATTTTATCAAAAACAATGCTGAAATCTATTCGATTATAAAAGAAAACTTTGTTTATCTATATAATAAGTACTTAATTGAATTTTCAGATAGTGAACTATGCTACATTACAAGTTTCTTTTTAGGTGTACAGGGAGAAGGAATCGTGCTGAAGGAACATTAAAAGAATTCTAATAAATCTTGATATAAAAATCATAAAATCCTTAGATACTTCAATGTTATTATACGCCAGGCTTTGGCAAAACCTATCACCTGCTGACGAACACAGCAATGTCAGCACCTTACAGATTAATGATATCCAATACACATTATTTACGTCCAAAATTCCGTAGGCACGGAAGAATCTTTTCCTTGCCTTACTTCTAAAGTGAAATAACAGTGCTGAATGAACGATTTAAAAAAATCCTAATAAATCTTGATATAAAAATCATAAAATCCTTAGATATTTCAATGTCACTATACATAGTGTTTTGTCAAAACTATCACTTGCTGACGAGCACAGCAATGTCAGCTAATACACATTATTTACATCCAAAATTCCGTAGGCACGGAGAAATTTTTTCCTTGCTTTACTCCTAAAGTGAAATAACAGTGCTGAATGAACGATTTAAAAAAATCCTAATAAATCTTGATATAAAAATCATAAAATCCTTAGATACTTCAATGTTATTATACGCCAGGCTTTGGCAAAACATATCACCTGCTGACGAGCACAGCAATGTCAGCACCTTACAGATTAATAATGGCTAATACACATTATTTACGCCCAAAATTCCGTAGGCACGGAGGAATTTTTTCCTTGCTTTACCCTCAAAGTGAAGTAACAATATTTTGAGAACGATTTAAATAAAATTGTATAAATCTTAGGGTGATATTTTGAAAAGACTTAGAAATTTCAATTTGTCTGAACGTTAGTGAGTTATTGAAATTTCTTAGGATTTTTAAAATATCACCCTTAGATTTATTAATTTTATTTAATGTTCCAAAATATTGTTACTTCACTTTTTCATTGAGCTTCATATACGAATAATCTACTATGTCACCGCAGCTTACTTTATCTCTTTTAAGCTCTCTGCAAATTTCAGTTCCATAATCTTCCTTTACTTCATCCATAAATTCCTTTACATACTTTCTAGCATTATTCTCTTCGTCATTATTTTCTCTGCCTTTTAAATATCCAATTATCATAGCAGAAGCTCCTACTGCTCCACAAAGGCTTCCTGATGAAAAGCCTCCACCCATACCACTTCCTATTTTAACCGGTATATCTGTATTATGTTCTTCATTAAAAGCCTTTATTATAGACTCTGCACAATTAAAGCCTTCTTTTAAGTATTCAGATGCTTTCATTTTTTACGCTCCTTTATTTAATTAATTTTCCTTTATATGAACCTGTTCCACCTTCAACATTAACTACATTAAATCCTTTTTTATAAAGTTCATTACAAGTTCGCTTACTTCTCATACCTGATTGACATATAATATGATATTCTTTGTTTTTATCGAGATACTTTATAGAATTCTCAATTATAGAATTCATAGGTATATTTTTAGCTTTAGGTAAATGCCCTCTCTTATATTCATCTGGTTCTCTCACATCTATTAAATTTATATTTCCTGAAATACTATCCACTTCATTAACATTTATAGATTTAAATTTACTTTTACCAAAGAAAAACATCATTTTTCCTCCTCACAATAGTTCTTTCTTAAAGTTTCCATCACATTTATTATTTTCTTATCTTTTATAAAATAAGTAATGTTAAGTCCTTTTTTACTATTATCCAGTATGCCGTTTGATTTTAAAATAGATAAATGCTGCGACAAAGCTGATTGAGTCAAATTTTGCATTTTTTCATGAAGCTCACTGACATTCATTGGTTTATTAATTAAATAGCAAAGTATCATAAGCCTGTTTTCATTTGCTAGTACTTTAAGAATTTCAGAGATTTCCTTTGACTTTTTTAATATCATATCATCTATCATTACATCACCTCAAACTATATAAGTAATTTCTAATATACTTATATTATAAGTATATACCTTAATGTTGTCAACATAAATTATTATTATCATTGATTTTATTTTTGCCCAAAATGCATAATATAGTCTTAAACAAATTATTATTCCTGTATTATCTAAACATGACTAATTATTAAGGCAATTCTATCAAATTTTTTACCCTTTTTTAACCATTTTATAGATATTTATGGTTCAAACCAAAATAAAAATACAATTGCTTTTATTTAACATTAGTATTAAACTTTAAATAAGAAATTTTATTTTATAAAACAAAAGGGGAGAATTTATCATGGAAATTTCAAATGAAGATGTTTTAACTATTGCTGAAAATATTTTAGAGTACATGCCAGAACTTTTTGATAATAAAGCAATTTTATGTTTAAGCAATACTGAAAAAGTTCTTAAGGTATCTGGAAATACTAGCCTACCAATAAATATTTCCGTTGGATATGCTATACCAGATTCAATAAAATATGCTATCAATGCGGGTGTTCCTGAAACACATGATATTGATGAAAATAAATATGGTATTCCTCTTAAAGAATATATTATACCTATAAAAAGTTCAGGTAAAACTATAGGTGCTATCGCATCTGTAAAGACCGTTGAAGCAAAAGTTAAAATACTTGGTTTGTCAGAAAATTTAGCAGATTCAATATCAAATATATCTGCTGCTATACAAGAATCAACTGCAAATATTCAAACACTAAGTGAAACTAGTAAAAACATATTATTAAATGTAGATAAAGCTACAGAAAACACTAAAAACAGTGGAAGCGTACTTAAATTTGTACAAAATGTAGCAAAGCAAACTAATCTTCTAGGCCTAAATGCATCAATTGAAGCTGCTAGAGCTGGTGAAGCTGGAAAAGGATTTAGTGTTGTAGCACAAGAAATAAGAAAACTTTCTAATTCTACAAGTGATTCAATAAAACAAATAAATGATGTATTAAAGAACATAGAAGAATCTGTTGAAGGAATAGCAGATAAAATCAAAGCTTCTAATGAATCATTTGATACACAAGCTGCTTCTTTTGAAGAAATCTCAGCTTCTGTTCAAGAAATAAATATAAATGCGAAAACAGTTGAAGAAACTGCAAAAACACTGTAGAAAAGTAATAACTCGGAACATAAAAAGAAAGTCATAAATCTAAGAGTGAAATTGTAAATATTCTAAGGAAATTTAATAACTCACTATCGTTCAGACAAATTAAATTTTCTAAGACTATTTACAATTTCACTCAAGATTTATTGACTTTCTTTTTAATTGTTCCGAGTTATTACTTTTCTACAATTGGAATGTTAAAGGAAAATTTTTCTCCGTTGCTCTACGAAAAATTGACGCTGACATCGCTTCGCCCGTCAGCTTGAGAGCAACTCACCTGGGAGAAAAATCAAAAACAATTTGACTAGCTTATAAACTTTAATGTATTGCAATATATAAATAGCAATGCGGTTTCCAATCTTTCGTATATTCACCTGGAACAGTGCTTTCATAATCTTCAGTAAAAGCTCTCTTTATATTACCCAATTTTTGATCAAGCCATACTCTCTGCCATGCCTTTCTTGTACATATGCCTATTTGTCCACTTTCATCTTTTTCATCATACTTTTTATATAAGCCTTTATGTACTGCTGCTTCCATTTTTTTAAAGAAATGAGCTGTTACAGCCATTATAGTAAGGTCATAATCTCCTTTTTCGTCACTGGAATAATTACTGTATTTTGAAACTGGGGAAACGCCTTGTTGGAACACATTCTCAGTATTAAAGAGAACGGGCAATTTTCCACTCTCAATATCTCCCCAAATCTCACCAATTACTTTTTCTCCCTCTCCAGAATTATTTGTTCTTACTGTTATTCCTTTTAATTTATAAGCCATAGTTTTACTTCTCTCCTCACGTAAATAATATTTATTTTACAATGTTACAGTAATGCTCATTATACTCAGTACTGACTATAATGAGATTTTTTTGGAACTCTTAATAGAGTCCCCTTAATGTTTCATTTATCCATTTCAATTCAGTTTCCAAATGATATATATGATGATTAAATATGCTAATACAATAAATTCTATACTCAGGCAACAACTTATTCACTGTATTATCTTTATCATTTACTAATTCTTTCAGCTTATTTTCTATGTAATCCTTTTGCTTATTTAAATTTTTAATAACAGCTTTTTTATTAGCAAAATCAGAAAAGTATAATACTCCATCAAAGTCAAATTCCACACTATAATTTTCATTTAAAATTTTATTAATTAGGGAATTAAAATATGTAACTCCTAAATCAGTGATAGAATATACTGTTTTTTCAGGCCTATTTCCATCCCTTTCTACAACATAATTTATATAGCCTTTTTGGGCAAGTTTATCTAAATGATAATAAATTGTAGGGAGTTTAATTTTAGCAAAGTCAGCTATATTATCTGATACTATTTGTTTAATACTATATCCATGTTTTGGACCATATCTCATGAGAATCCCTAGGATATATAATTGTACTTTCATTTGTAATCTCCTTATACTCAGCGCTGACTATAATTATACCCTACCTTTTAATAATGTCAACAATATATTACTCAGAATAAAATCCACTCTTATTTAGTTTATACCAATTGTCTATCTCATCTTCAGTATTTAATCCCAAGCCCTTCATAATCTCACGGCTAAATTCTAATGTTGCTGTTCCATTTGCTGTTATAAAGGAATCAGTTCTTACACATTGTTTTTCAATATAATTATTTTTTCCTGTATAATTTGGACAAACAGAACTTATATACTCCCAGGAATTTCCTGAATGCTTGACTTGGTTCAAATATCCATTAAACGCTAAAAATGTGACTGCATCACATATAGCCGATATAGACTTACTATTTTCTTTAAACATATTTACAAGTTTTTTAACCGCTTCATTTTCATATCTTTCTTTTCTCCAATTGCAGCCACCACACAATATTAGCATTTCAAAGTTTTCAATGCCATTATTTAATATATCATCTATAGCATACGTTGGATTTACTTTTAATCCTCCCATTGAAATAATAACTTCTTTAGATATTGAAACAGTACTTATTTTATACTTATTTGATTTTCTTATTTCAGTACTAATATATCCAATTTCCCAATCAGCATATTCGTTTGATATAAATATTAAAATTTCCTTCATATATTTTCCCTCCAAAAAATTTCTACTTACCAGTACATCTTTATTTGTACATTTCTATAATATCCATACAATTTTCCTTTATCCTCTTAGCAAGCCATATCGGGGATACCACTTTAGCATCCTTGCCAAAAGAAAGTATTACCCCATACCAAAACTTCTCGTCTTCTGGTACTACAAATTCATATTCAAAATCACCACTGCTGTATTCCTTGCAGACTCTTCCTTTTAAATACTCACAGCATTTTGATTTTAATTTTTCCCTACAATACAAAACAATCTTAATTCTTTTTCTGTCGTCTGATGTATTTTTTAGAATTTCTCTTACCATTTTCAAATCATGTACTTTTGTATTTTTCTTTTCTAATATTTTAGGCTTCTCCATCCGAACTAGCTTGTACATACGATAATCTTGATACTTTAAGCAGTATCCTATGAGGTACCAACTATACCATTTATAAATCACAGCAACAGGTTCTACCTTAACTTGTTTTTGCTCATCCTTATTATTAGTATATAAAAAACTAATGACATGTTTTATTTGAATAGACCTATTAAGTATCAATAATATTTCATTAATATTTCTGTTCTCATGTACGACACTAAGATCCATAATCATGGTATTATCTATGTCTGTAGTCAAACTTTTCATTTTTTCTAAAGTAGTCTCAATATCTTTATTCGTATACGCAGATACTAGCCCCTCTAAAGCACATATAACATAGTTATAGTCCATCTCTCCAGCTACCTGTTGCTGCATCTTAAATGTACTCATAATCTCATATCCGCCATCTGCGCCACAGATTGATACTACAGGAATTCCTGCCATACACAAGGTATCAATATCTCTCACAATTGTTCTGATTGAAACTTCAAAGTACTGTGAAAAAAACTGTGCCGATGTTCGACCATGATTTAATAAATAAATTGTTTCTTTAAGTAAACGATCAATTTTCATATTATAAAATACTCCCCATTATCATTCTAAACGAGTCCAATAATTTCCGTACTCCAAGCCATCATGTCCCATTAATTTTTCTTGTGATAGTTTAAAATTCATAAGCTGTAATGCCTCAATTCTCTCTGTCGCAAACTGTTCTGCTTTTGTGGCAATAATATTACATTGAAATAACTTATATGCAGAGTGAACTATAATAGATAATATCTCAGAAATGCAATTCTTCTTTTCATAATCACTTCTTAAATCTAATCTTAAAATTCCACAAGAATTAAAATAATCTTTAGAAACTCTATGAAACAACTCAACTGTTCCAATAACCTCACTACTTTTTTTATCTATAATCGACCACCTAACAAATCCTTTTCTCTCATACTCAAAAATCCAATATTTAATTGCATTCTCCATTTGTTCAAGAGTTTCATAAAAAAATTTATCACCATTGCAATTATCACTATTAAAATATGGAACGGCATTTTTATCACTGTATAACTTTAATAAATCCTTAGCATCATTTATTTCCATAAATCTTAATAAATATTTTGTATTTTCTAGTACAGGGCATGTTCCATAAACATCTTTCATACTTTTTACCCCCCCATTCATATTTTTCTTAATTATAGCAAAATAACAATGACAACAGTGTGTCATTGTTATAATTTTTTTAATCATATTCTACAATTTAATCAAGCAATATATATGCTAAATAAATAAATTTACATTAGAATCTTCAGCCTCTCCGAGATAGTATCCAACGCCACCTATTTTTACTCCATCAATTAATTCCTCTTTTTTTATACCCATTATATCCATAGACATCTGGCAGGCAACTATCTGTATTCCGCTATCTATTGCTGCTTTTATAAGCTCCTCAAGTGATGATACGTTCTTGTCCTTCATAACTTTTCTAATCATCTTAGTACCCATGCCCATCATGTTCATTTTAGATAACTTAAGCTTTTCGCTGCCTCGTGGAAGCATCATTCCAAACATTTTTTCCACAAGTCCCTTTTTAATATCCGCTTTTTCAGGTTTTCTTAAGATGCTTAATCCCCAGAATGTAAAGAACATAGTTACTTTTTTGCCCATTGATGCCGCTCCATTAGCTATTATAAAAGAAGCTATTGCCTTATCTAAATCTCCGCTAAATACTACCATAGTTTTATTATCCTTTGAATCCTCAATTGAATTCAAATTTTCTGAAACTACAATCCCACTGCCTTTTTTTATAAACGCTGTTATGGTGCCACCATCTTTTTTTAGGTCTAAAAGTCCATTATTAGTTCTTTTGCACCATGCTTTTATATCTTCATAAAATCCAGGATCTGAAGCCGTAACTTTAAGAATTTTGCCGATTTCAATACTGTCAACGCAAGCTTTTACCTGCATTAAAGGTCCCGGGCAGCATAATCCGCAGGCATCAAGAGCTTTATCATACTTTTTATCTATATCCACAGCCGCCTCCTTTTGTGCATCATTATTATCATTTCTATTTGCTACTTCTGGCTTAAAACTTAAAACTGATAAGGATTTATATCCACCTGTCAAGTTCTTAACCTTAAATCCCTTCTGCTTTAAAATTCTCTGTGCTATATACCCTCTCAGTCCAACCTGACAATAAACTATTATTTCCTTATCTTTATCTATCTCGTCAATTCTATCACGTAAGCTATCTACAGGAATATTAACTGCTCCAGCTACGTTCCCATTCTCATACTCAATTTTCGTTCTAACATCTATAACTAAAGTATCTTCTCTATTCATATCAAGAAACTCTTCAGCTGTTATTACCTCTGCCTTTCCTGTAAGCACATTTTCTGCTGCAAAGCCTGCCATATTTACAGGATCTTTTGCAGATGAGTATGGTGGTGCATATGAAAGTTCAAGCTCTGTCAAATCATATACAGTTCCATTAAGCCTTATAGTTGAAGCAATCACATCTATCCTTTTATCCACACCATCATAGCCAACAGCCTGAGCTCCAAATATTTTTCCATCATCTCCAAATATCAATTTTATTGACACAGGATGAGAATCTGGATAATAAGAAGCATGGGAGGCTGGATGAACAACTACTACTTTGTATGGAATACCTAACCTTTTTAAAGTTCTTTCATTGTTTCCGGTACTTGCTGCTGTAACATTGAAAACTTTAATTATGGCAGTTCCTTCAGAGCCTTTAAAAATAGATTTAATTCCGCATATATTGTCAGCAGCTATTCTTCCCTGTTTATTTGCTGGTCCTGCTAAGGCTATAGCAGTCTTATTCTTATTTACGAAATCAACTACCTCTACTGCATCTCCTACTGCAAAAACACCTTCTATATTTGTCTCCATATTATCGTTAACTATTATGTGACCTTTTTTGCCCAGTTCAATTCCAGTATTCTTTAGGAAAGAAGTTTCAGGAACAACCCCTATAGAAAGTATTACAAGCTGTGACTTCAATTTATTTCCGCTTGCAAGTGATATTTCAACGTAATCTCCATTATCCTCAAAAGCTTTAACGCCATCATTTAAAACAAGATCTACACCATTGTCATATAACTCTTTTTCAACGATAACGGACATATCTGTATCAAAAGGGGCTAATATATGCGGAGCTGCTTCAACTAAAGTTACATTAAGTCCTCTATCCTTTAGATTTTCAGCCATTTCAACTCCAACATATCCGCCGCCTATTACTACAGCATCCTTTACATTACCACTGTCAACTAAAGATTTTATTCTATCCATATCGGGAATATTTCTTAAAGTCAATATTTTATCACTGTCTATTCCTTCTATAGGTGGTTTAAATGCTCTTGCTCCAGGAGACAAAATGAGGTTATCATAACTTTCCTTGTAAATTCCTTTGTCTTTACTATTTACTTCGATTACTTTATTTTTAGTATCAACAGAAATAACTTCGCTGTTAATTCTTACGTCTATGTTAAATCTTTCTTTCATACTTGAAGGTGTTTGAACTATCAGTCTATCCCTATCTTTTATAGTCTCACCTATATGATACGGCAAGCCACAATTAGCAAAAGATATATAGCTATCCTTTTCTAGCATTACTATTTGGACTTCTTCGTCAAGTCTTCTAAGTCTTGCTGCCGCTGATGCTCCACCAGCAACTCCACCAACTATAACTACCTTTTTCATATTATTTTCCCTCCGTTATCTATTTTCAAAATAAAATTTTAATTATTTCAGCAACTTTCTCGTTACAGACTTTATAATATATTTCAGTACCTTCTCTTCTTCCTTCTATTATTCCAGCAGATTTAAGCTTCTGTAAATGCTGTGACATAGTAGATTGAGGACAATTCATACATTCTGTCATATAGCTAACATTGCATTCTCCCTTTTTCAAAAGTCCTCTTACAATACAAAGCCTTGCAGGATGCGCAATAACCTTTAAAAGTTCTGCTGCAGCATTATAACTTGAAATATTATTATCCATATTATTACCTCTTCACTATATTCATTTATTAATATATTTATATATTACGATATTTAAATATATAAGTCAATAAAAAATTCTTTCCGCAAATCAGAAAGAATTTTTCCCTATAAACATTAAATACATTCTTTTAAAACGCTTCCATCTTTCACTAATATCTTTTTAACAGACTTACTTTGACTTAAATATGGCATTGGAGCGTAAAACATTTCAAATTCAAGAATATCTCCAACTTTAACCTCGTCAGTACAATCCTCTACATCAACAATCAAATGATTACTACTTCCGCCGATGATTTTTGCACCTTCTTTTAATGGTATCAGCTTGTCTTCAAAAGCATATTCCTGTCTTCCAACAGCTAAAAGTGCTCTTTTTCTTATGCCTTTATCCTCGTATTCACGGGTAAGCCCAAATGAATCTACAATTCTTTCACCTATAGGGAATGTAGGTTTTCTCTGTACTTCTATAACTTCAGCCTGCAATTTAATCGCATCTTCATTCATATAATTCATATTATATCCCCAAATATCAGGTAAATCTCTCGATAAAAGTATAGCTTCTCCAACTCTTAAATTATTTATTTCTGAAGGCATTTTATTATCAAGTAAAAGTGAAATACATGTAGTTGCTCCACCTGAAATCATATCTAATTTTCTACCTATCTTATCCTCTATTTCTGAGGCAATATCAGCCAATTCTCCAATATTTTTTTCTGTAGGCTTTATAGCTCCGTAGCAGCCTACATTAGTTCCCATGCCATATAAACATATGTTGTGTAAATTTTTTTCTACATATAAGGCTAAGTTAACAAATTCGTCTCTTTTAAATATTCCTTCTCTTAAATCTCCAACATCATACATCAAAACTACTTTATGCTTTTTATTTTGTTTTTGAGATTCCTTATCTAATAGCTTTAGCACTTCAATTTCTGAATTTACGCTTATATCAACATATTTAACAACATTATGAACTTCGCTCATCATTGGCGTTATTATAAGCATCATGGGAAGATTTATTCCGTGCTCCTTAAGCTTTATTATATTACTTAGTTTGGCATCAGCCATGTAATCTACTCCTGCTTTTACAAATTCATCTGCAACTTCAGGTATAGCATTTATTCCCTTTACAACTCCAGCAACTTTTATATTGTTGTTACTACATAGTTTTACTATATTCTTAGCATTTTCATATATTTTATCAAGATTAATTTGCAGTGCAGGGTATTTAAAATCTATATTCATGGCTGTGATGCCTCCTATCATTAACTATTTTGCATAAACGTCATAACCAAACCATTTCTTAGATAACTTTGACATTGTTCCGTCTTTCTTTAATTCATCAAAAGCTTTTTGGTATGCATCTCTAAGTGCTTTATCTGATTTTCTAAATGCAGCTCCAACTGGTTCTTTTCCCATGTACTCTTTAACTTTCTTAAACTTACCTGGGTTCTTTACATTATAGTAATCTCCTACCATTGGATCTGCTACTACTGCTTCAATTCTATTATTTTGTAAATCTAAAAATGCATCAGTAGTCTGTTGATATTTCTTAGTTTCTTTTAATCCCTGAAATTTCTTTAATGCTTCTTCAGCTGTTGTTCCTGCCTGACATCCAACTACTTTTCCTTTTAAATCATCCGGTTTCTTTATAGCCGTATCACTGCTCTTTACAAATATTGCATCTCCTCCATAAATATATGGCTCTGAAAACAATGTTGTACCTTTTCTTTCATTTGTTATACTTACACAAGATTGAATCATATCAAATTTCTTTGACTTAAGTGCTACAAATATACCATCATAAGAATTAGTTACTATTTGAGCCTTTACTCCCATTTTTTTAGCTATAGCATTTACCATGTCAACATCAAAACCAGCAACCTTGTTATTGCTATCTCTAAATTCCATTGGTGGATAATCATCAGAAAGTCCTACTTTAAGAACTCCCGCTTTCTTCACATTTTGAAGTGAATCATCACCCGTACTTTTACTTTGTGAACATCCACCTAAAATACCTAAACTAATTACTCCCATTACTGCTACTGCCATTATTTTTTTAATTGTCTTATTCATTAAATAAACACCTCTTTGAATTTTTATTCATAGTATAATCCACGCATTTTTCTTCTTAAACTAGTTGTATTATACAAAAAACCAGAGAAATAATCAAGTACTTTTATACAATTTGTATGAATATTTATTCAAAATTTCATCATTATATTTTCTTTGGGCGGAAAAATATCCAACTAGAAGCAGTAAAAAATAAACTAAGTAAATAAGAAATGTTCCAAAAGAAAATCGAAACTTTAAATTAGAAATCTCAATATATACTATACTCATAATTAAACTTAATATAAGCGGCTCAAAAAAAGCTGCGCACAACTTAAATTTAATGAGTTTTTTAAATTCATTTTTAGTAATGCCTATTTTGAATAACCTATTATAAAGTCTTTTCATCATAGGTATACTGAAAGAAGTATTAAAAAAAATTGTCGTTGAAAAAATAATGAAACACAAAAGAGTAGTAAAAATATATATAAAAGACAAGAAATTCACTTTACTCACAACTAATAGATTCCCAATAGTTTTATATTGCAAGTTATATGTGTAATTTATTCTAACATAGGATATAATCATAAAACTTAAAAACGTCAATAGAAATGTCAGCTTTCTTCCTGTATAGAATGCACTTTTCATGCTTTTCATTTTTATGTATGATCCAAATCTTATTTTTTTGATTAATTTGTTTATAAACCACGTACATGGATTAACAGATAAAAACACTACCACCATGCTTATAAAAATATTTGTAACATAAAATTCCATACTTTTAGAAAAGCTTACTGACATTTTTTTATAAATCGCACAAGCTACTAATATTGATATTAGAATTTTAACTTTTCTATTTTCACTTTTTACATTCATAGGCTTATCTTTATATTTTATTATTTCCTTAACCTCAAGAAGCTTTGAAATACTGTGTATCTTATAAACCATCAACATAAATATCCAAAAAAACAGTACCAATACATTAAGGTAATTTTTATATGTAATTTGAAAATATACATTTTTAAGTTTGCATAATTTAACTATTGAAAGAAAGAATATTTTAGAAAATATCACACCAAAAAAAGTTCCTAATAAAAGTGCTGTAGTAAGCAATAGAAAACTTTCTATTAAAAGTAACCTTTTTAATTCCTTCTTGGTTATTCCAAGTATAATAAATGCTGTAAATTCATTAGTTCTCCATTTCATATAATTATCATATGAGTATACAATAAATATACCTATACTCATCATTATATATATTACCGAAAAGCTTACTACATAATTTATCAAAACACTTTCATTATTATGTATAATATAATTATTTAAAATCACTGTAGAGTATATAAAATTTATCATTACAGCGCAGCCAGAAGATAATATGAAACTTACGTACTTAAAAAAATTAATTTTTAGACTCTTAAATAAAACCTTCTCATATTTCATCTGTTTCACCACCAATTATGGCAAGGCAATCCAATATCCTATTAAAAAATTCCCTTTTCCCTTCCTTTCTGTAAAGCTCTGTATACGCTTTTCCATCCTTTATAAAAAGAACTTTTTTGCAGAAACTTGCCGCATAAGAATCATGTGTAACCATAATTATAGTGCTGTTTCTATTCTCATTTATCATCTGCATATATTTCATAAATTTTGTTGTTGCCTTGGAATCTAAATTTCCAGTTGGTTCGTCCGCCATTATTATTTTAGGATTTGTGATTAGTGCTCTACATGCCGCTGCTCTCTGCTGCTGTCCTCCTGATACATTATAAGGATATTTATCTTTTTGCTCCCATATATTAAAAAATTTAAAAAGCTCCTCTACCTTATAATTTATACTTTTTTCATCAACTTTATCTTTTATAAAAAGAGGCAAAACAACATTTTCTTCTAAGGTCAAGTCCTCAAGCAAATTAAAATCCTGAGATATAATGCCTAAATTTTCTCTTCTAAAAATAGACATATCATCCTTTGTAAAGTTTGCTATATCTTTGCCCATTATTTTAACCTTTCCAAGAGTTGGTTCATCTATTCCACTTAATATGTTTAAAAGAGTTGTTTTTCCGCTGCCAGAAGGCCCCATAATCCCAGTGAAATCGCCTTCTTCAATGTTTAAGCTTATTCCATTTAAAGCATTATTTGAATTAATTTCAAACTTACCGCCGTAGACCTTTGTTATATTTTCTGCTTGAAGTACATTCAAGAATTTCACCACCTATATAGAAAATCTTATATCTATATTATAAGAAAACTAATAACCATGAAAAATCTTTTTATATTAATCTTCACTTACATTTTTGTAAGCATTAAAGATTCACTTTAGATATGTATGTAATTTTAACCGAGGTGCCTTTATTTAGTTCCGATTTAATAGATATTTCATGTCCAAGATTATCTGCTATTTTTTTGCACATATAAAGACCTATGCCAGTAGAATTTTCAAACTGTCTCCCATTTTCGCCTGTAAAAAATGGCTCAAAAACTCTACTTAAATCATATTCCGGTATTCCCACCCCTTCATCTTTTATAATCATATGGGTTTTCTCATTCTCCTGAATTATATTAAAATAAACATAGCTTTTGGTATCCCTTTTAGAATATTTTATTGAATTTGAAACCACTTGGTCTATTATAAAACCGCTCCATTTTTTATCAGTAAGCACTAAAGCCTCTTCCATATTAAATTGAAGTTTAGGAAACACATTTCCATATATAAACTGGTTTTTCCTTGAGTTTATTACTGACTTAATAAGACTAACAAGATCAACTACTTCTGGTTCATAATCTCTCGAAAATTCATCTAGCCTTATTACATTAAGTACCTGCTCTAAACCATTTTTTATCTTATAATTTTCTTCTTCAATATTTTTTATAATTTCCTTATCTATATTGTCTTTTTCTCTTTGAATTATTAAATTTATTACAGAAACTGGAGTCTTCATATTGTGAACTCCTTGAGAAACAAAATATTTTATATCCGAATTTTTATATTCTATTTTGCTTATTTCCTTTTCATATTCTTTATGTGTTTTAAACATAACTTCTTGAACCATTTTTTGCTCCGGAGTTGCTGCTTCAAGGTCATAGTATTCTTTTTCTATACCTCTAGTTAAATTAATATTAAACCTATAATATTTGAACCATTGAATAACCATAAAGATTATATATATAGAAAACACAAGGATGAGCGGATAAAAAAAATCAGTCAAATCCTTTGAAACATAAAAATAAAAAAGTATTATTCCAGCACTTAAAAAAAAGCTTATACTATAAAGAAAATTTTCCTTTAAAAAGTTTTTAAGGATTTTTTTATACATTTAAAAACTCCTACCCTCATATTATAATTATTTTTTAAACGTTATATAGTATCCAATGCCTCGTTTATTTTTAACAGCACCTTCTACCCCTATTTCACTTAATTTATTTTTTACTCTTGTAACATTCACTGTAAGTGTATTGTCATCCACAAATGAAGACTCATCCCAAAGCTCTTCCAAAAGTTCTTCTCTAGTGACAACCTTATCTACATTTTTTAAAAGCTTGCTTATGAGTTTAAGTTCATTTTTAGTAACATCTACAGATTTATCACCATGTATCATTTTAAAAGTATTTTTATCTATAGTTATACCATTAACCGTAAAAACCTGAAGACTATCCTCAGAATATTCACCATATATTCTTCTAATAGATGCCTGAACCTTGGCAAGTAGAAGCTCAAAGCTAAAAGGCTTTGTTATATAATCATCCGCTCCAATTTCTAGCCCTCTTATTTGCTCAATTTCACTGCTTCTAGCAGATATAAATATTATTGGTGCTTTTGATTTCCTTCTAAATATTCTACATAAATTATAACCATCATAATAAGGCAAATTAATATCAAGAAGAACAAGGTCTGGCTTTATTTCATCAAATTCTTCTTCTATTCTTTTAAAATTTTTTATGTCAAAAACCTCATAGCCGTACATTGTAAGATATTCTTTTGTAAGCTCACAAAGTTTTTTATCATCTTCTACTAATAAAATTTTATACATAGTTTCCTCCAAACTTAAGCTCTCCGTAATTCTATAGCTATATTATAAACTTCAGAATATTGTTAAACAACTTTAAATTGGAGATGGTGATTTAAGTTTTACGCTATCTATATTTTTTACAAATTTTAATTTATTATTTTTGTATGGTATAAAGCCAACAAAAGCTATACAGCACCAATGCTGTACAGCTTTTAAAATACAAAAACAATATTATGTATTAAATTTACTATAGATTATGTTTATACTATAAACTATAATTATTTTGATGATAATGAAAAAATAATCTTAGCTAAAACATATCCTAACGGAAATAACATAAACATAATTCCTAAAATTATTGAACTTTTATTAAATAAATATTTTGTTACTGTATTTTGAGTTTTCATCTGTTTCAAGTATATTTTATTCATTGCTATACCTGTACCGCCAATAATTATAAGACATATTCCTATAAAACAAATAGCACCAATAATGATTCCAATTATAGCTAGAACAAATGACAAAGCAAGCAAAAATAGCATTTAGATTACCTCCTTTATAAATTATTTAAAATCAATACTCCTACAATCAAAAAACACAAAGCTATTATAATACCCGCCCACATATGTATCGCTGAAAGTAGCCAATAACCAAATTTTATTTTTTTACCAGATGTATCAAAACTTTTACTCATCTTCATACCTTTATATCCCTGTACTATTGCAATAACAGCAAAAACTAAAGCCATTATAAGTGCTAAAATAATAAGTGCATTTCCTAGTTTTATCATCTTTTCCTCCTTACCCTTGAAAATTAATTTTCGCAATATATGTATGTTACAACTTATATTATAAAAGCAACCATTTTAAATGTAAAATTTATTTAGATTAAAAATATGTTTTAAACTTTTTCAATCACAAAAACAGCAGGTCAAAATTACACCTGCTGTTCCCCATTAAATTCAAATTTTTTTTAGTCTCTCTCTAAAATGCTGTACATTACCGGAACTATTATAAGTGTAAGAATTGTAGATACTACAAGCCCACCTATAACTACTATGCCAAGTCCCTGTGAAATTACTGCTCCTTCAGAAAAACCTACTGCAAGCGGCATAAGTGCCATTACCGTTGCTATTGCCGTCATAAATATAGGTCTAATTCTTATGGAACCTGCTTCAAGTAAAGCCTCCCTTACCTTCATTCCTTTTTTCCTATTGTTTTGTACCCTATCCAGAAGCACTATTGCATTAGTTACAACTATTCCTATTAACATAAGCATTCCTATGAGTCCCGGAATTCCTAATGGCTGTCTTGTTATAAATAATGCAAATATTGCTCCAATAGCTGCAAATGGAAGCGAAAACAATATTGCAAAAGGTGCTTTAGGTTCTCCAAAGGCAACCACCATTACCATGTAAACCATAAATATAGCTGCAAGTATTGCCATTCCCATCTGTGAAAAACTGTCGCTTATATTTTTAGCACTCCCATTTTGTGTAAATGTAACACCACTAGGCATCCCTTTAAGTGACTTTATTTTATCCATGGCTTTTTGTGATGCTGCATTAGTATCTTTTATATTTATATCAGCAGTAACAGAAGCATATTCATTTCCATTAAGTTCAGCTATACTTACAGGTCCATTATCAACTTTAACGTCAGCTATATCACTTAAGTTAAAACTCCCTTGTGCTCCTTGAAGCTGAATATTTTTAACTTTATCTAAAGAAGTAATATCCTTATTGTCATATCCTAAATATACATTTATATCATCATTTCCAGATTGTATTGTAGTCACATTAGTATAGTTCATCATGCCACTAACCATTCCTGCTGCTTGAAGCGGTGAAAGCCCCTCTGCCGCTGCCTTACTGCTGTCTATTGAAACAGAAACTTCTGGCTTTGTTGCTGAAAGCGTATTGGTTACATTGGATAGTTCGCTCATACCTTTAAGCGCATCCGTTGCCTTATCGGCGGCTGTAGTTATATCTTTAATATTATTTCCATTTACTAATATTTCAACATTATCCTTGCTCATACTAGTAAAACTTTTAGCAGTGACAGAAAATTGAACCTTGCTGTTAGACATCTGCTGAGCTTTTTTTATTATTTCATTTCCTACCTTATCATAGTTAACTCCATCTTTGAGTACTATAGTAAATTTACCGGAATTACTACCTTGAATAAACAAAGGCGAAGTTGAACTTGAACTGTTATCTCCAATTGTACTTGCTATAGTTTTTACATCCTTCCTGCCTGATACGTATTTTTCAAACTTCATCGCCTCTTCATTAGTTTTTTCTGCTGAAGTTCCTGGAGACGTAGTTATCGTTGCATTTAATGTATTAGATGAATCTGATGGTAAAAATTGAATTCCAATGCCCTTTACAAGCAAAAGTGAAAATACAAATAATATAACTGAAGCTGACATAACTAATACTCTATGATTAAGGGCACCATTTAATATCTTTTTGTATAACCTAACTACAGTACCTTCACCCTTCTCAATTCTTGGCTTCTCATTCAATATCATAACCTTACTAAGCACCGGAACAACCGTTAGTGCAACTAGAAGAGATGCTAAAATACATGTTACAACAGTCACAGCAAAAGGCACAAATATTTTTCCAACCATTCCGCTTATCATTGCTAGTGGTAAAAATACTGCAACAGTTGTTATTGTAGATGATGTTATTGCTGAACCAACTTCATTTACCGCTGTTTGAATAACATTTTCCTTTTCTGTATCATGTTTTAAGATTCTTCTGTGAATATTTTCAATAACAACAATAGAATCATCTACTATACGACCTACAGCCACTGCCATTCCTGAAAGAGACATTATATTTAAGGTTATTCCAAATCTAGGTAGCAATATAAGTGCTATAAGTATTGAAAGTGGTATTGAAATCACAGCTATTACAGTCGCTCTCATATTTTTCAAAAACAAAGCTATAACTATTACTGCGAAAAGTGCACCTAAAACTCCCTCTCTAACCATTCCATCTACGGACTGTTTAACATCTAAAGAAGAATCACTTATCTTGTTAAATTTAACCCCACTATTGGATTTTTCCAAATCGCTAAGAGCACTTTCCACATTCTTTGCAATATCTACAGTATTTCCATCATCAGTTTTGTAAATGTTCATTACCACAGAATTTTTAGCGTTTGATCTAACAAAATAAGTCGCATTAACATTTCCTTTTGTTACTGCTGCTACATCCTTTAGATATACAACTTTTACCTGTGGTGAAGCTTCTGTATTATTAGAAGTAGCATTTACATTTTTTAGGCCGCTATTTTCCTGTAGGTTTCCCATAGATGATGAAGCTGATGGTTTGGCCATGCTAGATAAATTTTTGCTATTCTGCTGCTGTTCACCCATTATTTTATTTAATTGAACTTGTGCAGCCTGAAGTCCAGCTTCTGCTCCTGATATTACGTTTTGTGCCTCTTCCTTATCTTTAGCCGATAACTTTGGATTTGCTAAAACCTGCTGCTCTGAAATTATTTGAGCCTCTGCCTTCTGCATTTGTCCAAGTACAGCAATAGCCTCTGTATTTCCTCCAACCATCTGATCTGTCTGCCCAACCGCCTGACCTAATTGTCCCATGGATTGTCCTAGTTGCCCCATGGACTGCCCCATCTGTCCCATTCCTTGTCCTAACTGCCCAACTGCTTGTCCTAATTGATTCATTCCATTCTGCACTTTTTGAAAAGCATCACCAACTACCTGATTTTGATTTGGAAGTACCGCTATTGGCATCGCCTCTATATCAGCAATTGTATAAAGCTTTTTAGTCATTTGTATAGGAAGTGTGTTATTTCCTATATTAACGCTTCCAGCTGGAAAAGATATATTATTACCTTGAAGAGCTGTTTTCACATCTGATAGTGTAAGTCCATTACTTTTTAACTTATCATTATCCACATTTACATATATATCACCATTAGATGTTCCTTGTATATCTACACTGGAAACACCAGAAATTCCACTGAGCTTTGGCTCTATTTTATCATTTACCAACTTTGTTATCTCGTCCATACCCTTGCTGCTTTCTATGGAATAGGTCATTATAGGTGTACTTCCCATACTTATTCTTGATACTGTGGTTTTTTGTGCAGAAGTTGGAAGTTTAACCCTATTCACTGCATCTTCTACGTCCTTTTCTGCTTTATCCATATCTGCTGAATAATCAAATTCAGCTACTACAATAGATACATTTTGATTTGAAGTAGTTTTTACATCCTGTATTCCCGCAATACCTGAAATTGATTTTTGAATTGGACTAGATACATCACTGTTAATTTCCTCTGGTGATGCCCCTGGATACACGGTTACAGCTGTTACCACTGGTATATTTATATTAGGCATGGATTCCATGTTTATATTCTTTGCTGAATACAAGCCTCCAATAGTAATAAGTACTATTATTAAAAATATTACAAAAGCATTTTTTAGGGAAAATTTAGTTAATCTATTCAAAATTTCATCATCCCTCTCCTTATATAAAATTAATTCTAAATATAATTTTATATAAGAAGATAAACTTGTTGAATTTATTATGCTTAAAAAAAGCTTACAAAGTTGTAAGTCTAATCATAAAATTTGACTTTTTTATTACGTTAGCATATAATTAGTGTACTAACTATATGTGCAATAATTAAATGTATATCATATATTTTAGGAGGTATAAGCTCATGACATCTCTCGATAAATCCGTTGGCATGAATATAAACTACATAAATAGAAAGATATTACGATTTTTGTCTTTAAATCTGAAAAAATATAATATAACCACAGAACAGTGGTCAGTGCTGCTTTATCTATTAGATCAAGATGGTATAAATCAAAAACAATTAGCCATCAAAGTTCATAAAGATCAAGCTACACTAGTAAGGATATTAGATATTCTTGAAAGAAAAAACTTAATACTACGAAAAAAATGTGCTGAAGATAGACGTTCATTTTTAATCTATGGCACACCAGAAGGAAAAAAATTAAAAGAAGAGGTATATCCTTTCGTTGAAAGTTTATTTAAAAAACTCATAAACAATATTTCAAAAGAACAACTAGATTTATTTATAAATACCCTAAAGACAATTGAAGAAAATATAGACATAGAAGAAAAGAACCTTAATTCAAACAGTTAAAATCTTTCTACAAAATTTTATAATTCATCAATCTCCCATATATAAAATATAAAGCTGTATATGGGCAATTGGTCTGATTATTTTTTATTAAGATATTATAAATTTACCCACACTTCTACTATAAAATTTTGCGGAAAGTTAATTTAAATATAATATGGAGGAATGATTTAATGGAAGAACTTTTAGATGAACAAAATTATAATGAGCCCAAATATAATGTAGTGCCAATAAGCATTTCACTTATATTAGCTGGCTTTCTATGTATGCTTAATGAAACTCTATTAAACATGGCATTAAAAAGCCTTATGGTTCAATTCAGTATATCCGCAAACACCGTTCAATGGCTCAGTACCGGATATATGCTTATTATGGGTATAGCAATCCCCGTTTCAGCATTACTAATTCAAACTTTCACTACAAGGCAGCTTTTTTTAAGCTCTGTAACAATATTTTTGTTTGGAACAATTATAAGTTCTATAGCACCAAGCTTTTCAGTTCTACTAATTGCTAGATTAATACAAGCTATTGGAACTGGTATTTTAATACCAACTATAGTTAATACCTTATTAATTATAAATCCAATAGAAAAACGTGGAAAAGCACTTGGAATATTTAATCTTGTAATGTTCTGCGCACCAGCTATCGGTCCAACAGTTTCTGGTCTTATTATTCAATCACTCAATTGGAGATGGTTATTTCTTATAGTATTGCCTTTTTCAGTTGTATCATTAATTTTAGGATTTAAGTATATTGAAAATGTAACAACTCTTACAAAACCACCTATAGATATTCTTTCCATTGTACTATCTACTATTGGTTTTGGTGGATTCATATACGGTGTTAGTAATATTGGAGGCATTCATGCATATTTAATAGCACTACCTATAATTATTGGTTGTATAGCCTTAGCTGGATTTGTTTTGCGACAAATAAAAATGAGTGAACCTATGCTAGATATGAAACCTTTTGCGCAACCTATGTTTAGTCTTGGCTGCATACTTATGATAATCATGCACATGATTAATTTTGCAACTATGCTTGTTTTACCAATGTTTCTTGAAGGAGCTTTAGGTCTTACTGCCTTTACTGCAGGACTTCTTATGCTTCCTGGTGGATTTATCAACGGAGTAATATCACCAATTTCAGGTCACTTATATGATAAATTTGGACCTAAGGCTTTAATTATACCTGGATTTGCTCTATCAACTATTGCTTTCTTGTTACTTTCACATTTTGTATCCTTGAGTATAGCAATTCCAACAATTATAGTTTTACATTGCTTATCACTAATAGCCGTTGGACTTATAAATACACCAGTACAAACAAATAGTTTAAATCAATTATCCCCAAAATACTACCCTCATGGTACTGCTATAATGAATACTCTTCAACAAATAGCAGGAGCTTTTGGTACTTCTCTATTTGTTGCTATTATGTGTTCTTATCAAAATAAATATCTACTTAATGCAAGCAGTACAGTTAAAAATAAACAAGCCTTAAGTTTAGTATTTGGAGTACACAATACTTTTTTAATTGAAACTTTTGTTCTTGTCGCTGCTTTAATACTATCTTTATTTATAAAGAATTTAAATAAAAAAGAACCTACTGCTAAAGCTTAACAATTTAAAAGATTTAATACCGAAATTCATTTTTCAGTATTAAATCCTATAATAGATTCTTCGCTATGTATATAAAAATACACTTTCTATTTTATCCTATTAGTGGATATAAATATTTGTCTTCTTTATCAAGCCTATTCTGAATTAAGTTTACTATTCTATGGGTATTATTTTTAAAATCTACGATATTTTCACAAACTTTATTTTTTGTATTATACTTATTTTTATATTGCTCAAATTCATTTCCTAGACTGCCCATATCATCTATATATTCTTTTGCAACTTTATTTATATTTTTGTCATCACTATTTAATAAATCAGGATATAAAAATTTATCCTCAGCTTGTAAATGTACCTTTAAAATTCCCGCCAAAACACTTACATCTCTAGCTATTTCAGCGGCATTCTCTTCACTAACATTACCATTTATAAAATTTTTAAGACTTTTTATATTTTCATATATATCAGTATGCTGTCTTTTAAGATTATCAATATACATTATAAATCACTCCTAATCATGTTTTAAATTTTATACATACATTGTAACCCAGCATAACCATAAACTTCTGTATCTTATGTTACCAATCTTAAAATTTTTTAATATAAAAATAAGAAGCCTCCATTATGAAAACTTCTTATCCTAATTATTTTTCTTTATCTAACTAACCAGCCACCGTCTACAGCCAAAATATGACCATTTATATAATCAGATGCTCTTGAAGCTAAAAATACTACAGTTCCCATTACATCAAATGGATAACCCCATTTTGCTGCTGGTATTCTTGATAATATCTCTTTATTCCTCTCTGCATCTTCTCTTATAGGCTTAGTGTTTTTAGTTGCTATATAACCTGGAGCTATTGCATTTATTTGAATATTTTTCTCAGCTAATTCATTTGCAAATGCCTTAGTCAATCCTGCAACACCATGTTTTGAAGCAGTATATGGTGGCACAAATTTTCCGCCCTGAAATGAAAGCATTGATGCAACATTTATTATTTTACCTGAACCTTGTTTTAACATTACTTTAACAGCTTTCTGGCTTAAATAATAAATTGAATTTAAGTTTGTATTTATTATATACTCCCAATCTTCATCCTTGTATTCTTCAATTGGAGCTCTTCTTATAGTTCCTGCATTATTAACAAGTATATCTATTCTTCCGTAGACTTCCATACACTTATCTACTATGCCAGCTATATTTTCTTTTTTAGATAAGTCAGCTTGATAAAAGTGAACTTTTCTTCCCTCGTCCTCTATAAGCTTTCTAGTTTCATCCCAATTAGTACCATGGGTAACTATAAAAAGATCTGCTCCTGCCTTAGCAAGTGCAAGGGCATATCCTTGTCCAAGTCCTGTATTTCCACCTGTAACTATCGCAACTTCCCCTTTTAACGAAAAAAAGTCCATTGAAAAATCCTTTATTGAAAAATCCATATTATTATAACATCCCTTCATCATTTTACATATATAAATGATTAATCGCATATATATACTTAATGTTAACGTTAACGTACTTTACTTAAATTATATATCATGTATTTTTTTGAGTCAACAAATATTTATAATTAATAAATTTACATTTTAAAATTTATTTTATATTTATGATAATAAAAAACTTATATGTTAGTATATTTCCATACTTCAAAAACAAAATTTAAACCTTGACATAATAGTTTATTTAATATATATTAGTGGCAATGATATATCGTTTACAATGTTAACGTTAACACGAAGCAAACCCTTAAATATTAAGTAAAAGGAGTTTTTACTGATGAAAAAGTTAAAATTAAAAAATATTATAGGTTATTCATGTGTAAATTTTTTAGGTGGTGGAGCACAAACTCTTATATCTGCATGGCTCATGTACTTCTATACAACATTATGTGTTTTAAGTCCTGTTCAGGCAGGTTTGATTTTCTCATGTGCAAGACTTATAGACGGTGTTTGTAATCCAGTTATGGGATTTATAAGTGATAACTTTGGGAAAACGTTTTTAGGTAAAAAATTTGGAAGAAGAAGATTCTTTATACTTATCGGTGCCCCTTTAATATTGGTAATATTCCCTATATTATGGACAACCGGTCATCCTTTTAGTTTTTATTTTATATTAAACTTAGTTTACGAAGCAATATTCACAATGATAATAGTACCTTCAGCTACTTTACCAACTGAAATGACAAAAGTTGCAAGTGAAAGATCTAAATTAATTGGTGCTCAACAATATGTTGGAATCCTAGCAAGTACTTTATCCGCTTTCATACCTGGAAGAATGTTTTTAGCTTACGGAAAAAATTCTCCTAAATCGTTTTTTCTTACTGGATTAATGTACGCTATTGTAATAAGCTTAGCCCTATTAGTTGAATACGCATTAACATTTGAACAAAAAGACATTAGCTATGAAGACTCTGCAACTTCTATAGGTCAGATTTTCAAAAAATTAATTTTAGATATAACATCAAGTTTAAGAATAAGAGCTTTTAGACTTCATTGTGTAATGATGGGACTTGGCGGAATTTTTAAGCAGCTTACATCTGGCGTTTTTACATACTATGTAATATTTGTTCTTATGCTTTCTTCAGTAACAACATCATATATATCAAGTGCTGCAACATTAATATCAGCTATAGGTTTAGTTGCCTATATATCAATAGCTTATAAAAAAGGTGGACCTAAGGCTTTCAGAATATCAACCGTTATAGTTTTCATATCGCTTATAGGCTATACTGCTTTAGCACTTACAGGCCATTCTTCATACACAGTTGTTTTATTAACTATTTTTGCTATGATAAATACACTTGGTAGAACTGGTATTGATTTCGTACCAACATACCAGTTAACATTTATGGCAGACATCGATGAAGCTGTAACTGCTCATAGAAGAGAAGGTATATTTACAGGTGTTAACAGTTTACTTTCTAAAGTAGCAGCAGCCGTAGAAGCAGCCGTTCTTGGAATAGTACTTAGTGCTTTTGGATTCAAAAAAGGTGTTAGCATACAATCCCACAGTGCAATAATGGGAATTATGATTGTAACAGTAGTTGTTCCATTTGTATTACTTGCAATAGCTTGGATTGCAACTGTTAAGCTAAAATTAAATACACAAAATCATAAGATACTTGTAACTGAAATAGGTAGATTAAAAAACGGCGGTTCAATGAATGATGCTACACCAGAAGTTAAAAAAGTATTTAAAGAATTAACAGGATGGGAATACGAAAAATGTTGGGGACATAACAACGTAGGCTACAAAAATGAATAAAACAAATAAATATTTAATTGGAGATGCATTAGTATGATACAAAAATATTATTGTACAATGGATAGTTTAATAGAAACATATAATCTAAATTCAAGGCAATATAAATTAGACTCAGCCAGCAAGGCAGAATTAGAAGCCTGGAAAAATGATCTTATACCACGATTGAAAAAACTACTTGGCATAACACTTATAAAAAAATGTGGCTTAAATCCTCAAACCCTTGAAACCCAAAAACTTGATGGTTACACAAGAAAAAAAGTTATACTTGAGACAGAAAAAAATGTTTTTATGCCTATGTATGTACTTATTCCTAATGACATAAAACCTGGAGAAAAAAGGCCATGCATAATAGCAGCTCATGGACATGGGTGCTGCGCAAAAGATTCAACAGCAGGAAGATATGAAATTCCAGCAGTAAAAAAGAGTGTTGAACAATATAATTGCGATTACGGATTAAAATTAGTAAAACAAGGTTACATTGTATTCTGCAACGATGCAAGAGGTTTTGGTGAAAGACGTGAATGGATGAATCAAGGGGATTCAGACGAAGATCTTATAAAGAATTCTTGCAATGCAATTAATAATGCTGCGATATCTTTAGGAAAATCTCTACTTGGCATGATGACCTGGGACTTAATTAGAATAATCGATTACGCAGAAACTTTAGATTATTGTGATACTGATAATGTAGGCTGTATTGGATTTTCAGGTGGTGGTCTTCAATCAATATGGCTCGCAGCACTAGACGATAGAATAAAAGCAGCTTATATAGGTGGTTATTTTCATAGTTTTAAAGATGCTCTCATGAAAACTAACTTTTGCGGATGTAACTTTGTACCAGGATTATGGAAATTAATCGAAATGGGTGATTTAGGTGCTTTAGTTGCTCCAAAAGCATTACTAATTGAAAGTGGAACTAATGATCCCCTAAATGGCAGCAGGGGTATGACTGATGTAAACGAACAACTTGCCATAACTAGAAAGGCTTATAACCTTTTAAATTGCGAAAACAAATTATATCATCATATATTTGAAGGAATCCATGAATTTAATGGTGAAAAAATGAATAGTTTCTTCAAGGAATTTTTATAGTTAAAACAACCTAACTTTAGAAAATTAAGAATTAAGGCTGCGAAGTAACAATGCTTCATCACATTAAAAAAATCTAATAAATCTAAGATGGAAAAATCGTAAAATCCTAAGATATTTCAATAACTCACTAGCGTTCAAACAAATTGAAATATCTAAGTATTTTACGATTTTTTCATCAAGATTTATTAGATTTTTTTAAATCGTTCCTTCAGCATTGTTACTCCGTTTAGAATAAAAGCAATGATAATTCTTAATTTTTATCTTCCTTCTCCACAGGATTTTCTTACAACTAAAGTAGGTTCAAGTACGACTTTTTCAATTTTATTAGATTTTTCCTTAATGCAATTTATAAGCATTTTAGCCGCTATTGTACCAATCTTCTTATGCTTTTGATCAACAGTTGTGAGTGGAATTGTAAGCATAGATGATTGTTCTATATTATCATATCCAGCAATACCAAGCTTTTTAGGCAATTCTATATTATTCTCATAGCAATATTTCATAACACCCATAGCAACAGTATCATTTATGCAAAATATGCTATCTACTCCCTTTTTTATAAGTTTCCCCGCAATTTTAAATCCATCTTCAAACATTGAATCACTATGAATCACTATGCTACCATCGTATTTAATATCGTACTTACTAAGAGCATTCTTGTAACCTTTAAGTCTTTCATTAGATGCAGTTGACTTTTTATCACCTAATATCATACCAATTTTTCTATAACCCTGTTTTAACATATGTAGAGCAATTTTATAGCCACCAATATAGTTATCGCTTCCAACAAAATTCACTCTTAATCCTTTAACAAAGTTATCTGCCATAACTATAGGCACTTGTTCCATTATATCTTTATAATCTTCCTTTTGTGGTTTTACAGGTAAAATTATTATTCCATCAACCCGTCCTCCGACCAAAAAATCTAAATACTTAATTTCATTTATCTTTTTTCTATCACTACTACACAATATGAGTCCATAACCCCTATCCTCAATATATGAACTTACACCCTTACTAATATTAGCGTAATACTGATTTGCAATATCTGGAATAACAAGTCCTATCATCATAGTTTTTTTTGTTATTAAACTTTTAGCAGCATAATTAGGCTTATAATTTAACTCCTTACATGCTCTCAATATTTTATTTTTAGTGTCGTCTGCTATATTACTCCTATTATTTAAAGCTCTAGAAACAGTCATTGCTGAAACTCCACAGTACTTTGCTATATCCTTAATACTAACCATATTTTTCCGATTAATATATTGTAAAAAATTTCTATATACAAGTGTTTATTTAGAAACTCTATATATAATCGTTAACCCACCTGCCTTTTCATTGTAAACGTTCATAAATAATATAAAAATTATACCATATGATTATACTTTTTTATACACAAAACCTTATACATCAACACTTTTAAATGCTATATATTTTCGCTTCAAAAAAATATTTTGCGAATTATTGACAATGATTCTTTATAATGCTACTATAGAGTTGTTAACGTTAACGTAATAATTTATTATACTTATAAATTAATTATGTTAAACACTATCTATTATATTTAATTAATGTTTGTTATTAATGTTAAACATCGTGTGCTTTGTTTACGCTACCTTGGTAACGTGAACAAAACTATTCAAACGATTACACAAATATATAAAGAATACGAGGAGTGTTAATTATGGAGAAATATTCTAAGTGGATGGCAGATTCTATTATATCAAAAAAAGTAAATTTAACTGACCATTGGGGTTATGAATATGGATTAACTTTAGATGGTATTGCTAAAGTTTATGAATGGACAAAAGATAAAAAATATTTAGACTTTATTGTAAAAACAATGGACACTTTTATAAATGAAGATGGCACAATAAATGGATACAAAGCAGAAGAATACAATATAGACCATCTTAATAACGGAAAAATATTATTAACACTATTGAGCAAAACAGGTAATCAGAAATATAAAAAAGCTGTTGATCATTTAAGAAAACAACTTGATACTCATCCACGAACTAAAGAAAACGTTTTTTGGCATAAAAAAATATATCCAAGCCAAATATGGCTAGATGGATTATATATGGGAGCTACATTTTATGCTAAATATGTTCATGAGTTTGGCGATGAAAAAGAATTCGATGATATAACTCATCAATTTATAGTAGCCGAAAAGAATTTAAAAGATAAAAAAACAGGTCTTCTTTATCACGCTTATGACGAAGCAAAAGTTCAACCTTGGGCAAATAAGGAAACCGGTTTATCAGCTCACTTCTGGGGAAGATCAATGGGATGGTACGTTATGGCTTTAGTTGATACTCTTGAAGTTTTACCTGAAAATCACAAAGATAGAGCTACTTTAATTAAGATATTAAACAACTGCATAACTGCCCTTCTTAAAGTTCAAGACAAAAACAGCAAAGTTTGGTACCAAGTTTTAGACGAGGGCGATAGAAAAGGAAATTATTTAGAAGCTTCTGGTTCTTCTATGATAGTTTATGCTCTACTTAAAGGTGTAAAAAATGGATATCTACCTTCATCACTTAAGGATACTGCAAAAAAAGCTTACAAGGGACTTGTAGATGAGTTTGTACTTGAAACAAAGGACGGACTTATTAATTTAAATAAAATTTGTTATGTTGCTGGCCTTGGTGGACAAGAAAGAAGAGATGGAAGCTTTGCTTACTACATAAGCGAACCAATAGTAAGTAATGAACCAAAAGGCTTAGGACCATTTTTACTTGCATCTGCTGAATATGAAGCGCTTTAAAAATACCTTTTCTATATAATTTAGATGCTTCAACTTACCTTAAATCATTTTAATTGACCACACTAATATTTTTTAAAATTTAATGTAAAGAATAAAGTTATACAAATCACGTTGCACACAAATAATGTTATTAATTTATAATATATATTTAAATCATTTAGGGGGAACCAATTATGAAAGAGAAAATAAAATTAAGAAATATACTTGGTTATTCAAGTATAAACTTTCTAGGCAGTGGTGCTCAAGGTCTAATGTCAGCATGGTTATTATTCTTTTATACTACTGTTTGTGGAATTAGTCCAGTAAAGGCAGCTTCTATTTTCGCAATTGCAAGACTTATAGATGCTGTTGGAAATCCAGTCTTAGGTTTTATAAGTGACAGCTTAGGTCAAACAAGTTTTGGTAGAAAATTTGGTAGAAGAAAACCAATAATCGCCATTGGAATAATCGGTATAGCTATTATATTTCCTTGCTTATGGATATCAAGGAAAACATTTACTTATTACTTTGTTGTTAATATGATATATGAAGTATCTTACACATTAATATTCGTACCTGGAACAACTCTTCCTGCTGAAATGACACAGGATGCTGGTGAAAAAGCAAAACTTATAGGTGGCAAACAATACTGTGGTACTATAGCTGGTTTTATCTCAGGTCTATTAACTGCTTATATCTTCGCAACTTATGGCAAAACTTCAGCTAAATCCTTCTTATATATAGGACTTGCTTGGGGTGCCATAAACACTGTAGCTTTATTATTCTTCATATTTAATGTATATGAAAGAGATCCTGAAACAGTTGTTTACGAAGATTCTGCTAATTCCCTTGGTGAAGTTTTTAAAAAGCTTGGAGTTGATTTAATTTCATGTATGAGAAATAAAGCTTTTAGACTTCATAGTACAATGTGGTTCTTAGGAAGTGTTTATAAACAACTTGCAGGAGGAGTTCTTACTTTCTTTGCAATCTATGTTTTAAGCTTAACAACTGTTAACGTATCAGCCGTAAATAGTGTTTCTTCAGGAATTTCACTTGTAGCCGTATTTGTATATATATTACTTGCTTATAAATTTGGTGGCCCTAAAACTTTTAAATTAGGTATTGTAATAATCTTTGCTTCACTGTTGGGTTATGTATACCTTGTATTTACAGGACATAATTCATTGACATTAACTTTATTTACAATATTCTCTATCATTAATATCGTTGGTAAAGCTGCTGTTGACTATGTACCAACTTATCAAATGGGTTTCATTGCAGATATCGATGAAGCAATTACATTAAAGAGAAGAGAAGGTATCTACAACGGAATTAATGGTTTATTTGGAAAACTTGCAACTTCAATAGAATCTATGGTACTTGGAATTGGATTATCTGCTTTCGGTTTCATAAGCACAAGTGCAAAAGCAAAGCACTTCCCTAAGCAGCCTGCTAGCGCAATAACTGGTATTTCCGTAGTTACAATTGTATTTCCAATAGTATTACTTACAATAACTTGGATTGCTGCTTCAAGATTTAAACTTACAAAAGAAACTCACAAAGCTTTAGTAGATGAAGTAGAAAGAATTAAAGCTGGTGGTTCAAAAGCTGATGTAACTCCAGAAGCAAAAGAAGCTGTTGAAGCATTAACAGGTTGGGATTATGATAAATGTTTCGGAAATAATAACGTTGCATATGTAAACAAGTCCGCTTCAGCTGGAACTAACGCTAATATTTAAATAATTTAACTAATATAAATAAATTGTTACCATACATCTAAACGTCATATGGGGTTTTTGCAAATGTAATACATACACTTGCCAAAAACCCTATATGACTTTACATATATAATGAATAATACCCACAATATTAATAAATCTGGAGGCGAAGTTTAATGAATAAAATAGTAAAATGGAAAAATTTATGTAAAGCAAGAAAAATAACCGAAGTATTAAATAAAAAGCACTTTAAGGCATGTTATGTAGAAACTCTTGAAGAAGCTAAGACTAAACTCATATCAATGATTAAAGAGGGTTCAAGTGTCGCAATTGGAGGTTCTACTACACTAAGCGACATGGGTATGGTAGATGTCTTAAGAAATGGCAACTATAAATTCTTTGACAGATATCAAGACCTTCCTTTTGATCCTGATATAGTTGAAATAGAAAGACAATCTTTACTCGCAGATTACTTAATCACTGGAACTAATGCAATAACTAAAAACGGTGAGCTAGTAAACACAGATTGCACAGGTAATAGAGTAGCTGCAATGATCTTTGGACCTAAAAATGTTATAATCGTGGCTGGAGTAAATAAAATCGTAGATAATATAGATGCAGCCTTTAAGAGAATTCGTGAAATTGCGCCAATGAATTCAAAGAGAATTGGTCATGAAACTCCATGTGTTCAAACTGGTTTTTGTGAAAACTGTGATTGCAAAAAAAGAATCTGTAACTACACAACAATTATTCATGACGGAATAAAATTTGAAGGAAGAATAAAAATCATAATAGTAGCTGATGAACTTGGATACTAATTAAACTTAAAGATGAATGGAGGATGGATAACATGAATTTTAATTTAATCGCAACAACTTCTACGTCTGCTTCATTTGAAATAGAAAACGACGAATGCTTTTACTTAAAAAATAAGGCTAATGTATATATTAATAATAAAAAAGTTTTAGAAGCCTCACAAAATGTATTTACTATGAATGACTTAAAACCAGACACAAGTTACGATATATTTGTAGAAGATACTGAAACTAAGTGTAAAAGTCCTATCGTAAACATACAAACAGAACATGAATCTGCTTGTATAAACATCTTAGATTTTGGTGCTGTAGGCGATGGAAAAATCGTCAACACTGCTTTTATACAAACTGCTATAAATATATGTCCTGATTTTGGACGAGTTGTTATTCCAGAAGGAACTTACTTAACAGGCCCTTTATTTCTTAAAAATAATATAACTATAGAGCTTAAAGAAGGCGCTGTACTTCTAGGATTAAAAGACCGAAAAGATTACCCTATATTAAAAGCAAATATTACTATTAATAATAAAGACTTTTACCTTGGCTCATGGGAAGGCAATGAAGCTGACTCATTTGCAAGCTTAATTACAGGCATTAAAGTTCAAAATGTAAATATAATTGGAAAAGGAACTTTAGATGGAAATGCAGATACTACTACATGGTGGTTTAAGGCTAAAGAAAAGAGAATAGCCTGGAGACCAAGAACTTTATTCCTTAATGCATGTAAAAATGTTACAATTGAAGGCATAACTCTTAAAAATTCTCCTTCATGGACAATCCATCCTTTAATGTCTAGTGACTTAAAATTCGTAAACTTAAGTATACAGAATCCATTTGATGCACCAAACACCGATGCACTAGATCCTGAATCATGTAAAAATGTTCTTATTTTAGGTAACACATTCTCAGTTGGAGATGACTGCATAGCAATAAAATCCGGCAAGATAGACATAAGCAAAAAAAATCCAGTTTCCTCTGAAAATATTCATATAAGAAACTGCAACATGCAATTTGGTCATGGCGCTGTAGTACTAGGAAGCGAAATGTCATCCGGTATAAAATCAATATTTATAGAAAAATGCATATTTAATTCTACTGATAGAGGTCTTAGAGTAAAAACAAGACGTGGTAGAGGTTCTAAAGGCATTATAGATGAAATCCATATGAAAAATATAAAAATGAATAAAGTAATGACCCCATTTGCAATTAACTCTTTCTACTACTGCGATGCAGACGGAAAGACAGAATATGTATGGAGTAAAGAAAAACTTCCTGTTGATGATAGAACACCTTACATCGGAAGTATCTACGCTGAAGATATTACCTGTACTAATGCCAAAGTCTGTGCTGCTTTTATGTACGGTCTTCCAGAGCAGAAAATCGGCAAAGTTCAAATGAAGAATGTATCTGTAGACTTTGATAAAAATGCTGAGGAAGGTTATCCTGATATGATGAGTTTCCTTGAACCAATGAAGAGAAGCGGCATGTATTTTAACAACATAAAAACCCTTAATCTTGAAAATGTTACTGTAAAAAATGCCTTAACAGATGAATTTACCAAATTAAATATTGGCTAAACATCTAGACAACCTAATAAATAATTTATACGCAAAATTCAGTTCACTCTTTTTATATATAGTAAAACTGTGCTATTTAATATATTTCATAGCACAGTTTTTTACATTTCACATAGTTTTCACATAACAATTTGATAATAAAACAATAATTTATCTTTACTATATAAGCATAGAATAGATTATCAATACTAAATAACTACAATTTTATATGTTATTAAATGGAGGTTGTCTAACGTGAATACTATGCAAAAAAATGCCATTAAAATAATCATATCTTTTATAATATTTGTTTTATCAATTGTATGCATTTACTCTTTAGCTACATACAAAAACAATACTACTAGTTTAAATATGACTGGTAGTACTTTTAATAAAAACAGACCTAACTTTTCACCTAATTATAAGCCTAACAGAAGTGCTAATAAGGCTGTGCCTAATATGAAACAAAGTAGTTCTAATAAAAAATCGCCAAATAACGGTTTTAGAAATGTGAAAAATTCATTCAAGGGTCAAATGCCCAACAGTGGCGGAATGGGCATGCCAAATAGCATGAGTTCAAGCTCAAATACAAACTATTCTCATGTAATATTAGCTTATGCTTTAGCATTCTTTGTACTAATTATTGCAGCATATTTAATCTTAATCCGTAAAAAGATAAAAATAAGTAATGAAAATCGCGGCTTTATCATCATTGGAGTTTTGATAATCGGTTTACTATTTAGAATTAAAGCTGGACTCAATATAACAGGTTACTCTATGGACTTAAATTTATATCAAAATTGGGCTTCTTCAGCAGCCAAAAATTTGTTAACTATATATAATAGCGACAGCACTGTAGATTATCCTCCTGTATATCTTTATGTTCTATTTATAGTTGGCAAACTAGCATCTTTATCATTTATGAGTAAGTACTATGTACTTCTGCTTAAACTTCCATCTATATTGGTAGACATAGCATCAGCTTACTTTATATACAAAATATCTAAAAAGTATTTCTCTTTTGAAGTAAGCGGATTACTATCAATTTTTTACTTATTTAATCCAGCAGTATTAATTGATTCAACTATATGGGGCCAGGCAGATTCGTTTTTTACACTTTTAATTATTTTAGCTGTATACTTTTTATCTGAAGATAGGATTATACAGTCCTCTGTTTTCTTTGCTATATCAGTGCTTATGAAGCCTCAGGGAATAATATTTCTTCCACTACTTCTATTCTGGTACATAAAGCAAAAAAATTTAAAGAGCTTCTTAAAATCAGCTGCCTCAGGAATAATTACAGCTTTAATAATAATCGCTCCATTTTCAATAGCACAGGGCAGCATCACCTGGATTTTCAATCTCTATATGAAAGAAGTTTCAGAATACCCTTATGCTTCTGATAACGCTTTTAACTTCTACAATTTAATAGGAGCAAATAAATTAAAGGACTCAACAACACTGTTTTTATTTAGCTACCATACCTGGGGAATGATTTTCATTGTTCTTATAACGATTCTTTCAGGCATACTGTACTTTAAGAGCAAAAATAGATACACTATAATTTTAGCTGCTTTTATCCAAATAACTGGTGTTTTTGTATTCTCAGTTGGAATGCATGAAAGATACATGTTTACAGCTGTTTTTGCCAGCATATTATCATTTATATACCTTAAAGACAAGAGACTTTTAATTTTGTCAGTAATCTTAAGTATTACAAACTATTTAAACATGCATATAGTACTATTTAGTAGAGCTTTATCACTTGGAACTGGTTCAAATACCTTTATAATTACAACAATAATATCTCTTTTAAATGTAATAGCATTTATCTATCTCGTAAAAGTTTCAATAGACATATGTATAAAAAACAAAAAATTCATCGACCTTTAAGGAGTTTGTATACTCCTTAAGATCGACAAATTTTAATAAAAACTTTTTATGTTATTCAGCATCAAAATCTTCTATCGCTGTAAATGGAATAAAACTCCTCTTTTCTGGTGATGATTCAGTTGCTGGAATAGTAAATGTGTAATATGATTTTTTTGTTTCATTATTTGATCTAGCATCATACCAGCTTAAAAAATCATTGAATACATCTTCTGAAATTTTAAATTGCTTTGATGTATTATTAGTCATATTTATTGTAAGCATTACTGTTTTAACTTCTACACTTTCTACATTTACTGTACATGATGCACTTGCATTACTTCCATCCTGAAGCACTGCTGTTATTACAGCTGTTCCTGCCTTTAATGCTGTTACTTTACCATTTGCATCCACACTTGCCACACTAGAATCACTTGAACTCCACTTTATTCCCTGACTTGCCGCATCCTTTGGAGTAGTCTCAGCTGTTAAAGTATCTGACCCACCTACTGCCAATGAATCTACTAGTTTATTTAAAGTTATTGTTGAAGTTGGAGCCTTATCACTTACTGTTATCTGGCACGAATTGCTTAAGTTACCATCCTGAAGTGATACTGTTATTATTGCTGTTCCTGCTTTTAATGCTGTTATTTTGCCATTTGCATCTACGCTTACTACACTAGAATCACTTGAAAACCACTCCACCGATTTATCTGTTACATTTTCAGGAGTAATTGTCGGTATTAAATTAAATGTTTGTCCAACTGTTAAAGAATATGTGCTTACATTTAGATTAATTCCAGTTGGTATTGGTCCAACAGTTACTTTTTCCGTAGCAATGTCACTTGAATTTCCTGCATTATCAATAGTTTTAGCATTTATAGTATATGTGCCCTCTTCCAATGTAACAGGATGAGCATACTTAATCCAATCCCCACCGTTTATCTGATAATCAGTTTCTTTTACGCCTGACTCAAAATCACTTCCGTCGGCAATAGTTAGCATTTCTTTGTCTACAGTAATGGTTGGCTTACTTGGTCCCGTTGTATCTACAGGTGCACCACTTCCTGTTAAAGTCTGTTCCCATGACAACTTATACTTTTTAGAGCCATCTCCTAATTGTCCATTATAATTACAACCACAAGCCCAAAGTGTACCATCTGCTTTCAATGCCAATGAATGATCATTACCGCAAGCAACTTTTGAAAATCCAATTCCAACTTGCGTCCATATAGACTTACCATCTGTAGAGCCATCACCTAATTCTCCGTAATGATTTGTCCCACAGCTCCACAAAGTACCATCTGTTTTTACAGCCAATGAATGAGTATCACCAATAGAAATTTCTGAAAAACCTGAACCTATTTGTTCCCATGATATTCTATTGCTTGATTCTCCATTGCTCTTGCCATCTCCTAATTCTCCATCTCCATTAAATCCACAGCCCCAAAGGCTTCCATCTGTTTTTATTCCAAGTGAACTATAGTATCCAGCCACAATTTTAGTGAAGCCTGAGCCTACCTGCTCCCATGATGTTTCATTTATGGTACTACCGTCACCTAATTCTCCATAGTTATTAAATCCACAGGCCCACAAAGTACCATCTGTCTTTAGAGCTAATGAATGAGCTTCACCACAAGAAATTTTTGAAAATCCAGAACCTACCTGTTCCCACGATGTTTTATAAGTTTTACTTCCATCGCCTAATTCTCCGTCTGAATTAAATCCACAAGCCCAAAGAGTGCCATCTGCCTTTAATGCCAGTGAATGATTACCTTTAGAATCAACATCTGAAAATCCTGTTCCCACTTGCTCCCATGATGTCTTACAATCTGTGGTTCCATCTCCTAGTTCTCCCCAGTGATTAGCTCCACAAGCCCAAAGTGTACCATCTGCCTTTAGTGCTATCGTGTCATATCTACTAGAAGAAACTTTAATAAATCCAGAGCCTAACTGTTCCCATGATGCTTTATCAATCTTAGTGCCATCACCTAGCTGCCCATAATCATTACGTCCGCATCCCCAAAGACTTCCGTCTGCCTTTACAACAAAAGATCCTCCTCCAGCAGACATATTATTTATGGTGTTTTCAGCAGCATAAACTTTAAGGTTGTCCTTTAAAGAAACATGACCATCTTTATTTATGCTTAAATTAGGAGCTGTTACTCCAATGCCTAAACCAATAGCAGCAATAAGTACATTCATAAATACTTGTTTAATCCTATTCATAATTTCCTCCATGTTTTATTAATTTTAAATATTACAATTATAGTTATCGTTATATATTTTTGTAATATTATATACTAAATTACAAAAGTTCTATGAATATGTACAAATATTCTGTCAACTATTTTTTAGGCAAAATAAAAGAGCACATTCACTGCCATGCTCTTCTTGTTATAAACATTTTAAATAATACTATGCTCCTAAAAACCATAAACATTTCTTATGCCACGAACATTCCCCGCAAACATCCTGTGCCTCTTTTTTATTTTTTAGTCTTTTATTCACCATATCAATTAACTCACCTGTACAAATTTCTTTCCCTGCTTGTAAGTTTAATTTCTCTAAAACCTTTTTATCTATAGTATGTACTTTATCAGAATCTTTACATTTCCCATTTGCATTTCTAGGACATGCTCTACAAATATCATCACATTCATCAACCAATACTATATTAGAGCCTTCATTTTTCTTTAAGTATTCTACTACCTCCGTCATGTTTTTTACAAAATCATCACTATATCCATATCCCTGAAATCCCTGCATACACAAAAAATGATGTGCTCTTAATCTTAATTTTGCTTTGCACATACTTTGCCTCCTAACTATTATCTTGTTAATTCTATATAAATTATCATACTCGGTGTTTGAGCGAAGCTCATTATCCTTCTTTACTAAATACAGTATATCTTTAAATTCAAGCCCATTAATTTAATATCGGCTATCATATAATATATCCAAACCTCGTATATGATAATTATCCTTCTTAACTTCATATGGTCAATCTCTTAATCTACGTCACTTTCAACCCTTATAGGTACTCTAAAAACTTACATTAGATAATAATTATAATTCAGCAAAGTTTAGTTTCAATTCCTTATAGGTATTCTAAAACCTAAAATTATTATTAAGTTGTTTCCTATATAAGACATCGTTTCAATCCCTTATAGTTATTCTAAAACCCCATCAACTATACAATACTCCTACCTTCAGCAAAAAGTCAACATTTTCCAAAACTTGCTTCACTTTATTAAAAATCAATCTTAACCCGCTATATTAAGCCAAACCTAAAAATCGTCGACCCCCCGTGTTTTTACACTACTAAAGGTGGACGACTCTTTTCAATTCTTTTGTATATGGCTCTATTAAAGTTTTACATTAATATCTAGTTAAATATATCAACCTAAAACTATTGTTCACTTATTTCTCAATTTCTTTATTTCATCAATAGAAAGTCCTACTTTCATTGCTATGGTTTCATCATCTAAGACATCCAAAAAATTTCTTGCTATACTTAGCCTTGCTTGAAAATCCCCTTCTATTCTTCCATTTCTCTCAGTTGCTTTTATTTGTGCCCTGTAATCCATAAGTGCCTTTAAATCATTTTCATATATAATTTTATAATATCTATCAAGCCTATTTTTTATTTCTTCAACATTTATATATCTTGCTTCCCTTATAGTTTCTTTACCATTCACAAATACGATAACAGCTGGAAGTGTAAACACACTATATGATGCAGCTAACTTTATATTTCCCTCTACATCGATTTGAACTGTTTTAATATTCGGATATAGTTTAAGCACTTTATCTAGTTCTGGCTTTATAACCTTGCACACGCCGCAGCTTTTACTTGAAAAGTATAAAAGTAAAATTTCATTGTCATTTATTAAGCCTTCTATTTCTTCTTTTAAATATACTTTACCCAATTTTATATCTCCACCTTTTTTCATTTAAAGTTAATAACTAATTTTCCGTCCTTATAACTTGCACCAGAGATTTCTTTGGAGTGAAGTTTTTGAGGAAGTACAAAATTTCGCTTTTCATTCTTTATGGATATGCTGAGTTCATCGCTGCGCTGATACAAATCCATATCCTTTTTATCAATGAAAGGCACACTTATAGAGAAATTCCAGCTATCATCAGAAGCTTTTTCTATTTCAAATATCTTTCCTTCAAATAATATATCACATGGATTTACTTCATTATAAATATGATTTCCAAGGTAAAAAAGTTTTTCACATCCCCTTACTTCATCATTCATAAGTTCAACCTTAAAAACTGGAATCGGATTAAAACTCTGGCATATATCTTGTATACTATCATTTTGGAGTGCAAACCATTTTTGAAAATATCCAGAAGCACCTTCCTTTGAAAATATCTTATTTACTATAATAGCATCTACATTAAAACCAAACAAATGAAAATAGGAAAAACTTTTTTTAGCTTCCTTTACAACTATTTTTTCTGGAGTTGTTACTATTCTTATACTCACCTGTGTTTTGTCTAGCATAAATTTATGAAGTTCATCGATTTTAGAATATAGAAGATCTATTTCATCAAAGGTTTCATCATCTGGGACAGGAATTTTTATGGTACTTTCAACTACAGGTTTTGCAATCTTAGCTGCTTTTCTTTTCATAGGAAATATTTTTTCCATCCACCATTTAAAAAGCTCAGGGAATTTCAAAAGTGACATAGTTTCACCTGTTGGAGCGCAATCCACAATTAAAATATCAAAATTTCCTTCGTCATTAATTTCCTTCATTTTAATTAATGAAAGCAATTCATCAAAGCCAGGAAATACAAGTAGCTCCTCATTTTCTATAGTATCGTCATTTTTTGAAAACATAATCTTCTTCAAATAACCTTTAAGCTTACCCCACTTAGCTTCATTTTCCAAAACGGTATCTATTTCAACGGCATACAGATTTTTTTCTATTTCAAGAGGTTTATTGGAAAGCTTTTTCTCAAAAGAATCTCCAAGGCTGTGTGCCTGATCTGTACTCATTATAAGAACTTTTTTACCCTCTCTTGCCATTTTTAAAGCCGTTGCAGCAGATATACTTGTCTTTCCAACTCCGCCTTTACCCGTATATAATATAATTCTCATTTTCCCATCACCCTCCTAATTTATATTAACCTTTTTACATTCCTTGGCTTTACCTTCCGGCTTATCCTCAAATGTCTCAAGTATAATTTCCTTTAAAACGCCAGCAGCTTCTCTCTCAAAATCGTCAACTCTATTTTTTATAGGTTCCGGCAGTATCTCCTTGATTGCACTGCATCTAAGCATTTCCGATTTTATCATTTTCTTTACAAATTCTTTATTCATTTAAATCACTCTCCTCATTCTCAAAATATACAGATAAAATTCCACCATCAAGCTTAGCCCTATTCACAGAGTATTTTCTTAAAACCTCTGGCATTGGAACATTCCTTTTAAAATTTCCTATCTTAATTATGAGTTCATCATTGCCCTCACTTAGGTCAACTTCATTTTTTTCTGCAAATGGTACTTTTATATCAAGTCTATAACCATCATCTATTTTTCTAAATACTTCATTTTCTTCCGACTTTAAAACTTTAAATATATTTTTATCATTCAAAGAATCCTCTGCTATTTTATAAAGCCCTTCAAGCCCATTTATATCGGTAGGATACCATTTGATTTTATAAATAGGTATATTTGAAAAAGTTTCTTTAAGGATTTCCACATATTTTTTCTGAACCTCTTTCCATTTATCAAAAAAACTGTTGTCAATTTTCTCTGGTAAAATCCTATTTACATATAGTCCATCCACATTAAAATTATAAAGATTCAAGTACATATAATTTCTCTTTGTTTCATCTACAACCATTTTTTCAGGAATAGTTACAAGCCTGATACTGCACACTTCTCTATTCTTTAACAATCCTTCAAGTTCTCCAAGCTTAACGTACAATTTTTCTATATCATTTAACGCCGCATTACTTGGAAGTTCAAGTTTAAACACAGCTTTAGAAATAGGTCTTAAAACTTTCATGGCTATCTTGCCTATTGGGAACATCTTTTCCATGTACCAGGACAACATTTCTGGCATTTTTAAAAGTGAAAGTGTTTCTCCCGTTGGCGCGCAATCCACAATTATAAGGTCATAATTCTCTTCATCATAAATTTTTTTAATTTTCAAAAGAGAAAACAGTTCCTCCATACCTGGAAATACTACTATATCATCAAAACTTTCTTTATCTTCACTGCTTTCAAAGGTTAACATTTTCTTAAATGCCTCGGAAATAGTACCATAGTAAAATTCCATTTCATGATTTGGATCTATTTCAAG
This sequence comes from Clostridium pasteurianum, assembly GCF_001705235.1. NCBI lineage: Bacteria > Bacillati > Bacillota > Clostridia > Eubacteriales > Clostridiaceae > Clostridium > Clostridium pasteurianum. Next base: position 1,844,651 of record NZ_MCGV01000001.1, read on the forward strand.
CGCCCATAGATTTTTTTCTACTTCTTTAGGTTCCTTCTCTAGATTTTTCATAAATATATCACTTAAGTTATGAGCCATATCTGTGCTGACTATTAAAGTTTTCATGCCTTCTCTTGCCGCTTTAGCTGCATGTGCTGCTGCCGTACTGGTCTTTCCAACTCCACCTTTACCTGTGAAAATTATAATTCTGGACATATTATCCCTCCATTTATTCTTTTTAAGAATTGTTCTTGCATCGAAGTATTTATTTTAAAAATAAAGTGCGATAATTCTCACTCTATTTCTATTTTTTTAATCTTTTTCTTTTGCTTTTTTTCATCTTTAGAATATAATTGTTCTATCAAAACATTCCTTACTTTGCTGAAAATACTTACTGCAGCAGTCTTTTCATCCTCTGTAAGCTCTTTATAAATCTTTTTTATAATTTTTATTATTACTTGTTTTTCTTCGTCTATAAATTTGCTACCTTCTTCAGTTAAAATTATTTCTACAATTCTTCTGTCCTCTTTATTTCTTATCCTTTGAATCATCTTTTTCTTTTCTAATCTATTTACCACTCCAGTAGTTGTATTGAGTGGAGCATTTATATACTTTGATATTTCTGTCATATTAGCCGTTTTACATCTATATAAAAATATGAGTACCATGATTTCATTTTTGGAGTAATCCATAAAAGTACTATTCCATTTATCTGGGAAAACTAAGAATTTAAACTCGTCAATACACGAAAAAATTATCCCTTCAAAATCGATGTTTTCATTAAATCCCACAATGCATTCCTCCATTTAGTTCTCTTCTCGAAGTATATTTTTATTCTATCATCGAAGTATTGTTTTGTCAATAGTTAGGCTGCGAAGTAACAATGCTTCGCTTAGAATAAAGGCAAAGAAGAATAATGGGTTTTCAACCCAAACCCCAGATATGATAATTATCATTCTTAACCCCATACAGCCAATCTATTAATTCACGTCACTTTCAATCCCTTATAGTTATTCTAAAACCCTATCAACTATAGAATACTCCTACCTCCAGCAAAAAGTCAACATTTGCCAAAACTCACTTTACACTGTCAAAAATCAATCCCAACCCGCTATTTTAAGCCAAACCTAAAAATCGTCGCCCCCCCCGATGTTTTTACCCTACTCAAGGTCGACGACAATTTTAATCGATCATTCAATTATAATATCTTCATCATTCTAAAATAAAATTTGTATTTTTGCTACTCAATAGTATATCTACACATTAAAGTCTCGCTTCCTATAAAAAAAGTACGTCAAAATAGAAAAAATAGCAATTAGCACAAGCGAAATAATGCTAACCCCAGCACTTATTCCATTCCCATTTACAATATCTTGATAGCTAAAATATTTAAAAGGAGACAGTATATTAATTGCATTTATTTTATCGGTGAAATCAGTTATTTTTGATATCATAAATGAACCAAATAGTATTCCTGCTGCAGCGGAACCTGAAGCTTTTGAATTTTTTATAAACACAGATAGCAAAGCTCCTAATGATAAAAATATTAACTGAACAATAAGCATGCTCAAGATAAACATCATTATTTCACTTGAAATATCTTTTCCTTTATTATAGGCATTAACCATAACTATAGAAGAAATTAAAGTAACTATATTTAAAACTAATACATTTACAAACGCAGCAAGTAGTTTTGAAGTTAATATAGTATTTAGAGAGATTGGCTTCACCATAAGAAATTCAGTAGTTTTATCTCTCTCCTCTTTTGCAATAATTCCACTTCCAAGAAGCACAGCATGAATAGCAGCTGTAATCTCGATATAAGGAAATAGAAATGCAAAAAAGCCGCTCATTTTTGACACATCAAAAGAACCAATTCCAAATAATGCTTTTAGTGAATATGGCATCTTATTAAAAAGTTCATTACTATTTCCTGAAGAATAAACCGTATACTTGCTCATACCACTTACAACTAATAAAAACATGCACAAACTCCATATTATTAACGCTTTTCGATTAGCTTTTAATTCTCTTAAAAAAACATTCATAATGATATCCTCCATATAATTAAAGCTTAGAACTTATTAGCTTACAGCGTGTATATCCTTTTTCGTATAAATAATATAACTTAAAGCTATAGCAGCAATCACAATAATTGCACCGGTAATAAGATATTTAGTCTCATAGCTTGCGTTTTTAATAATGTACGTTATATCAAAATATTTGAAAGGTGAGATAAAACGAGCCACCTCACTATTTTTATCAGTAGAAATGAAAGCTCCAGCCATGTACAATCCAAAAACCACACCAAGCGATATTGGGAGAACTGACTTAAGCTTATTAAAAAATACTGAAATAGCAACACCAATTGCTAGAAAAATAAGCTGTATAAAAAATAAAGTAAGATTTATCATTAAAAATATCCTTACATTGTAATCTACTGTTTTAATAGCATTAGCTATAATGGTAGATGCTGCGCAAAATAATACATTTGTAACTATAAGCATAGTGAAAGCTGCAAGAAGTTTTGCAGTTACTATGGTGAAGCGTGAAATTGGCTTAACAAGAAGAAAATCTGCTGTACGTTCCCTTGATTCCTTTGAAAGTATTGAAATTCCCATGTTCATAGCTTGAATAGCTCCACAAAGTACAATAAAAGAGAAGATCATTGAATAAAAGCCCAAAATTGACGTAATGTAATCAATATTAATGCCAAGCATTGCTCTAATTGATGCTGGATAGTTACTCAGAAGCTTTTTAAATTCCGCTGAGTCACTTGCCATACTAGGATAAATTGAAAGAAACAGTGCAGCCAAGGCAACTAGCGCACATACCCAGATAGCAACTGATTTTCGTAATGACTTAAGCTCATGAAGATATATATTCACAGTGATCAATCCTCCTTTACATAGTAATGCATAAAGATTTCTTCAAGATCCGGTTCATCAATAGATATATTGCGAATATCCATTGCAGCTATTCTCTTTATAACAGAATTTATATCTCCTTTAAACATAAAACTTGCAGTATTACCCTTTAACTTAAAAGCACTTATACCGCTAATGTTAAAAATATCTTTGTTAATTGGATCTTTGCCTTCAATACTGATTTTCTTGTAACTATTTTCATGAAGAGTACTCATCTTTTCAAGTTTTATAATTTTCCCTTCCTTAATAAGTGCAACACGACTGCACATCTTTTGCACTTCACTAAGAATGTGTGACGAAAAAAATATAGTAGCACCCTTTTTATTTTCCTCTTCAAGGAGTTCAAAAAATCTTTGCTGCATTAATGGATCAAGACCACCTGTAGGTTCATCTAATATAATTAACTTTGGTTCATGAAGTAGTCCCTGAACAATTCCTACTTTTTTCTTATTACCGAAAGAAAGATCATTTATTTTCTTTTTTAAATCCAAATTCATTATTTCTGCAAGATCATTTATCCTCTTCGTACAGTCCTTTTTATAAAAGCTAGCAGAATATTTAAGTAAATCTATAACCCTCATATTGTCATAATAAAAAACCTCCGATGGCACATAACCAAGTTCTTTTCTAACTTCAGGGTATTCAAAGCAGCTTTTACCGAAGATAGTTGCACTTCCGCTTGTTGGATGAATTAGCCCCAAAAGTGTTCTAATCGTTGTAGATTTTCCCGCACCATTAGGACCTATAAAACCAAAAATCTCACCCTGCTCTACATTTAAATTTACGTTACTTATACCTCTTGCTTTTCCATAACTTTTTGTAAGATCCTTAATTTCAATAACGCTCATGGATGTATCCTCCCACATTTTAATTATTCATTTTTAAAGCACAGGACAATTATTATATATATTCCTCTTTATAAAAATTATTTTTAATCAAATTCACACATTTGTAGTATTCCTTAAAAAGTTCATCAAAATCAGCTTCTGTATTAATTTTATTTGATAGCTCACTAGTATATCCTTCAGCTAACCATACAAGCATTTTCATAACAAGCTTTACATCAATGCCATCTTTAAATTTTGAAGTATCAGTTCCATCAAAAGCAATTTTATTTCTAAATCCCTCACCTTTTGAAAAAATATTTTGTATATCTTTTTTAACTTCTTCATCAGTTTCGAAATATACATTAGTTAAAAATGAAAATATAGATGGGTGCTTTTTCATAACTGAAATTTTAATATCACCTGAAACCATTATCCTATCAAAAAAATCAGCAATAGTTTTATCAAATTTCTCATAAATTTCATCCATAATAAGCTTGCTGCATAAATCAATCAAGTAAAGATACAAAGCCTTTTTGGTACCAAAATAGTGAAACACCATGGCTTTTGAAATGCCAGCAGCAGAAGCAATATCACTAACAGAGGTTTTTTTATAACCATTAGTACCAAAGCACTTGAGTGCCCCATCAATAATTATATTTTGCTTTTCTACTGGTAAACTCAAAAATTTTTCCAAAATAATCACCTCATAAACTAGTCGACCGAATCGGTTTATTTGAATATATCATGATAAACCGATTCGGTCAATAGTTTTTTTTATTTTTTACTTATTGTGAACACTTAAGCATATAAAATCAATATACTAATAAAACATAAAAAAAGAGCGCATTCCACAAGGATATGCACTCTTTTTAACAGGGAAATCAATCATACATTATATACAGTTTTTATAAACCTTATATTTTGAGCTTTTAGGCTCATTGCAACAGAATTTGTTATGCAGCTGCACTCATCAAATCTAACCTCGTGCAAGAACTGACAATTAGTAATGCCTGTAGCTGCAAAATATACATCTTCACCCTTCACAAGATCGTTTAAGGTAAGCGATTTAGAAACATCATCAATGCCCATTTTTTTGCATCGTTCAATTTCTGTATCTGTGTGAGGTATAAGTTTAGCCTGCATATCGCCGCCCATGCATTTAATTGCAGCTGCTGCTATAACGCCTTCAGGTGCTCCTCCTGTTCCCATAAAAATGTCAACGCCTTGATTTTGAAGTCCACAGGATACTATTGCTTCAACATCACCCTCTCCAAAAAGTTTTATTGATGCTCCAAGTTTTCTTGCTGCATTTACTATATCCTTATGTCTACTCCTATCTTGAGCTATAATAGTAATATTTCTTACATCTTTATTTAAAGCTTTTGCTGTATTTATTATATTTTCCTCAGGTGATTTATCTATATCTATTGCACCCTTAGCTTTTTTCCCTACAGCAATCTTTTTCATATACATATCTGGTGCATGAAGAAGGGAATCACCTGCTCCCATGGCAACTACGGCTATACCGTTAGATAATCCTTTCGCTATAAGCGTAGTGCCGTCAACAGGGTCAACTGCTATATCCATTTTAGGCATATCATCTTGCCACATTCCAACTTTTTGCCCTATATAGAGCATGGGAGCTTCATCTAATTCTCCTTCTCCTATTACTACTGTTCCTCTTATAGGCATAGACTTGAAGGCTTCATTCATTCCATCAACAGCTTTTTGATCCGCTTCGTTCTTGTCTCCTCTTCCTATTAACTTTGATGATCCAATGGCTGCCGCTTCTGTTACTTTCACAAGCCCAAGTTCCATAAATTCATATATCAATGCTAATCACCCTTCCAACATGATGATATTTCTACTCGAAACTCTGTGCCATACCTTTAAATATGAACATAACAGCCGTAGCGCCCGAATCTGGTCTGCCAAGAGATTTTTCTCCATAGTATGCTGCTCTACCGTGAACGGATTTTATTTTCTTTGTATCTTCAACGCCTTGTTTAGCTGCTTCATATGCACTATTAAAAGCAGTTTTTGCATCTACATTTTCTTCTGCTGCCTTTTCAAGAGCTTTAACTCCTGGATCTAAAGCATCAAGCATGGTTTTCTGTCCTACTTTAGCTTTTCCTCTTTCCATAACTCCATTTACAGCAGCTCTTCCCATTTTTGAAGCAGTTAAAAGATCTATCTCTGTTTTGCCTTTAGCTTCTTTGGCTGCTTTAATGAAGCATGTTGATATAAGAGTTCCCATAGTAGATGGTACTACGGAGTTCATTTTCATTCCAAGCTTCATTAGCACTACACCTATATCATCTGAATCTATGTTGTCAATTTCATTATAAACAGCTGTGAAGCCAGAAGTCATTGTAAGTCCTAAGTCTCCATCACCCATTGCTCCATCAAGTTCTATGAGATATTGTTTTTCTTCATTCATTACTTTTACTATTTCACCAAGCATTTTCTTTAAAGATTGTTTGTTCATATCTATCACTCCGTTTCCTAAAATTGCTTAAAGAATGGTGAATATGCTTTAAAATCAAGAAGCTCTTTTAATTCGTCATCTAATTTAAGAAGTGTTAAAGACATACCAGCCATTTCCATAGAAGTTGCAAATTCACCTACATAGTTTCTATATATTTTTATTCCTTTTGAAGTTAATATTTCATTTACTTTTCTATAAGCTATATATAATTCTTCAAGAGGTGTAGCTCCAAGTCCATTAACAAGTACTGAAACTTCATCCCCTTCTTTATATGGAAGGTCTTCAATTATTTTATTAAGCATTATTTCAACAACTTCATCATTTGTTTTTAATTTTCCTCTTTCAATTCCAGGCTCACCGTGTATTCCCATTCCTATTTCCATTTCATCGTCTGCAATAGTGAAAGTTGGCTTTCCTGCTTCTGGCACTGTACATGGAGTAAGTGCAACTCCCATAGTTCTTGTATTATCAACTGCTTTCTGAGTAACTTCCTTTACTTCTTTAAGAGAATACATTTTTTCTGCAGCTGCTCCAGCTATTTTGTAAGCATAAAATAATCCAGCAACTCCTCTTCTCTTATCTTCTTCTCCCTTTGGTGCTGATGCAACATCATCTGTAACCAAAACTTCTTCAACTTCTATATCATCCATGGAAGCAAGATCAGCTGCCATTCCAAAATTCATAATATCTCCGCCGTATCTTCCATAAAGGTGGAGAACTCCTGCTCCATTATCTATTGCCTTATCAACTTCATACATACACTCTGCACTTGGAGATGCAAATACATTTCCAACTGTTACTCCATCAGCAAGGCCATAACCAACATAGCCTAAGAAAGTAGGAAGATGTCCTGAACCTCCCCCTGTTGCTATGGCAACCTTTCCTTTTTTCCTTTCATCTGCTCTAACAATGCATCTAAAATTATCATTAACCATTTTTAAGCTTTCAGGATGAGCAAGCACAATTCCCTCTATAGTCTCTCTTGGAAAATCTTCAGCTTTATTCATTAACTTTTTCATATTATTCAACCTCCGTGTAATTCTGTAGAAATTTTAACTTATGCACAACTTATAAAAATATAAGTGTGCATAAGTTAATAACTTTGTATTTTACTTGTTAGGGAATTTAATTTGTGAAGGATATTCCCACTTTTGAAGTTCTTCAGATCCAAATGCTTCTGGCTCTTTGCCTCCATTTATAACAAGTGTTCTATAATAAACTTCTGCTAATTCTTCTACATAGTGTGCTTTTAATAATGCTTCATCTGGGTCTTTATCAGCTGCAACTACACCATGTTTTTCAAGTAGTATTACATCTGCTCTTTTTATAGGCTCTACAACACTATCAGATAAAGCTGTTGTACCAGGTCTACCATATGGAGCTACAGGGATTACTGCATCCTTTAGTCCAAGGTTTGCACATTCATATATTATTGCAGGTATTTCTTTTCTAAGTACTGCAAAAGCTGTAGCAATACGTGAATGTGTATGTGCAATGGCAAATATGTCTGATCTTGTTTTATAAACTGCAAGATGCATTAACAATTCACTTGTAGGCTTTAACCCTGTAACGTTTTCAATAACGTTTGCATCCAAATCAACTACACATATATCGTGATAAGTTAATAACTCTCTATCAACTCCTGTAGGTGTTACAACAACATATCCAGTTTCTTTATCTCTTATACTGAAATTTCCTGATCTGTGTTTACAAAGTCCTGATCTATCAGCTTCTAATGCTATTTTTACTACTTTCTTTTTTAAATCTTCTAACACAATTACCACTCCATTCGAATAATATTTAATTGATGAAATTTACTATTTTGCAGCTTTTGCTTCTGCTGCTTCATCAATTTTTTTCATGTATTTTGCATACCAGAAGAACAATCCAAAGTAGCCTACTAAAAGAATTGCTGGTATAAATTCACCGTTTATTACATTAAGTCCATGTGCTAATAACCATCTTAATTCTGGCATTTCTACACCAAAGTAAGTTATATACTGTCCAGCAGGTACTTTTATAGTTGAAACCGATCTAGCAAGGTTAGTTACTATTGGTGAGAAACTTGTTGAAACCATTAAATAAATAGGTGTAGCAATGAATCCTAAAATAAGCATTCTTACTAAGTTACCACCAGTTACGATAAGTGCTGGTACGAAAACTACAACGTTTATTATGCCTGCTAATGGTATAACATTATTTAATCCCATTTTTGACATAGCAACAGCAAGAATTAATTCAAAAGGTACTAGTATTATAGATGCAACCCATATTTCTGATTGTCCAGCTAAGAACGGCCAGTCAAGACCAATGTATATTTCTCTTCCTTTGAATCTCTTTTTCATAACTGCACTTGTAGCATCAGCTATTGGAGCTAGAGCCTGCATGAATAATTTAGCAACCATAGGGAATAGAACAAGAGCCGTTGCAACCTGCATAGCAGTATTTAAAATATCCTTAACGCTATATCCAGCGCATGCTGCTATTAAACCACCTACGATAAATCCCATTACACTGTTTTCACCGAATATTCCAATTTTCTCTTTTAAATGCTCTGCATTAAGATTTGACTTATTTATTCCAGGCACAAAATCTAAAAGTCTGTTTATAGGTGCAAGTAACGCTGCCTGTATACACATATAGTGTGAACATGCTACTCCAGGTATTTTAGTAATTCTGTATAATTGTTTTTGTGATATATCTGCACTTTTAAGCTCTAAAATAACTTGAATTGATGCTGCAAAGAATCCTAAAGGTACACTCTTAGTTACTGCTGCAACCATAGTTGCTGTGAAAATTTTTCCCCAAACATTCCATAAATCAACGTTAAGACAGTCTGTCCACTTAAATGCTAACATTAAAATATTTATTCCAATTTGAAGAGGGAAAACAAGTACCGCATATGGCCATGCCCAAGCTATGGCTGACATAGGGGCCCAACCAACATCTATAGAGTTTAAAGTTATTCCTGTATTTTTAACAAATGCTGAAGCGGCAGGGCTTATAGCATTAAACATAAAACTAAGTACTACGTTCATTCCTGTAAAAGCTACACCAAGTGTGATGCCGGCAATAATTGCTTTTTTAGGTTTCATCTTCATGAATAATCCAAGGATTATCATAATTACTGGTAGAAATATTGCGGCTCCTAATCCCAATATATAATTAACAACTGCCATTTTTAATTCCTCCCGTTTATAAATTTTATATATATTATTTCCATGATCTGTGTTATAATTACCTAAATACGATTATTTATTTATCTTTTTCCCAATAGGTTTTTCAGTAACCTACTGGGATTTTTTTATGCACCAAGATATTCTTTTAATTTTTCAAACTCCTCATCTATTCCAATTCCAGTTAAGAATGCAATTCCGTTTATTGTTGGCTTTCCAAAATCATGTCCTGCTGAAACTATTGACACGTATATATCGCATTGATCTATGATGCTTTCTAGAGACTTTATGTCAACTGCTTCAACGTCTACTGGAATTCCCTCATCTTCACACATACTAGCAATTTTAGATGCAACCGTTTGAGACGTAGCAACCCCTGAACCACAAGCAACAAAAACTTTTTTTCTAACACCACTCATAATAAATACCTCCTCAAAGTTTTTTAATTTTATTTATTATCCCCATATAAAACTTTATTTAATATGGTAATTACTTCCGTTTTCTCTTTACAATTATATAAGCTTATAAGTGTTTCTTTGTCAGATAATATTGACATAAGTTTACTTAAGGTTTTTACTTGATCTTCAGGTTTTCTAACTGCCATCATTATAATTAATTTTGCCTCTACATCTTTTTCTCCAAAGCCCATTTCTTTAAATATTACTGGATTTTTTAACTTTGCCACTACTATGGCAGCTTTGTTAACATGTATGGCATCAGTATGTGGAAGAGCAACTTTAACTCCTGCAGTATTAAGTCCTGTTGGAAAAACCTTTTCTCTATCTAAAACACCTTTAATATATGATTCTTTTACATACCCCCTTTGCTGTAATTCTGAAGCTAATTTTTTTAATAGTTCTTCTCTACTATCAGCTTTGTAATCTAAAAAGATTAGTTCTTCATGTAATAAAGTCTCCTCCATTTTTCTTCCTCCCTACTAAAACCTTTACACCATTTTATATAGCAATTTGCGTGCCAACTTAGTGCATAGTATTAAAACCTTTACATTCTCTTGCACAAAAGCGAAAAAATATGCACTAAAAAAATTCAAAATGTGAAGTGCATATTTTTTATAGCTATATTTCATACTAAAAATAGTTTCTGCATAGTACTTAGTTTGCTATTGCATTCGACATATATCCATATTTGATTTATTTTTGTTGATTTTTATTTAATTTTATAATAAAGTAATTATATAAATTAGTTCTTCCCTAATTTTAATATAAGCACCTATTCCTTTACTCTACCCTTTACAATCAAAAATCTAATTCTAAGAGGAGACATTATGAAAAATTTAATTTTTTACTTATTAGTGTTAGTCTGTATTGTTCTTTTCTTTTTACTACTATTTTATAGGAATATATATCTTATTGCCTTTAACTTTATATTGGTTTTAGTACTCAGCAAGCTGAAATTTGCAAACAAGAATTAGCAATCATATCTTTCTAATGGACTATTCAAAATAAAGTAGGTGATTATTTGAAAAAATCTGAAATCGTTTTTAACTATATATGTGAGAAAATAAATTGTAATTATATAAAAAAATGTATTGAATCTGACACCTATCTAGGCATAGGGGCTTTAGAAATTCAAAATGAATTTAATATTGTAAGAAATAATGCAAGTACTCTTTTAAATGATCTTTTAAAGGCAGGAAAATTAATAAAGGTAAACGGAAGGCCTGTTACCTTCTTTCCAAAAGTCACTTTAGAAAAAATGAACATAAATATAACTAAGGATGCTTTTTCGCCTGAAGAATTTAAAGATATATTAAATATTAATAAGAAGAATAATGATTTTGTAGATCCATTTACATTTTTAATAGGATATAACAATAGTCTTCTTCATCAGATTGAACAGGCAAAAGCAGCTGTAATGTATCCCCACAACGGACTGCATATTTTACTTCTTGGAGAAAGTGGTGTTGGTAAAACAACTTTTGCGTCAATGATATACAAGTATGCTCTTCAAGAAAAAAAGAAAACAGAAGAAAGTTTCCCCTTTATATCCTTCAATTGTTCAGATTATTACAACGCTCCACAACTTTTAATATCCCAGCTATTCGGTCATATAAAAGGAGCTTTTACCGGAGCCGATAGTGATAAAATAGGATTAGTTGAAAAAGCCAATAATGGTATTTTATTTTTAGATGAAGTTCACAGACTGCCGCCGGACGGTCAAGAAATGCTATTTTATCTTATGGACAAAGGTGAATTTTCAAGGCTTGGTGAAACTTCAAAGCCTAGAAAAAGTAATGTACTTATAATTGCTGCAACCACAGAAAATCCAGATGATACCTTTCTTAATACATTTTTAAGGAGAATTCCGGTTACCATTACTTTACCTGCTTTCAGGGATAAGACTTTAGACGAGAGATTTGAAGTTATAGAAACACTTTTTCACTATGAATCAATAAAGCTTAATATGCCTATTAAAATCCCACCAGAAGTACTTAAAGCACTGGCTTTATATCAATTTATAGATGGTAATATAGGTCAGTTAACTTCTGAAATTAAGCTTCTATGTGCAAAAGCCTTTTTCGAACATCTTCAAAGTAACAAAGAATTAGTCATAGAATTTAAAACGTTGAATTCCGAAATACGAGAAAATTTATTTAATGATATGCACATTTCATCTAGTGATAAGACATTTTTAAATATGTACAGTGAAAATTTAATAATAAATCCTCATGTAACGGCTAATGAAGATACTAAACTAAAAATTATAAGTAAAGATATAGATATATACGACTCCATAAATAAAAAATTAGAAGAACTAAAAGATGAAGGACTCAGCATCAGCGAAATAGAAAATGAAATAACCAATACTCTAGAAGATACCTTCAACAATGTAATAAATAAATTTAATCCTAATAGTTTAAATATACGAAAACTGTACAGCGTTGTTCCTAAACAGGTTGTAGATACATGTACAAACTTAATTAACGTAGCTCAAGCAAAATTAGGCACTAAGTTTAGCAATAAATTTTTCTTTGGTTTTACTTTTCACATATATTCACTCTTAAAAAGAATTGAAGAAAATAAGCCTATAGTAAATCCAAACATGGCAATTATAAAAAGACAATATAAAAAAGAATTTGAAGTCTCATCAGAATTATTAAGAATACTAGATGAAAAATTTGCCGTACTTATACCTGAGGATGAAAAAGGCTTTTTGTCTGTACTCCTTGCAAACAATAACCATTCTAGTAAAACTACGGACCTCATTGGAGTTGTTTTAGTATGTCATGGAGATAGCACTGCTTCAAGTATGGGAGCTGTTGCTAATAAACTTCTTAATGTAAATAATATAAAAGCTATAGATATGCCTCTTGATGCTACGGTGCCAGATACCTATGAAAAAGTAAAAAATGCAGTAATAAATGCAAATAGCGATAAGGGTGTGTTTCTGCTTGTAGATATGGGTTCTCTATGTCAATTCGGTGAAAGAATAATGGACGAAACCGGTATAAAAGTAAGAACTATAAACAATATATCTACACTTTTTGTCTTAGATATTTTAAGAAGTGTTTTATATCAGGAATACGATATAGATACTCTCTATGATTCTTTAGTTAAAGATATAAAAGCAGAACATACTGCAATAAAAAGCAAGAAAAAAGCAATAATAACAGTATGTACAACAGGTCAGGGAGTTGGATTAATATCTAAAAATATAATTAAGGATTTAATAAAAGATAAATATAATGATGCAATCGAAATAATAAATATCAACTACTTTGATATGGAAAATAACATAAATGATTTACAGGAAAAGTATGATATTTTAGCTTGCATAGGAAGCTTAAAGCCAAGTATCAATATACCTTACTTCCCTATAAATAAAATACTAAACAAAAACTTTCAAAATGAATTCACAAAACTTTTAGATGCAAATTTAATTTCATCATCATCTGAAGACTCAAAAGAAGAAAATACTCAGAAAAGTATATATGAAATCTCCAAAGAAATGCTTGAAGAATATATAAAATACGTTAATCCCAAAATAGCAATAGCTTCAATAAAAAAGTTTATAACTAAATTAGATTTACCAAATAGAATTGAATCAGATGATTATATAATTGACTTAATTATTCATATGGGATGTATGCTTGATAGATGTATTCATGGAGATATGGTAAAATTCAAAGATTTAGATAGTTTTAAAAACTCAAACAGGAAGCAATTTGACGAAGTTAAACAGTCTATATCTGTTATTGAAGGCGATTTTAGAATAAAAATAAGTGATGATGAAATATGTTATATAGTTAAAATACTTAATAGATAGTTTAAGCTGCTGCATTAATTGAGTTAAGTTTTTTGTCAAAAGCTCATATAAATTAATGCAGCAGCCTTAATTTATTTCACCAATTATCCCTATTTACTTGTCGCAGATTGCATTTTGACCTCTACACTCATTGTCAATTCCTCACAGATACTTTAATTTCAAAATTCCACTTTACTTAATTTGTATATTACACTTCTCAACACAACCGAAGCCCTGTGAATTCTTTGATCCAAAGCCCGAATTATATCCTATGTTAATCAGCTTATCTGAACCCTTCAAAATGAACTCACCGGTCCAACCTTTTATTACGGTCTTTTTATATACTAATACCTTTTCTTTAAGTTTAGAATTATGTACAGCTTCTATACTAAAATCACAATTTTCAGGATTTGTGCCATAAGCAGCATTATACTTCTTAATAAGATTTTTCCGTATAAGTTCTGAAAATTCACTTTCAAACGGACTATAATAATAAGTTTTTTTCTTGCAATTATCTTCAAAAGTACTGTACATTACAATAGGCGATTTAGTGTACACTTTAGCTCCGGACTTCAAAACATTTTTAGTGCATTTAACTTCTTTGACACTTACTATATTATTTCCTAGTCTAATCTCATCATTCATAATTATTCCATTTACAAGGTAGCTTAAAAACTTATCATCCACAGCTGAAATTTCAAGTTTTACCTCATTATAATAAGTTATAGTTTTTTCCCTTGAGTTAATTGAGAATTTACCTTGAAGCCTAGAAAATGTATATAACTTATACGTTCTATTTCCACATTTATATCCTGTATCATGTATAAACTTTGTATAATTTTCATCACTTAACCATTTTAAAATTACAGCTTGTACTATGTGGTTATACTGTAAATTTAATTTTATAGGTTTATCAAAAACAAAATTTGTTATTACCCTCATTTTTATCAACCTCTATTTACTATATATACAATATATTACAAAACCATTTTTTGTTTTTGTCGCTTTTGCTGGTAAATTATGAAATTTAATATAACATTATTTTATAATACAATAACTTTTTAACATACTATGTATAAATTTTATTTAATATAATACGAAAAAGTATTGAGTGGAAAACTCATAGGATTGATTTTTGTTCAACATAATAAAGAAGCAGCTCACAACTGCTTCTTTATCTAAGGGATTGATTTTTGTTATAGCATTCACAAGTTCCAAATAAAACCTGGATTCTATAATAAAGGTTTATATAACATCTATATTATATATTCTTTTTGGAAATTTAACAATAATTATTCTCTAATTATTTTTTCCTTTTGCATGAGAATAAATTAAAAATGCAATGAAAACAACAACACCTAAGATACTAACCAGTTGGGCAGCTCTTATAGGTCCAAGCATTAAGCTGTCTGTTCTCATACCTTCGATAAAAAATCTTCCCAAGGAATACAATCCAATGTATGCAAAAAATACAATGCCTTTATTTTTACTTTTCCTAATAGTAAACATTAATATGCAAAATACTATTAGATCCCAGGTAGACTCATATAAAAATGTTGGATTATAATACATACCATCTATTGTCATACCTTTTTGAATAAATGCAGGGAACTTATGTATAAAACTATAAGTAACAGCATCTCCATGTGCTTCACCATTAAAAAAGTTTCCCCATCTTCCAAGAGCTTGAGCCAATATTATAGAAGGTGTCGCTACATCTGCCATTTTTAGAAAACTTAATTTTTTGCGTTTCGTATACAAATAAGCTGCTAAAAGCCCAAATATCAAGCCACCATGAATAGCGAGACCACCATTTCTTATATTTATCATATCCCAAACATTACCGTTATATGTTTTAAACTGAAATATAACATAATAAAGTCTTGCTCCAATTATACCTATAGGTAGGGATATAAGCACAACATCTAGTACAGACTCATAATCAACATCCCTCCATTTTGAATTTATATAAGCTATAAAAAGGCCTAAAACCACCCCTGTAGCTATAAAAATTCCATACCATCTTATTTGAAGTCCAAATAATGTAAATGCAATAGGATTCAAAAAAATCACTTCCTCTTTTATCTATATATTACTATAAACGCGATAGTCTTATTTTAACATAAACTTTTAACTTTTTTAATGGTTATGTTTTAAATAAGTGTGAATAACAGTCCCATTAAAAATAAGTCATGGTAATAATTCCATTATAAAGCATTATGAAACGTTATAATTAAATTTATTATACAGTTTAAGTATTAAAACCTTATAATTACACTTATATCTAATTTATTTTAAAAATCAAATATGATATAATTTAAGGTATGTTTTTAATCCTTTTATTAGGTTAAATGAGAGGAGAATCTAAATTGAAAAAAAGGCATATTAATCCAAGGCTTATTTTAGGCAGAAAATTGTTTGCAGTTTTTTTTATTTTTCTTATTGTATTTTCCGCATTAATGTTTAAACTTTTCTCTATAATGTTCACGCATTCAAATGAGTATAAGGAGAAAGCCTTAAAACAACGGGTAAATCAAGTTACAATTTATCCTAAGCGCGGAGATATACTTGATAGAAATGGTAATAAACTTGCCACAAGTATAAGTGATTATAAAATAGATGTCGATATGAACACCTTAAGTTTATCTTTAAAAAACAATAAAATGACACTAAAAACACTTTGCGACAAATTATCACAGATTTTAGGTACACCTTCTGATAAAATTTATTCAATTCTATCAGCTAAATCTTCTAATGGAGTGCCTGTAAAATTTGTAACACTTGCAAGACAAATTGGGAAAACAAAAGTTGATAAAATAAATGCACTTGGCATAACCGGTTTTGTTGCTTCAGATGACACCTTACGAGTTTATCCGAATAACAATTTTCTTGCAGAAGTACTCGGATTTACAAATTCTAATGGAGATGGAGTAGCTGGTGTAGAGTTATCCTACAATAAAGTTCTTGCAGGAACACCTGGTTATAAAACTATTGAAACTGACGTTACAAGAAAGCAGCTTCCTTATGGTAATTCTGAATATGTAGCTCCAAAAAACGGTAAGGATGTAACTTTAACTATAGATAAATCTATACAAGACTATGCTGAGCAATCTGCCGAACAGGCATTATCTGATAATAAAGCTAAAGCTGTTTCAATAACCGTAATGAACCCAAAAACAGGCGAAATCCTAGCAATGGTAAATAAACCTGATTATAATCCTAACAACCCGTATGTAAAACAACCGGGAATATCACAGTCTACGGATGAATTATTTCAAAATAGTGCAGTTCAAAAAACTTTTGAGCCTGGATCAATTTTTAAAGTTATAACTGCCTACACGGGACTCGCAACCGGAACAGTAAAAGATCCAACCGCTGTAGATTATAGCTGTGATGGAAGCATATCCGTAAACGGAACTGTTATTCATTGTTGGCAACTGTCTGGACATGGTGGCGAAAGCTTCATTGATATTTTAAAACATTCATGCAATGTTGGTTTCGTAGAACTTGGTCAAAAAATCGGAAAGGATAATCTTCTTAAGTACATTGACATGTTTGGTTTTGGTCATAAAACTGGCATAGATCTTCCTGGAGAAGTTTCAGGACTCGTAAGACCAAGCGATAAGGTCAATTTAGTCGATTTATCAAATATAGCATTTGGACAAGGTATTGGCCTTACCACTGTTCAATACATGGCCGCTTTCAATGCTGTAGCAAATGGCGGAACCTGGATAAGACCTCACGTAATGAAGGACGTAACAGGAATGAAAAATGGACATCCTGTAACTACACCATATGCTGATTACAAAAAAAATATACTAGATCCTAATATAGCTGCACAATTAAGAGGTTATCTCAGAAAAGTAGTTGGTGACAAAGATGGTGTTGGTAAGAATGCAGATATTCCTGAATATGACATAGCCGGTAAAACTGGTACAGCACAAAAAGCAGATCCAAAAACAGGTGGATATACTCCTGGAAAATATATTTCTTCTTTTGCAGGTATGGCACCAGCCAACGATCCTCAAATTACATTGCTTGTTTCAGTGGACGAGCCTGGTACTGGAAGTTATTATGCCTCAGATACAGCAGCACCTGTTGTTAAGGATCTTTATCAAAAAATCTTTAACTATATGATAATAAACGGAAAACTTAATTTACCTGCAACTAAATAACATCATACACCAGATTTGAGTTTTAGCTCACTATCTTTATTAATCCAATTAAGCATTCTTAATATTTTATTCAATGCTTAATTGGATTTTTTTATTAATAAACCTTGGTAAAAAATCATAGAATATTTAGATATTATCATACGTGATATTGGGGTTATGCCAATTATTGTTCTTAACCCAACACCAGTACTTTCCTAATATAAAATTCTAATGCTAAAAACAAATTTCTCGCATGCTGACAACCAAAGCCATGTCAGCACCCTGCAAACTAACTATATTCAATGCACATTATTTACGCCCAAAATTCCGTAGGCACGGAGGAATTTTTTCCTTGTTTCACCTTTAAAGAGAAGAAACAGTGCTGAAGGAACGGTTTAAAAAAATCCTAATAAGTCTTGGTAAAAAAATCATAGAATACTTAGATATTTCAATTTGTCTGAGCTTCTTTTCAGCGAGTTATTGAAATATCTTAGTATTCTATGATTTTTTTTGCCTTAGACTTATAGAATTTTTTTAATGTTCCAAAGCACTGTTTCTTCTCTTTCTTAAACATTCACGTACTTGTCTAATTCATCTCTTCTTGCTTCCCAATCTGGTATAAAATTGCTTACATAATTATAAAATTCTTTTCTATGATTCCTATATTTTACATGACATAATTCATGAACTATAACATATTCTATGCATACTTTAGGAGTTTTTATTAACTGGGTATTTAAAACTATTTTATTTTGTGATGGGCTATAGCTCCCCCATTTTGATTTCATTTTTCTTATACTTAGCTGTGGCTTTTCATCATACATTCCACTAAATAATTTATATACTTGATCATACAAAAATTTTAATTCTATCGAGGCAACCTTCTTGTACCATTTTTCTGCATAACTTTTTTTATACTTGAAATTATCTTTTTCCTTTACATACATATATATGTTATTCCCAAAAATCCTCATTTTATTTTTTATGCCTTTTTTAACTATAAGCTTGTATGGCGTTCCAAAAATATAAAATGTGTCACCATCTGAATATTTGATTTCTTCATTTACGTCAATAATATTTTCTATCCTCTTCATCTGCTTTAATATCCACTTCATTTTTTTATATACAACTTCTTTTACATATTCATCTGATACATTCTGGGGAGCAGTTACCTCTATACCGAAGTTCTTATTAACAGAAATTTTTATGCTCTTTCTTTCCTTACGAACCAGTGAAAATTCAATTTTTTGATTCATATACTCAATATTCATGGCGCTTTCTTTCCCTTTTCATTTAAAATTTAAATATTTTATTACGATACTAAATTTATAATATTCCCATAAGTATCCCTCCCCCCACATTTAAATATTTTAAAATTTCGTTTCATCAGTTTAGTTTTATAAATTAACCATGATTTTCCTACAATTTTTTCTATTTTTAATGATATAAGCTATTATTTTAACATTATCTTGAAGGTTATAAGTTTAATTTACGTATTTGTATAAGTTTATTATAACATAATATTTATTTTTTTACATATTTCATCATTAATTATTATTTTCGTTTTAATCTAGGTAAGTACATTTTTTTAACATTGTAAAAGTAACATTAGATCTGTTCATTATTTTTTATCTATAGCATTGAATATATTTTAATGCTATAATTGTTTGAAACATATGTTCGTATTTTGAAAGGAGATATTAACATGAACTATAATCAAGGTTCATTATTTGAGAACAAAAATAGTACTCCCCTGGCTGAACGCATGAGGCCAAGAACTTTAGATGAATATATAGGTCAAGGGCATATATTAGGAAAAGGAAAAGCTCTTAGAAATATGCTCAAGAACGATAACATTACTTCAATGATATTCTGGGGGCCTCCAGGTGTTGGTAAAACAACTCTGGCCATGATAATAGCTGCTATGACTAAATACGAATTTATTGAATTTAGTGCAGCAACTTCAGGAATAAATGAAATTAAGAAGGTTATGCTAAAGGCTGAAAATAATAAAC
This sequence comes from Clostridium pasteurianum, assembly GCF_001705235.1. Lineage (NCBI taxonomy): Bacteria > Bacillati > Bacillota > Clostridia > Eubacteriales > Clostridiaceae > Clostridium > Clostridium pasteurianum. The sequence goes on from NZ_MCGV01000001.1 coordinate 1,864,483, forward strand.
GTTTTGGAATACGCACTTTACTTTTTATAGATGAAATTCACAGATTCAACAAATCTCAACAGGATATTTTTCTGCCTCATGTCGAAAATGGAGATATAGTTCTAATAGGTGCAACTACAGAAAATCCGTCCTTCGAAATTAATTCCGCATTACTTTCAAGGTGTAGAGTTTTTGTTATGAAGCCACTTTCTATAGAAAATATAGTTGAACTTTTAAAAAATACCCTTAATGATTCAAGAGGCTTTAAAAACAAAAAAATACGAATTTCAGATAAGCTTTTAAATTCAATAGCAATATACTCAAATGGAGATGCTCGAACTTCTCTTAATGTTCTTGAAATGGCGGTGCTAAGCAGCAAATCAAAAGATGGAACTATGACCATAACTAAAAATATATTAGAAGACTGTATGCAGAATAAATCACTTTTGTATGATAAAAACGGCGAAGAGCATTATAATTTAATTTCTGCTTTGCACAAATCCATGAGAAATAGTGACCCTGATGCTGCAATTTATTGGCTTGCTAGAATGCTGGAAGGTGGGGAAAATCCTCTGTATATAGCAAGAAGACTTATACGTTTTTCTTCTGAAGATGTAGGTGTTGCTGATACTAATGCTTTGAATGTAGCGGTAAATGTTTATAATGCCTGTCACTATATAGGCATGCCTGAATGCAGCGTAAACCTTACAGAAGCTGTAGTTTATCTATCCTTAGCCCCTAAATCAAATTCTCTTTATGCTGCATATGAAAAAGCAAAAAAGGATGCAAAAGAAACTCTCTCCGAAGGTGTTCCTCTTAATCTCAGAAATGCCACAACGAAACTAATGTTAAGTTTGGGTTATTCAAAAGGCTATAAATACGCACATGATTTTGAAAATAAAGTAACAAACATGCAGTGTATGCCTGATAATTTAAAAAATCAGAAATACTATTTTCCAACAGAAGAAGGTAATGAGAAAAAATTTAAAAGCAGAATGGAGTATTTGAAAAAAATCAAAAATTAAGGAAGAAAAATTAAGAATGAATGTAACTTTTTCTCAATTTCACTATGAAAACTCTTAAACTTATAAGTTTTTTCATTTCAACTAATGGAAATGTTCTTTTCTAAATTAGTAGATTTTCCAAAGCAAAGCGTCAGAAAATCATCATTCATTCTTAATTTTTATTTTAATATGACAGATCCAAACCCATATATGATTCCTGCAGTTTAATTACGGCTTATGCCGTTACTATTAAGATTACCTGTATAGGGTTACGAGATAATGGGTCTTTTTTACCCAAGCCCCTGGATGATTATATATTAAGTACCTCAACTTCGCTGTCAAATTTCACAATTTCCTCTATTGTTTCATCTGGTATATCGCTTAAATTTCGTACTATTTCTTTTACTGTACTGTATAATTTATAAGAAAGCTCCTCTTTTATAATATACAGCTCTCTTTCAAAATCAAGATTAAGTTTTGAATATCTCATATGACTTTTATTTATATATACTAAAAACTTTCCCTTTTCAGTTTTATATACAGTATATGAATGCTGAAGTACATCATCTCTTTGAAAATTACTTGCATCACATAAAACTCCATTTTCAGCAAAATAACCATTTGAAGTTTTCTTTATAAATTTATTATCATTAATCCACCCACTATTAGCTATTTCTTTACCCATAAATTTTATTTGCCTAATAGTAGGTATTATAATGCTATTATTATAATTTTTAATCGTAAGACATACTTCCTTATTACTTTTTTCATTGCTCTGTATATAACTTTCTAACGCCTTACCAACTAAAGAAGATAACGACATATTATGATCTTTAGCAAAGTCCTCTGCTTCATCATAAATTTTTGCCTGTTCATCAGCAATATATATATTCTTTCTATTTGTCTGTGTCATAATTTATACCTCCTATTCTCGCATCAAACGTATACACACTATGCTTATATACTCATTGTACTACTTATGTTCAAAAAATCAATATAAAATATGACACTTTTAATATTAACTATAATTTATTTTAATTATTTTTTAAAAACGCTTCCTATATATTCTAAATGTAGTTAAAAATATTCCAAACAAACATATAAATACCAAAGTCATATACACATATCTCATTCCATAAACAAAAACATCATCTCTTCCGAAAACATAGTCTACTACTCTATGTCCTATCTTAATACTCATAAAATTGTATAAAATAGTTGTAGATAATGTTATCCCTATCATTTGTCCTAAATTTCTTACTAGAGAATTAATACTGCCTGCTATTCCAAGCTTATTTTTAGAAACCGTAGACATTATTAGCGAATTGTTAGCTGGTTGAAAAAAGCCTTGTCCTAATGCTATTAAAACTATACACAATGCTGCATTTATTAAAAGAGAATGTTCATTCAAAAATGACATAAGTAAAAAACCGCCTGACATAGATATAAGTCCTACGAGTGTTAATATTTTTGCCCCTAGCTTATCTGACATATTGCCTGTAATAGGGGAAATTAAAGCTATAATTATTGGCTGAATCATCATAAATAGTCCTGAATTTGCAGAAGACATTTTTAATGTATCCTGTAAATAAAATGGAATTATAATTATTGAAGCACTTATACAGACAAAAGATACGAGAGCACAAAACAAACTTAATGAAAATAAATCATTCTTAAAAATTTCAAGATTCAAAAGTGGAAACTTAGTTTTCCTTTGTAATGCAATAAATACTATTAAACAAATTATTGATAAAACAAAACTCACTATAATTATTGGATTTTTGTATCCAAGCTGCTGCTCGCCAATTAAAGACCCAAATAAGAGTATTATTACCATAAAATATAATACTGATCCTTTTGTATCAAATTTTTCATCAATATTTTTACCTTTTGGAAGCACTAATAATCCTGCTATAAAAGCTATTATTCCTATAGGAACATTTACAAGAAATATATAATTCCAACTAAACAAACTTATGATGAAGCCACCTACTGGAGGACCTATCATTGTTCCTAGTGCAACTGCTGATGCTAAAATTCCAAGTGCTTTTCCTCTCTCCTCTTTAGGAAAAATTTGAGTTATAATACCTTGATTATTAGCCATATAGGCTCCAGCTCCTATACCCTGCAATACTCTAAAAATCAAAAGCATTATTAAAGAGCTTGAAAATCCACACATAAGTGAAGCAGCAGTAAACACTATAGTACCAATTTTAAATATACTTGACTTTCCCTTCATATCACCCAATCTTCCAAATATCAAAAGACTAGCACATATAACCATAACATAGCTAGCAACAACCCACTCTATTTCAGCCATACTCACTGAAAGCTTTTTCGCCATTACAGGTAATGCTACATTTACAATACTGCTGTCAACGCAAGATATAAAGGACATCATTACTACAACAAATAAAATAGTCCATTTGCTGTAATGTTTATTTTCTACTAAATTCATTATTAAACTCGCCTTCCTTTTTTAGCATGTTATTGATATAATAAATTTTGTTATATAATGCATAAATTCTATTACATTCTGCTTTATATAGATAAAACTTACGCCTATATATTAACAATATAGTTGTTATAATTCATTAATTATCTTGCTAAACATTAGCACTATTTTGCTATATAAGGAGGAACTATGGAGAGAAATAATCAAAATTACTTTTATAAGAAAATGCCAGATAAAAATTTTGTTGTGGATATATTTAAAAAAAGTCATAATACTAAAGGTACTGTAATGAATGCACATTGGCATGAGCATCTCCAATTTTTTTATTTTATTAAGGGCAACGCACTACTTCGATGTGATTCTAAAGAAATACAGGTTTGTGCAAAAGACTTCATTGTCATAAACAGTAATGAACTTCATTATATGAAAAGCCTGTGTAATAACTTAACATACTATGTATTTAGAATAGATTTATCATTCCTCTTTAGTAATCAAGCTGACTCATGCCAAACCAAATTTATGACACCTCTTGCAAATAATCTGATTTCATTTAAAAACTTAGTTAGAAATAATACTAAGATAGAGAAATGTTCTGAAAGCATTATAAAAGAATACTTTTCAAAGAAAATAGGCTTTGAACTTGCCATAAAATCATACGTGCTTAGATTAATAGTCATACTCCTCAGAAATTACATTGAAAAAATTTATACCAAAAAACAATTTGATTTTAAAGTAACCAAACTAAAACAAATTGATAATATATTGAAATATATACAAAGTAATTTCACTAAAAAAATAACTATAAATGAACTGGCAAATCTAGCCCACATCAGTAATTATCATTTTTGTAGACTTTTTAAACAATCTACCGGTAAAACAGTAATAGAATATATCAATGACTTGCGACTAAAAAAAGCTATACTGCTTTTAAAAGACAGCACACTAAATATAACTGAAATAGCCCTATCCTGCGGCTTTAACGATGCAAATTACTTCAGTAGAGTTTTTAAAAACAATATAAAAATGTCACCTTCTCAAAAAAGAAGCGAAGTAAGAGTATTTTGAAACATTAAATAAAGCTCATAAGTCTAAGCTCCAAATTATAAAAAGACTAAGAAATTTTAATAACTCGCTGAAAAGAAGCTCAGACAAATTAAAATTACTAAGTCTTTTTATAATTTGAAGCAAGACTTATTGAGTTTTATTTAAATCGTTCCCAAAATACTCTTACTTCGCTTATAATAAAAGCACGGAGGAATTTTTTCCTTGCCTTACCCTAAAAATGAAGTAGCATTGATGACTTAACAATTTAAAAAAACTCTAATGAATGTTATTATACACGAGGTTTGGGCAATTTAGAAAATGCTTATATGAAGTTGTTGGTCATAATGTAAAAAGTGCCTATTTATAGTTAAGAAGGATAATGGGTCTTTGACCCAAACCCCGTATATGATCGTTATCCTTCTTTATTTCAAAAGGGCACTCTCTCTTTATAGGAGGTTTAGATAAGTTTTTAAATCAAAGTTGTTATTTGTAAACATTAAGATAGCCTGTATTTCATAAAGAATGATAATTATCATATATGAGTTTTTGGCCCCCCTCATCACCTGCTGACGGGCGAAGCGATGTCAGCACTAATGATATCTAATACATATTATTCACACCTAAAATTCCGTAGGTACGGAGGAATTTTTTCCTTGCCTTATCCTAAAAATGAAGTAGCATTGATGAATTAACGGTTTAAAAAAGCTCTAATAAATCTTGGTGAAAAAATCGTAAAATACTTAGAGTTTTAATTTGTTTGAGCATTTTTTAGCGAGTTATTAAAACTCTTAGGATTTTACAATTTTTTTACCTTAGATTTATAGAGTTTTTTTAACGTTAATTCATCAATGTTACTTCATATATCCACCCTTCATAGGTGATACAGCACATTTAGTGTAAAGTCCTAAAACTCCCTTAGTATACCTTGGTGCAGGTTTTACCCAATTTTTCTTTCTTTCTTTTAATATACTTTCAATTTCTTTTTCTGTTTTTTCTGTGCCAGCCACTCCTATTATGTCAAGCCTTCTTGCCGGTATATCTACTCTAATTAAATCTCCTTCTTCAACAAGTGCTATGGGTCCACCTTCACTTGCTTCTGGAGAAACATGTCCTATTGCTGGGCCTCTAGTTGCCCCTGAAAATCTTCCATCAGTAATAAGAGCTATAGATTCCACTAATTCTGGGTCAGATGCAATAGCCTCTGTTGTATAAAACATCTCTGGCATTCCAGATCCTTTTGGTCCTTCATACCTTATGAATACAGCATCACCGGGTTTTATATCTTTAGTAAGTACAGCCTTAATTGCATCTTCTTCACAATTAAATACTCTTGCCTTTAAAGTTACCTTCATTAATTTTTTAGATACTGCGGAATGCTTTACTACTGCTCCTTCTGGGGCTAAATTTCCTTTTAAAATAGCCAAAGCTCCTTGTTTTTGAATTGGATTTTCTTTAGGTTTTATTATATCTTCCCTTTTTACTCCCAAAGCTTGTATTAATTTTTCATGTTCCCTATAATAATCACTTTTTCTTATTTCATCTAGATTTTCACCTAATGTTTTTCCAGTAACCGTCATAACATCTAAATGTAAAAATTCCTTAATCTCCTCCATTACTCTTGGAACTCCACCTGCATTCCAGAAATATGAACCTGGATAAAATCCACTTGGTCTTACATTAAGGATATATGGAATCCTTCTGTGAATTTCATCAAATAATTCTGGTTTTATTTCTATGTTAAGCTCATGAGCTATAGCTGGAAGATGCAAAATTCCATTACTTGAACCTGCAATAGCTGCATGTACCATTATTGCGTTTTCAAATGCTTCTTTTGTCATTATATCTGATGGCTTTAAATCCAATTCTATAAGCTTAAATATTTGTTTTGAAACTTTTTCAGCAGCTTTTTTTAATTCTTTTGAAGTTACTGGTATTAAAGCTGTACCAGGAAGAGCCATCCCAAGCGCTTCTGACATAATCTGCATCGTAGAAGCTGTTCCCATAAAAGAACAAGCACCGCAGCTTGGACATGCATTACATTTATAATAATCATATTGCTTCTTTGTTATTTCTCCTCTTTCATATTGAGCAGCATAAGTACCAATTTGCTCAAGTGTAAGCATATTAGGTCCTGCATTCATAATTCCACCTGGAAGCATTATAGCTGGCATATCTAACCTTGCCATTGCCATCAAGTGAGCAGGCATTGCTTTATCACAACTTGCTATAAATACGCCCCCATCAAAGGGAGTAGCTTTCACATGAATTTCCATAAGATCTGCCATTATATCTCTTGAAGCAAGTGAATAATTCATGCCATCATGTCCTTGAGTCTCCCCATCACATATATCTGTAGCAAAATATTTAGCACCTCTGCCTCCATTATCTTTTAATATATCAAACACTTCATCAACTAAAGTATTAAGATGTGCACTACCAGGATGACTATGACCAAAACTACTTTCAATCACTATTTGTGGTTTTTCCAATTCTTCAAGTGTCCAACCAGATCCCAATCTAAGTGAATCAATTTCGGGAGCTTTCTTTCTCATCTCTTGACTTCTTAACAAATTAATCACCTCTTATTTCTATTTGTATTACAGGTTTATGAATATTATCTGTTTAAAAGAGTTTTATTCTTTTATTATTAATTATATCCTTAAAGTTGTAATACAACTTTAAGGATATAATACCCTGAAAACGTTTCTTAGTCAATATGCCCACATAATATTTTTCAATCTTTTATAAAAAAAATAGAAAGTACTTTTAACTTTCTATTTTAAGTTCTTCAATTTTTTTAAATCATCTATAGTTCTAAGTGCATGACCTTTTGCATAAATAAAAGCCAATTCTGGATCTCTATTTTTTATAGCATCTAAGATAAGTCTGTGTTCACGTATTCCCCCTTTAGGACCAAGACATTCATATAATCCTCTTTGATGACAGTTAAGTATATTCGCAAGAAGCTCAGTTATTTTTATTATTAAAGAATTTTCACTTCCTTCTGCAATTTTAGTATGAAACTTTAAATCCTCTTCGGTGAATTTCTTTATATCATTTCTATAATCCATCATATTTTTATATGTTATTTCAAGTTCTTCAATTAATTTATCATCACATCTTTCAGTACATAATTTAGCCGTTTCTGGCTCCATAATTAACCTAAATTCTAATATATCTAAATAATTATCCTTATCTAAAATGAGCATTGGCAGTAAACTATTTAAATACACTGAAGGCCCCAAATCATTTATGTATGTACCTCCACCTTTCTTTTTGCTCAAAATATTAAACGCAGCTAATTTTTCTATGCCTTCTCTTACAGATACTCTGCTTACATTTAGCTCTTCGGCTAGTTTAGTTTCAGACATAATTTTTTGGCCAGGTTTCCATTCCCCACTAAAAATTTTTTCTTGTATTTTCTTTAGAACCTTATCGCTTGTTCTACCATCTTCCATATAATCAATCTCTCCCCTTATAAGCTCTTTATATTATACCAAATTTACTTTACATTTATCTAAAGCAGGCACAATTTGAAATTAAGATGGATTTCTCATAACTCCCATAAACACGGGAATTGATGTTTTAGTATCTATAATCATATAAACAAATGGACGATTAAACTTAATTTCTATGTTATCTTTAGTAGGTCTACATAATGTCTCTTTCGGCTTTATTTCTGTTGCTGCCGCTGCTTCCGTTCCACTTTCATCAATTTTAACAAAAGTTTTATGCTGAATATCTGATATATAAAGATTATTGTCTATATCATTCGCCCTATAGTACATTTTACTAAAATCAGCTTCATTCTTATTAAATAAATTATCTAGTCCCATACTTTTAAGAACATCATTCAAAGACATTTGAAACTCGGATGTAAACTTAGGTAGCATTACAGTTACTTCACCGCCGGTCATGTTACCTAGCATATTCTTTATTGTATTTTCATCAAAACTATTAATATAATCATTTAAGTTTATATTAGAAGCTGGCATTACAGCAATAAAATCAAATCGATTATCATCATATGGAAGTTCAACTGCTTCTTCTTTTTCTGTTTTTATAAAATTTATAAAAACAGAATTCTTCATAAACTTTACTTTTGTATTTCCACTTTCATCTTTAAAATCATCCTTAAAAGTATTTTTAGTTTTAAAAGGATCTTTCCATTTTCCTTTGAAACAAACTGTATTTATTAAGTACATTTTTGCATCAGGCTCTACTTTATCAATTAATTTATCTATTAAATTATTAGTTTTATTTTTCACCCAATCATTAATTTTCTTTGCTACATCTTTATTACCAAAATTTATACCATAAGCTTCTGCATTAAAATATAATTGATTTTTTTGGACAAATTCCTTTTTTATCTTAAAATCTTTTGAATACCACAATGAATTTGCTATATTAAATTTTGTATTTCCCATGTTTTGAGTGAGATTACCAATTAAATATTTATAATTCAAATTGAGCTCATCGTCATTAAGCTTGTACTCATTTAGTACACTTTCCAGTGCTTCTTTTGTATTTCCATCAGCTCCATTTAAAGTTAATCCTAAAGCTATGTACGCAGATAAAGGTGAACTACTTACATTTTCCTTTGATAATGCAGTCCTTTTAAAAATTTCAACAGAAAAATCTGATGCCGATTTCGCAAAATCAGTATTTATTTTTCTTTCTGCTTGGATCTTCGGTGTTTTAGGCGTTACTTCTGCTTTGCCACATCTATATTTATTAAAAAAGGCAATTGAAATTGAGCCAATACATATTAAAATAAATACTATCAATATTTTGCTTTTAGCCTTCATTTTATCCCCACTCCCAAAATAAAATCTTATATACATATTACCACATTAAACCAGTTTTATTGTTCATATAGAAAAAAATAATTTCTTAATTATAATATATATGGCCACTATACTAAACTAGGGGCTTTAGCAGTAAAAATACTACCGCTAAGCCCCCTAGTTTAATGCATTATTTTCTATTCATAAAACATTATTCTTATTCAGCTTTTATCTCTTCATCAATGGCCTTAGCAGCTCTTCTACCTGCCGCCATTGCAAGTATTACTGTAGCAGGTCCTGTTACATTATCTCCACCTGCATATACATGAGGCTTTGAAGTTTTTCCTGTCTCCTCATCAACTACAAAACAGTTCTTTCTATTTACATTAATTTCCTTTGTAGTATCGGATATTAAAGTACTTGCCCTTGTTCCTATAGCCATTATAACTCTATCTGCATCTATTATAAATTCTGAACCTTTTATTGGAATAGGTCTTCTTCTGCCAGAATCGTCAGGTTCTCCAAGCTCCATTTTTATGCATTTAATGCCCTTAACCCATCCTTCTTCATCACCTAATATCTCAACTGGATTAGTTAAAACATGAAACTCTATTCCTTCTGCCTTAGCAAACTTAATTTCTTCAACCCTTGCAGGCATTTCTTTTTCAGTTCTTCTGTATACTATGTGAGCTTCTGATCCTAGTCTTAACGCTGCACGAACAGCATCAATAGCAACATTTCCTCCACCAACTACTACAACCTTTTTACCTGAAATAAGTTGCTTATCATATTCATCTTTATAATCCTTCATTAAATTTATTTTAGTTAAAAATTCATTTGCAGATGCTGCTCCCTTTAGGTTTTCACCAGGTATACCCATAAAGTTTGGCACTGCAGCTCCTGTTCCTAAAAACACAGCTTTAAAATTCTCTTCATTTAAAAGTCCATCTACTGTTACTGTTTTTCCAACAACAACATCTTTTTTAATTTTAACGCCTAATTTTTTTAAATTCTCTACTTCATGTTTTACAATGTTCTTAGGAAGTACAAACTCTGGTATTCCCCATGTTAAGACTCCGCCTGCTTCATGTGCTGCTTCAAATATAGTAACATCATATCCAAACTTTGCAAGATCTCCAGCACATGCAAGTCCAGCTGGGCCACTCCCAATTACTGCAACTTTTTTACCGTTAGATTCTCCCTTCTCATTAAAAGAAACATCATTTTTTCTGCACCAATCAGCTGCAAATCTTTCAAGTTTTCCTATTGCCATAGGCTCACCTTTTATACCAAGCACACATCCACCTTCACATTGAAGCTCTTGAGGACATACTCTTCCACATACTGCAGGAAGTGAACTTGTATTAGATATTATCTTGGCTGCTTCAGCATAATTATCTTCTCTTATAGCTTTTATAAAACCGGGTATATTATTTGATACTGGACATTTTTTCATGCATCCTGGTTTTTTACATTGAAGACATCTATTAGCCTCTAATTTAGCTTCTTCTTCACTATATCCAAGGCAAACCTCTTCAAAATTTTTAATTCTATCTTCAACCTTTTGCTCTCTTATTGGCGTTCTTTTCATTCTATCCAAAACTAGCACCCCTATTCTTTCAGTAATTTAACTATTTTATATATAATTAATCTCTCCTATAAATACTACATCATAATACCTTTTCTTAAAATATATTTTATCATAAATTTTAATCAATATATATATCGGCAAACTCTATATTTACTTTTTCCACAATATTTTTAATGTTATTATCATCTACTTTTTTCACATTTACATATTCCTTCATAATTTCATTCTGTATTGCTGGAAACTCTATAGTAAATTTCGTCCCCACATTTTCCTTGCTTTCTACACTTATTTTCCCATTATTCATCTCTACTATGGATTTCACTAATGAAAGACCTATTCCGCTCCCCTGACATGAACTTGTGCGAGATGGATTAACTTGCTTAAATCTTTTAAATATTATATTTTGTTTTTCCTTAGGAATTCCTATACCATTGTCCTCTACCTCAAGTACTATTTTAGAACCCTTATCATGCATATTAATAAGTACCTCTCCATTCTCTCTTCTGAATTTTACTGCATTAGATAATAAATTTAGCATTATCCTCTCTATCATATCAGGGTCACATTTAACATACTTTTCTTCCACATCAGTATCAAATATCAGTTCCATTCCCTTTTGATGTAGGTAAGGTACTATAGACATACTTATATTTTCTACTAAGCTTATTATTTCCCTGTTACTAACACATGGTTTTAAAAATCCCGTATCAATCTTGGTTATATCAATCAAATTACTTATAATCCTAAGAAGCCTATAACAATTTTGCTTTAATATCTTTATATACTTATCTATACCAGCTTTCTCATCAATTTGCTTACCAAAATCTATTTTATCAATTCTTATTTGCATGACCTGCAATGCACTATATATAACATTTATAGGTGTTCTAAGTTCGTGAGATATATTGGCAAAGAATTCTCCCTTAGCCTTATCATTTTCTCTCATCTTAACAATTTCAGTCTCAATTTTTTCAGCATGCTTTATATTAGAAATATCCTTTACTACATTCAAAACTAACTTTTTTCCATCAACTAGTATATCAAATTTATTAACCTCTAAATATAATTCTTTGCCCTTAACTGTAGTTACTTTCCCATCAGTATCTTTTTTATCATCAGAATACCCTTTGTGTATAAAATCGCTTATACCTTTATCTTTAACAATTTCATTAGCAGATAAATCAAACATATTCCTTTGAACTTTATTCATAAATATTATCTTATTTTGTTCTTGTATTATAATTCCATCCTTGAATTTTTCAAGCACATTTTTATATGACTCTTTTTCTAGCTTTATTTTATTAATATTTTGCTTTGTATCATAAAATACTTTACGCAAACTTTTGTAAAATATTTTTTCGGACACCATAATGTAGATTAATATTGAAGATATAAGCTCCATAAAAAGACTAAAAAACACTAACGCCCTATTAATGCAAAATATGTTAGCCATCATTATAATTAAATACAAAAATATGTATTCCTTAACCAAATTTTTCTTCTTTATATATTGGCCTTTTAAGAATAAAGTATAAAGAAAAATTAAAGTTATTATTACGCATGTAACTATAGGTAAATACTTAAAGTTAACATTAAATCTTGCCATGCACATAATAAAAGCAACAACTATACCTATACTTGCAAAAAATATAGAATAAGTAATTTTTATATTTATATTTGCTTTTTTTCTTCCCAGTACAATAAAAGTACCATAAATATACGCATATGTAATACAATCCGTTGCTGAGTTAATGTTGACTATTAAATTTAAAAACTCATCAGATACAGCAATATATTTAATAATACTAGTTAAACAAATTATATCAATGCAGGTAATAGTAGAACATGCTATAATAATATAAAAAATATATGTTTTATGTAAAATCTTATAAGTTATAACAGCCGAAAATAGCACAAACATATTAAACAATGCTTTAAAAACTTCGTTCACTTCTATAGAAAATTTATAATTTAAAAATACAACTTGTAAAACGACATATAATCCAAATGCTAAAATGAAAAAAAGATTTCTAAAAAACTTGTCCTTATTATAATTAGTTTCAAGCTCCTTCACATTAAGACTATTCAATTTAACCCCCTCCAATTAGTTATCATCATTTATGCTATATTATTCACCATATGTAAAATCAATACATTTAAGTGCAATTTTATGCCTGTAAAATTCCTACTTTACACACATTATATTTTATCATAATAATTAACAAAATATAAATTTAAACCCAAATAATCTAAAAATATTTTTTTATTGTATATTTATCATAATAATATAACCAAAAATTAGAAAAGCAAAAAAAACTAGAAGTTAAATTAGCCCTATCCGTTAATATCCTAAAATAAGAATCTTTCACATAAAAACTTACTCTATACCTATTAACGAATTTAAACTCATAAAACTTCTAGTTTGTTTTTTTATATTAAGTATTATACACGTTACATATTCATATAATCTGGATTAAAATCAACACAAAGTATATACTCTTTACCTTCCACATTCTTAAATGTTGCTGCTATAGTTATACATAAATTACCCGTAGCTAAAGATATGTACGGTTCCGTAACATATTTATTAAGCTCCATAGTTTTTAAGAAATAATAATACTTTTTCAAAGAATGATTTGTTCCCTTTTTAGCAGGTCTGAATATGAGTGCTTTCTGAGATATCATATCTGTAAATTTAGTAGCTGTATCACCTACCTGGATACCATTTTCATCTAAAACATATACACATTCAAGTTTACTATTTTTATTAATAACACCATTTATAGATTCATCAAATTGTTCTTCCTTTAAATCTGAAAGTTTATTTAAAGCATCATTAATAACCTTATTGTAACCACTATAAATCATTTCTTTAGCATTTACTTCTTCTTCTATATATCTTCCATATTTTTCTGCCGTACCATATACAAGCTTTCTACTTGACTCTAGGAACTTTTCACCTAAATCAGAATCATTTTCGAAATAAGCTCCTTCAAGCATATCAGCACCAAGCTCCATGATAGTCATAGTTTCCTGTTCAGATACTATATCCTCACATACAACAAGTGCTCCAATTTTTTTAGATAAATTAACAAGTGATCTAAACACTTCTTGTCTGTAATAATCAACTTCTATTCCTTTAGTTAGAACACTATTTATTTTTATAATATCAGGCTCCACATAAGATATCTTATCCATATTTGCAAAACCTGTACCCAAATTTTTAAGTGCTACTAAAAATCCATTGCTTCTATACAAGTATATGAATTTTTTAAGTGCTTCTAAGTTAGTCATTTTCCCTTCTATAATTTGAAGTACAACGTTTTTACTTGCAATGCCTGAATCTGAAATTAAATTCATTATTGCACCTGAACCAATATACTTATCTATTACAGATATATTTACATCTATAAACAAAAGCAATTCTTTATTTTTTTTATAGACTTTTAAAAATTCTTTAACTGATTTTTCCCTATAAAGTCTGTCAAGCTCTATGGAAACATTTTGCTCATCGGCAGTCTTAAAAAGCTTTGATGCGGAAATAACTCCCCCATTACCATCTGAAGCTCCTAAACAAATTGCCTCTAAACCAATTACAGATTTTTTTATTACAGATACAACGGGTTGAAATTTTATAATTAAATTTTTATCAGCTAATATGTTTTTCATATCAACCTTTTTTGTCTCCATTATAGACCACCCTCCATTAATAAATATACTTAGAATTATACAGTATATTTATAAATAAAACAATAAATCTTAAGTTACATATTTATACTTTTCTAAATATTTAGGTACATGTTTTAAAAGAATGTCAATAAGCACAATATGTTTAATCCTAGTCATCGTGTAAATAAAATTGTCAATCTTGTGACGCATAATGTTCATTAAAGTGTCTATGTACACTCCTTAATTTTCCTCTAAAAATTCAATTTATATGTATGTACATCTAATTTGTAAGTCATATTTATTACCATTTTATTCTACTTTTCGAAAACAAATTAGTATACTTTGTTTCCTATATATCAAAACTAGTTGTTTTGACTGTTGAAATGATGATAAAGATATTCTACACTTAGGAATAACAAATATGAATTATTTAACAAATACTTATAAATAAGGTTACTAATCAAAACTATTACAAATAGGCTGTTTAAGTTAATTCAAATTGGCACTATATAATAGAAAATCTCTAGCTTAAAATTTAATTTTTATGAAAGGAGCTCAAAACATGCATAGATTCGAAGGTAAATATGCTATTGCTACAGGTGGGACAGATGGCATTACAAAGGAAAGTGTTATTCGTATGGGAAGAGAAGGATTAAGTGGTGCTATAATCGCTGGTAGAAATGAAAAGCGAGGTATAAAAGCTGCTGAAGAAATCAAAAATTTAACAGGTTGTGAGTGTTATTATGTGCAAACTGACGTCTCAAAACCAGAGGATATAGTAAATTTATTTAAAGTAGCAAGATTGAAGTTCCCTACTATTCACATTTTAGTAAATGGTGCTGGAATATGTCCATCAATGCCAATTGAAAATGTTGATGCGCGAGAATGGGACAGAGTAATGAACATTAATTTAAGAAGTATTCACCTATGTATATTAGAGGCTCTTAAATTTATGAAACCTCAGAAATATGGAAAGATCATCAACATTTCTTCTGCCTCAGGTAGAATTGGTGGTATTGAATCATCTATAGCTTATTCTGTATCAAAAGGTGGAATGATTACTGCTACTAAATGTTATGCAAAAGCATATGGTGCTTATAATATTAATGTAAATGGTATTTGTCCAGGAGCCATTAAAACAAATATGATTGCTAATTTCACTTACACAAGTGCTCCGGAAACTTTAATTAAACAAATCATTCCGTTAGGTAGATTCGGAAAAGTTGAGGATTGTAGTGGAGTTATAGCATTTCTAGCTAGTAATGATTCAAATTACATCACTGGATGCAGTATCGATGTAAATGGAGGAGTATTCATGAATTGAAAATAACGCACTTACTACCACCAGTAGCAGAAACCTATAATTGTACGGCCCTAAATAATAATTTAATAAGGCTTATATAATCTCCTAATATTTAAAATAGTTTTAGAGATTATATAAGCCTTATCCCATACAATTAATTATCTCATTTGTTTAATCCATAATCTTTGTTCTTTTGCTTATTTTTATAATGGCGTCATAGAATTTTAATTAGAAGCTTTCTTACCTATTCGTCGTACCGTTGTATCTATTCCTAGAAGTTTAGCTAAGTTACCACCAAAAATCTTACGCTTATCATCATCCGTCAAAGGTAAATAGCCATATTGCCATTGTAATTCCTCAGGAATTTGGAAATTGCGCAATCCTATGGCCGCTGCACCAATTTGAGCTCCAAATCCAGCACTGTCTGTACCCCAAATAATACGGTCTGAGCCCACAAATCGCATTGCTTCCCCAAGGATTTTTCCAAATTTATATGGTGCATTTAATGCCCAAGGTACAAGCAGACTTAAACATAAGTATATATTGGGATGCCCCATTGCTACCATATTTAGATCATCACAATATGGATAGCCCATGTGAAAAGCTACAATCTTTAAGTTTGGAAAATCACGAGCAACATCATCAAGTTGGATAGGCAAGCAATATTTGCTCTTCCCAGGTGGTACCCAACAAAAACCTGTATGAATATCTAACACGATATCGAGTTCCTCAGCTCTCCTATAAAATGGCCATAGTTCCGGATCATTAATATAGGTATCCTCTGGTGGATAGTATTTAAATATCTTTGCACCACGCTCTACCCAATATTCCATCTCCCATATAGCATTATCTACTCCTCTATGTTTAATAGGAGAAAGATTTGGTTCAATAATAAAGCGGTCGGGATGTTTTTGAACAACCTCCCAAGTATCACCATTAGTGCACCAACGACTGGAATACCCCGTAGTATCCATCATTGATTCAGGTAAAAGACATGCAATATCCACACTGTATTTATCCATTGCACGGAGGATATTTTCAGGATCAGTACTTTTTTGAAATTCCCAAGGTTCCAGCATATCTTTTAACTCTTTCGGTGACCCCTGTAATATGGGACGTGTAATGCCATCAATGGCTTTCCACCACATTTGCACACCTGGGAAATGATTAATTGGTTCCATATTGCCGATTAAATGGCATTCTGGATCTATTTTAAAGAAACTATCATCAAAATATTTTTCACTCATTTTAGTTGCTCCTTTCTTATATGAGAGGTAAACCTTCTCGTTTATCCATAAACTTTTTTGCACGTACATCCATCAAACCATTGTCTTTCCAAAGCTGTGGATAGTATTTTTCAAAACCTGCAGTAGGATTTACAGAACAGCGAATCCAACGTGGCTCAAATAAGTTCATGTAACATTGTTGACAGCGGATACATTTTACAATATCTTCATAACGCCCAGCTTTCACCTTTGCAGGCCAGTAAGGATCAGCAATAGATTGACGCCCTAGTGAAATAATGTCTGTCATTCCACTATTGATTGCATCAGCTGCCGTCTCTGGGTTAATAAAATTGGGTGTAATAACTGTTAAACCTCCACTTGCCTTTTTAAAACCAGGCGCCCATCGAGTAAAATCATTTTCACCATCAGGTGCGAATGCAGCTCCCGGATTTTCATAAGATCCTTGTGATACATTAAAATAATTTGCGCCTGCATCAGTAAAAATCTTGACTAGCTTACAAACTTCTTCATGTCCTAAACCACCTGGCATTAATTCATCACCAGAAAGGCGGCAACCCAATACCTTCTCCGGACCAACTTTTTTACGGATACGCTCAATGATATTTGTAACTATACGTGCACGATTTTCAGTACTTCCACCATACAAATCTGTACGATGATTAGAGCGTGGTGACAAGAATTGGTGCAAAAGATATCCATGTGGTGTATGAAGTTCCACACCATCATATCCAAGCTTATAAGCAGCACATGCCTGTTCTACCATGAATTTTTCTATCTTCTCTATTTCTTCAATAGTAAGCTCTCGTGGAGTATGTCCTTTGAGTACATGAAAAAATTCGGGACAATCTTTTTTTAAGTAGCTAAAGGCTTTAGCCCTAACATCCTCATACTCTTCATCACTAAGACTCTTTAATTTTTCAATTCCGCCAAGATCATCAATCAGCGTTATTCCTATTCGCTTGAATTGTTTAGCCCATCCACTGTTTAGGTTACGCAAATCTGTTTCCATAGGGATAGCTGAAGGAGCACCCGCAGCAACGTTATCGTGCATCATATCTGGATGCCCTTGTCGTCCCCAACCAGGAGAAAGCTGCATAAACACTTTTGTCCCCTTATATGAATGAATAACTTCGACCATTTGGCTCAAATATCGGTATTTCCTTGGGCTGTCACATAGTAGCGGATTAAGTGAATCACTGCCACGCCATGGATAAGGGTTTGCTACTACACATTCAGTGATGATAAGACCAAAACCACCCCTTGCCCTAGTCGCATACCATGCATTTGATTCTTCACTTGCATATCCTTCTGGGCCAGTGTAACCCATGTTCATTGGTGACATCGCAATTCTATTCTTCAGTTCTACATTACCAATTTGAATTGGCTCAAATAATATATCTGTATTCATTTAGATACCCTCCTTAATTTATTAACAATTGTCGTATCCTTAACATATTTATAATATTATTAACACATTTGTTAGATAATTGACATTTGTTATTTTTAAGTATAAAATACTTTTATTGTTAGTTCAACAGTCAAAATAGCTGGTTTTGATAAATAAAAAACAGAATGTACTAATCTGTTTCTAAAAAGGAGACTAAAATTATGAATAAAAATGACTTACGAGTTATCCGTACATACAAATCATTGACAGAAGCTTTTTTACAGCTTATGAGTGAAAAACATTTTGAAAATATAACAATAAATGAATTATGTGAAAGGGCAATGATTAGAAGAACGACATTTTACAAACATTTTGCAGATAAATATGAGTTTTTTGGTTTTTTCGTCAGGCGCCTACAAACTGATTTTGATGCAATAAATCCTGCTTCAACTGACTATAGTGACCCATATTCTTTTTATATCAGTATTACTCGTGATGTTCTTAGTTTCTTAAATCACCATGAAAAGTTTGTCCACATGGTATTAAGTAGTAATTTACTTCCTACTCTCCTTAACATACTTTCAGAACAAATTATTTCTGATATTACAGAAAAAATTAAAATTAGCATAAAAAAAGGTATAGCTGTGTCCGCATCTCCTGAAATAGTCGCATCTTTTTTCACTGGTGCAATAATTCATACAATTGGATGTTGGCTCATGCAAAAAAATAGAATATCAGAAGAAGAATTAATTAAAGAAGTAGAAAAAATTCTCCACAGGTTAACTATCGCTTAATGAAAAGTAATGTTTAAGAATTGCTAAATATCAACCTTATTAAAAATAAGCTGTTTCAACTATTGAAATTCATGAGCTGAATATATGGTAAAAATTAAGAGTGTCTGCTAAAATAATGTTTTGGCAGACACTCTTAATCTTTATAATTGACTAATTCTTATAGTAAATTGGGATTTTCAGGAGCGCCAGCGGAAGAAAATCTTCCTTGCTTTTATCTTTATGCGAAGTAACAGTATTTTGTAAACTGTTTAAATAAAATTGTATAAATCTTAGGGTGATATTTTGAAATTTCTTAGGAGCTTCATATCTTAAGGCATTACTTTATATAATCTTTTATTCCAGATTTTCTGCAGCGCTAGCGGAAGAAAACCTTCCTTGCCTTTACTTCTATGCAAAGTAACAGTATTTTGTAAACTGTTTAAATAAAATTGTATAAATCTTAGGGTAATATTTTGAAAAGACTTAGAAATTTCAATCTGTTTGAACGTTAGTGAGTTATTGAAATTTCTTAGGAGCTTCATATCTTAAGGCATTATCTTATATAATCTTTTATTCCAGATTTTCCGCAGCGCCAGCGGAAGAAAATCCTCCTTGCCTTTACTCTAAACCAAATAACAGTGTTTTGGAAACAATTTAAATAAAACTCAATAGAACTTTGCCTCAAATAATAAAAAGACTTAGAAATTTTAATTTGTCTGAGCTTTTTTCAGCGAGTTATTAAAATTTCTTAGGCTTTTTATTAATTGAGGCTTAGTTCTATGAGTTTTATTTAATGTTTCCAAAATACCGTTATTTGGCAGTTTAACCCCTGAATCTATATCCGGCACCCCAAACAGTTTCAATATATTCCGGATTAGAAGTGTCCTTTTCAATTTTCTCTCTTATCTTTTTTATATGAACCGTAACTGTAGCTATTTCACCTAAAGAATCCATTCCCCATATCTTATCAAATAGCTCTTCTTTGCTAAAAACTCTATCTGGATTTTGAGCCAAGAACACTAAAAGGTCAAATTCCTTAGCTGTAAATTGTACTTCACGGTCATTTACAAAAACCTTTCTAGATGCTTTATTTATATTAAGACCTCTCACTTCAATTTCATTATACAAATCGTCACCATTACTATTTACTAATCTCTCATATCTGCTTATATGTGCCTTAACTCTTGCCACAAGCTCACTAGGGCTGAAAGGTTTTGTCATATAATCATCAGCCCCAATTCCCAGACCTCTTATCTTATCTATATCCTCTTTCTTTGCAGATACCATTAAAATAGGGATATTTTTTATTTTTCTTATTTGCTTACATACCTCAAAACCATCTAATTCAGGCAGCATTAAATCAAGTATAATAAGATTATAATTTTGGTTTTTTGCAGCTTCCAGTCCAGATTTTCCTGAAGTCTCTATATCAACTTTAAAATTACTAAGTTCTAGATAATCTTTTTCAAGTTCTGCTATACTAACTTCATCTTCAATAATTAAAATCTTTTTCATTTTAATACCCCCAAATATAATAGTCTCATATCATTTTCCTATAATTATATCCTTATGAGTTACTTTATTCAAATCTTAATGCTTCCATAGGACTCAATTTTGATGCTTTGTTTGCAGGATATATACCAAATACTATACCTACAAGAACAGAGAATAAGAACGAGCCTAAAACCACATTAGTTGAAATAGCAACATTGGTTTTTAATACTACTGCTAAAAGCCTTGATCCTCCACACCCTATAGCAACTCCTATTATTCCTCCTATAGCACTCAAACTAGCCGCTTCAATTAAAAATTGTATTAGTATAGTTCTTCTTTTTGCACCAATTGCTTTTCTTATTCCTATTTCTCTAGTTCTCTCTATTACTGAAACAAGCATAATATTCATAATCCCTATACCACCAACTATAAGTGAAATGGCAGCTGTGCCTGTAAGCATTGTTGTCATACTACTAGTAGTTTTAGTAGCAGTATCTAAAATACTGGATTGACTTAAAATTCTATAGTTGCTATTGGCAGTATTATTACTACTGCTGTTTTCCTCTACATCTCTATACTTGTTGTTAAGAAATAGCTGTAAATATCCCATAGCCTCATCTACTGTATCCTTACTTTGAGCTTCTGCATAGAATGTTTTTATTTGTGTTGTTTGCATAAGCCTTTCAGCTGTACTTAATGGTACTATTATCTGATCATCATTAGAACCAGATATTGAGCTTCCTGTTGAAGTTAGTATTCCCACTATGGTAAAATCAACTCCATTTACATTTATTGTTTCACCAACAACATCTGTGGAATTAAAAAGTTCATTTGCAACATCTATACCAACTACAGCAACCTTATATCTATCATCAACATCTCTGCTATTTATAAATCTTCCAGAACTCACTGAAACATTTCTTATACTTGCATAATTAGCTGTACTTGCCTCCATACTTGTTGATGCCGTATTATCGCCTGCTTTGACATTAACATTACCAGTTAAAACTGGTGCTATATCCTTTATGCCAGGCTTTGTCTTCAATACATTTAATTCCTCTTGCGATATAGCCTTATTTCTATTTCCGATTATATTTACTGATATAAGGTTTGTCCCAAGGCTTTCAATTTGGCTAGAAACACTGTCCTTAGTTCCCTGTCCTATGCCCACAAGAACTATTACAGATGCTATACCTATTATTATACCAAGCATAGTAAGAAATGATCTCACTTTATTTGACCAAATGGATTTTATAGACATACTTACAAGTCTCGCAAATTCCATACTATTTCCTCCCTTCCTGAGTATTCTTTTCATCCGAAATTATCCTTCCATCCCTTACCGTAACTATTCTCTTCGCTTCTTTAGCTATATTCATATCATGAGTTATAAGAATAATCGTATTGCCTTCTTCATTTATTTTCTTAATCATCTCTATAACTTCTATACCAGTTTTACTATCAAGTGCTCCCGTAGGTTCATCTGCCAATATAATTTCAGGGTTAGAAGCCAGCGCCCTAGCAATAGCTACTCTCTGCTTCTGACCTCCTGATAATTCTGAAGGCTTATGATTTATATGTTCTTCAAGTCCAACCTTCTTAATAACTTCCATAGACTTACTTCTTATTTCGCTAGAACCTACTCCCTGGTATATAAGAGGTAATTCTACATTCTCTCTAACATTTAATTTAGGAAGCAAGTTATAGTTTTGAAATATAAATCCTATTTTTTTATTTCTTATTTCTGCAAGCTTATTATCACTACAGTTGGTGTTAACTCCATCCAAAAGATATTCTCCTTCACTAGCATTATCAAGACATCCTATAATATTCATAAGTGTTGATTTTCCAGCTCCTGATGGACCTACAATAGATACAAATTCACCTTTTGAAATCTCTAAATTAATATCACTTAAGGCTCTATATTCATTTTTACCCATTTTATAAACCTTACCTAAATTTTTCATTTTAATTGATAAAGGCATTCTTACACCTTCTTTCATACATTATTTGTTAGATGATTTATTGCCCCCTTGGGACTGCCTGCCACCGCTCATTCCTCCAAATCCGCCCATTGATCCAAAACCACCTCTACTATTTTGTGAATTAGTACTTGTAGTTTGAGGAAGCTGAATCATAACCTTTTGTCCTTCATTTATACCTGAAGTTATCTCAACATAATTTTCATTTTCCAGTCCTGTTTGAACCTGAACTAAGTTTCCAGCCATATTAGTTCTTGATCCACTGTTTTCACTTCTTGAACTTGATTTATTATAACTTTCCTGAGAATCTGCCTTTGAACCATTGCTGCTTTGAACTCTTACGTATTTGTTTCCATTTCTTTCTACAAGTGCTTCAACTGGAATAACTAATGCATTCTGTTTTGATGTGACTTTTATATTTACATTGGCATTCATACCTAATTTTATAGCTGAATCTGCATTATCAACATTTACAACAACAGAATATGTAGTTACATTATTAGTAGTAGTACCAAGCTGAGATATAGTTTGTACAGTTCCTGAATATGTTTTACCACTTATAGCATCAAATTTTATATCTGCTTTTTGTCCAACTTGTACTTTTGATATATCAAGTTCGTCTACCGAAAGATTTACTTTTAACGAACTTGTATCAGCTATTGTAATAAGAGCTTTTCCCTGCTGAGCAGTATCTCCATTATTATTATTTTTAGCAACAACAAGTCCTCCTATTGGAGCCGTTAATGTCATCGCATTTTGCTGATCCTGCGCACTTTGAAGAGCACTTTGATCCGACTCAAGTGTAAGTTCTGCCTTTTGTTTATCTGCATCAACTTTTGCACTGTTTACCGCAAGTTGATCCTGCTGAACAGCTAAATTTTCCTTATTAACCTGCTGATTTATAGTATCGCTTCCAACATACGCAATTGTCTGACCTGATGTAACGGTATCCCCAACATTTACATTTAAATTTTCAATAGTTCCTGTATTATTTGCCACTACATCCTTTGTCTGCGCTGCCCCAACCGTTCCTGTACCCGATACTGTAACATCTATATTACTTTTCTTAGCAGCTACAGCATAATATCTATTATTCGTCAAACTTTTAGCACTTACAGATTTTTTATAAAAATAATATGCTCCTCCACCTGCAAGACAAACTATAAAAACACCAACTATTATATTAATAACTTTTTTATTCATAGCGTAAACCTCCTATTAACTTTCTAATTTATTAATTTTTATAGAAAACCATATTTCAGTTCCAATATCTTTCTTACTTTTTGCTCCTACTCTGCCTCCGTGTTCATCTATTATTTTTTTACATATTGCAAGACCTAACCCACTGCCACCATGTAAAGTATTTCTTGATGAATCTTCTCTGTAAAATCTATCAAAAATATATGGAAGAGCTTCTTCAGATATTCCCTTGCCATTATCCTTAACTTTTACAGTCACATACTCATCATCACTGCTCATTTCCACACTAATTTTACCTTCCGCCTTATTCATATACTTAATCGAGTTTGAAATTATATTTGTTATTACTCTGCTTATACTTTGAACATCTATATGGGTAATTATTTTTCCCTTTGCTAAATTGTTATAATAAAATTCCATGCCGTTCTTTTCAACATCAAATCTGCATTCCTCCATAATGTCACTCATGTATTTCACAAAATCTATATCAATAAAATGAAATGGAAGCTTTTTTAAATCCAATTTAGAATAAGTTAGAAGTTCTTCTATAAGATGATCCATGCTTTGAGTTTTATTGTATATAGTATTTATATATTTATCCATTTTTTGAGGGGTATCTGCAACACCATCCTTTATTCCTTCAACATATCCCTTTATTGCCGTTAATGGAGTTTTTAAATCATGTGATATATTTGATATAAGTTCTTTCCTATTGTCTTCATATTGTATTTGCAGTTCAATTGATTCCTTTAATTTTTTTCTCATATCATCAAAAGCTTCACATACTTCTCCTATTTCATCCTTCGATTCAGCCTTAACCTCAAAATTTAAATTTCCATCCCTAATCTGTTCTGTACCTACCTTAAGCTGTTTTAAGGGAATAATTATAGATCTTGATACCAAAAATGTTATAAAACCACTTGTCAAACACACTATTAGTATTATTGAAATTATAATAGCTATAACAAATTCCTTTGATATCTCCAATAACTTACTCGAATCTATTATGAAAAATAAGTTTCCCTCTTTTCCATTTGAAAACACAAATTTAATCTGTTTTACAATCAAATTACTATCATCATAAATATTTTGTGATTCCCTGAATTTTTCTTTACGGGTACTGTAATTAGCATTAACTATTTCATTAAGCAACTTCTTATTATTTTTTGAACCACCATTAAAAATAATTTTGTCATTCTTTTCTACAATAATATACGAATTTTTCTGTACTAGCGATTTGTTTAGATCTTTCAAAAAATTTCCATTTAAAAAGTCATCGGGAACCGCATCCAATTGTTTTTGTATATAATCAAACTGTTTCATATCAATAAATTTTAATTCCATATACGGATTTAAGAAAGGTCGTTCTCTTCTAGTGTCTATACTATAATAGGAATATAACTTTTTATTATATAAATTATTTAATCCAACAAAGGTAAATATACACAGAACAAGCGGAATTACGCACATTGCAATATTAGATAAAACAAGTTTAGTTTTTATTGACAATTGTAAGCTCCTCTCTATAATTTTTTAATAAACCAAAGTATATCCTGCTTTATATATTTTATCTTACTCTCTTATTCTTAAACCACTATAAATTAAATATAAATATTGCATAAATATTGCGAAGTAATAATTTTGAGGAACATTAAATAAAGCTCATAAATGAAAGCACCAAATTATAAAAATGCTAATAGCTTCTAATAACTCGCCTTTAGGCTCAGACAAATTAAAATCTCTAAGTATTTTTATAATTTGGTGCAAGACTTATTGAGCTTTATTTAAATCGTTTCCCAAAACTATTACTTCGGTTGAAACAAAAGCAAGGAAAATTTTCTTCCGCTAAGGCTGTCGAAACTCAAGACCTAAAAAAACAGTGCAAATTAATATGCACTGCTTCTCAGTTTCAAATTTATATTAGTTTTCTATTTTTAAAAAAGCTATACTTTAAATAACCGCTTATTTACACACTTATTTAAAGCATAACTTCCCCTTACCCCTAAATGGTACAAATTTTCATAAATATTATTTACAACATATCTTTATACATTTCCAAGTGTTGCAACCATAATAGCCTTTATTGAATGAAGTCTATTTTCTGCTTCATCAAATGCTAACGAATAATCACTTTCAAAAACTTCATCTGTAACCTCAAATGGAAGCTCATTAAATTCTTCATAAATGTCTTTTGCCGCATCTGTACTAAAATCGTGAAATGCAGGAAGGCAATGCATGAACTTTACATTCGGATTTTTAGTCTTAGAAATCATATCCATATTTATTTGATATGGTTTAAGCATTTTAAGTCTTTCCAACCACACTTTTCTGTCCTCTCCCATTGAAACCCACACATCTGTATATAATACATCCGCACCAAGTACAGCTTCATCTACGTTATCATTAAGTGTTATTGTTGCCCCTGTTGTCTTTCCTATCTCAATACATTTTTTCACTAAATCATCACTTGGGAATAACTTTTTAGGCGCTGCAATTCTAAAATCCATCCCCATTTTAGCTGCCCCAATCATTAAAGCATTTGATACATTATTTCTTCCATCGCCGCAATATACAAATTTTATTTCATTAAGTGGTTTATTAAACTTTTCTCTTAAAGTCATAAAGTTTGCAATAACCTGAGTTGGATGCTCCTCATCCGTAAGTCCATTCCATACTGGGACATGAGAATATTTAGCTAATGTTTCAACTATTTCTTGACCGTAACCTCTATATTCAATAGCATCAAACATTCTCCCAAGCACTCTTGCTGTATCTTTTATAGATTCTTTTTTACTTATTTGACTTCCCGTAGAGCCTATGTAAACAGCATGAGCTCCCTGATCATGTGCTGCAACTTCAAAAGAACATCTAGTTCTAGTAGAATCTTTTTCAAATATTAAAGCTATATTCTTTCCCTTCAAATATTGTATTTCCGCACCCTTTTTTTTATCTTCCTTTAATTTTTTACCCAAATCAAGTAAATATTTTATATCTTCTGGAGAAAAATCAAGCAAAGATAAGAAGTTTTTATTATTTAAATACCCCATATTAATCCTCCTAATCTATGATCAAATATTATTTTGTTATAAATATTCATTGTTTTGAATAATTATAACATTAATTTAATAATAATTCAACCTTTATAGTTTAGGAGATTCAATTCATAATTTATAAATATTGCGAACTAACATTGATTTGCAACATTAAAAAAATTATATAAATCTTATGATATGTGGGGTTTGGGTCAAAGACCCGTTATCCCTTTGTATAAAATACAGACTATCTTAATATTTACGATTAATAACTTTGATTTATAAATATACGGAATTTTATGCATAGATTAAATTAGTAAATTACTATTTAGACAAGTAAACTTTCAATAAGACTTGCTTCAAATTATAAAAAGACTTATAAATTTTAATTTGTCTGAGCTTTTTTTTCAGCAAGTTATTAAACATTTGGCCACACACAAACTTTTCGCCCAGATTTTCCGCAGCAGAGCGTAAGAAAATCTTCCTTGCTTTTCTCCTATGGGAAGTAACAGTATTTATTTATTTGAAGAACCAGTATCTTCTAACTAGTCCTTTTTTCCATTCATCTACTATTTCTTTTTCAAAAGTTCCTCCATTTTCCTCAATAATTTTTTTAGATCCTATATTTGAGGAAGCACAAGTCACAAGAATTGGAGAAACATTAAGCTCTTTAGATTTTTTAAGTCCCAACTTCAAAATAATTTTGCCATATCCCTTTTTCCTTTGAAGCGGTGCTATATCATATCCTATATTTCCTGCTATATCTTTTAGAAATTTACTTGTAAGCTCTTTTCGTATCCTTACTACCCCTAGTATATCTTCATTCTTATCTACTAACCAGTAATTACAGCATGGTACCCAGCCCTCTTTGAGATTTATACCCCTAGCTTCATTTTGAATTTTTATAACATAACTATGAAAATCCTCTAAGGCCTTACTGTACATATCAAAATATTCTTTTTCTCCGTATATTTCATATTGCTTGACCATATTTTGAAATGCTTCTCTATATTTTAAGGAAGGTTCTACAAGTCTTATGTTATTATCCATATTGACTGTTCTCCTATTCTTCCTCTGTATAATCATCAATTATCTTTTTAGCAATATTTTTTATGACACTAGCTTGTGCTATCAAAGTCATCACTATGGTAAACACAACTATTTTATCTTCATCTTTTTCATTTAAATCAAATTTTTCCGTTATACCTTTAAGTTTTTCTTTACTAAAATATTGCTCTGCAAACACAGTATCAAAATAATCTTTTTGAACATCAGAAAATACTTTATACGCTTGCTCCCATGATATTATGTCATCACTGCTGTCATTTATTTCATTAAAAGCTAACTTAAAAACTTTTTTTATTTCATCTGTACTAAGGACAGGCCTCATATAACTTAAAAGTAAAAGCTGCGCTATATGGTCTTTTGTATAACCTTTTTTTCTGCCATCCTCAGGTTTTGATATAACACCACTCTTAATATAATTTTGTACTATATTATTAGTATACTTTTCGCTTTTAAATTTATCGTTTAAGAAATCTATAACCTGTGATAAAAATAAATCTAGCTTCGGTAATTCATCATAAGATATTATGCTATCTGCTGCTATACCTGCTACTAGTTTTTTTATAGTATTTATATCAAATTCCTCTTTCATGATAAGTACCTCCATCATTATTAAATTTATTTACAAAAATCATAATATATAGCCATAAGCTTATTATGTTTAAAATATATGAATCTTTTAGTTACATTATAAGTTAAATATAACCCTATTACAAGTTATCTTTTATCTAAAGTGGCCTGTAAATTAGTGATATTTCGAGATAAACAGTGCTTGTACACTTTTTTTGTTTTAAATAATTATTTAAACCCTAAAATAAGTTTATTTATATATTGTAATATGGTATTTAATATTATATAATTTACTCATAACTTAAATAACCTTTAAAAATACATACTCAACGGATTTATTTTATTATATAATTAGATATATAGATATATCTTTAGGGGGTGTTTAAAATAAAACGAAAAAATATAGTAGCGTGTTTTCTTTTTATCTTTATGTTTTTTACTGCAAATATATTTATTCCATCAAATATAAAAGATTACACGCTGCAAAATAATATAGTATATGCCTCTCCAAGAGGTGGATTTCACTCGGGAAGTTTCAGTTCCCACTCAAGTTCTAGCAGTGGAGGATTTAAATCAGGCAGCTTTAGTAACTCTCATTCAAGTAGCTCAAAAAGTTCTAAATCAGGATTGTTTGGAGGTTCCAGTAATAAAGGTTCCAGCTCTAGTTACTCACAAAAGCGAAGCTACATACCAATACCAATCCCTATATTTGGACATCATTACTACGGAGGCAGTTATGGAATGGGATCATTTTTTGTATTCCGCATTATAAAATTTATATTATTTATAATAGTGGTAATATTTATATATAGATTCATTAAAAAAATGCGAAGATAATAAAATTATTAGGAGGAAAAAAATTATGGGAATATTTAAAAGAGTATCTAATATGATGAAGGCAAAGGTAAACAATACACTAGACGAAATGGAAAATCCAATTGAATTACTTGATCAAAAAATAAGGGATATGGAAGAAAGCCTTAATAATGCCAAGATTTCTTCAGCACAAATACTTGGAAATGTTCATGAAATAGAAAAGAAACTTCAAAAAGCTAAACTTGAATCAAGCGATTATGATGCTAAAGTAAAACTTGCTGTAAAAGCTGGCAATGATGAACTTGCTAAAAAAGCTTTAGAAAGAAAACTAGATGCTGACAAACGTTCAGAAGCTTTAACCAAAAGCTATAACGATGCTTCACAAAAAGCCAAAGTTTTAAAAGATAAATTGAGATCTCTAGAAGATGAAATAGAAAAAACAAGAGCTTACAGGGACGAAGCTGCTGCAAGATATAATAATGCTGAAGCTACAGAGAAAGTAAATGAAGTTATAGCTAATGTAGACACAGGTTCAAACAACATAAATCTTGATGATATAGAAAGAAAAATTGAAAAGAAAGAATCTATGGCAGAAGGTTTAGGAGATTTAAAGGAAGAAGATTCATTAGATAAAGAATTTGAAAAACTAAATGAAGTAAATCTTGATGATGAACTTGCAAAATACAAAAATGACACTAAATAAGGAGCTAGCTTATGAGTAAAACAGAAGATTTTATAAAATCAGAGAAAGATCATTATGGGAAAGTATTTTCAGATATATCATTTGCAATAAATGATATATCTGATTTCCTAGATAAAAATACACTGCATAACAGAAAATATGTATCTAGAGTACCCGTATTGTCTAAATACATGGAAATTTTAGACTCAGCCAATTCCGAAAGTAAAAAAGGTGGTTTCTTTAATAACGTTTTTAACGGAAATAAGTATATAGATCTTATTGAAAGTTACAAAAGTGACAACTTAAAAGATTTTAATCAACTTGAAAATTGTTCAACCTGTGAATGTCTAAGATGTACCTCTGAATGTAAATTTGATTCCTGTAATGGATGCTGTGATGGTAGGCGAGTTGCATATTGCGATCATAAACGCACAAACGTAGTACTATGGAAGAACAAAATTTTAAATTTAACCAACAATTCCACTGGAGAAGATGATAGGTATTCAGTTTTAGCCTTAGTTCAGGATATTCTAAAGGACAAGCGCTATATACTAATTGAAAATCTAATTAACTCCGAAAGATTTATTCTATACTATACACCTGGAATTTCCGAAGATTCCTATGGTGAAATAACAAATGAGGATGACTTCAATTTCGCAGCATCTGCTTATGAAAATTTATCACGCTAGTAGTATAAATAAAATTATATACAAAAATTTCTTGGCTAAATTTTTATTTTAAAGAGCTGTTGTATTTATTAAAAGAATTAATAACCCTTAGTTTGTAAAGTACCTTTTACCAAAACCTCAAACTAAAGTTAATTTCTACTTCTTTTATTAATGCAGTAGCTCGATTTCTTTTATTTTATTAATATGATTCCACAAAACAAAAGGGATATTGACCATATTTTCATTGATATTTTATTGATTCTATTTCCACACTTAAAGCCTACCCATTCTAATGGCCCACAGATTATTCCAATACCTGAAATAATAAAAATTATACCTATTATTAAAGGAAACATAGAAGTACAAATTATAGAAGCTCCTAAAATACAAATCCATATTCCCATGCATAAAAATCCCATTGTTTCTCCAATTGAGTTTCCGGCATAAACATGAAATGAATTAAAAATAAGAGCAATGGTATCTTTAGTTTTTAAATCAGTATTTTCCCTTGTATATGTCTTTGATAAAGTATCAGCTAAAAAAACCCATCTCATAAGCCCTAAACAATAAAAAATTGATGATGCAATACCAAAGGAAGCTCCAATAATTAAATATGGCGTTTTATTGGTATTCAAAATTTTATAAAATATTGTAGACACAGGAATAAGCATTAAAGAACTTAAAACAAATAACATCCAAAAAAACCTTAATGTTTTTCCACAACTTTGATATTTATTTAAAATTGAATCTACTGGTTCTCTAAGAATGCCAGGATAATTAAAAAGTTTTGCAATTCCTATATTGCTTATGCTAAAACCTAAAGCAACTAAGATAATAAAAATACCTGATAATTTGTAAAATGTAATTAAATCCATAATAAATCCCCCTAAAATGTTTTAGTAACTAAAACATAATTTGACATAAATTAATAGTGATAAATTATTTGAATAATGTACTACAAAGATTCTGGCCTAAAATTCCGTAGATACGGAGGAATTTTTTCCATTGCACTACCATTGGGAGAAGTAACAATGCTAGAGAAACGATTTAAAAAATTCTAATAAACTTTGGTTCAAAAATTGTAAAATTATCATCCACAAAGTTTGGACTTTGCCCATTATTCTTCTTAATTCAATATAAGCACTCTCTACATTGTACAATTCTTAATTAAAAGATCTAATTTGTTAATTGTAAACATTAAGATAGGCTGTATTTTATAAAGAAGGATAAT
Source organism: Clostridium pasteurianum (assembly GCF_001705235.1). Classification (NCBI taxonomy): domain Bacteria; kingdom Bacillati; phylum Bacillota; class Clostridia; order Eubacteriales; family Clostridiaceae; genus Clostridium; species Clostridium pasteurianum. The sequence continues at coordinate 1,896,462 of NZ_MCGV01000001.1, forward strand.
AGGATTATATTCCAAACCACAGTTATGATAAAATTCATGGGATTGTTTTAATGCGACGAAGCATTGTTATTTCGTAGGCCAATTTTCAATGGTCCAATCCAAAAAATTATTTATAACTTTAATGTCATTTTCGCTTGAAGCACTGAAATATTGATGTATTTTGTTATAAAGTTTTTTGTGATATTCATTATGCAGTGCATTTACTTTTTGGCCATGTTCAGTAAGCTTATAAAAAACATCTTTTTTATTATCAGGACTTTGATATTGTTCAATAAGTCCCTTTTTTATAAGCTTGTTTGTAACTTGACTAACAGCACCATTTGTTATACCAAGAATACTTGAAATTTCACTGGCATTAACATTTTTATGATTGTATATTGCTTCAATAGTATGAATTTCAGAATGATAAAGAACATCACCAGTCCCATAATCTCTAGGCTTTTTATTACCTTGATTCATAATATTTAACAACCGTTCAGCCTTTTCTATAATTTCCATTTCTTCTTTCATTTTTATCACCAATATTATTTTATAGTAGCTAAACAAAAATGTCAATATGTTTTAGTAGCTAAAATATATTATGTGACGATTTAAAAAAATCCTAATAAATCTTGATGTAAAAATCATAAAATTATCATACACGAGGTTTGGGCTTTATCCTATTATCCTTTTTTACCAAATATAATATATTAAATATTATTGGTAACAAAATATGACCCAAGCCCCATTTATAATAAGGCTTATAGTATTTTACAATTTATACCTTAGACTTTCTAGAACGCTAGTGGAAGAAAATCTTCCTTGCCTTTTCTCTAATCGAAGTAACAGTCTGTTGGGGCGATTTAAATAAAATTCAATAAGTCTTGCTCCAAATTATAAAAATACTTAGAGACTTTAATCTGTATGAGTCTAAAGACGAGTTATTAAAATTTCTTAGGATTTTTATAATTTGGAGCTTAGTCTTATGAATTCTATTTAATGTCCCAACAGACTGTTACTTCGATTTTATCCACTTATGCACAGTTTTTGTGTGATTTTTTATGTTAAAGCACAACTTATCCACATTGTACACAATATTGTCCACAGCTTTTGTGTATAATGCACAGTATAATTGTTACTATTTATGGTATATCACTATTTATTTTATTTTCTATACACATTATCAACAGCATGTTAATAAAACTTTTATAAGATTTTACACAGTTTCTGTGAATACATGTTGATATGTTTTTTCTACTTCATTTCTAAAACAAAATTAAACTGTTCATCCCTACTTTTAACTTTTCCTAAATAAATCTGCTTATCAAGTTCCTTAATTACTTGACCGATTCTTTGTCCACTAAAACCAAGTTCTTTTAAATCATTTCCATCTATTAACCTTTTATTTTTTACATCACAAAAGTTTTCATAAGTATTAATTAAATCTGAAATAAATTCTTTAAATTTATCTTTATCCTTCTGAGCATCCATATACATTTTAGTTGCATAAACATCACAAAATGATGCCGTTATAATATATGGAACATACTTATTAAACTTTACAAAGAAATCATAAGTTTTTGATTTCAGATTACTATTATCCAATTTAAAAAGCATGAGTGGATACATATGATTTTTAACAACTGAACATACCATTTTTTTTGCATCGCCCGGAAACTTTAATTTGTCGCATACTTTTTCAATAATTTCAAACCCTTTCTCATCATGCCCCTTAAAACTTACCTTATCTTCTTCTTTTTTATAGCTTACATATTTACCTATATCATGAACAAATGTTGCAAATGCTAAATAATCACTTTCATCATATATGCCTATTTTTTTGTTAAATATTTCGATGTCTAAATTCTTAACCTGCATAATTCCCTTTTGAAGATCTTTAAATACATGATATGCAGTATTCATATGTGTGAACGCATCTACCAAATGATATTTACATTTTCCTACTGTTTTTAACTCCTCCATGTACGGTAATATATTTTTTAGAACCATGTATTGATCCATAACTTCAAAAAAGATTCCATTTTCATCATCATGTATACCATGGATAAATTCATCTAGTACTCTATCTGCAGGAAACTTCAATATATTTTTTGCTTCTGATCTTATATATTCTTCGGTATATCCACTAAAATGCATACCATACTTTATATAAAATCTTATGCCTCTAAGTATTCTTACTGGATCGTCCTTAAAACTATCTTCATCTACTGATTGAAGAATTCTTCTTTTAATATGCAGCCTACCTTTTAGTGGATCAATAATCTTATTATTTCTTAAATCTAATGCTATAGCGTTTGCAGTAAAATCTCTTTTAAGCAAATCTTCTTCTATACTTTGTCCTTTCATTTCAGATATATCTACAACATAATTATTTAAAGTAGCTCTATAAATATTACATTCACCTCTAAGTACAAATACTTTAAACCCCTTCTCTTGAAATACATCTAACACTTTTTCTATATTCCCTGATAAAACTATATCTAAATCATTAGGCTCATTTTTTATATTAATAAGTTTATCTCTTATATATCCACCAACTAAATATGCTTGTATATCTGTATTACAGATTATGCTTTTTACTAATTTTATAATTTCTCTCACAGTAATCACCTCTTAAATAATTATATCATTTTGCTTTTAATGATATACATAATAAGTCGAAAAACTAATTTTCCTATTTATATTTTTTAACTGACTTTTCGACATCTTGCCAAGATTAAACCATATAATTACTTTTTTGTTTTGTAACGTATTTTAATATTGACATATTCCAACTAATAGCTACTTTTTACAGTAATTTGTACTATATATCACTTAAATTTTTTCATTTACATTGATATTTCTAGCTTTGAGGGCATGGAAAAATTTTGTATTAATATAAAAAAAGCATTGACTTTTCAATTATATGGTAGTATATTATCTATTAGATGGAAGTTACTAAAAAAAATGTAACTATATTTAAAACATTATAATTTATTCATTGACTTTTAATGTAATATTTGTTATTATTTAATTGCAATGTTTGTCGGATGATGTAATTTAAGGAGGAATTTGAAATGAAATCAACAGGAGTAGTTAGAAGAGTAGACGAATTAGGTAGAATTGTAATACCTATAGAATTAAGAAGGACTCTAAATATAGCAGAAAAAGATGCTTTAGAAATTTATGTAGATGGAGAACAGATTATTTTAAAGAAATATGAACCAGCTTGTATTTTCTGCGGAGATGCAAGTGATGTTGTTAATTACAGAGGTAAAAATATTTGTAAACATTGTCTTCAGGAATTAAAAGAAGGTAGATAATGTTTTAACCATATTAAACTCAAATAAATTATAGGATAACTAATTTATAATCCCCTATAATTTAAATGCATTTTCTAAAAAATCACCTTAAATAAATAGACTGTCTTAAAAGACAGTCTATTTATTTTATATGTTTTTATTAATGTAATATTCTCCTCGCTGCACAATATGAACCTGGATATAACGGTGAAATTTTAACAACATCACCAGTATGAGGTGCTTGTATAAAAGCATTATCTCCTACATAAATTCCAACATGATCAGGTCCTTTAGCTGATGGATAAAAGAACACCAAATCACCCGGTTGAAGTGAACCAGTGACAGCTTCTCCATCATTAACTTGCGAATATGTATCTTCGCCTAATGTAATACCAAAATGTTTATATACATACCAAACAAGCCCAGAACAATCAAATTCATTAGGTCCTTTTGCACCCCAAACATATTTATCTCCTAGAAAATTCTTTGCATAACTAACTATAGCCTCTCCGGTTACACCGGTGTATATAGTGCCTCCATTTGTTCCTCCAGAAGACCCTTGTGATGATGAAGTTGAAGGCTTTGCAGTAACATTAGTAGGAACATTTAAAGCTTCTATCTTCTTCTTTTCAGCATCCATAGCCTGCTGAATCTTTTGCATTTCGCCACTGTGCTTTGCTTCTTCCGCCTTAGCATCTGCTATAAGCTTGTCTTCTTGGGCTTTTTTATCATTTAAATCTTTTAATTTCTTTTTATTTTCATTTTGAAGTGCTTGAAGTTTACCATTTTCATCTGATAAAACCTTCTGCTGTTTTTCTACATCATCCTGCTGTGTTTTAAAATTTGTAATAATCTGCTTGTCATAATCCGCTACACTTTTAACTGCATCTATTTTCGAAATAAGGTCGCTAAAATTTTTGCTATTTAAAATAACATCCATATACTGCGTAGTAGTACCATTTACATACATAGCACGCAATCTTTGACCATAAAGTTCCTGTTCACTGCTAATATCACTCTTAGTTTCATTTATTTTTTTCTGTGTTGCATCAATATTTGACTGACTTTGAGCTATTTTCTTATCGGTACCTGCCATACTCTCATTAAGCTGTCCTATTTGATTGTCTAATACTGATATTTTGCCTTCTATATCTTGTACACCTTTAAGTGCATTTTCATACTGCTGTAAGCTTTGATTATATTGATCCTGAAGTGGGCTCGCAAATACATTGCCACTACAAGTCACTACAACACTCAATGCTACAAGTGCAGTTAAAAATTTTTTATGCATTCCACTTCTCCCCTTCTATACAAAATTTAAATTATAAAAGGGCAACAATAAATTGCGCCCTTTTATTTTTCAATTTTATCTTACTCTTTTAGCTATACTAAGATCTCCCCTATTAGCTGATGTAACTCTTACAAATGCTCCAGTATGAGGTGCTTCTATCATCTGTCCACCACCAACATACATAGCAACGTGATGTGGTGCTGATGCGCTTCCAAAGAATAGTAAATCACCTGGCTGTAAACTATTTAAACTAACTGTAGTTCCCACATTTACTTGATCATATGTAGTCCTTGGAAGACTAACTCCAAAATGAGCATATACATACTGTACAAGGCCTGAACAATCGAATCCAGCTGGCGATGTTCCGCCTGACACATATGGAACACCACAGAATTGCTCTGCAAAACTTACAATGTCAGTAAAGTTTCCGCCGCCTCTTGGTATAGGCTTACTACTATTACTAGTAGTAGTAGTTTTATTATCTGCTAAAAGCTTAGCCTGTGCTGATGCCTTTATTGCATTTTGTGCATCCTGCTGAGATTTAAGAGCAGATGCATCTTTGCTTTCCTGTGCTTTTGCTTGAGCTACGACAACGTTCTCTTTAGCCTTGTCGTCATTGATCTGCTTAAGTTTAGAATCATTTTCTTTATTTAAAGCAACAAGCTTTTCCTTTTCCGACACAATTTTATCTTTCTTAGCTTGTACTCTATCTTGTGAATCTTTTAATTCACCAATAAGTTTATTGTCATAATCTGTAACTTGCTTTATAGCTTCTACCCTTGCTAACATATCGCTAAAGCTTTTGGATTTAAGAAGAATGTCTATGTAACTTTGATTACTTCCGCTTATGTATAATGCTCTCATTCTTTCACCAAATTTATCTTTTTCCTCTTTTATATTTTCTTTAGCTGTTCCTATGTCCTTTTGTGCTTGATCTATGTCCTTCTGTGCTTGGTCTATTTTTTTGCTATTATTATCACGGTCATTCATAATGTTTTCAATTTTGTTGTCCATTTGCTGGATCTTATCTTCTAACTGAAGCACACTCTCATGTGATTGGTTGTATTTTGCCTGACTATCATCTAGTGGTGTCGCTAAGACGGTAGTAGTTCCCATAGATGTTATTACACCTAACGCAACTACAATCATTGCTATTTTCTTGTGCACTATATATCTCCCCCTTAATTAGAATGTAAATATTTTCAGCTTTGCCCTAAAAAAAAAAGTTATACAACTTTTTATTTTATTTTATCATATTGTTTATATTATAACATTAAATTTGCTTAATTTACAACATAGATGTTTAATACTATATTTAAGTTTTTAAAAGCATACCTAACAATAAAAAGATTATTCAAGTGTATTAGAGAAATATAAATTATTTTATGTCTATTGAATATTTATATACCTCTGATTTAGGAATATTTCTATCCTTTGCTACCTTTTTTACAGCTTCTTTTTTAGATAATCCTTCATCTATATATTTAATTATATGCTCTTTAATACTTATATCTTCCCATTCAGATAATTTTTCTTTTAATATTTCTTCTTCACTTTTTCCGTCAATGATTAGTACATACTCCCCCTTAGGCTTTCCGTTTTCATACAATTTAACTGCTTCTTCTAATGTAATTCTTTTTATGTCCTCATGAATTTTAGTAAGCTCTCTGCATATTGATATTTTCCTGTTTCCCAAATTATCAAGTAAGAATTTCAAAGTATTAAGAAGCTTATGAGGTGCTTCATAAAATATCAAAGTTTCTCTTGCATTTTTAACTTCTTCGATAATTTGCTTCTTATCCTTAGTCTCTTTAGGTAAAAAGCCTCTAAATAAAAATTTCGAAGTATCAAGTCCAGAATATACTAACGCTGTTATGAGTGCAGTTGGTCCAGGTATAACTTCAAACTCAACATTATTTTCTATACATTCCTCCGCAACAACACTTCCTGGATCAGAAATACCTGGCATCCCAGCATCTGTTACTAATGCTATGTTTTTTCCGCTTCTAACCATATTAAGTAACTCAGGGCTTCTATCTTTTTCATTAAATTTATGATAACTTATTAGTGGTTTTTTTATATTAAAATGATTTAGAAGTTTTAAACTCTGCCTTGTATCTTCCGCTGCAACAGCATCACAATTTTGAAGAACTTCTAAGGCCCTAAGAGTTATATCCTTCAAATTTCCTATAGGTGTTCCAACTAAAAACAACTTTCCACTCATAATAATTTCCTACCTTCCATATATCTCATTTAATTCTTCCGTATAATCTCCGTTATCCTTATGTATATACAAGGATTTTTCCCATTTTAAAAACTTTCCCCCATCACGCTGACCTTCTATTAGGAGTATATTAGGCGGTTTTTTAGTATTAGGATATACCATTTTTATGGATTTTGGCTCAATTTTATATTCTCGCATTAAACAAAGAATATCTGCAAGTCTTTCTGGTCTATGAACCATAAATAGTCTTCCATTATCCTTTAGCACAATCCTAGCAGCTTTAATAACATCCTCCAAAGTACAGCATATCTCATGACGTGCAATTGCATTTTTGTCAAAACTATTTACAATTCCAGAATTCTTTAGTTTATAGGGTGGATTTACCGTTACAACATCAGCTCTTTTTATACTCTTTAAAAACTCCACATTCTTAATATCCTCATTAATAAATTTCATTTTATCTTGGAATTTATTGTACAGAACTGTCCTGCTGGCCATTTCCACCATGTCTTCTTGTATTTCAATCCCCGTAATAAAACCCGGTGACTCTTTACCTTCTATAATAAATGGTATTATACCTGTACCACTACATAAATCGATGACTGTTTGATTTTTCTTTACTTTAGCATAGTTTGCAAGTAAAACAGCATCTACACCAAATCTAAATCCACTTTTCTTCTGTATTATATGTATATTTTCTATTTGCAAATCATCGAGTGTCTCATCTAGTTTAACTAAGCTCATGTACTTCACTCCTAAATTATTTTAAACTGCTTTAATTATATTACACTCTAAATATTTTTTCTACAAAAACACAGGGTTTACAAATTTAATTTGATTTATACATACATCAAACTAAACTTGCAAACCCTTAAATATGTTAACTCTGTAACCATTTATTTCTTAAAATTACTACTTACTTTCTTGCTCAACAGCATTAAACTTACTATTCAATATTACAATATCAACTCGCCTATTTTGTGCTCTTCCAGCATCAGTATTATTATCTGATACCGGTCTTGTTGCCGCATAACTTACTGTACACATTTGAATATCAGGTATTTTAGCATTGTCTATCAAAATATGCTCAACATTATTAGCTCTAGCAGAACCTAATTCAATATTTGAGCGAAAGAGTGAATTTTGTATAGGCTTATTATCTGTATGTCCTTCAACCCTTATGTAATTATTAATAGTTTTTAATATATTTCCTATTGAAACAAGTTTATTTTGGAAATCAGGTTTTACATCGGCTTTTCCTTCATCAAACATAAGTGTATCAACTATACTAACTACTAATCCTTTTTCTTCAAGATTAGTACTAACACTGCCCTGCATATTATTCTGTTTTACATATTGATCAATTTTTTGTTTTACGTCCTTTAATTTATTTTCCTCTGCCTTTTCCGCGGAAGCGTTGTCTTTACTAGCCTCTTGTGTGACATAATTTTTACTCGATTTTATATCAACAGCATCATCTTCGCCTACAACAGATTTACCGCTTCCATTAAAAGCAACTCTGAGTGACTCAGCAACCTGTTGAAATTTTTGTTTATTAATTGTACTTGAAGCATATAGGACTACGAAGAACGCCATAAGAAGGGTTATTAAATCCAAATATGTAAGCATCCAACGTTCGGAGTTATCCTTTTCTGCCTGCTGCTTTTTTTTCAAATTTATTCACCCTCTTTTCCACTCATGCTTTCATATCTCTCAAGTTCCTTCTTGTCCAAAAATCCTTTTAACTTTTCATCAAGGGTATTAGGATTTATACCTTCCTGTATGCATAGTATTGCTTCTATTATTAAATTCTTTTCTTGCATTTCAATATTATTATATCTCTTTAATTTATTAGCTATAGGGAAATATATTAAGTTAGCACAACTTATACCGTATAAAGTAGCTATAAATGCAGATGATATTGACTTTCCAATTTGTGATGTATCACTGCCTAGATTAGCAAGAACAACAACCAGACTACAAACAGTACCTATAATTCCAAGTGTAGGTGAATATCCGCCGGCCATCTCCATTATACCTATACCAACTTTATGTCTCTCATCTATAAGGTCAACACTTAATTCAAGCGTTTCCTTTACTGTTTGTGGCTCTATACCATCAACTACCATTTGAAGTCCCTTCTTTATAAAAGGATCTACGTCATCTCCAGATATCATTTCCTCTATGCTAAGTAAACCTTCTTTTCTAGTCTTAAATGCTATCTGTTTAAAATATCCTATAAGTTCAGGTAAATCAATATTTGGTTTTTTAAATGCCATTTTAACAGCACTGCCCAGTTTTTTTATGTCACCAATTGGAGTTGACGCACATACCGCTCCTATTGTTCCTCCAATAACTATTAGTGCTGGTGCAGGCCCTAGAAGATTTATTGGATTACCTTCATCAATAATAAACCCTCCTATAACTGATGCAAATGCCACTAACATAAATATAATACTCTCCAAACCATTCTCCTCCTTAATACCGGTCAATTAAAAAACTCTTTTAACTTTATATGTATAATAAAATATCTATTTCAAATAAGCAACTCATATATATTATCGTATGCCTCTCTAATTAATTTACAATTATCTTAAAACTTATTAATAAAAGAATTTTGAGTATTTACCACAAATTATTAATTAATTATATCCTTAGAAATTAAAAAGTCCGCATCCTATTTATTTATGTATGCGAACTTTTTAATTATTTTTATTTATTCTTGAACTGGAGCTCCTACTGGGCAAACATTAGCACAGTTTCCACATTCAATACAAGTATCTGCATCAATTACAAACTGAGTATCTCCTTGGCTTATAGCACTAACTGGACATTCTGAAGCACATGTACCACAGCTAACGCAAGCATCTGTTATTTTATATGCCATACTAAAACACACCTCCTTACACTTAGGCGATATTACTACATGTCCATTGTAACATGATTTTGATAAATTTCAAACAATTTTATATAATTTGTATAAAACAATAATTTACATATTCAGATTATTATATAGCCTAATTTTTCTATAGAATCAATCATATCTTCTAGATTTAGAAGTTTATCATCGTATATTACTTCAACTTGCAATTTTTCTTTATCTATATAAAAAGCAATTACTCCTTCATTTCTTGATATAGAATTTCTAACTTTTGTTATATCACTTGAAGTATTCATATTACTTATTTTTAAAATAGACTTCATCCTAAAAGTGCCTCCTAATCAGCTTTAAAGAGTTCCTTTACTTCTTTGGAATCTGCATCTTGAAGTTCAAGTTTTATTTGTGATTCATCTACATTTCCTTCATATGAACCTGACACAAGCTTTACATCCTTAACTGGCACTTCAACTTCGCATACATTTTGTTCCTTATCTGCTGTATACTTAATTTTAATCGTTTCCTTTATTATATTGTTACCTGTAACTTCTACATTTCCATACTCTTTTGTGCTTACTATAGAGCCAATCTTAGGCATTCTCTTCCTTATACTTTCGTAAGTTTCCTGCTCATAATTAAGACAGCACATTAATCTACCACATACCCCTGAAATTTTAGATGGATTAAGTGACAAACTCTGTTCCTTTGCCATCTTTATTGATACAGGTGCAAAATCTCCAAGGTAAAGTGCACAACACATAGGCCTGCCACACACACCAAAACCACCTATCATTTTCGCTTCATCTCTTACTCCTATCTGTCTAAGCTCAATTCTAGTTCTAAAAACTGATGCTAAGTCTTTAACAAGTTCTCTAAAATCAACTCTTCCTTCTGCTGTAAAATAGAATATTATTTTATTATTATCAAATGTATATTCTACATCTATAAGCTTCATTACAAGGTTATGCTTCTTTATTTTATTAAGGCAAATCCCAAATGCCTCTTTTTCTTTGTTTTTATTATTTTTGTATTGTATATTATCTTCATGTGTTGCTACTCTTATGACATTTTTAAGTGGAGAAACTATGGTATCTTCACTTACTTCTTTTAAACCTATAACACATGTTCCATATTCAATCCCTCTCGCTGTTTCAACAATAACATCGTCTCCCTTATTTATATGGAGATCACCAGGAGAAAAATAATATATCTTTCCGGCCTTTTTAAACCTTACTCCAACTACTGTTACCATATTTAGACCTCCTGTATTTTAAACAACATTTCAACATAAGTCAAAGGCATGTTGACATTGCTTTCTAAATTGAATTGACCGTAATCTATTGCTTCTACTATTTTATTTAACTGCTTCATCGAAAATTGAGCAGCTATTTTCTTTATGTCTTCCATTTTATCAAGATTTATTACTAGCTTTTTATTTCCCGTTTCTTTATATATAAGAGCATCCCTTACATAAGAAAGAAAACAGTTACAAACCTCACGCCATAAATTTTTATATTCTGAAAATTTATATGAATAGTCTATTATTGACTTTGAACCTATCTTTTTTATATTCAAAATACTATCTATAGTAATATCTCTTATAGCTTTCAATGATTCATCTGTCAAAAATTCATCTGCTTTACCCGGAACACCGTCGCTAAAAGCCAATATAGTCCTGATTTTCTCATCATTTGTAATATTATATTTCTTATATATAAATTTCTTCATATCTGTCTCGCTAAGTCTTTTCAAATTAAAAACTTGGCATCTTGATTTTACAGTATCTAAGACTTTACCTTGAAACTGGCACAATAGAATTATATATACGCCATTTGGTGGTTCTTCAATTGTTTTTAAAAAAGCATTTTGTCCTTGAACTGTCATATAATCCATGTCATGAACCACTATTATTTTATTATTGCCTTCATAAGGTTTTTTATTTACTTCTTCTATTATATTTCTGACTTGATCAACAGATATGCTTTTTTTACCCTTTAATATTTTCCACTCAATTAAGTCCGCATATTCCTTTATTTCATTCTTATTTAAAATTTTCGCAGCAATTTCCTTAGCTATAAGGCTTTTTCCTATTCCATCCTCACCACATAATATAATTGCATGTGAAAGTTTACCATTACTAATTAAACTATCAAACTGTTTTCTAATTTCTTCATGTCCAAGTATCTCTTCAAATTTCATAGAAACTCTTCCTCTATCAAATCTTAATAAATTTATCTACATCAACTACAAATATAGTAGCCCCTCCAACCTCTACATCAATTGGATACGGTACGTACACACCTGTAGAGCCTGCAACTGGAGAAGGAGATGTTACAACCTGCTGACGCGTTTTACATACATCTTCTATTGACTTTATGACATCATCAACGTCTTTTTCATCTACACCTATCATAAGGGTTGTATTTCCTGATTTTAAGAATCCACCTGTCGTAGCAAGTTTTGTAACTCTTAAACCTTTATCAGTTAAAACATCAATCAGATCACCTGCGTCATCATCCTGAACTATACATATAATTAATTTCATTTTTACCCCTCCCTCACAACACATAAAACTTTTATTACATTTATTTTATCACATTTTAAGGTAAATACTACGATTTCTTTAATGCATAATATTAAAATATTGCAAATTATTCTGATATCTATATTATCTGATTTTTAAATATGTTAATGTATTTTTCGTAGGGAAGCTGAGAAAAATTCACCTTGCTTTTATTTTTAGCAAAGTAATAGTATTTTGGGAACGGTTTAAATAAAATTCAATAAGTCTTGTTTCAAATTATAAAAAGACTTAGAAATTTTAATTTGTTTGAGTATTATCATATGCGAGGTTTGGGCTTTGCCCATTATCCTTCTTAACCATATAAAAGCACTCTTATCATATGTGAGTTATTAAAATGTCTTAGTATTTTTATAATTCGGAACTTACACTTATGAGTTTTATTTAATATTTCAAAATACTATTGCTTCGCAATATTTAGAATTATATCATTTTTTATTTCTTTTACACATTTACTAAGCTTATAATTATCATAATATTTTTTTATTCCACATTCTCTTAACTTCTCTTCACTAAAATCACTACTATCAGCTAAAAACCTTCTACACATCTCTTCATAATTGGGTTTATACTGGTGCCTTTCACGTCTAAGCGCCCTTTCGAGTCTGGCACCATCTTCTACATTAATATAGAATGGAACTACCTTATCCTCTCCAAAATAATTTCTTATATTTTTATAGGCTTCTGGAGTCGTTATAAGCAAATAATTATAAGTTTCAAATATGATTTGTCCATCATCTATAGTACAATAATGCCATTTTCCATTTACGGTATCATATATTCTCTCTTCTATTATCTTACCTTTCTGCTCGTACTCCTTAAGCTCATCTTCATTTATAAAATAATATTCAACTCCATCAGTTTCTTTATCTCTTTTAGGCCGTGTAGTATACGGTATAATTGGCTTTAACTTTAAAGTTTCATCTCCTCTAAGTTTTTTAAATACAGTATCTTTTCCTGAACTACTTTTACCAAGTAGACAAAATATTTTACTCATATTTTCCTCCAATTTGCTATTTAATCTTTACAGATAACATCTACTATAATATCTTTACCGTTATTTTTTACTCCTAATACTTCCACATTATTTTCAATACATTTTTTAATATCCTTAATAACATCTAAGTTAAATACTTCTCCGGGCATAATTATAGGAACACCAGGCGGATAAGGCACCACAGCACTTTTAGACACCTTGCCCCTACTGTCTTCCAATTTCACTTTTTTATAACTCGCATTTAGAGTTTCATACGGATTAAGCTTACTTTCTGGTATAGATGAAATAACTACTTCCTTTTTATTATTCTTTAATTTTACAACATTGCATCTTCTAAGCACATCATATAAATTTTTAAGCTCCGTCTCTGCATTAAAAGGCGAACATATTAAAACTACATTTCTTTCATCACACATCTCAGGTTGTATATGATTTTTTCTTAAATATTCATCCAGCTTAAAACCACTAAGCCCTTCAGAAACATTAACTACTAATCTAGTAACGTCAAAATCAAGTGTTTTTCCATTCACATTTAAATCATTACTATTTAAAACATGTAGTCCCTTAATATCACTTATCTTCTTAGAATACTCCGTGCATAAATCTGCAAGATTATCATAATCCTGTTTTCCCTTTTCGTCTAGGTAATATCTTGCATAGTCCATAGAACTCATGAATATGTATGAAGGACTTGTACTTAAAAATGCACTCGTGTAAAAATCTACTTTACTTACATCTATTCTATCAGTACATAAATGTAAATATGCAGTTTGTGTTAAGCTTGGCAAAGTCTTATGAGAACTCATAACTACCATATCGGCACCTAGCTTAACAGCACTTTGTGGTAATTTGTCACTTATTCCAAAATGAGCTCCATGTGCAGAATCAACTAAAACCTTCATATTGTATTTCCTTGCTTCATTTATTATGTTCTTTAAATCACAACATACACCATAATAATTTGGATAGGTTATTATTATCCCCTTTGCATCCTTATTTTCCTTTATAATTCTCAAAAAATACTCCTCATCAATAGACAAAGGAGCATTCATATCATCATTGAAATAGTTTCTTATATATACAGGATTAAGTTTTCTTAGCACAATTCCATTGAAGATAGACCTGTGACAATTTCTTTCCACTATTACCTTATCTCCTTCATTAAAACATGAAAATATCATGATAAGATTGCCACTTGTACTTCCATTCACAAGAAAATATGATTTTTTGCTTTTATACAAATCCCTAAGCTTTTCTTCAGCTTCCTTTATAATTCCATGTGGAGCATGAAAATTATCAAGTCCATCAACTTCGGTTAAATCTATTTTTACAATATTTTCGTATAACCATCTACCTTTTTCTGTAGCTAAAAATCCCTCTCCACCTTTATGTCCTGGCATACAAAACAAACTATTTTTTTTATTTATATACTTCATCATTCCATCTAAAATTGGTACCTTAGACAATAGTGTTTCACTCTCCTGATCATGGATTTTTTATGCATTTACTAACTCCATTTTTATACTTTTCTCCCAAATTGTTAATTATTCCTATTTTTATACGGTTTTTATAATATTCATAAAAATCATTTCCACACTCAAGATTTATTAATCTCTTTTCGCAGTTCTTACAAATACCTTTGCCCTTTATTATTATACCATCTTTTAGAGGTTTTCTGCATATAATACACTCCCTTTTCATAAATCACACCTCCCATACAAAGAAACCAGTATATTATATATTATTCACAATGTCCCGTAATTTTATTTTGTCCAACATATTTTTTTAATATATTTTTATTTTTAAGTAAATACTAAATACAATGCATAAATTCTATTACACACTAAAAGAGGAGTGAATAAAATTGAAACAGGAAATGATTTCATTTTTGAGCACAATTGAAAATAGACTTTTTGACCTTACAAAATACCTGCATGATAATCCTGAAAAAAGCTTTCATGAATATAAATCATATAACTACATAATTAAACTTTTACAAGACTATAATTTTAATGTCTCTAAAAACTATCTAAACATACCAACTTCATTTTTAGCTAAATTAGGAGAAGGTCATCCAAAGATATGTTTTATATGTGAATATGATGCTGATGAGAATTCAGGGCACATATATGGTTATAACGGTAAAACTACAATATCTATCGCTGCTGCAATTATGCTTTCAAAAATAATTTCCAAAGTTAGTGGAACCTGTATAGTTCTTGGTTGCCCCGGTGAAATATTGCATGGCTCAAAAACAACAATGTTCAAGCAGGGAACCTTTAACGACATAGATGCAGTTTTAGCAGTTCAACCTCACGTTGTAACCGCACAAAGTGGAAGCTCAATGGCAACACTCCCAATTCAATTTAAATTTGAGGCAAATGATACTTCTATGGATTTAAAGAATGTCTCTCCATGCCTTAATACATCTTTAATTACCTTTAATACCCTGAATGCTTTGATAAATAATCTAGATCATAATTGTATTATAGATAATCTGAATCTATCAAGTTCGACAGACTTAAATTCAAAAAGTTCAGAAATAACCTTTTCTATAAGATCTGCATCTTCAAAAGATATTATGGAACTGGCTAGCAAGATTAAGGATTTTGTAAAAGTTTTAAGTTCTCTACTAAATATAAATTATGAATATCATTTAACAGACGTTCCCTGTAAAGAGCTAATAACAAGTTGTACAATTTCAAGGCTTTTCTCTCATAATTTAAAGGAAAATGGAATAATAAATATAGATGGGGTTAATAACATTTACTCATGCCTCAATTTGGGTATAGTCAGTCACTCAATACCATGTATACACCCATATGTGTCAATAACAGAAGATTCTTCAATAAAATACGGAACAAAAAGATTTGCTGATGAAACTATAACTCACTATGCTCATGATACTTTCATGAAATCCGCAAAAGCTTTAGCCTTTACTGCCCTCGATTTAATCGAAAATAAAAATTTATTATTTGAAGCCAAAAGTGAATTAACTCACAAATAAAAACTTATGAATTGAATTCTAAACCCTTTAACAGTTATAATATACTTATAATTATAAATTTGATTAAAAGAAGGGAGGAACTGTATAAAGACTTTGAGCTTTGTGCAGGACCATTAAGCATGATATCCATTTATAAAAGCATGGACCTTAATAATCCATCAAAAATTGAGAGGCTTGAAAATATTGAACCCGGCTGCTGGATAGACGTAACAGCCCCAACTAAGCAAGAACTCACTTTAATACAGAAAAAAACAAATGTACCAATGGATTTTTTAAATGCCGCTATGGATGATGAGGAAACTTCAAGACTTGAAATAGAAGATAATAATATTTTAATTATTGTAGATATACCTTTCACTGAAATGGAAGATAACTCTTTATCTTATGACACTTATCCACTTGCTATAATACATACAGAAAAAGAAATAATAACAATATGTCTTAAAAATAGCAAGGTACTAACAGATTTTATAGACGGAAAAGTCAAAACATTTTTTTCCTTTAAGCGTTCAAGATTTATACTGCAAATACTATACAAGGTAGCTACATATTATCTTCTATACTTAAGGCAAATAGACAAAAAAAGTGTTATGGTTGAGAAACACCTTCATAGATCTTTAAAAAACAAGGAGCTAATTCAACTTTTATCTCTTGAAAAGTCTCTTGTATATTTTTCAACCTCACTTAAATCTAATGAAATAACTCTAGAGAAAATGTTAAAGTTACAAATAATGCAAAAATATCCTGAAGATCAAGATGTTCTAGAGGATGTAATAATAGAGAATAAGCAAGCAATTGAAATGGCAAGCATATACAGTGATATTTTAAGCGGAACAATGGATGCCTTTGCATCAATAATATCAAATAATTTAAGTGTAGTAATTAAGTTTTTAGCTTCAGTAACAATACTACTGGCAATTCCTACGATGGTTTCAAATTTATTCGGCATGAACGTAGCCGGAATACCATTTGCAACCTATAGGTATGGATTTTGGGCAATATGCGCAATTATAGCAGTAATAGTATGCTTAACAGGCATAATTTTGCATAAAAAAAATACTTTTTAATATGGAAGGTGATAATTTGATAGGAAAAAAGCTTGAACTAGGAGGTACAATTGGAATTATTGCTCCTTCAAGTCCCGAAAAATCCGATGCAATAAAAAATGCCACGGATTTTTTTACTAGTAAGGGATTTAAAATTAAACTTGGAAAACATGTCTATGATAAGCGAGGTTTCCTTGCTGGAAAAGATGAAGATAGAGCAGAAGATATTATGGATATGTTTAAAGATAAGGATGTAGACATAATTTTATGTGCACGCGGCGGTTATGGATCCATGAGAACTCTCCCATATATAGATTTTGACCTAATAAAAAGCAATCCAAAAATATTCATAGGTTTTAGTGATATAACTTCATTTTTAAATAGTTTTTATTCTAGGACAGGTCTTATAACCTTTCATGGTCCTATGTTTACTTCTAGCTTTGAGGATAACTATACTGTTGAATCATTTTTTAACACCATAATGAAAGGGATAGCTCCTTACGAAATATCAAATCCTCCTGAAGTTAAGTTAAATTGTGCTGTAAAAGGCAAAGCTAAGGGTCATTTAGTTGGTGGAAATTTATCATTAATAAGTAACACTTTAGGAACGCCCTATGAAGTTGACTTTAAAGACAATATACTTTTCATCGAAGATGTCCATGAAGAACCTTATGCACTTGATAGGATGCTTACACATCTTGAACTATCAGGCAAGCTCAATGAGTGCAGTGGTTTTATATTAGGTCAGTTTAAAAACTGTACTCTACCTCACTATGAAAGAAGCTTGACCCTTGATGAGGTTTTCCAAGATAAAATTTTAAGTTTGAACAAGCCTACTTTAACAAACTTTATGAGCGGACATGATTACCCAAAATTAACCTTACCCATCGGAGCTTATACTCTTATGGATGCAAATAAAGGTACCATAAAAATAAATGAAGCCGTTGTCGTATAAAATAACATTGATGAGGTAACATTAAAAAAATCCTATAAAGCTAAGATAAAAAAATCGTAAAATACTAACAGTTCTTAATAACTCGCAAAGCTCAAACAAATTAAAAACTCTAAGTATTTTACGACTTTTTCATCAAGATTTATTAGAATTTTTTTAAATCGTTACCTCATCAATGTTACTTTAATTTAGGAGTAAAACAAGGAAAAAATTCCTCCGTACCTACGGAATTTTAAGCATGAACTGTATAGATTAAATAGTTGATTTACTTTCATATCTATATTATTTATCATTTATATAAATTAATGCATTATAGGATTTTAATTTCAGATTTTCCGAAGAGTTAACGTAGGAAAATCTTCCTTGCCTTTATTCTAAGGGAATTAACAGTATTTTGGGAACGATTTAAATAAAACTCAATAAGTCTTGCTCCAAATTATAAAAAGACTTAAAAATTTTAATTTGTCTGAGCTTCTTTTCAGCGAGTTATTAAAATTTCTTAGTATTTTTATAATTTGGAGCTTAGACTTATGATCTTTATTTAATGTTCCAAAATACTGTTGCTTACCTACCGCTAATTAAATAAATCCTTCATTAACTTTTCTATTTCCTTTATCTTTCTCTCTGTTCCTTCAACATCTATTCCAATTTTACCATTATCATGTAAATTTAATACAGTTCCTTCTTTAGCCCCCTCGGGAATTTTATCCTTTAAAATGTTAATCATCTTTCTATCTTCTTTTTCACAAACAGCAAATTCCCCTTCAAATCTATCAATTATAACCTTCATAAAATCACATTCCTGACTTTTTTAATATTTTTATGACCATTTCAATTCTGTTAAAAGGTGTGACAATATATATACCATCCACATAATTTTTAATTTTATTTATAAGCTCTACTGATAAATTCACACCAACTTCTTCTGCTTCCTCACGCGTCATATCAGGTTTAAATCTTTCAACATATTCTTCAGGAATATTAACCCCAAAGAGCTCATTGTTTATAAATTGAACATTCCTATAACTTACTAATGGAAGAACTCCACCAATTATCTTCACATCTTCATGCTTTCCCATATTTGATAGAAAATCAATAGTTTTATCCTCAAAAATAGGTTGTGTTAAAAAGAACTTTCCTCCATTTTCCGCTTTTTTATTCATCCTGGCCACTTCATGCTCTTTATTTAACACATTTAAATTTAAAGCTCCACCTACGCTTATCTCATCACCTTTAAAAACTTCCTTATTCATCCCACTTATGAGATTCATAAGCTTAAAAGAATTAAGATTAAAAACACTTTTTGTATTTACTTTATCAATTCCGGTAACGGGATCTCCTGTAATTGCAAGTATATTTCTTATTCCTGCTATGTGAGCAGCTAAAAGACTCGATCTTATTGCATTTATATTTTTATCTCTGCAGCACATATGCGGCATTGCATCTATACCTATTTCTCTTTTAATTTTAGCTGCAATAGCAATTGAATCTACTCTAACCTTTGACATTGGTGAATCAGCAACAGTAACTAGGTCAATATCATTTTCCTTGCACACTCTAGCCGCATGCATAATCTTTTCTGTATTAACATCAAAAGGTGGATCTAATTCGACTGCAACAGGGCATTCACCATTAAGTAATTTATCCCAAAATTTATTATTTTCTTTAATTCTTTTTATGGTATTTTCTTCTTTTACCTTGATATCATGATTTAATACACCAAAATTTCTGTTAAGTTTTGAAACCAACTTTTCTATATGTTTAGGGGTAGTGCCACAGCATCCTCCTAATATTTTTGCTCCTATGTTTTTAATTCTTGCCACTTTATCTGCAAAATAATCAGGATTATCTACATAAACCATACGCTCATTAACTATTTCTGGATATCCTGCGTTAGGTAAAACAGATACTATATCCCCATCTATCTTTAAATTCTTTACAATTTTATATAAATGTGTTGGACCTGAACCGCAGTTAAAGCCATAAGCATCTATGCTTTTTATTTCTTTAATCTCCTCTATAATTCTTTTTATGCTAATTCCCTCTCTTGTAAATCCATCCTGCATAACTGCAAACTGAGTTAATATAAACGCATCCCTATTTTTACTTTTTATGTATTCAGAAACTTTTTCCAAATAATCGGCACTGCTCAATGTTTCAAATACAAAAATGTCTGCACCTAAATCCATAAAAACATCTACTATAAACTTATATTCGTCAATTACATACTCTATTGGTTTCTCCATCTCGAACCTATTTATTGGCCCAATATCTGCAGCAACAAATACATTCTTACCAGCTGCCGCCTTTTTAGCTATCATATACCCTTTTGTAATTATTTCTTTTAGTTTCTCCCTTGATACATCAAGAGTTAATGTATTAGCTGAAAAAGTATTTGTTCTAAGCAATTTGGCTCCAGCCTTGATATATCCCCCATGAATATTGGATATTATATTAGGATTATCTATATTGGCAAATTCACAAAAAGAATTATAATCTTCAGTAACTTTAGAATAGTATGTACCCATAGCCCCATCTGTAACCAAAATATTGTCTTTTAAATATTCACGTATCACTGCATTCATCACCCCAACTTCTAAATTGTTTAAATACATTTTATCATATATAGTCAAAACTTTTCATAATTTATTGACTATTTAAATAAAAAAAGAAGCATATCTGCTCCCTTTCTATTATTGTATTTTAATGTTCGTAATTTTAGGTAAACCTTCTTACTCTTTGTTCAATCATTTAAATTAATTAATCACTTGCTTGTACGTCCAGTAAATGCACCGATAGAAAAGCAAACAATTGCAACAATTATAATTCCTATCTGACTTAATGGATTACTAGTTGTATACCTAAAATATTCAATAATTACACTCACCATATTACTAGCTGTAAAATCCAAACCTAATGAAACTATAGCCGCTATAATAACAGCAATAGGAACCTGAATTAGGCATATAAGTCCTAATAAAATTCTTATATTTATATTAAAAATTTTTTCTATATAATATTTGTTAAAGCCTGAAATAATAAGCATACTGGTAAACACCGGTATAACCATATAATTCTTTTCTAATTTATATATTGAAAGCCCATAAATAATACTCGAAATGGCACAAATTAATAAAGCAATTAATATTGCTTTACCCATATTATTATCTTGTTTCTCAGAGTTTTCATTCAAAATATCATCATTATCTTTCTGTACAGCTTCACTATTATTTATTTGATCTTCAACAGTTAATGATAGTTTTACAATATCTATATCATTAAAATACATTATTGGTATCTGAAAAGAATACGCTGGTACACCAACTAATGAATTAAAGCTACTGGATATAGATCTCTTTTTATTTACATCTTTTTTAAGTAATATTGCAAGTGCAACATTTTTATTATATTTATATGCTTCTGCTTTGTCTATTTCTCCCCAATAAGCTATTTTACACTTAAATGGTGAAGAAAATTTTATATACTCTGATGTAATTTCAATATAAAACTTTTTTAAAATAACTACTGTTACAAGAAAATATGCAATAAATACGCTTAATACAAGCATAAATAATCCACCAAGTAGTCCAATAATAAAATCATCTTTCATAATAAAAAATAAAAATAAAATTGCAAAACCAGCCATGAGTAACATAAGAAATAAATAACCTATGCTTTTACCTAATTTCAAATTTGATTTTCTAAAAAATGGGACATCATACTTCTCCAATGAAACTTCCTCCTTTGTAAATTCTTAAATACTTTGTAATTATACTATATAACTCCAATACCAATAATTTAAAATAAAAAATAACTTATACACTAATTTACAAAAAATTAATGCATAAGTTATTTTAATTACCGATACTAAATAAATGGAGGCGCCACCCAGATTTGAACTGGGGGTAAAGGTTTTGCAGACCTCTGCCTTACCACTTGGCTATAGCGCCGTATTTTGGTGGCCAGACCAGGAATCGAACCAGGGACACGAGGATTTTCAGTCCTCTGCTCTACCGACTGAGCTATCTGGCCAAAAATACCCGGCAATGACCTACTCTCCCACAGGGCAACCCCTGCAGTACCATCGGCGCTTTGGTTCTTAACCTTCGTGTTCGGTATGGGAACGGGTGTTGCAACCAAGCTATGATCACCGGATTTACATTTTGTTTTTGAAAGTCAAGCTTTCTACTCAACTACTAACTTCCACATGTACCATAATACTTTGAAGCTAGTATTTTGGAACAAGTACAAGTTAAGTTTCGTAAAGAAACTTGTATGTGCTTTCAAAATTGCATAGTAACTTATATATTTACTCTTTATTGGTCAAGCCCTCGACCTATTAGTATCAGTCAGCTTAAAATGTTACCACTCTTACACCTCTGACCTATCAACCTGTTGTTCTTTCAGGGGTCTTACTAACTTATGTTATGGGAAATCTTATCTTGAGGTGGGCTTCACGCTTAGATGCCTTCAGCGTTTATCCCGTCCCGACATAGCTACCCAGCCGTGCCTTTGGTAAGACAACTGGTACACCAGAGGTCAGTCCATCCCGGTCCTCTCGTACTAAGGACAGCTCCTCTCAAATTTCCTTCGCCCGCGACGGATAGGGACCGAACTGTCTCACGACGTTCTGAACCCAGCTCGCGTGCCGCTTTAATGGGCGAACAGCCCAACCCTTGGGACCTACTTCAGCCCCAGGATGCGACGAGCCGACATCGAGGTGCCAAACCTCCCCGTCGATGTGGACTCTTGGGGGAGATCAGCCTGTTATCCCCGAGGTAGCTTTTATCCGTTGAGCGATGACCCTCCCACGAGGAGTCACCGGATCACTAAGCCCGACTTTCGTCTCTGCTCCACTTGTTTGTGTCGCAGTCAGGCTCCCTTCTGCCTTTGCACTCTACGCGCGGTTTCCAACCGTGCTGAGGGAACCTTTGGGCGCCTCCGTTACATTTTAGGAGGCGACCGCCCCAGTCAAACTGCCCACCTAGCTATGTCCCGTGACCAGTTTCATGGCCTCCGGTTAGAACCTCAGTACTGTCAGGGTGGTATCCCAAAGGTGACTCCACAATCCCTGACGGAACTGCTTCCAAGTCTCCCACCTATTCTGTACAGACAATACCGAAATTCAATGCTAAGCTACAGTAAAGCTCTACGGGGTCTTTCCGTCCAATCGCGGGTAGCAAGCATCTTCACTTGCACTACAATTTCGCCGGATTTGCTGTTGAGACAGTGCCCAAATCATTACGCCATTCGTGCGGGTCGGAACTTACCCGACAAGGAATTTCGCTACCTTAGGACCGTTATAGTTACGGCCGCCGTTTACTGGGGCTTAAGTTCATGCCTTCGCTTGCGCTAAGCATTCCCCTTAACCTTCCAGCACCGGGCAGGCGTCAGCTCCTATACTTCAGCTTTCGCTTTAGCAGAAACCTGTGTTTTTGATAAACAGTTGCTTGGGCCTATTCTCTGCGACCTGCTCTCGCAGGCACCCCTTCTCCCGAAGTTACGGGGTCAATTTGCCGAGTTCCTTAACAGCAATTCTTCCGATGGTCTTAGGATTCTCTCCTCACCTACCTGTGTCGGTTTGCGGTACGGGCACAAAACTCCTGGATAGAGACTTTTCTTGGCAGCATGAAATCAGATATTTCGGTAGTAAACTACCTCATCATTACATCCCAGACTTACGAAAAGCGGATTTTCCTGCTTTCCATCCTCAATGCTTAAGCGCACTTCCAATAACATACGCATATCCTATCCTTCTGCGTCATCCCATTTCTCATAACGTTGTTTTGCGGTATCGGAATATCAACCGATTGTCCATCACCTACGCCATTCGGCCTCGGCTTAGGTCCCGACTTACCCTGGGCGGACGAACCTTCCCCAGGAAACCTTAGGTTTTCGACCACTAAGATTCTCACTTAGTTCTCGCTACTTATGCCAGCATACTCTCTCCTGCACAGTCCACCGCTCCTTACGGTACGACTTCAACCCATGCAGGATGCTCCTCTACCACTTGTACATAGTACAAGTCCACAGCTTCGGTGTTAGATTTTAGCCCCGGACATTTTCGGCGCAGGATCTCTTGACTAGTGAGCTATTACGCACTCTTTTAATGTATGGCTGCTTCTGAGCCAACATCCTAGTTGTCTTAGAAATCCCACATCCTTTACCACTTAATCTATACTTTGGGACCTTAGCTGGTGATCTGGGCTGTTTCCCTTTTGACTACGGATCTTATCACTCGCAGTCTGACTACTGTGATTCAAGTATCCAGCATTCGGAGTTTGATAAAGTTCAGTAACTGTTGTCAGCCCCTACCTCATTCAGTGCTCTACCTCCGGTACTCATTCACAGCGCTAGCCCTAAAGCTATTTCGAGGAGAACCAGCTATATCCGAGTTCGATTGGAATTTCTCCCCTATCCACAGTTCATCCCATGGTTTTTCAACACCATTGTGGTTCGGACCTCCACGGAATTTTACTTCCGCTTCACCCTGACCATGGATAGGTCACCCGGTTTCGGGTCTACAGCATGCAACTATGCGCCCTATTAAGACTTGGTTTCCCTTCGGCTGCGCACCTTAAGTGCTTAACCTTGCTGCATACCGTAACTCGCTGGCTCGTTCTACAAAAAGCACATCATCACACGTTAATGTGTTCTGATCGGTTGTGGACACACGGTTTCAGGTTCTATTTCACTCCCCTTCCGGGGTTCTTTTCACCTTTCCCTCACGGTACTGCTTCACTATCGGTCACTAGGTAGTATTTAGCCTTGGGAGGTGGTCCTCCCAGCTTCCCACAAGGTTTCACGTGTCTCGTGGTACTCTGGAACAGATCGGGCTTTTTTCTCTTTTTACCTACAGGACTTTTACCTTCTACGGTTTAACTTTCCAGAAATCTTCGGTTAAGATATAAAGCTTTAATGATCTGCCCGCAACCCCGGAAACAAGTTTCCGGTTTGGGCTCTTTCCCTTTCGCTCGCCGCTACTAAGGAAATCGATTTTTCTTTCTCTTCCTCCGGGTACTTAGATGTTTCAGTTCCCCGGGTTTACCTCTATATACCTATGAATTCAGTATACAGTCCATGGATACAATCCATGGGGGTTTCCCCATTCGGAAATCTTTGGTTCACAGGCTATTTGCGCCTACCCAAAGCTTATCGCAGCTTATCACGTCCTTCTTCGGCTCCTAGTGCCAAGGCATTCACCATGCGCCCTTTGTAGCTTGACCTTAAGTAAATATATTTAAATTCAAACAACAAAGAATTAACTTTGCCTTGCTTTAGAGTATTACTCTTATTCATTACTATGCAATTTTCAAAGTACATTAGAGAGAATTAAGCTCTCAAAATTAAACAGAGAATTAAAAACCTTCGTGGAAATTACATTTCCACGTCGACTCCTTAGAAAGGAGGTGATCCAGCCGCAGGTTCTCCTACGGCTACCTTGTTACGACTTCACCCCAATTATCAACCCCACCTTCGACCGCTGGTTCCAAAAGGTTACCTCACGGGCTTCGGGTGTTGCCGACTCTCATGGTGTGACGGGCGGTGTGTACAAGACCCGGGAACGTATTCACCGCGACATTCTGATTCGCGATTACTAGCAACTCCGGCTTCATGTAGGCGAGTTTCAGCCTACAATCCGAACTGGGATGGGGTTTTGAGTTTGGCTCAACCTTGCGGTTTCGCATCTTTTTGTCCCCACCATTGTAGCACGTGTGTGGCCCTAGACATAAGGGGCATGATGATTTGACGTC